>NZ_CP099734.1:2861753-3577192 GCF_025398175.1 Photobacterium sp. TY1-4
GGGTTGTCGATGGCTTCGACCATGAACAAGGCAAAGTCGGTTCGGCGGGTCAGGTTGCCATTTGGCGACAATCATGGATTCAATCACGGCTTTGGTGTCCTCAAGGCCATCAGTGACAGCACATCCAATACGCTCTGCGCCAAGCACAGCAGGTTGCTTACAGATAATCGTTATAATGGGTTTGAAACAGCTTCAGCATGTTGCGCTTTCGCTTATAAGTTTGTGCCAGTTGCTCGACCTGGACATAAAAAGCAGCCAGGGTATTGGGATGGTTTTGCAACTGGGATTCCAGCTGTTGCAACAGACTAATGGCTTTTTCGTAGGCGTCATTGTTGGTTTGTTCAATCATGGCGGAGACCACACGCACGTAATAGCTCAGTGTTTCCTGCGGCTTTTGATCGACGATTCGATCAGCAAGCTCAAGCAGCACATCCGCATTGAGCTGGTGATCTGCCGCCCACTCACAAGCCTTCTCCAGCGCACCGGTATCCATGTAAAACTCAACCAGCGCATCGTTATCTCCGGAGATGTAACCGGAATTACTGGGACGGTAAATTGCCTGAAACTTCTGCTCAACCCGGGCAAGGAATACATCGTCCTCAATATTGTGTGTCTTTTTAAACCGAGCCAGTTGTTGATACTCCTGAAAACTTGGGTGCTGCTCAAAAATCTGATTGGCCAACTGCCATGCCGGCTTTAGCTCGCCTTGCCGGACGCGGATCTTGACCGACATCCGATCGCAATCCACCAGTTGGAACTTTGAGGCCGATTGCCGTGCCTTGCTCAGCCAATACTCTGCATCCAACGGCTCATCATGTGTCAGATACATCTCGCACACTGCCAGATAATCATGCGTCCGCGTCGCGATTTTTTGTTTCAGGTCGGCAACTTCCCGCCAATCTGTCGCACTATCGATCAACGGCTTCACGTAAGTTTGCAGCAGCCATGGGGACTCATCTCTGACATCACTGCGCTCTATCGCCTCACGACACAGCGCCAGGTAATGCGGATTATCTTTCCATGCATCTGCGAAATGCTCTTCAATGGATGGAAAGAAATCAAACTCATCAGGTGTCAGGTGTTCAAACAACCACTGGGCTTTCTGCTTTTCAGACCAGTCTAACCTGGCGAAAACTTCCGGCATTTTGCGACAGATGAGCGCCTCGACACCAAAACGAGCCCCATAGGAGTCGTCAATACGCTCAAGGACGACATTCAGCCGCTCTACAACGTCATACATCAGCTGCCACTGCTGCGGCACCGCCAACGAATCCACGGCGTCAAACACCATGTCCAGTTGCCCCTCGGCATCCACAAAGTAATCACCGATATCCCGCCAGCTCCAGATCTCGCAACGGGGCAAGGCTGTCGTCACCATTGACTTAAGGTCCCGATATGACAGCGTTTCCTCACTGAGGCGAATTTTCGTCAACAGTCGATTCCACGCCGCGGGATCTTCAACCAGATAAGCCATAAGCATCACTAAAAGCTCATCTTTTTCCAGCTGTGCGAGATGATCGTGAATCAGCGCGCTTTCACTCCCGGTTTGCTCATCCACTTCGCTCACCGTGAGCACCACAGCCACTGCATGTTTACACATGGCCTGATACTCTGCTGCCGGGCAAGTACAGGAGCAGACCAGAGTGCTCCCTGTATTGACCTGGACCTGATAGGTGTAAGAACCATCCACCAGCGCCGAAATTGCATCCCCGTTGATACTGACATTGCGCACCACGCCGGAGAGCGCTAAATCAGCCCCTTTGGCAAAAGTCGTCGCGCCGCAAAGCTGCTGCACTTCGTCCATATCGATAAAAAGATCTGATTTGTCAGTCATCATTGATCCATTGCTTCTGAGTTTGAGTTCGTACTATCGCGACCTCGTATTCTACACCAATCGCAATGTTTTCAAGGATTTCTCAACCGCGGTGCCTTTCCCCCGCCCCCACAATTGCCGGGGCCTGGTGGATCAACGTAGGGTTGTCGATCGCTGCGACCATGAACAGGGCAAAGTCAGTGCGGCGGGTCAGGTTGCTGGCTAAGGCCGGATCGCCGACATGTTCGCGCCAGATCGGCAGGCCCTGGCTGGGGCCTTCTTCCAGGTCACTGCCGCGCACCACGGTCCAGCGGCGCTCGCTATTGAAAATGGTGTCGCAGGCGCGGACCTGATCGGCCAGATCGGCAATGCGAAACAGCCGCGCCACAAAACCGAAAATGGCAACGAAGGTTTTCAGCTGCCAGGTGTAGTGGTCCTTGCCGTCTTTACTGATGTGCCAGCCGCAGGAGAAAATCAACCGGGCCTGCGGGGCGGCAAAGTCCAGCACTGCCTGCGCGGTCCGGGTGGCGTATTGCGACACGCCCCAGGGCACCAGCACGGTCAGCACCGCATCACAGCCTTGCACGGCGCGTTGGATCACGGCCCTGTCATCGGTATCGCCCGGATAGATGCTGATCTGCCCCTTGAATCTCGCCAGCTTGCCGACGCTTTTCGCCCGGCACACGGCATGAATCTGATAGCCTTTGGCCAGTGCATGCGCAATCATGTACTGGCCCAGCTTGCCCGACGCGCCGACAATGCAAATCCGACTCATGTGTCCTTCCTCTTGGGGTGAATGCCTTTGCCTGCCCATCATATCCATGCAATAGTGGGCTGTAATCAGCCAAATGCGCACATCACCTATACAAAATTGTATGAACTGGAAAACGATAGATTTTGACTGGAACCACGCCAAAGCGTTTTTAGTCACCGCCAAAGAAGGCTCCTTTTCAGCCGCAGCCCGGGCGCTGGATTTAGCCCAGACGACACTGGGGCGGCAGGTCTCGGCACTGGAGCAGGCGCTGGGGGTGACCTTGTTCGAGCGGATCGGCAAGCATCTGCAACTGACCGAAGACGGCATCGAGCTGCTCAGCCATATCGAGCCGATGGGCGAGGCGGCCAGCCGGGTGTCACTCGCCGCAACCGGGCGCTCGCAGTCGCTGCAGGGCAATGTCGCCATCGCCGCCAGTGAAATCGACGCCCTGTATCGCCTGCCGCCGATCATTGCCAAGCTGCGGCAACTGGAGCCGGGGATCGAGATCGAAGTGGTGGTCTCCAATGAGGTAAGCGATCTCCAGCGCCGCGAAGCGGATATCGCCATTCGCAGTTTTCGCCCCCGGCAGCCGGGGCTGATCGCCAAAAAAGTCCGCGATCTCCCGGTCTGGTTCTACGCCACCGGGCAATATCTGGACACGGTACCGGGACAAGACGGTGACGAGAAAGTCCGCCAGGTCGATTTCATCGGCTTTGATCGCTCATCGCTGGTGATCGACCGCCTCTCGGAGCACGGCTGGCAGCTGTCGCCGGAGAACTTCCCCGTCATCAGCAAGTTCCATCCGCTCCATGTCGAACTGGCCCGCCAACATGTCGGGATCACCTTTCTGCCGGAGGATATCGGCGACCGCCTGTCCGACTTGGTCCGGGCATTTCCCCAGTTCGGTCCGCCGCTGTCGCTGTCGATGTGGCTGGTATGTCATCAGGAGCTCAGAACCAGCTTACGGGTTCAGCGGGTATTTCAGTTCCTGGCGCAGACGCTGTGAAGCCCAGCCTGAAAAACCATGTGTAAAAGGTATTGTTTTCAATAAATTGATGATTTGAACACGCGGCGGCGGGCATTTTTCACCCGCGCTACTCCCCTGATTTGCAACGGATTGTTTGCAACAAAATTTGGATACATGTCAAAACAGTGATCTGCTGTTCAACATTGTGGTTTTTATGGCGCTTATTTTTCCATTTGAAATTTGTCCCGTTTTTTACCCATCATGACCTGCAGGTATATTCCTTTAACGAAATCAATCGCACTTTTGATGTCCCGATGCTTCCTCTCAGGTCGTATTAAGTAAAATCTTTTATAACTTTTACGAATGCGATTTGCATTGAACCATTGTGAGCAGGATGCGATAGATTATGGAATATTTAGAGAGAATTAAGCGCCTGGCGAAAGTCCAGGGCATCAGCCAGAAACAACTCGGTGAAGCGCTCAATTTGCAACAAGGCACCATGAGCCGCAAGCTGTCCGGTAAATACGGTATCGAAGTCCGCGAGCTGGAAAAAATTGCCCAAACGTTGAACACCTCGATCAGCTACCTGCTGACCGGGCAAATCGACACCGGCACGCAGGCGACGACAGCCATCAGCAGCGAATCGGCCAATGGCTCCACCAGCACCTATATTCCGATTATTCACCGTAAAGATTTCATCTCTTACACCCGGGGGGCCTCGGTCGATGTGGTCAGCAAGCGGGCGATCCCGCATCACCTGGATCGGGACGAGTGCCTGGGCCTGCTGGTCGACAATGAAAACATCGCCCAATGCGCGCCGGTCGGCAGCTATGCCCTGGCGACCCGCAAAGCCAGCTATCGGCCGAAGCAGCCGGTGTTTGCCTCGGTGCGCGGCAGCGAGCCGGATTTCTATCACATGACCCAACTGGCCGACGGTGTGGTGTTCTCGACCTCACAGCCGGACTTCCCGAACCTGTTCGTCAACAACGATGAATTCCAGATCCACGGCTACATCATCCAGTCAGACTGGGCTTACGATCGCTAACCCGCCGACACAAGCGGCGTGACTTCGCGCCGACTGTGCGTACAATAGCTGGGGTGGAGGTAAGTTTATGTTATCAGTGATCGTCGCCTCAGCGAATCCAGCCAAAATTGCTGCCGTTGCTGACGCTTTTTCCGAAGTATTTCCCGAATTGAACTTTGATTTTGAAGGGGTGAGCGTCGCCAGCAACGTGCGCGACCAACCCATGTGCGCCGACGAAACCCTGGCCGGGGCCCGCAACCGGGTGGACAATGCCCGCCGTGCCAGGCCGGATGCCGATTACTATGTCAGTATCGAGGCCGGGATCGACGGCCCGTATACCTTTGCCTGGATGGTGATCGAAAACCATCACCAGCGCGGCGAATCCCGCTCGGCTTCCCTGCCGCTGCCCCCGGCGGCGATGGAGAAAATCCATCAGGGACTTGAGCTGGGCGATGTGATGGATGAGATGTTCAACCAGCACAATGTGAAACAAAAAGGCGGCGCGATTGCGATGCTGACCAATCACAAGCTGAGCCGCAGCTCGGTGTATCAGCAGGCGCTGATCCTGGCGCTGATCCCGTTTACCAATCCGGAGTTGTTCCCGGCCCGGGCCCAGGACCAAGAAACATCCGGCGTGTCGGCGTAAATCCCGGCCCGCAACGCCAGAAACAACAAACCCTGCCAAGTGGCAGGGTTTGTGTTTTTCAGAAGGCTGGTTTTGATGCTCAGTCCTGCTGCACGTGCTGGGCTTTTAACAGCTCAGACAACCAGGCTTTGGTGCTGTCGTCATGGTGCTTGAGCTCATTGGAGCCCCGGGTGATCGTCGCCACCCCAACCCCCAGCAGTTCACTGATTTTACGCTGGCTGCGCTCACCGTTGAGCAATTCGTGGAAAATGTTGATCCGCGTGAGCAGCACGCTGCGCTCATCCGGGGTCAGCAACAATTTCAGTAACAGCTCATCTTTTTGCTCGTCGGTGGCCTGGCGGAAAATATCCAGCACTTGCTGCCACTCGGTGAAATCGGGCGTTTCTGGGGTGGAAGACATGTCAACCTCATCAAATAGGGATGGTTCTCTGCCCCGGATTCTATCCTGATCCGGGAGGACAACCAAGCCATGCTGCCTTCCGGATCAACCCCAACGCCCATTCCAGCCCGCAACCGCGCGCCCCTAGTACTTGGCCGACAACTCGTTGGCCTTGAGCAGCGGGGTTTTCTTGCCGATCAAATCACCGTAATAGACCTCGAACATCAGGATATTTTGCACATAGCCCCGGGTTTCGTTAAACGGGATCGCCTCGATAAACGCGTACACGTCCAGCTCGCCGTCGGTTTCCGCCCGCCAGCGCTTCACCCGTCCGGGGCCGGCGTTATAGGCGGCAAAGGCAAAAATCCGGTTGTTGTCGTATTGCTCCAGCATCATTTTCAGATAGCCGCTGCCAAGGCGAATATTCACCCCGGGATCGAGCAGGCTGCCTTTGCCTTCATAGCTGCGGCCCAGCTTGTGGGCAGTCTCTTTGGCCGTCGCCGGCATCAGTTGCATCAGCCCACGCGCCCCGACCGGCGACACCGCATCGACATTGAGCGCGCTTTCCTGACGTGCCAGCGCCATCATGGTGGTGGCCGGCAACTCGCGTTTTTTGCTGAAAAAGTCGAACCACCACTTATGGGCAATCGGGAACCGCAACTCAATGTAATCCCACAGCTGGCCGGAAATGGTGGCCTGCACCGCCAGGTGATGCCACTTATTGGCGGCCGCATAGGTGGCCAGCATCAGCACCTGCTCACTGTCCATGCCATCGAGCAGGTAATGCCATTCACGCCGGGCGGCGAACTCCTTATCCATGGCGATCAATTCTTTGATCCGGCTCAGCGTCTGGCCGTACTGCTTGATCAGGCCCCGCGGCTTGGCCGGACTCTTGATCGGATACAGGATGGGTTTGCCCAGCACCGTGGCGGCCGCAGCGCTGTAGAAGTCCCGCTGCCCTAGGATCGAGCGATAAGCCTCATCCGCGCCCTGCTGATCGCCGCTCAGCGCCATCAGGCGGGCACGCCAGAAGATCCAGCGCGGGGTTGACTGAGCCGCCGACGGCAGACGCTCAAGCCACTGGGCAACCGCTTTCCAGTCGGCATCGCGGATCGCCATACGGATCCGCCGCTCCAGCAGGCGGGTGCTCTGGCTGGTTTTCAGCTTGTCGTCACGCCATTGGATCAGAGCTGTATCGTCGGTCGAGAACAGCCAGGCCGCGGTGTAATCCGCCATTTGCTGGCGCTTATGCTTGCGAAAATGCTGGCCGGCCATGGTGCGCTCATACTGCGCCACCGCTTCGCGGACATCTGTTCGCACCAGGCGCTTATAGGCCAGCAACGTCAGGTTCTGGTGAAACGGCGTCACCCGGCTGCGTTTGGCAAACTCGGCGACGTTTTCCGGCGCATCAAACAACGCCAGCACATCGCTGCCCCGGGTCTTGCCCTTGCCAGACAGCTGGCGATTGAGGTAGTTGAGGCGGCTGCGCTCCCCCTCTTCGAACACCAGTAACATCCGATCCAGGATCAGGGTATTAGTTCTGCGTCCGGCCGCCTGCCATTTGTTCAGCAAGGGGTCGCAGGCATCGCTGAGGGATTTCCCGGTCAGCCACAACGAGGCGGCGCCCTGCCAGGCCATCTCGGCATTGCCGAGCTTGCTCTGGGCATAGTAATAATGACACCGCAGCACTTCCCCGCCCGGCGGCATCGGCTGAATATCAATAAAGTTCTGCCAGCGTTCATCTTCGGCCAGCTTTTCCAAGTAGCGGGTCTTAATACTGGTGCTGAACGGCAGGCTTTGGTACTTGGCAATAAAATCTTCCACCTCGGCCGGGGTTTTCTCCGACAACTGGCGGGAGAAGTCACGGTAATCAAGGTACGGCACCAGCGGGTAGCCGTCGAGCTTACTGCGCAACTGGCGGTAGCGGCTGATCTCTTCCTGGTTCAGCGCCTCCCCGGCTTGCTCATACCATTCACGCTGCTGCTCCAGCGAAGCTGCCAGCCCCGTCGAACCGCTTAACAGACCTACCGAGATCACAACCATCGGTAGTAATTTACGGGTAATCAAGCAAATCACAACATCATCCTACTTACGGCTCCTGGCAACACATCCTGTTCATGCTGGCCCTTTGCTGCGCGGCATCCTGAACAGAACCACGGTTCCTGAACATTGCCGCGATGCCGGGCCCGGCGCAGTCTGTGTTTATCTTAACCGCTAATTATGAACATAGCTGTTAAACTTATGTCCAGAACAGGTAAAATACCCCTTTCATTTAGTTTAGAGATCGCAAACGGATATGGCTGAATACGTCTATACCATGTCGCGCGTAGGCAAGATCGTCCCGCCTAAGCGCCAAATTCTGAAAGATATTTCCCTGAGTTTCTTCCCTGGCGCCAAGATCGGTGTTCTGGGCCTGAACGGTTCCGGTAAATCAACTCTGCTGCGCATCATGGCCGGGATCGATACCGATATCGAAGGTGAAGCACGTCCGCAACCGGGCCTGAATGTCGGCTACTTGCCGCAGGAGCCGGTCCTGGACGAAGAAAAAACCGTCCGCGAAGTGGTGGAAGAAGCCGTGGATGATGTGAAACACGCCCTGACCCGCCTGGATGCCGTGTACGCCGCGTACGCCGAGCCGGATGCGGACTTCGACGCGCTGGCCAAAGAGCAAGGCGAGCTGGAAGCCCTGATCGCCGCGAAAGACGGTCACAACCTGGACAACCAGCTGGAGCGTGCGGCCGATGCCCTGCGCCTGCCGGAGTGGGATGCCCAAATCAAACACCTGTCGGGGGGTGAGCGTCGCCGTGTGGCCATTTGTCGCCTGCTGCTGGAAAAACCAGACATGCTGCTGCTCGACGAACCAACCAACCACCTGGATGCCGAATCTGTGGCGTGGCTGGAGCACTTCCTGGTTGATTACAGCGGGACTGTGGTTGCCATCACGCACGACCGTTACTTCCTGGACAACGCTGCCGGCTGGATCCTGGAGCTGGACCGTGGTGAAGGGATCCCTTGGGAAGGCAACTACACCTCCTGGCTGGAGCAGAAAGATGCCCGTCTGAAGCAAGAAGCCTCCCAAGAGAAAGCGCGCCAGAAGACCATCGAGAAAGAGCTGGAGTGGGTTCGCCAGAATCCGAAGGGCCGTCAGGCAAAATCCAAAGCGCGTATGGCACGCTTTGAAGAGCTGACCAACACCGACCACCAGCGCCGGAACGAAACCAACGAGCTGTTCATCCCGCCGGGTGAGCGCCTGGGCGACAAGGTCATCGACGTTAACAACCTGACCAAATCGTTCGGTGATCGCGTGCTGATTGACGACCTGTCCTTCAGCGTGCCGAAAGGGGCGATCGTCGGTATCATCGGTGCCAACGGTGCCGGTAAATCAACCCTGTTCAAGATGCTGAGCGGCTCCGAGCAACCGGATGCCGGCTCTATCGAGCTGGGTGATACCGTGAAACTGGCCTCTGTCGAGCAGTTCCGCGACAGCATGAACGACAACAACACGGTTTACCAGGAGATCTCGGAAGGTTCGGATATTATCCGTATCAACAACTTCGAGCTGCAATCCCGTGCGTACGTCTCGCGCTTCAACTTCAAAGGTAGCGACCAGCAGAAACGCATCGGCGAGCTGTCCGGTGGTGAGCGCAACCGTGTCCACTTGGCGAAACTGCTGAAAGCCGGCGGCAACGTGCTGCTGCTCGATGAACCGACCAACGACCTGGACGTTGAAACCCTGCGTGCCCTGGAAGAAGCCCTGCTGGAATTCCCGGGCTGTGCCATGGTGATCTCGCACGACCGTTGGTTCCTGGACCGCATCGCGACCCACATCCTGGACTACCGTGATGAAGGTCAGGTGAACTTCTTCGAAGGGAACTACACCGAGTACGCCGAGTGGCTGAAGAAAACGCTGGGCGCGCAGGCTGCTGAGCCGCACCGCATCAAGTACAAGCGGATTGCCAAATAACCGGCACGGCATTTGACCGCCAACACGGTCAAACGCGAACAAGATCAAACGCGAACCAGGGCTGCCTCGGCAGCCCTTTTTAATGCCGGAGAAAATTGTGCTTTCTGTCGCTATCTTGCGACAAAATTGCGCCGGGACGGCATATTTTGTGAGCTATTTTCTGGAGAAAAGTCTCAATATTCATTACACTTAAGCGGATAAAAACATCAATAAGTCCTGCATATGACCGAACGTCGACACTTTATCCGTATTTTATACCAAGCACCGGCTGAGCTTCAGCAAGGGACACGTGTTTGGACGGCAGAAGTGCGTGATTTGTCATTGCAAGGGGTGCTGCTCACCTGCCCGCCTGACTGGGCACCTGAAGCCGACACGACAACCGATCCAACCTACCGCGTGCGCTTCACCCTCCACGACAGCGACATCACCCTGACCATGGACACCCGGCTGGTCCACCACGACAGCCATTATCTGCGCCTGCAGATCCACCATTTTGATATTGACAGTGTCAGTCACCTCAAACGGCTCGTCGAACTCAACGTCGGGACCGATACGCTGCTCAAACGCGAGCTTGAACACCTGGCCGACCTGCACAACCCCTAGTGCAAAACAGGCGTTCGCGTCACAACAACTCCTGGCACAAATAACAATAAAAATGCTGACAACAGCAACATCCCTGGCAAAAACAAAATAAAAGCAACCATAAACCATGTCCGACAACCATCGACCGTCAACCCCGACGCAGCGCGTTACTGCCCGGGACTGGCTGAACCATTACAATAAACGCAATCTCATCCTGTTTTTCAGCACGTTTCTGCTCATGCTGGGGGCCGGCAGCTACAGCGTCTATCAGCTCTATCTGCAAAACCAGGCGGCCAGCCACCAACTGAGCCAGCTCAGCTTCCGCACCCAGGAGCTGATCGCATCGTTATCGGAAGAAAATGCCGCCAACCAGAGCCTGACCCAGGAGCTGGAAGAAAAGAAACACGCACTCAAAACCCTGACCCAGCGGGTCGATGATGTCGAGACCATCCTCGGGCTGCAATCAGGCGACGGCGAAGATGTGCCGCTGGCACAGCGCGTCAACAGTGCCGCCGTCAGCTCTGCGGTGCGGGGCACCCTGTTCCGCCTGCTGCCGAACGGCAGTCCGACCCCGGGGATCCGCATGTCATCGGGCTTCGGTACCCGGGTCCACCCGGTCACCGGCAAACGCCGGCGCCACCGCGGCCTGGACTTTGCCGCCAACACCGGCACCCCTGTCTATGCCCCGGCGGACGGCGTGATTGAAGCCGTGCGTCCGAGCAAAAAAGGCTCAGGTAATTTTATCAAGCTCAACCATTCACTGGGCTTTGCCAGCACCTACTCGCACCTGAGCCGCTTTAACGTCAAGCGCGGCCAGTTCGTGCGCAAAGGCGAGCTCATCGGCTGGTCCGGCAATACCGGCCTATCCACCGGCCCGCACCTGCACTATGAGATCCGCTTCCTGGGCCGGGCGCTCAACCCACGGCCATTTGTCGAATGGACCCCGGACAGCTTCGATACCCTGTTCGAGAAAGAAACCACGGTTCAGTGGGCTTCCCTGCTGGAGATGGTCAACACCATCGTCTCGATGCAGGTTCAGCTGACCCAGGCCCCGGTCGACACCCGGCCCATCACTACCGCCAGCAACCAGCCGGTCGGCGAGCCGGCAGCCGGGAGCGATGCGACGATACAATAGCCCCGGAACCGCTATTGCTGCCCACCAACAAAAACGAGAGCACACTATGCTCTCGTTTAGGCTCTCGTTTTTTAATCTTTACTGTTTTCAGCGGCAGAATCACCGCCGCGGCACTTACATCGCGACCCGCTCAAAGGCTTCCAGCGCCTCTTTCAGATCTTCGACCGGAATAATGTCAATGCCGTTGATCTGGCGGCTGAAGTTGGCTTTCGGCACAATCGCCCGGGTAAAGCCCTGCTTAGCCGCCTCGCGGATCCGCTCCATGCCGTTGGCCGCCGGACGGATATCACCGTTCAGGCCCAGCTCGCCGAACACCAGCACGTCCTGCGGCAGCGGCGCATTCTTGAAACTGGAGAAAATCGCCAGCAACACCGCCATATCCGCCGAGGTTTCGTCAATCTTGATCCCGCCGACACAGTTCACAAAAATATCCATGTCCGAGAGCATCACCCCACCGTGGCGGGCCAGCACCGCAATCGACATCGCCAGGCGGTTGGCGTCATAACCCACTGTCAGGCGGCGCGGGACTTCGGTCACCGAGCTGTTACACAGCGCCTGCACTTCCACCAGCAGCGGCCGGGTACCTTCCCACAGCGTGGTACACACCGAGCCGGCATGGTTCTTGTTCGAGCGGCTGAGGAAGATCGCCGACGGGTTCTTCACCTGCTTCATGCCGGTTTCCGTCATCGCAAAGAAGCAGGACTCGGAATCGGCACCGAAACGGTTTTTCGAGGTCCGCAGCACCCGGAATTTTTCATCCGACGTGGAAGACAGGGCAAACAGGCCATCGACAATGTGGATCAGCTGCATCGGCCCGGCGACGTTCGAGTCTTTGTTGATATGGCCGACAATCATGAAGGTCACCCCTTCGGTCTTGGCAAACCGGGTCAGCGCCGCCGCCGATTCCTTGACCTGGCTCGGGCTGCCGGCAGCCGATTCGTTGTGGGCCACGGTCATGGTCTGGATCGAGTCGATGATCACAAACTCGGCTTTCTGCTGGGTGACATGGTGAAGGATTTGCTCCACCGAGGTTTCCGCCACTACATTGATATTATCGAGGTTCTGTGTGCCCAGTCGCTTGGCCCGCTGGGAGATCTGATGAATCGACTCTTCCCCCGAGACATACAGCGATGGTTTGGTGGCCGCCACCGAGCCGATGCTTTGCAGCAGCAGGGTGGATTTCCCGGCCCCCGGATCGCCACACAGCAGCAGGACCGAGCCCGGTACAATGCCGCCGCCCAGCACCCGATCGAGTTCGGAAATCCCGGAGGTAAAGCGCGGCAGATCTTTGCTTTCCACTTCGGACAGGCGCTGGACCTTGGTCGCCGAACCGGCATAACTGCTGGTCGCCGCCGGCGCGCCGCCGACCGCAGCACGGGTTTTCGGGATCGTGAACTCGGTAATGGTATTCCAGGCGGCACAGGCGCTGCATTGTCCCTGCCAGCGGGGGAAATCGGCACCACATTCACTACATACATATGCGCGCTTGGTTTTTGCCATGTCTCACCTATATTTTGTCTTATTTTCCAGCCAATTATTGACCGGAAACACATTAAAAACAGCGTAACGTCATAAATGTTACTACTGCGCTAAACTTTTGCTGCAAAATGCAGATAATAACGGAAGGACTCCTATATCAAAAAGCCTATGTTGCCGGATACTCAAAAAGGATTGATTGAACAGCTCATTCCCGTCTATGACAGCGAAGATTTCGATGACGTCTTCCAGATGATGACGCAAGATGCCACGGGCCCGATGAAACTCCAGATCAAAATGGAGCTGAACCGGATCATGGCGCCCTGCTACCAGATCGTCGATCTCCGGGGTCGGGTGAACGGTGAATGCCGCCCCTATGAGCTCAACGGCTTAGTACACTGGCTCGATGACGTCGCGCTCAATACCTATCACAAGCGGATCAAAGTGTTCGGCGGCAAATACCGGGTCGGCCTGTATGAAGCGCTGATGAATACCCGCAATAACTTCCGGGTACTGCACCAGCAGCAAAAACAAACCGTCACGGAAACCAGCACGCCCCTGCGCGATACCCAGTTTGACGCCTCGCTGATCCGCTTTGGCCACTACCTGACCCGTCAGGAAAACCGGCTGCGTATGAGCACGCCGGTCAACCTGCTGCTGCCGTTCAACCAGCACGTCCATGGCACCACATCGGATCTGTCCTATTCCGGCGCCAAATTCAAAGTCCCGTCCGCGTTTAAATACGCCCTGGGGCAAACCATCAAGGCCACTTTTCCCAAGCTGGCAGAAGACTATCGCGACAAACGCCTCAACCTGGAAACCGAGTACCGAATTGTCGGCATTGATGACAGCAAGGATAACGACAGCTTCCGGTGGCTGCGACTGAAACGGATCAGTGACAATACCGCCATCCGCGAAGCCATTGACCGCAGCCAGCAGACCCCGCAGCAGCGGACCCGGAAAAACTACGACGACCGCGTGATCCAGGTGCGTACCAAAGGCTACGAGCACTGCTATCTCAAGCATACCACCAGCATGCCGCTGTTCTTTGCCGGGGACCAGCTCAAGTACTGCCTGCTGACCAACCACAACCGCCATATCTGGGACGGCTGGCACGATGAGCGCAACCAACCGGTGATCAACCACCTGCTGTCCAAAGAGCGTATGGCCAGCCTGGGCAAACCGGGGCTCAAACAGTGCAGCACGCTGATTTACAGCTTCAGCCACGAGCATGACAACAAGAGCTACTTCTACTCTGCTGCGCTGCCGGAGCTGACCAAGGAGCAGCGCCACCTGTTCTGGCATATCGGGGCCGCCCGCAAGAGCTGGCGTGTCAGTCGCCTGACCATCCAGCCGATCAGCCCGGACGATCTGGAGCGGTTACAGGAAATTGCCCCGGACATGTATGAGCAGCTCAACAAGCTGACCCACATCGGGATTTTGCAGGATCTGACCAACGAGCACGCCCAGCCGGACTATCGCCTGGCGGTTAAACCCAGTCTGCCGGGCAAAGTCCTGCAAAACTACCGCCACCCGCGCAATCCGGTGGCGACGGCCAATGCCATTTTCTTTGATCCCAAGCCGCAGCGCAGCGAGTCACGGTTTCAGTTTGAAACCAGGGTACTGATGCAGCACGAGGAGCACCCGATGGTGGAAGGCACCAGTGTCGACCTGTCGATCCACGGCTTGAACCTGAACCTCAACTATCCCCTGCCGATCAAGCGGGGCGACAAGGTGTCAATCACCTTCGACGAGCTGCAAAAGCGGGACAAGAAGGCACCGCTGAGCCAGATCCCCTACACCGTGGTGCGGGTCAGTCCGGATTTCACCAATATCCAGATGACAACCGGCAGCGGGGCAATTGCCATGAAGGGGGAGCAATACCTGCGCCGCCTGATCCAACAAAATGAGCGAGCCCTGCCGTTGGTGGCTGAGCCGCTGCCCAAAGGGGAGCTGCTGCTGGCGATGCACCAGATGCTGCTGACCCGGCTCAATACCATTCCGTATTTTACGGAAAAAGAAAACCACAAGATCAAGCTCAAGGCGTTCGGCTGCAACTTCCCGCTACCGAAGCTACCGAAACTGTTCAACCAGGTCGCCGGCGGCAGTTTGTTTTCGCTGGAGCCGATTTTCAAAAACCGCCTCAACCGGATGCTGGCCGAGCCGATGCGCCCGGTGGAGATCCGCAAGCCCTACATTCACGAGCTGTATCTGTGGATTGAGCGCAAGGGCGATCAGGTGACGCGGCTCAAGAGCCAGCTCATTGACGAGTTTGAGAGTATTGATGAGCGGATCCAGTTCATCAAACAGGCCCGGGCCAGAGGCGAATTCATGGCGCTGCGGGTCACGGCCGTCCCGGTGTTAGAGCCGATGACCGCCCTGACCGGCATCGAGCTCGGCGAGCTGGCCCGAATGACCCTGCACCGGGCCCGGGCGCTGGAAAACGAGTTCACCTCCCTGATCGGCTGCGGCGAGATCTATGACATCAGCGATGAAGTGCTGATCCGGCTCGAAATCGTCTGAATCGCGGCAGTGCCATATGGGCATATAAATAACCGGGGCGAGTGAATTCACTCGCCCCGGTTATTTCCAGCTATCGTCTTCTGAGCGGATCGGGGTTATCAGCCAGTCCCCTGCCAGTCAAACCCCTTCGGCATTACCAGCCGATCCCCTGCGGCAGCAGTGACGCCGACAGAATACACATCACCCCGCCCAAATCGGCATGGCGAATGCTGCTCGGCGCTTCCGCCTGCACCTTCGGCTTGGCATGGTAGGCAATGCCCAGTCCGGCCGCCTTGATCATCAACAAATCGTTGGCCCCATCCCCAATGGCCACTGTGTTGTGCGGTGGGATGTCATATTCTTCGGCCAGCATATGCAGAATATCGGCCTTCACCTGCGCATCCACCACCGCGCCCAGTACCTGGCCGGTCAGCTTGCCGTCGACTATCTCCAGGGTGTTCGAGCGGGCATAGTCCAATGCCAGCGTCTCCTTGAGGTGATCCGAGAAATAGGTAAACCCGCCGGAAGCAATCGCCACTTTCCAGCCATAATGCTGCAGAGTCTTCACCAGCTCAGGCAGCCCCGGCATCAGCGGCAGCTCAGCACGGACCGATTCAAGGATCGCAGCATCGGCCCCGGCCAGCGCCGCTACCCGCTGACGCAGGCTTTGTTCAAAGTCCAGCTCGCCCTGCATCGCCCGCTCGGTGACGGCCGAGACCTGCTCACCGACCCCGGCCAGCACCGCGATCTCATCAATACACTCAATCTCGATCGCAGTCGAGTCCATGTCCATCACCACCACACCCGGCTCGGACAGATCCGGTAAATCGCGCGTATCGGCAAAATCGAGTTCATAATGAATAAGCGCCTCGATCAACGACGCCGACAACGCATCACCGAGCAGCAACGCATCGTACGGCCCGACCTTCCAGGCCGCGACCACCTGCAACGGCTCTCCCTGATGGGCGCCGATCAGATCCACCAGCTCCGCCGTGATCCGGCGTCCATACACCAGGGTATGGGCACGCTGACGCGCCAGATTCGAGGCACTCACGACTTGCGGAAACTGGGTATGCAGGGTGGTATGTTTTTTTACTGTAAGCACTTGGGACATCCATGTTTGAGAATCACTGCTATCAAAGTACCCTATTGCAATTTATCAGGGCAAGTCCCAATATGACATTCGGTTAGAGTTCCATAGACACGGTTATGATGATTCTGAAAAAAATGCGCCTGCGGCGCTTCTGGCAGGTGCTGGTGCTGGCTGCCAGCCTCGGCGGCTTGGTCGCTATGCTCGAATACGGCGCCGATCTCAACCTGCGTAACTACCGCGCCCTGAGCGAGCAAACCCAGACGCTGTCACGCATGGTCGTCCGCCAAGCGGCCGCGACGGCTGCCCAGGATATGCTGGACAAAGATCAGAACAAGCTGCAAGCCCTGGTGCAGCGGCTGTCTGAGGAGCCATTGATCCTCGATGCCAGCATCTATGATTTGGAAGGGGTGACGGTCGCACAGACCGAAGAGGCCATGCCGCTGGAGCAGGTCACCGGCATGTCGACCCCGCTGTCAGTGGCAAGCTTTGGCCGCCAACAGGTCGTCGAGCCGATCATGACCGAAGATCAGGTCGTCGGGTTTGTCCGGATCACCTTAGAACAAGGCCGGTTACTGGAAAAAGCCGCCAGCCAGGTCGACTACATGACCAACACCATTCGCGCCCTGATCCTGGCCGGGCTGATGATTGGCTTCCTGCTGGCCTATACCTTCGGCCGCCGCAAGGATATCTGGCACTTCCCGTTCCTGCTGACCTCGAACAAGCAGGACTAAGCGCCAACATCGGCCCCGAGTACCCAACAGCTCAGCCACCAAAAACTCAGCAATCAAAAAATCCAACAACCAAAAAGGGCTTGCCATCCGGCAAGCCCTTTTTCGATCACCAGCTCCGTTACGCTGCGATTACGCTTCTTCAGCGTCACCCAGCAGAACAGATTCCAGCGCGATCTCAATCATCTCGTTGAAGGTCAGCTGACGCTCTTCAGAGGTGGTTGCTTCGCCGCGCAGGATGTGATCCGACACCGTACAGATCGTCAGTGCCTTGGCACCAAACTCAGCTGCCAGACCGTAGATACCGGCCGCTTCCATCTCCACACCCAGGATGCCGTACTGCTTCATGGTTTGGAAGAACTCGAAATCCGGGTTGTAGAACAGATCCGCCGAGAACAGGTTACCGACTTTAACCTCGATGCCTTTCGCTTTGGCTGCTGCCGCGGCGTGCTTCACCATGTCGAAATCAGCCAGCGCCGCGAAGTCGTGATCGCCGAAGCGAATACGGTTCACTTTCGAGTCCGTAGAGGCGCCCATGCCGATCACCACATCACGCAGGTTCACATCGTCACGCACCGCACCACAGCTGCCCACACGGATGATTTTCTTCACACCGTAGTCTTTGACCAGCTCCGTGCCGTAGATCGAGCACGACGGGATCCCCATACCGTGACCCATCACGGAAATACGACGGCCTTTGTAGGTCCCGGTGTAACCGAACATGTTGCGCACGTTACAGACTTCTTTCGCATCGTCCAGGAAGGTTTCTGCAATGTACTTGGCACGCAGCGGATCGCCCGGCATCAGTACAACGTCAGCAAAATCACCCTTTTCAGCATTAATGTGAGGAGTAGCCATTGTTTATTCCTTACTGTTTTCTGTTGAATGTTGATGATTCAACACAAGTTTGCAATCGAAAGTGCTGTTTCGAAGGATAGACGTCATCCTCCGAAACCGCGACCGGCAGCGTTACAGGAACGACTTGCCGTAGTCCATATCTGAAATTCCGAAGTATTCTGCCAGGCTCTGGCCGATGTCGGCAAACGTCTCACGGCGACCCAGTGAGCCCGCTTTGATTTTCGGACCGGTGACCAGCACCGGGATGTGCTCACGGGTGTGGTCGGTGCCTTCCCAGGTCGGATCGCAACCATGGTCTGCGGTCAGGATCAGCACGTCGTCTTCGGCCAGCAGCTCCAGAATTTCCGGCAGACGCTTGTCGAAGTATTCCAGCGCGGCCGCATAACCGGCCACATCACGGCGGTGGCCGTAAGCGGAATCGAAATCAACGAAGTTGGTGAACACGATGGTGTTGTCACCCGCTTGCTTGATCTCTGCCATGGTGGCGTCAAACAGCGCCGGGATCCCGGTGGCTTTGACTTTCTTGGTGATGCCGCAACCGGCGTAGATATCAGAGATCTTCCCGATCGAGACCACCTCACCGTTTTTCTCCTCCACCAGCTTTTGCAGTACGGTGGCTGACGGCGGCTCAACCGACAGATCGCGACGGTTGCCGGTGCGCTCGAACTGACCTTTACCCGGGCCGATAAACGGACGGGCGATCACGCGGCCGATGTTGTACTCTTCCAGCTCTTCACGCACGATTTGGCACAGTTCCAGCAGGTTATCCAGGCCGTAAGTCTCTTCATGACAGGCGATCTGGAACACCGAGTCGGCCGAGGTGTAGAAGATCGGTTTGCCGGTCTTCATGTGCTCTTCGCCCAAATCGTCCAGCACCTGAGTGCCGGAAGCGTGGCAGTCACCCAGGTAGCCCGGCAGGTTAGCACGTTCAACAATACGATCGAGCAGCGCTTTCGGGAAGCTGTTGCTGTGATCGGTAAAGTAACCCCAGTCAAACAGCACCGGGACACCGGCAATTTCCCAGTGACCGGACGGGGTATCTTTGCCCGAAGACAGCTCTTTGGCGTGACCGTAAGCACCGGTGATTTCTGCATCGGCATCCAGGCCCGCCGGGAATACACCCGAAGACTCTTCACATGCTTTACCCAGACCCAGCTTGGTCAGGTTCGGCAGGTGCAACGGACCGCTGCGCTCGCCGTTGTCTGCTTCACCACGGGCACAACGCTCCGCGATATGACCCAGGGTGTTCGAACCCACATCGCCGAAATCAACGGCATCTTCCGTGGCCCCGATACCAAATGAGTCAAGAACCAGAATAATTGAACGTTTCATGTGTACTCCATTAAAGATCGTCAAGGCGAATACGGCGATAAACTTCCGGGGTCGCAGCCGGTTTCTCATCCGCCACCGTAATACTGGCGCGAACCGCTTTGGCTGCTTCTTCCCACTGGGCTTCAGTGCGGGCGTGGATCACGGCCAGCGGCGTCTCGGCATTCACTTCAGCGCCCAGACAAATCATGTCGCTCAGGCCCACCGCGTAGTCGATGGTATCGGAAGCCACACGGCGACCGCCGCCCATTTCCACCACGGCCATTCCCAGCGCTCGGGTATCCATGGCGTAGGCATAACCGCTGGTCTCAGCAAACACAGGTTTGATCAGGTCCGCCGTTTCCAGATACTGGTCGTAGTTTTCCATGAAGTCCGCCGGGCCGCCCAGGCCAGCCACCATCTTGCCGAATCGCTTGGCCGCTTCGCCGTTGTCCAGCACCGTTTGCAGCTTCTCGCGCGCTTGAGTCAGATCGTCGGCTAAACCACTGTTTACTAACATTTCAGCACACAATGCCATGGTCACTTCAAATAAGCGAGGGTTGCGGTATTCACCGGTCAGGAATTGCACCGCTTCGCGAACTTCGAGCGCATTCCCGGCAGTCGAGGCCAGCACCTGGTTCATGTCGGTCAGCAGCGCGGTGGTTTTGGTGCCGGCACCGTTGGCCACCGCCACGATGGATTTGGCCAGCGCTTCCGAGGCTTCGTAGGTCGGCATGAAAGCACCCGAGCCCACTTTGACATCCATCACCAGAGAGCCCAGCCCGGCAGCCAGTTTCTTCGACAGGATCGAGGCGGTGATCAGGGAAATATTATCGACGGTTGCGGTGACATCCCGGGTAGCGTACACACGCTTGTCCGCCGGGGCCAGGTCACCGGTCTGGCCGATAATCGCCACGCCGGCGTCTTTGGTCACCTGACCGAACACGTCGTTGCTCGGGGTGATGTTATAACCCGGGATTGATTCCAGCTTGTCCAGCGTGCCACCGGTATGGCCCAGGCCACGGCCGGAAATCATCGGTACATAACCGCCACAGGCGGCAACCATCGGGCCGAGCATCAGCGAGGTGACATCGCCCACCCCACCGGTGGAGTGCTTGTCGACAATCGGGCCGTCAAAGTTCATGTGGCTCCAGTCGATCACCATGCCGGAGTCACGCATCGCACAGGTCAGCGCCACGCGCTCAGCCATGGTCATGTCGTTGAAATAAACGGCCATAGCGAAAGCGGCGATCTGGCCTTCGGAGACGGTGTCTTTGGCAATGCCTTGAATAAAGAAGTTGATTTCGTCCGCGGTCAGCTCAATGTTGTCGCGTTTTTTGCGGATAATTTCTTGTGGTAAATACATGGGATTCCCCCAATCAGAGAAGCGTGTAGGGCTGGTGACCATTTTCCGGCGGGGCGCAATCGCCCGCTCTTCACAATGTCCGGTCGCACTCGTGCCACGCTCAGACCTCTGCGGGGCAAGCACAATCGATAAACAGTCACGGGATTCATCCCCACCAGAAACCGTCTCTGTGTCACGGATCCGGAGGGGATCACAAATCAGGTGGCGCGGAGCCACCTGATTCAGGGAAGATTAGTAGCCGCCTTCCGCAGCTTTTTCACCTTCGCCCAGCGTGTGCAGCAGGTTCGCCAACAGGCTGGAGGCACCGAAACGGTAGTGCATGTTGTCGGCCCAGTCAGCGCCCAGGATACGGTCAGCCATGCCCAGGAACTGCTTGGCGTCTTCAGCGGTGCGAACACCACCGGCAGGCTTGAAGCCAACGGTCTTCTCAACGCCCATGTCTTTGATCACGGTCAGCATGATTTCTGCCGCTTCCGGGGTTGCGTTCACCGGCACTTTACCGGTTGAGGTTTTGATGAAGTCCGCGCCGGCTTTGATCGAAATCTCAGAGGCTTTTTGGATCAGCTCAGGCGTTTTCAGCTCGCCGGTTTCGATGATCACTTTCAGCAGGATGTCACCACAAGCGGCTTTACACTGCTTCACCAGCTCAAAACCGATTTCTTCATTACCGGCCATCAGGGCACGGTACGGGAAAACCACATCGACTTCATCAGCACCGTAAGCTACTGCTGCTTTGGTTTCAGCAACAGCAATGGCGATATCGTCGTTACCGTGCGGGAAGTTCGTGACCGTGGCGATGCGCACTTCCGGCGTCCCTTGCTCACGCAGTTGTTTTTTCGCTACAGGAATGAAACGTGGATAGATGCAGATCGCTGCTGTGTTGCCGACCGGGGTTTTGGCGTTCTTACACAGCTCGATGACTTTGGCGTCGGTGTCGTCGTCGTTCAGAGTGGTAAGATCCATTAGTTGAAGTGCACGCAGTGCAGCAGCTTTTAAATCGCTCATGACTATCTCCAGTCCAGTTATTTTCTACCAAGCTTATAGAAACTGTTCCATCCGCCTGAGGCGAACGGTAGCGCCACCGCACACGGTGCGCCTATCGCGAACAGTTCAATGAGCGGACTTGATTCCTTGAAGACTCAGGCTGACATTTCGAGATGTATAACCTGATTGATTTCCTTTTCACCGCGCAGGATATCCGGCCCTCCGGGTTACCCTGCCGTCGTGCCATCCAGCAAATCGTGACAAACATCTCATCACGACGTAAATCTACTGAAACAGCCACCGTCAATCTTTGATGGTTCCCGCCCATCATAGCAAGCTGATGAACACCCCACCATCAAAGATACGTTTCCTATAGTGGACAATCTGTTTACCGCTAGAACACAATCTGCAGCGTATCGCCTCCGTCATAAGGAGGTAAAAAAGTGCTCGATAATCCAGCGGTAAGCGATCGCGCCCAGGTATACCCCGACGATCCCCATCACCCCGGAAAGTACCGGCGGTGCCGGGATTGGCAGCTTAATCGCTGAAAACAAAACCCCGACGATAAACCCGGCCAGGAGCGCCAGCAGAACTTCATACATGACATTCATACACTTCTCTCTGTCTGTCACAGTACCCAGAAAAGTGTAGTCTGCTGCACCTGAGGTGTCGCTTGTTCACTACCGCCCATGGTAAACAATGCCGAGTGGCAGAAATCGGAGCGCAATCGATTTTATGGCTTTTCCCTGCCGCCGGTTCCGGAAATGTTTACCCAGGGTGTTGATGGCTGTGGCTGTGCTTTTTCAGAAACAGAGGCAGAGGCAGAGGCAGAGGCAGAGGCAGAGGCAGAGGCAGAGGCAGAGGCAGAGGCAGAGGCAGAGGCAGAGGCATAGCAACAGAGTCGGGTGGATAGCGCAAGCGCCGGGGAATCAAGTAGCCAGGCGTTCCAAGTGCCCGGCAGATCTCGCGGATACTGAAGCGTCAGGCCGCAGGGCTCCGAACTCCGGGATCCGGGATCCGGGCTTTGGGCTTTGGGCTTTGGGCTTTGGGCTTTGGGCATTATCGGGACGACAGATACAAAAACGCCACAGCTAGGCTGTGGCGTTTGGCATCCTCAGTTGAGGAGTGTCTTACATCGCGCTCAGGCTGATGAACAGACCTGCGATGGTCGCAGACATCAGGTTCGACAGCGTACCTGCGGCAACGGCTTTCATACCGAAGCGTGCAATATCGTGACGACGGTTCGGGGCAATGCTCCCCAGACCACCCAGCAGAATGGCGACTGAAGACAGGTTCGCGAAACCACACAGGGCAAACGAGATGATTGCTTTGGTCTTCTCAGACAGAACAACCGGCGCTGCATCACCCAGGTATGGGACGTAGCTCAGGTAAGCCACGAATTCGTTCAGGATCAGTTTCTGACCGATGAAAGAGCCCGCGATGTTGGCATCTGCCCATGGTACACCGATCAGGTAAGCCAGTGGCATGAACACGTAACCCAGGATCAGTTCCAGTGTCAGCTCAGGCATACCGAACCAGCCACCGATACCACCCAGCATCCCGTTGATCAGGGCAATCAGGCCCACGAACGCCAGCAGCATCGCACCGATGTTCAGTGCCAGTTGCATACCTGAAGAAGCGCCGCTTGCTGCTGCATCGATGGCATTAGCAGGCTTATCATCACCTTGTGCTTCATCACCAGACATTTGCTCGATCGGCGTGTCGGTTTCAGGCTTGATGATTTTCGCGAACAGCAGGCCACCTGGTGCTGCCATGAACGAGGCTGCGATCAGGTACTCCAGTGGAACACCCATCGCGGCATAACCCGCCAGTACACCACCAGCAACAGACGCCAGACCACCACACATAACCGCAAACAGCTCAGACTGCGTCATCTTTGGTACAAACGGACGCACAACCAGCGGCGCTTCAGTTTGACCAACAAAAATGTTAGCTGTTGCAGACATGGATTCCGCGTTCGATGTACCCAGCACTTTGCGCAGACCGCCACCCAATACGTTGATGACAACTTGCATCACGCCCAGGTAGTACAGCACGCTGATCAGTGCAGAGAAGAAGATAACCGTTGGCAGCACTTTGAATGCAAAGATGAAACCAATGCCTTCAACAGAGAAGTTCACCAGGTTACCGAACAGGAACTCAATACCGACATTACCATAGTCAATCACACTCTGAACGGCGCTACTCGCCGCGCCCAGTGCATCCTTACCCCACGGAATGTAAAGTACGAAAGCACCCAGAGTAAATTGAATGGCAAATGCCCCACCCACAGTACGTAAATTAATAGCTTTGCGGTTATCAGATAACAGTACTGCAATACCCAGCAGCACAGCCATCCCAACCAGGCTCATAAACAGGCTCATAGTTTATGGCATCCCTTTAAGTTTAAGTTTGGCGTCTCGACAATTCGGCTCATTTAAGAGTCCGCTGCATTATACAAACCCCATTCGGGATAAAGTAATGCTAACGTCACACTTTATGCGGAAACCAAATGATAGTTTAATCACAACCGTGACACACATCACGTAGTGATGCGCAAACCGCGCAACCAATTGCGCAACCGTTTTTATTCAGTGACCGCCCTCACAAAGAAAGACCAAAAAGTTCAGTTGTGGTTAAGCAAGTGACCGATTCAATTTTCTGGGCGGATTCCGAACGCAGCGCCACCAGCGATTGCATCACATGACACAATCGATCGGGACGATTCGGCTCGCCCTGATGGCCGGCCACCGGCATATCCGGCGCATCGGTCTCCAGTACCAGCGCCTCCAGCGGCAACGCTGCTACCGTATTGCGGGTCTTGTTCGCCCTCGGATAGGTAATGGTCCCGCCGACGCCGATCTTCAGCCCCAGCGCCACCACCTGCTGCGCCTGGGCCAGACTACCGCTAAACCCATGATAGACCCCCCCTGCGACCGGCGGGTGTTGCTTTAATAAGGCAACCAGCTCCGGGAAGGCTTTGCGACAGTGCAAAATCACCGGCAATCGGTAGGTATTGGCCAGGATCAGTTGCTCCCGCAACAACCACAGCTGTTTATCACGATCGGCCTCGGCAATGGCAAAATCCAGCCCGCACTCACCGACCGCCACACATTTGCGATCGCGCTGCGCGCCCTCGCCCGCCACCTGCGCCAAACGCGCAGCGAGTGACGCCAGTGATGCCTCGCTATGCTCTGCACTGAAAAACGGGTGCAGGCCCAACGCGTAATACACCGAGTCAAACCTGCGGCTCAGCGCCTGGACCGCCTGCCAGTTGCGCTCACCAACAGACGGGATCACCAGCGCCTCGACCCCGGCTTGGTGAGCCTTGGCCAGATAGCCCGCCGGGTCGGCATCAAACGGCGTAAAATCGAAATGGCAGTGACTGTCGATCATCATGGCCTCGCCTTCATTCCTGCCGGTGCGTACTGTGCTGCGATACGCACCGAGGACGACGCTGAGACGGATGACGCGGATCGTCTTCATCGTAACGGACCGGTGCGCAGCAGCGACGGTTTTCCGGGACCAGCCCCAGACGTTCACACCATTGATCGTAGCGGGCAATCCCCCGCTTGAGCCAGTTCAGCATCGACTTCTCCCCACTTAGCGTATCCTTCATTACTCATCTCTTGTTGAACCTCACTCCTGCCTAGAGCCTGCTTATGCCTAGAGCCGACTCATGCACAGAGCCACACTCACGCATAGAGCCTGCTTATACATAGAGCCTATTTATGGCCGGGTTTGGCAACCATGACGATCATACTACGCCCGGTCACCAAAATCGTCTCGTCACAATAACGCGGCGCTTGCTCAATGGGATAGATATCAGCCGGACTGGGCGCGGCGGTATTCACTAACAGGTGCCAGTCCTGATGATCCCGGTCCGGTAGGGTAAAAATCAGCGGGTCCCAGTAAGCATTGCAGATCACATACAACTCATCACTGCTGATCGGGTGGATCACCGTCGAGGCCAGAGAATGGGAATGGGCCGACCAGTCCGGCTGATTCGGTTGCAGGCCGTGCCAGTCAATCCCGACGCTCTTGAGCACGGTGTTGAGCGAGACATGCATGTGCCAGTCGATGGTTTCCTCATTGCGCCGGATCCGGTTCATCAGCCGGACAAAACGCAGCAAATCGGCATGCCGGTCCACCAACCGCCAGTCAAACCAGCTGATCTCGTTATCCTGGCAATAGGCATTGTTGTTCCCCCGCTGCGTCCGCCGGACCTCATCTCCCATCGAAATCATCGGTGTCCCGAGCGAGAGCAGCAAGGTCGCCAGCATGTTCTTGCACTGGCGGTTGCGCAGCGACTCAATCTCCGGATTCGTGGTCGGCCCTTCAATCCCGTAGTTGTTCGACAGGTTGTGGTTATCGCCGTCGCGGTTGTCCTCGCCGTTGTCCCGGTTATGTTTTTCGTTATAACTGACCCAATCGTTGAGGGTGAACCCGTCGTGGGCGCAGATAAAATTCACTGAGCGGTGGGGCGAGTGGCGATCGCTGCAATAGATATCGGGCGAGCCCAGCATCCGGGAGGCAAACCGGCTCACCGTCCCGGTATCCCCCCGCCAGAAGGCGCGGACATCATCACGGAATTTACCGTTCCATTCGTTCCAGCGATCGCCGATAAAGGAGCCCACCTGATACAGCCCGGCCGCATCCCAGGCTTCGGCGAAAATTTTGGTACTGCACAGCACCGGATCGGAATCAATCGACCACAGCAACGGCGGCTCTTTGAGCGGGGTGCCCAGGCTGTCGCGGGCCAGTACCGAAGCGAGGTCAAAGCGAAAGCCATCGACTCGCATTTCCGTCACCCAGAAGTGCAGCGCATCAATGATCATCCGCCGCACCACACTGTGGTTAGCGTTGCAGGTATTGCCGCAACCGCTGTAGTTGCGGTACTCACCGCAGGTTTTATCGACAATATAATAGGCGCCGTTCTGGAGCCCCTTAAAACAAAACGTCGGCCCGCTGGCATCCCCTTCTGCGGTGTGGTTGAACACCACATCCAGGATCACCTCAATGCCAGCTTTGTGCAGCTCCCGCACCAGGGTTTTGAACTCGGTGATCGCAGCCAGCGGATCTTTCGCCACGCTGTAGCCGGCATGCACAGAGAAAAAATTGATTGGGCTGTAACCCCAGTAGTTCTGCCGGCCATTCGGCGCATCGTCGACATCAAACTGCTGGATCGGCATCAGCTCGACGGCTGTGACGCCGAGTGACTGCAAATAAGGAATTTTTTCGATCACCCCGGCAAACGTACCCCGCTTTTCCGGGGCCACCCCGGAGGAAGGGTGCTTGGTAAAGCCACCGACATGCATTTCATAGATCACGGTATCGGTCATCGAATGGCCTGGCGGTTTGTCCCCCTCCCAGTCAAATGCCTGCTGGTCAACCACCAGGCTGCGCAGGCTGCTGCCGAGGTTGGGCGCTTCCCCAATCGCTTGCTGCCGATCGTAATGCGCCCCGATACTGATCGCCTGGCTGTACGGGTCAATCAGCATTTTGTTGGCATTAAAGCGCAGCCCGACCTGCGGCTTCCACGGCCCGTCGACCTGAAACGCATACACCTGGCCGTGGCCGATGTTGCTGACAAACACAAACCAGTAATGGCCGCGTTTGTGCGCAAGCGGATCGAGTTCGATCTGCTGAAACGACTCCCGCGCATCGGCGCCATCAAACAGGTGCAGGATCACCCGGGTGGCGTCTTTGGAGTACAAACTGAAGTTCACCCCCTGCCCGCGCAGGGTTGCGCCCAACGGGTAAGGCTCACCGACACCAACCCGGATCTCGTTCGCTGTCACAATCTTCATCGCCCCTCCTGTTGATATGCAATCAATAGTAGTTCGAAATCATTACAATAACAGCGACCCCGCTCGGGGTTTGCTCAGGATACAGGGCTCAAGGCAGCGCGCAGGAATTCTGGGCAATAAAAAAGCCGCCACAGTCGTGACGGCTTTGATCGCGCAACAGCGCTCAAGATCGCAGTGCGAATTAGTGTTCGCGGGTCGCGCGGAAATCAACTTCCGGGAAACGCTCTTTGGCCAGGTTCAGGTTCACCATGGTCGGCGCGATGTAGCTGAGGTTGTCCCCGCCATCCAGCGCCAGGTTCGCCTGGTTCTTGCGCTTGAACTCTTCCAGCTTCTTGTCATCACCGCAGTCCACCCAGCGGGCCGTCGCAACGTTCACGCTCTCGTAGATCGCTTCGACGTTGTACTCCGCTTTCAGACGGGCAACCACCACGTCAAACTGCAGCACACCAACAGCGCCAACAATCAGATCGTTGTTTTGCAGCGGACGAAACACCTGAACGGCCCCTTCTTCCGACAGCTGAACCAGCCCTTTCAGCAGTTGCTTCTGCTTCAGTGGATCTTTGAGGCGGATCCGGCGGAACAGTTCCGGCGCGAAGTTCGGGATCCCGGAGAACTTGAGCTTCTCGCCCTGGGTAAAGGTATCCCCGATCTGGATGGTACCGTGGTTATGCAGGCCGATAATATCCCCGGCATACGCATGCTCGGCACGGGAGCGATCACCGGCCATGAAGGTCACGGCGTCGGAAATGCTGACGTTTTTACCCAGGCGAACATGGTTCATTTTCATGCCCTGGCTATAGGTGCCCGAGACAACACGCATGAAGGCAATCCGGTCGCGGTGCTTCGGATCCATGTTTGCCTGAATTTTGAAGACGAAGCCCGAGAATTTCTCTTCATTCGCTTCCACCTGACGCTCGTTGGCCTGACGCGGCATCGGGGCCGGGGCCCACTCCGTCAGGCCGTCCAGCATATGGTCAACCCCGAAGTTACCCAGTGCGGTCCCGAAGAAGACCGGCGTCAGTTCGCCCTGCAGGAACAGTTCGCGATCAAACTCGTGCGAGGCACCCAGCACCAGCTCCAGCTCTTCGCGCAGTTGCTCTGCCAGATCCGCGCCCACGGCTTCGTCCAGTTCCGGGTTTTCCAGGCCTTTGACAATCCGCGTTTCCTGGATGGTGTGGCCTTGACCCGTTGCGTACAGGATGGTTTCATCACGGTGGATGTGATACACCCCTTTGAACTCTTTCCCGCAGCCAATCGGCCAGGACACCGGGGCACAGGCGATGTTGAGCTCACTTTCGACCTCATCAAGCAATTCCATCGGGTCGCGGATATCCCGGTCAAGCTTGTTCATGAAGGTGATGATCGGCGTATCGCGCAGACGGGTGACTTCCATCAGCTTGCGGGTCCGATCCT
Organism: Photobacterium sp. TY1-4; assembly: GCF_025398175.1. Taxonomy (NCBI): domain Bacteria; kingdom Pseudomonadati; phylum Pseudomonadota; class Gammaproteobacteria; order Vibrionales; family Vibrionaceae; genus Photobacterium; species Photobacterium sp. TY1-4. The sequence continues at coordinate 2,890,556 of NZ_CP099734.1, forward strand.
CAACCCCTTTCGCGGCATCGATCACCATCAGGCACGAGTCCACCGCCGTCAGGGTCCGGTAGGTATCTTCCGAGAAATCTTCGTGTCCCGGGGTATCGAGCAGGTTGACCAGACGGTCGTTGTACGGGAACTGCATCACCGAGGTGGTGACCGAGATCCCACGCTCTTTTTCCATCTCCATCCAGTCCGACTTGGCGTGCTGGTTCGAGCCGCGGCCTTTCACCGTCCCGGCTTTCTGGATCGCGTTTCCGAATAACAGTACTTTTTCCGTGATGGTGGTTTTACCCGCATCCGGGTGAGAAATGATGGCAAACGTACGACGCTTGCTCACTTCAGTAAGAAATGACATATCTTGATAATCCTGTGAGAGATTTCCACATCGAGCAACGATAGTCCCGCAGCGGGTACCTTATCGTTCGGCTCCTGAATTCGAGCCATCCCGGTTTGACTGACGCCGCATGAATTCCGGCCCGTATCGGGTCCGGTGCCGCGGAAATACCGGTCTGACGTCCTGCGCAAGCAGGTAAAATTGTTTTCACAGCAGTGAGTTACATCTCGGCCTCTTTTTGCGCAGTATCTGAGGAAGGAGCCCGCACCTTTGGCACTCAGGCTGGAAAGGGCGTGTCTGGCATAAACAATGGCGGAATTATACGCAATCTTCGCGCAAAGCGACAGGCCTAACAGGCACCCGCCCGGCCTGCCGGGATCCGAGCTAGAGGACCAGGTAAGTCATGATCAGCGCATCTTCCCGTCCGTTTTCCGTCGGGTAATAGCCATAGCGGCGGTTGATCTCGTTAAAGCCAACCGATTCATAGAGCTGATACGCCCGGGTATTGCTGGCACGCACCTCGAGCCAGATCTCTTCGGCGCCCAGCTCGGTCAGCCGGTCGATAAACCCGTCGAGCAGGAGTTTGCCGTACCCCTTACCCTGGCACGCCGGTGCCACGGCAATATTCAGTAAGGTCGCTTCACCGGCCACCAGCTGGCCATAGCAATAGCCCACCACCTGTTGCCCGACTTCGAGCGCCAGATTGACGGCAATTTTACTCGGCGTCTGGCGGATCAGGGATTCTGACCAGGGAAAAGCATGCGCACGCTGCTCGATTTGCCACACCGCATCAAGGTGGTGCGGCGCAAGGGATACAATGTTATGACTCATAAGCACAAATCTGTTGCCACAAGGCTTTCTTGCTGGCGGGGTTGGTATGCATCTGTTTCAGGGAGGTGGAGGTCAGCACCTGACAGCCCGCCGGATGCGGGGCCTGACAGCCGGCCAGCCAGCACCAGGTCAGGTGATGGGCCCGGATTTGCGCCACGCCTTGCGGCGGCAGCATCAGGGCCTGCTCCGGCGAGAGCTTCATGCTGTTGAGGATCCGGCCGAACAGCCAGCGATCATGGTCATCCAGCTCGTCTTCACACACGAACAGCAGCTTGCAGCTTTCCGGCAAGTCGATCACCGGCATTTCCAGCTCGGGAAAAAAGTCCGGTTTTCTGATCTGCCAGTAAGTCAGCCCCATCTCGTGTAAGATCTGTATGTCTCGCTGCTTCATCCTCGTACCATCTGTGCCTGAAGACCTCATTTCGGCAGGCGATACTACCAGATCATCGGGCAAATGGGCGCGCCGGCGCAAAATTAATTCCGATAAAAAGCACGCAATTCACCGCCGCAGACCTTTGGCCGCGACGGGTCGTGCCCGCGCTTTAGCTCAGCGCCGAAAACTCCGGGCTGTAGGCCACCGTGCCCTGCCGTACCGACAGACTGCCCGGGATCAGCTCCAGCACCATGAAGACTTCATCCGGCACCGGCCAGGCACACTGCAGGCCGTGCGCCGATGCCGGTACAAAACCGGCTTTGGGATAATAGTCGCTGTGCCCGAGCACCACGACCGCCGGATAACCGAGCTCCGCCAGGGTGCTCTTGGCTTCTTCAAGCAGCGCCAGGCCAATTCCCTGGCGCTGGTAGTCTTGCTTCACCGCCATCGGCGCCAGCCCCTGCCAGTTGTCATCATTGCCATCGACGGTAACCGGGCTGAACAGCATATAGCCCACCACGTCACCGTCGTCGTTACAGGCCACCAGTGACAAAGAGCGGTGACCATTCTCCCGCAGCTTCATCACCAGATCAGCTTCGGCATCCGTATCGAACACGGTTTTCAGTAAGGCATCAACAGCCAGAATATCTGCCGGCGCTTCAGTTCTAATGAGCATTCATGACCTCTTTGGCAACCGGCGGGGCCTGCATTCCTTGGTGAATGAAGCTCGCCGACTGCTGCAGTAAAAATTGGATCGGGGCCGGAAGCGAGGCCAGATCAATACTGTCCATCAGGTTTTTCACCTCCAGTCCCAACTCGGTGTCGCCTTCAATCCGCAGGCGACGCTGGAAAAAGAGTGTATCAGGATCTTCCTTGCGTGCAGCAATTAATACCAGATCGTTGCAGTCACCGCTGAAACTCACATCTTCCTGGGCGATCTGATCCGCGACCACCAGCTGCGCATCCCGATAGCTAATGTACCAGCACAGCCCCAGATCCCGCACCGCGACTTTCAGCCAGCGCCCTTCGAGGAAGGCAAAGTCCCCGTCTTCCAGGGCTTCGCGAAACACCAGGGCCAGCCCTTCCAGCATCACTTTTTTCTGAACCGCAAACGGCGTCAGCCGGGCCGGGATCCGCAGCAGCGCCGGCGCATGCTGAACCATCTGTTTTTGTAATTGAGCAATCACTGTTTTTTCCTGTTTCAGTCGCCACAATGGATTGATTGTATGGCAACAAGGACGAGGGCTTTTATGCCTTGCATCAAAAAAATCAACTCTATAGCGGCAAAGTTTGGAATTTGATGACGGTCGCAGGTTATAGTAACCATTATTTTTCAACTGACGCCGCCCGCGTCAGCGCAACGGGATAGACGCATCATCCATGCCGACTGAGCAACTCAACTACTGGTTTCCGCTGCTAACCGACAACAGTCCTTTTCTGTTTGCGGTCCTCGATCCCAATCATCACTACCTGGTCGTCAACAGCCGCTACTGCGAAGTCAGCGGGATGGCGCGCGACGAGCTGATTGGCCGCAGTGATGCCGAAGTTCTGGGCCGGGCCTATTATGAGACCCTGCGCCCCTACTATGATCGGGCCTTCCAAGGCGAATCAGTCGAAGGCGAAGTGGTGCTCAACGATAACCGCCACGAGACCAGCCTGCATTTCAGCCTGGCCCCGCTGCGAGATGCACAAGGCAATATCCCGTACGTCGTGCTGCACTCGGCCGATACCTCCGAGCGTCAGGTGCTGGTGAACTCCCTCCAGGAACTGGAGCATCAGTTGGATCAGCTCAACCACCTGATCACCGACGGCAGCTGTATTGTCGAAGGCGAGCTGATCATCTCGGCCAACGAAGCCGCCGCCGCATTGCTCGGGTTTGAGTCGGTGCAAGATTTGGTCGGCGAAGAGCTGGGCCGGTTGCTGGTCGACAGCCACACCCAGCGGGTCCTCGGCAGCCAACTCAGTCAGCTCGGGCATCAGGAGCAGCGCCGGTGTCAGACCAGCCCCCGGTGCAGCACCGAGAAAGCGCTCCAGGTCACTGTTTCCGATATTTCCCTGCTCGGCTCACCGGCCAAACTGATCCTGCTGCAGGACATTTCCGAGCAGATCAGCCAGCAAGGCCAGATGGAGCAGCTGGTCCATACCGATCCGCTGACCGGCCTGTACAACCGCCACGGATTCAGTCGCCGCCTGGAGCAGTTGATCCAGCACAAGACCCCGCTGGTCATGCTCTACCTTGACCTGGACAACTTTAAAAATATCAACGACTCGCTCGGCCATCATATCGGCGATCGGGTGCTGCAGGAGATCGCCCAGCGACTGCGCCGACTGTTACCCGAGCGCGCCGTGATCGGCCACCTCAACGGCGATGAATTTGCAGTGATCCTGCCCGAGCCCGATCACACCCGGATGGGAGAGCAGATGGCCCAGCAGATCATTGCCCTGATCAACCAGCCGTTCGACCTGCACCATTTCAGCAAACATCTGGCCTGCTCCGTCGGGATGGTCAATTATCCGGGAGACGGCAATGATGCCCGGATCCTGCTGCAAAACGCTGACACCGCCATGTATGAGGCGAAAAATCGCGGCCGCAACCGACTGGTCAAGTTTAGCGAAGAGATGAACAAGGAAGCGCGGATGCAGCTGTGGCTCGAAATCGAGCTGCAAAAAGCCCTGCAGCAGAACGGCCTGGAAGTCTGGTACCAGCCGAAGGTCGGCGCGCGGGATTTCGTGATTGACGGAGCCGAGGCGCTGGTGCGCTGGAAGCACCCGGTTGAAGGCTATATCAGTCCGGCACAGTTTATTCCGGTCGCGGAGCGCTCCGGATTAATCGAGCAACTGGGCCAGGTGGTGATGCGCGAAGTGTTCACCACAGTGCGCCAGTGGAAGCAGCAGGGACTGCTCAACGGCCGGGTGGCAATTAACCTCTCGCCGCAGCAGTTCGGCAACCCGAACCTGATCAGCTTTGTCGAAAAACTCAAGCAGGCCACCGGCGTCGACCCGAGTGATATCACCTTTGAGCTGACGGAAAGCGCGGTGATGAGTGACAGCGATCATACGATCCAGATGCTGAATGCGATCAAACAACTCGGCTTTTCGCTGTCGATCGATGACTTCGGCACCGGCTATTCGTCGCTGTCCTATCTGGCCCGCTTCCCGCTCGATGAGCTCAAGATCGACCGGGCGTTTATCAAAGATATCGAAGCCATTCCCAAGCAGGTCACGCTGATCGAGAACATTATCAACCTCGGTAAAGCGCTGAACATGAGTATTGTTGCCGAAGGGGTGGAAACCCGCCAGCAGGCGACCCTGCTCTCGAACCTCAACTGTGACTCGATCCAGGGCTTTTATTTCTACAAGCCGCAGCCGAAAAACGAGCTTGATGCAATCCTATTGGAGCACAGCCGCCATACCGACTGATCCGGGCGATACCGCCCGGCCGTCACCCGGCCGTCTCTACTTCCAAAGGATAAAATGTGAGAAATAAGTTACTTAATTCAACAAAACCTGCCTGACATCAAAATACGCACCGCATTCCCCCCCTAGTATTTCCGCCATCCTGTCCATCCTCACGGGTAGAAAAACTATGGAGCTACTATGCCCCGCCGGCAACCTGCCGGCGCTAAAAACTGCCATTGATCACGGCGCGGATGCGGTCTACATCGGTTTCAAGGATGATACCAACGCCCGCCATTTCGCCGGTCTGAACTTTACCGATCACAAGCTGGAAAAAGCCGTCGCGTATGTCAAAGACCACCAGCGCAAACTCCACATCGCCCTGAACACCTTCGCCCACCCGGACGGCTTCGGCCGCTGGCAAAAGGCCGTCGATACCGCAGCCGCCATGGGCGTGGATGCCCTGATCGTGGCCGATATGGCCGTGCTCGACTACGCCGCCAACCGCTACCCGGATCTGGAGCTGCATCTGTCGGTCCAGGCATCGGCCACCAACACCGCGGCGATCGATTTTTATCATCGGAACTTTAACGTCAAGCGGGTGGTGCTGCCGCGGGTGCTGTCGATCCATCAGGTCAAGCAGCTGGCCCGCAACAGCCCGGTCGAATTGGAAGTCTTCGCCTTCGGCAGCCTGTGTATCATGTCCGAGGGGCGCTGCTATCTATCATCCTACCTGACCGGCGAATCCCCGAATACAGTCGGGGCCTGCTCCCCGGCGAAATTCGTCCGCTGGCAGGAAACGCCGCAGGGCCTGGAGTCACGCCTGAACGATGTCCTGATTGACCGCTACGCCGAGGGGGAAAATGCCGGCTACCCGACCCTGTGCAAAGGCCGCTTCGATGTCGACGGTCAGCGCTACCACGCCCTGGAAGAGCCGACCAGCCTTAATACGCTGGCGATCTTGCCGGAGCTGTTCCAGGCCAACATTGCCTCGGTCAAAATTGAGGGCCGCCAGCGCAGCCCGGCCTATGTCGAGCAGGTGACCCGCACCTGGCGAGCCGCCATCGATCGCTACCGGGCCAACCCGGACAGCTATCAGGTCGAGCCGGCCTGGGATGCCTGTCTGGGCAATGTTTCCGAAGGGACCCAGACCACGCTGGGCGCCTACCACCGTAAATGGCAGTAACAGGAGCCGCCTATGAAATACGCCTTAGGTCCCTTGCTTTACTTCTGGCCCAAAACCGAGGTCGAAGCCTTCTATCAGCAGGTTCAGGACAGCAGTGCCGACATCGTCTATCTGGGAGAAACCGTCTGCTCCAAACGCCGCGAGCTCAGACCCGCCCACTGGCTGGAGCTGGCCCGGGCTCTGTCAGCAACCGGCAAGCAGGTCGTGCTCTCAACGATGGCACTGCTCGAAGCCCCGAGCGAAGTCAATGTGATGAAAAAATACATTGAAAACGGGGAGTTCATGATTGAAGCCAATGACGTTTCTGCGATCCAGCTCGCCCGGGACAAGGGCGTGCCCTTTATTACCGGCCCGGCCATCAACTGCTACAACGCCCAAACCCTGCGGCTGCTGCTCAAGCAGGGGATGGTGCGCTGGTGCATGCCGGTTGAGCTCTCGCGCGAGTGGCTGCAACAAGTGGTGCGTGAATGCGAAACAATGGGGATCCGCGATCAGTTTGAAACCGAAGTCTTTAGCTACGGTTATCTGCCGCTGGCCTACTCGGCCCGTTGTTTTACGGCCCGGGCCGAAGATCGCGCCAAAGATGACTGCGAAACCTGCTGCATTCGCTACCCCAACGGGATCACCGTCAACAGCCAGGAAAGTCAGAAGGTCTTCACCCTGAACGGGATCCAGACCCAGTCCGGCTACTGTTACAACCTGATCAACGACCTCTGCAGCATGACCGAGCTGGTCGATGTCGTCCGCCTCAGTCCGCTCGGCACCGAAACCCTGCCGCTGCTGGATCAGTTCCGCGCCAATGAGCAGGGCGCGCAGCACCACCCGCTGCCAGGCGGGCACCAATGTAACGGTTACTGGCACAACCTGGCCGGACTGGAAATCCGCTAGCGTGCCCACTGACGATCAAAAAAGCCGCAATCACTGCGGCTTTTTTGATCGCGACTATCCAGTGAGAGGCGACGACAGGTGTTATTCACTGTCCAGTGGTAACGCTTCTTCAAGCGATTCATCCGGTTGCTCCTGCGCGACCTGGGCCTCTGCCATCAGCCGGCTCAGCTCCAGCAACGCAAAACGGTGCTCGACAAACTCATATACATTGCCGGACAGCGCCAGCTTATACAGCATCAGGGCCGACTGGTAATCCTGGCGATAATGGTACTGCTTGGCCAGGTAAAAATAACCTTCGGTCAGTCGCTCAGCCAGCATGGCATTGTCTTCGCTTTCCCGGCTGATTTGCGCCAAGAACTCAGATTCAGTCACATCGCCCAGATACAGACGGACGATCTGCCAGCCCCAGTCCTGCTGCTCACTGGCCTCAAAACGCTGGCGCAGCTTCTCATCGGCAGTCTCGGGCATCTGTACCTGCTCGACCAGATACAGCCAGATCACCCGGTAGGGATCGTTCACATTCTGCTGGTAGTGCGCGATCAAATCTTCATGTGCCAGGTCGTAGCGGCCGCCGTAGTACAAGGCAATGCCGCGGTTACGCTGGGCATACGGATGGCGCAGGTTCAGTTCCAGCGTTGAATCAAAGGCTTCATACGCGGCATCAAAATGGGCACTCTGGGTAAAATAAACCCCGAGAATATTGAACACGTCCGGCTGATCCGGTTTCAGCGACAGTGACTGGTTAAAGTCGAGACGGGCCAAATCACGTAATCCCAGGCTGTCATGCAGCAGGCCCCGCTCGTAGTACACCTGAGCCAGGGTATCGTCATCCAGGTCATTGCGCTTGAGCAACTGGTCGATCCGGGCCAGCTGGATCTGCTGCTGGATCGTCGGCTGGAACGGCACGGCCATTGGCGGGTGAACCCAATTCGATTGGGGGGCTGCGCTGCAGCCTGCCATCATCATAGAAATCGCGACAACGGCGACTTTGAACCTGTTTGCAATCAATGCAATTCTCCCTGAGGTGAACTCATACCAACGAATCTTCTTACTAGCTTATACCATCAGTACAATTTAAGCGGTTGCGGATGCAATTCAATCACAGCTAAGTAATTCACAAATATAAAAAAGGGGCAATAAGCCCCTTTATATCATGGTTTTTGCAAAAGCCTTATGCTTCTGGCTTGGCTTCTGCCGTCGCAGCTTCTTTCATGCTCAGACGGATACGGCCCTGGCGATCGATTTCCAGAACTTTCACTTTCACTTCCTGACCCAGCTCCAGGTGATCCGCAACTTTCTCAATACGCTCTTCAGCGATTTGAGAAATGTGGACCAGACCTTCTTTGGCGCCAATCACAGAAACGAAAGCACCGAAGTCAACAATGCGCATCACCTTACCGGTGTAGATACGGCCAACTTCAACGTCCGCAGTGATCTCTTCGATACGACGGATCGCTTCTTTCGCAGCAGTCCCTTCGGTCGCTGCGATCTTCACAGTACCGTCGTCTTCGATTTCAATCGTAGTACCAGTTTCTTCAGTCAGCGCACGAATCACCGCACCGCCCTTACCGATCACATCTTTGATCTTCTCAGGGTTAATCTTCATGGTGTGGATACGCGGCGCAAACTCAGAGATATCTGCACGTGGCGCGTTGATCGCTTCATCCATCACGTTCAGGATGTGAGAACGGGCACCTTTCGCCTGGTTCAGCGCGATCTGCATGATCTCTTTGGTGATCCCTTCAATCTTGATATCCATCTGCAGCGCAGTGACGCCGTCCGCAGTACCAGCCACTTTGAAGTCCATGTCGCCCAGGTGGTCTTCGTCACCCAGAATGTCAGACAGAACCACAAAGTCATCGCCTTCTTTCACCAGACCCATGGCGATACCGGCCACAGATGCTTTGATTGGCACACCGGCATCCATCAGCGCCAGAGACGTACCACAAACAGACGCCATCGAAGACGAGCCGTTTGATTCGGTGATTTCAGAAACCACACGCACGGTGTACGGGAACTCGTCCGCAGATGGCATCACCGCAGCAATACCACGCTTGGCCAGTTTACCGTGGCCAATTTCGCGACGCTTCGGAGAACCCACGAAACCCGTCTCACCCACACAGTATGGCGGGAAGTTGTAGTGCAGCAGGAAGTGATCTTTACGCTCACCGGTCAGCTCGTCGATGATTTGTGCATCACGCTGGGTACCCAGTGTGGCAGTGACCAGCGCCTGTGTTTCACCACGGGTGAACAGAGAAGAGCCGTGGGTACGTGGCAGCACGCCAGTACGAACGTCCAGCGCACGAACCATGTCTTTTTCACGGCCGTCGATACGCGGGTTGCCGGCGATGATGCGGCTACGAACCACTTTCTTCTCCAGCGAGCTCAGCATGTCGCGGATTTCACGCTCATCCAGTGCCTCGTCTTGAGCCAGCAGCGTTTCAACTACGTCGCTCTTGATTTGACCGACCTGCTCGTAACGGGCCATTTTCTCAGTGATTTGGTATGCGTCAGTCAGACGTGCTTCCGCCTGCTCAGCAACACGGGCTTTCAGCTCAGTGTTTTCAGCTGGTGCAACCCAATCCCATGCCGGTGTCGCAACTTCTGCCGCGAATTCTTTGATCGCGTTGATCACAACTTGCTGCTGGTCGTGGCCGTAAACCACCGCTTGCAGCATTTGTTCTTCAGTCAGACGGTCGGCTTCGGATTCAACCATCAGGACCGCGTTGTCCGTACCGGCAACCACCAGGTCCAGACGGCTGTCAGCCAGCTCAGTGTTGCTTGGGTTCAGGACCAGCTGGTCGTTGATGTAACCCACACGTGCCGCACCGATTGGGCCGTTGAACGGGATACCGGAAATCGCCAGTGCCGCAGACGTACCAATCATGGTCACGATGTCTGGTTGCACGTCCGGGTTTACAGAAACCACAGTTGCAATTACCTGGACTTCATTTTTGAATGCATCAGGGAAAAGCGGACGGATTGGACGGTCAATCAGACGAGCTGTCAGGGTTTCGCCTTCAGATGGACGGCCTTCACGCTTGAAGAAACCACCCGGGATTTTACCCGCAGCGTATGTACGCTCTTGGTAGTTTACAGTTAACGGGAAGAAGTCCTGGCCTTCTACGGCTTCTTTCTTGCCCACAACGCTGACGAATACCGAGGTATCGTCCATGCTAACCATCACTGCGGCTGTCGCCTGACGAGCCATTACACCAGTTTCAAGGGTAACCGTGTGGTTACCGTACTGGAAAGTCTTTACGATAGGATTCACTTGAATTTCCTTTGTTTTATTCCGCTTTCTGTTTGCGCCGTTAAGTATATCCGACCCGGCAAAAAGCGTCATGTGATGAAAGGCAACTTTGCAGTGATTTCACGTATCGCGACTAATGATAATTCTCAACCCACTAAGAACTGTCATTAGCCGCGACCTCAGGGTCGACGAAAACGACTCGTGATCCACCTTCAAGCCACCCAGTTAAGGGCGAACCCCGCGACGGGGCTCAGGCGATCGGAACATCCGATGCCTTAAAAAAAGAAAGGAGCCATAAGGCTCCTTTCTCCAAAGCAATCTTAGCGACGCAGGCCCAGACGCTTGATTAGGTCTTGGTAGCGGTCCAGATTCTTACCTTTCAGGTAATCCAGTAGCTTACGACGACGAGAAACCATACGTAGCAGGCCACGACGGCTGTGGTGGTCGTGCTTGTGGTTCGCAAAGTGACCTTGCAGGTGGTTGATTTGTGCTGTCAGCAGTGCAACCTGAACTTCTGGAGAACCTGTGTCGTTTTCGCCTTGCGCGTATTCAGCAACGATTGCTGCTTTAGTTTCTGCATTCAGAGACATAACTCATTCCTAATACAAATATTGTTTCTAATTTGTGCCAGCCAATCTCTGATTCAGCCGACACCCGAGCCGCGAATTATACTTGCCCCCTTGCGGAACTACAAGCAAAGATTCTGTTCTATCGTGGGGATTTCGGCGCGCTGAAACACACCGTCGACATCCCCCGACAGGCGGTTAAGCCGGCTTGTTGGCCATCACCCGTTTCGGGGCCAGCATGCCTTCTTCATCAATCACACCGACGCCGATAAATTCGCGCGGCTCGCCGACCGTGATCCGCACCTGGGTGCCAGTCGCCGGCACACGGCCGGCCTGAACCGGGTTCCCGTGCAGGATATAGGTGGCCAGCATCGGCAGAATATTGACTTCCGGCAGATCCTGCACCGCGGTATCGGTTGGCAGCAACAGCGGATCCAACAGCTCACGCGGTGCAATGTCTTGCTCCTGCGCCTGCACCAGCAACGCATCCAGCTGCTCCAGCGTGACCATGCGATCGAGCGGGAAGTTCGACACCCCGGTTCGACGCAGGTAGGTCACGTGCGCGCCGCAACCCAGCATCTCGCCCAGATCATCGACGATGGTTCGAATGTAGGTGCCTTTCGACACATGCAGTTCCATCTCGACTTCGTTATCGCTAAAGCGCAGCAACTCAACCGAATACACGGTGATCTTCCGAGATTCACGCGGCACTTCAATCCCCTCACGGGCATATTCATACAGCGGGCGTCCCTGGTATTTCAGGGCTGAGTACATGGACGGGATCTGATCGGTGGTACCGCGGAATTTGGCAATACAGCGCTCCAGTTGGCCCCGGTCAACCTTGACGTCACGGGTCTCAACCACTTCGCCGTCAGAATCCGAAGTATCCGTTCGCTCGCCCAGCTTAGCAATCACCCGGTAGCGCTTGTCCGAATCCAGCAGAAACTGGGAAAACTTGGTGGCTTCCCCGAAGCAGATCGGCAGCATCCCGGTCGCCAGCGGATCCAGCGCACCGGTGTGGCCGGCCTTTTCCGCAAAATAGATACGCTTCACTTTTTGCAGCGCATCATTGGAGGTAATACCGGTCGGTTTATCCAGCAGGATCACCCCGTCAACCGGGCGCCCCTTACGACGACGTGCCATGGTTTATTCCTCGTCTTCCGTCTCTTTCCCACCGCGACGATCTTCATCATCACGGACAGCCTTGGTCACCAGATTGGAAATACGCATCCCTTCGGTCAGCGACTTATCGAAAATAAAGTTCAGCTCCGGCGTCACGCGCAGGCGAATCTGCTTGCCCAGCAGCGAGCGGATGTACGGTGCCATTTCACGCAGGGCTTCCAGGCTGTCTTCCGCAGTCTGCTCACCCACGGTCAGGAAAGTCACATAGACTTTGGCATAACCCATGTCACGCGACACGTCGACGCTGGAAATGGTCGCCATCCCGATGCGCGGATCTTTGATTTCACGCTGCAGGATCACAGCCAGCTCTTTTTGCAATTGCTGGGCAACCCGCTGCGTGCGGCTAAATTCTTTAGACATTCATGCCTCTCCTAGAGAATAACTCTCTTGAAAGAATGGGGAGCCGAAGCTCCCCATGGATAATATGTAAACCTTACAGAAGGTTATAACCTTGATGATTAGTCAAGCGTACGCTGAATTTCAACGATTTCGTAAACTTCGATCTGGTCACCCACGCGAACATCATTGTAGTTCTTCACGCCGATACCACACTCGTAGCCGTTCTTAACTTCCTGAACATCATCTTTGAAGCGACGCAGCGATTCCAGCTCACCTTCGTAGATCACCACGTTATCACGCAGAACGCGGATTGGGTTGTTACGCTTGATCAGGCCTTCAGTCACCATACAGCCGGCAATCGCACCAATCTTAGGCGACTTGAACACGTCACGAACTTCCGCCAGACCGATGATTTCCTGCTTGAACTCAGGAGACAGCATGCCGCCCATCGCCGCTTTCACTTCATCAATCAGCTGATAGATAATGGAGTAGTAGCGCAGATCCAAGCTCTCCGTTTCAATCGTCTTCCGTGCAGACGCATCGGCACGAACGTTGAAGCCCAGGATGATCGCGTTCGAAGCTGCTGCCAGAACAGCGTCAGTTTCGGTGATCCCACCCACACCAGAGCCCACGATGTTGACTTTCACTTCATCAGTCGACAGCTTGCGCAGTGAGTCAGCGATCGCTTCGACAGAGCCCTGAACGTCAGCTTTCAGTACCACGTTCAGTTCAGCAACTTCACCGGCAGTCATGTTCGAGAACATGTTCTCCAGTTTCGCTTTCTGCTGACGCGCCAGTTTCACGTCGCGGAATTTACCCTGACGGTACAGCGCAACTTCACGGGCTTTACGCTCGTCACGAACCACGGTGGCTTCATCACCAGAAGACGGCACGCCAGACAGACCCAGGATCTCGACCGGAATCGACGGACCCGCTTCTTCAATATCACGACCCAGCTCGTCACGCATCGCACGCACACGACCGTGCTCCAGGCCACACAGAACGATATCGCCTTTACGCAGCGTCCCTTCCTGAACCAGAACGGTTGCAACCGGGCCACGGCCTTTATCCAGACGCGATTCAACAACCACACCTTTCGCCATGCCTTCAGCAACGGCTTCCAGTTCCAGAACTTCCGCTTGCAGCAGAATCGCTTCCAGCAGGCCGTCAATATTCGTGCCCTGCTTGGCAGAGATGTGAACGAAGATATTCTCACCGCCCCACTCTTCCGGGATCACGTCGTACTGTGCCAGTTCGTTCTTCACGTTGTCCGGGTTGGCATCTTCTTTATCGATCTTGTTCACCGCAACAATCAGCGGAACTCCGGCCGCTTTCGCGTGCTGGATCGCTTCGATCGTCTGAGGCATCACGCCATCATCCGCCGCCACAACCAGAACAACGATATCAGTCGCCTGAGCACCACGTGCACGCATGGCCGTAAAGGCGGCGTGTCCCGGCGTATCCAGGAAGGTGATCATGCCATTGTCAGTTTCAACGTGGTAGGCACCAATGTGCTGGGTAATACCACCGGCTTCGCCTGAAGCAACGTGGGCTTTACGGATGTAGTCCAGCGTCGATGTTTTACCGTGGTCAACGTGGCCCATGATAGTCACAACCGGCGCACGTGGCACCGCGGTCAGGTTTTCATCGCGATCAGACAGTACGGCTTCTTCCAGCTCATTTTCTTTACGCAAGATGACTTTGTGACCCATCTCTTCAGCAACCAGCGCTGCGGTTTCCTGATCGATCACCTGGTTGATGGTCGCCATCGCGCCCATCTTCATCATCACTTTGATGACTTCTGAAGCTTTCACCGACATTTTGCTGGCCAGCTCAGAAACCACGATGGTTTCACCGATCACAACGTCCTGCTTGGCAACGGTTGCGGTTTTGTCAAAGCCGTGCTGCATAGACGTCGGCTTCGCCATCTGCTTCTTACCGCGAGGGCGCTGATTACGGGCACCACGTCCGCCGCTGCGATCATCAGTCTTCGCGCCAGCTTTCTTTTTCTTACGGCGGCGAGCGCCTTCTTCTTTCTGATCCTGCTCGTCTTCAGCTGCGCGTGCGTAGCTGGACGTTGTAGTATGGTAGTCTGATTTTTCCATATTACTCGTTTCCTGGTCAGATTTTGACCAGTTTTTCTCGTTCATTTCCGCCATTTTGCGTGCCTCTTCTAGCTGGCGCTGACTTTCTTCTTCGGCTTTACGCTTGGCTTCCTCTTCCCGGCGACGTTGTAGCGCCTCAGCTTCTTTTTTCGCCTCTTCGTCAGCAGCGGCGCGCTTAGCCTTCTCTTCAGCTAAACGCTTCTCATCAGCTTCACGCTCCTGCTTATCCTCTGCGTCACGCTTGGCCTTAACTTCTACATCTTGCTTAGCCTTCTCATCAGCTAAACGCTTTTCATCAGCGGCACGTTGCGCCGCTGCTTCTGCCTCACGCTTGGCCTGCTCTTCCGCTGCACGTTGAGCGGTTTCTTCCGCCTCACGTTGCGCAACTTCTTCAGCCTGACGCTTTGCTTCTTCAGCAGCGCGCTGCTCTTCTTCAAGAGCAGAGCGTTTTACATAAGTACGCTTTTTGCGCACTTCGACCTGAACACTTTTATTCTTGCCACCGGAACCCGATACGCTCAGCGTACTGCGGGTTTTTCGTTGCAGAGTAAGGCGTGTCGGAGCCTCGTCAGCACTGCTCGCACCACCATGTTCTTTCTTCAGGTGGGCTAACAGCGACTGCTTTTCTTGTTGGCTTACGCTTTCTTCAGCTTTCTTGCTGATACCAGCATCGGCAAACTGTTGAAGCAAACGATCAATCGGTGTTCCAATTTCCTCGGCTAATGCTTTAACGGTAACCTCTGACATGCTGCTCCTCCCTTGCTTTTAAATTTAGGCTTCGTCGCTGAACCAGCAGATATTACGTGCGGCCATAATCAGCTCGCCCGCTTTCGCTTCGTTCATGCCTTCGATATCAACCAGATCATCGGTGCCTTGGTCAGCCAGATCTTCCAGCGTGCATACACCTATCGCCGCCAGTTTGAACGCCATATCGCGCTCCAGGCCATCCAGGGCAAGCAGGTCTTCCGCAGGCTCAACACCTTCAAAAGACTCTTCCTGCGCAAGAGCAAGGGTCGTCAGCGCTTCTTTCGCACGGTTACGCAGCTCTTCAACAGTGCCTTCATCCAGGCCATCGACAGCCAGCAGTTCTGCAACCGGAACGTAAGCAATTTCTTCCAGTGTGGTGAAACCTTCTTCAACCAGCATTGTGGCGAAGTCTTCGTCGATATCCAGGTGTTTGGTAAACACTTCGATGGACTCTTGTGCTTCTTCCTGGTGTTTCTTCTGAAGATCTTCAACGGTCATCACGTTGAGTTCCCAACCCGTCAGCTGTGACGCCAGGCGGACGTTCTGACCGCTGCGACCAATAGCTTGCGCCAGGTTGTCTTTCTCAACTGCGATATCCATGGTGTGGTTGTCTTCATCAACAATGATGGAGCTCACTTCAGCCGGCGCCATCGCATTGATCACAAATTGTGCAGGATTCTCATCCCACAGCACGATATCGATACGCTCGCCACCCAGCTCACCGGAAACCGCCTGAACACGGGCACCACGCATCCCCACACATGCACCAACCGGGTCAATCCGCTTGTCGTTGGTTTTCACGGCGATTTTCGCGCGAGAACCCGGATCACGGGCCGCCCCCATCAGTTCGATCAGCTCTTCGCCAATTTCCGGCACCTCGATGCGGAACAGCTCAGACAGCATTTCCGGCTTAGAACGGGTCATGAACAGCTGGAAACCACGCGCTTCAGGGCGTACAGCATACAGCAAGCCGCGAACGCGGTCACCCGGACGGAAGTTTTCACGCGGCAATTGGTCATCACGCTGGATCACCGCCTCTGCGTTGTTGCCCAGGTCAATCACCACGGCGTCGCGGTTCACTTTCTTGACCACACCAGTGATCAGCTCACCTTCGTTGTCGATGAATTGCTCCACAACCTGCGCGCGTTCAGCTTCGCGAACTTTCTGGACGATCACTTGCTTGGCTGTTTGCGTCGTGATGCGGTCGAAGGTTACCGATTCGATTTGCTCTTCGACATAGTCACCCAGCCCGATGGTTTCATCATCGTACTGCGCCGCTTCCAGGGTCATTTCCAGCGTTGGCTGAGTCACTTCCTCAACTGCTTTCCAGCGACGGAACGTGTCAAAGTGGCCCGTTTTACGGTCAATCGCCACTCGGACATCAATTTCTGCTTCATATTTTTTCTTAGTCGCTGTAGCCAGCGCGATCTCTAGTGCTTCGAAGATACGCTCACGAGGTACAGCTTTCTCATTGGATACCGCTTCAACGACAGCCAAGATTTCTTTGTTCATTTCTAATGCCCCAATTTAGCGGTTAGAATTTTGGAACCAGGTTGGCCTTGGAAATATTGCTCAGTGCAAAAGTTTCTTCATTGCCATCGACTTTTAATGTGATCATCTCACCGTCAACGGCAGTAATGTCACCCTTCCACTTGCGGCGGTTATTCATCGCCATTTTCAATACCAGGCTGACCTCGTGGCCAATAAATTGCTGATAATGTGCTGGTTTAAACAGCGGCCTTTCCAGACCAGGGGAGGAAACCTCCAGGTTGTAGGCAACAGTGATCGGATCTTCAACATCCATCACTGCGCTAATCTGGCGGCTCACATCAGCGCAGTCTTCCACCGTGATCCCATTTTCATGGTCAATGAAAACACGCAATGTCGAATGCTCACCGGCACGGATAAACTCCAGGCCGACCAGCTCATAGCCCAAAGCAACTACAGGTGCTTCAAGCAATTCAGTTAATTGCATCTCTAAAGCTGTCAAGACAACCCCCCGGAAACAAAAAAAGGGCACTAAAGCCCAGTAGATACCTGAATGGTCATTTTTCAGATAATAAAAAACCCCGAATTACGGGGTTTATTATCACTGGACCCTGATTGCCACAGCACAGGGCTATGACAGAAAAAACGACGCTATTGATAGCATAGTCGCTTTTTCGGAAAGTGGTTGCGGGGGCCGGATTTGAACCAACGACCTTCGGGTTATGAGCCCGACGAGCTACCAAGCTGCTCCACCCCGCGTCCGTAATCGCTGACGATTATATCGTCCAGATGTTGCTGTTTCAAGCAACGAATTATGGTGCCGAGAAGGGGACTTGAACCCCTACACCTTGCGGCACTAGCACCTCATGCTAGCGTGTCTACCAATTTCACCATCTCGGCTAAATTCTTTATTTACTGAGGAATGTCGCTGTGAGCCGGAGCATTCTCAGTTGGTTTTGCAACCTGTTCAGTGGCCGGGGCGCTTAAGTCTTCCCAGCTGCTGGTTTCTTTTGCTTGCTTGGCACTGATATTACCCAGAACCAGGCTGATGGCAAAAAACACCGTCGCACAAATTGCAGTCATTCGGGTCAAAAAGTTTCCAGAGCCGCTCGCGCCGAACAGTGTCCCTGAAGCGCCAGCCCCAAATGAAGCTCCCATATCTGCGCCTTTACCTTGTTGAACCAAAACCAGGCCAATAACACCAAGCGCAGCCAACAGATAAATCACAAGTAGAATTTCGTACATGGGTTCCACCTATGGTTAAATTGTTGTGCCGGCCTTGCTGCAGCAGCGCCAGCGCACCCCCTCACTGAAGGAGCGGGATGAATACTAGCGAAAGCCTCATCCGATGACAAGTAAAATTTCACGAAAAAGTCATAAGGGTGAATCACTTGACCAAGAATTAGGCAAGACCGAAAAAATCGGGCGACTCTTGGCCGCCCATGGTCTTAGCAGTTCTCTTTCACGGCCTGGGCAATGGCCAGCGCAGATTCTTTCACTAAATCAGCATCTTTGCCCTCAACCATCACTCGGATCAACGGCTCGGTACCCGACTTGCGCAGCAGCACGCGACCATTGTCGCCCAGTTGTGCTTCAACTTCGGCCTGGGCAGCCAGCACGGTTTCCGATTCCAGCGGGTTGGCATCACCGGTAAAACGGACATTTTCCAGCACCTGGGGATACATGGTCATGCCGTCGCAGAGATCCTTCAGCGACATCTTACTGCCGACAATTGAAGCCATGACCTGCAGACCCGCGACAATACCGTCACCGGTGGTGACTTTATCGAGCAGGATCACATGGCCGGAGTTTTCAGCGCCAATCAGCCAGTTGTGTTTTTTCAACTCTTCCAGCACATAGCGATCACCCACTTTCGCCCGGACAAACGGGATCCCCAGGTTCTTCAGGGCGACTTCCATCCCCAGGTTCGTCATCAGGGTGCCCACCACACCGCCTTTGAGTTCACCGCGACGCAGCGCATCCCGGGCAATAATATAAGCAATCTGATCGCCATCGACCTTATTGCCTTCTTCATCGACCATGATGACGCGGTCGCCATCACCGTCCAGCGCAACCCCAAAGTGAGCCTGCTCAGCCAGAACTTTAGCCTGCAGCGCCGCCACATCCGTTGCCCCAACCTTGTCGTTGATGTTGGTGCCGTTCGGCTCGCACCCCAGGGTGATCACGTCCGCGCCCAACTCTTTGAATACGTTCGGGGCAATGTGGTAGGTCGCACCGTGGGCACAGTCCACCACAATTTTATAGCCTGCCAGGCTCAGCTCTGACGGGAAGGTGCCCTTACAGAATTCAATATAGCGGCCCGCTGCATCGTTTATCCGGCTGGCTTTTCCCAGCAGGGCCGACTCCACGCAGGTCAGCGGTTTGTCCATTTCTTCTTCAATCGCCAGTTCAATCTCATCCGGTAACTTGGTCCCTTCTGAGGAGAAGAACTTGATCCCGTTATCGTAATACGGGTTGTGGGAGGCTGAAATCACAATCCCCGCTTCGGCGCGGAACGTCCGCGTCAGGTAAGCCACAGCCGGGGTCGGCATCGGACCGGTAAAGGCTGCCTGCAAGCCCGCTGCCGCCAGACCGGCTTCCAACGCCGATTCCAGCATATAACCGGAAATCCGGGTATCTTTTCCGATCAGGACTTTTTTGGTGCCCTGCTTCGACAGGACACGACCTGCCGCCCAGCCAAGTTTCAGTACAAAGTCCGGGGTGATTGGCGACTGCCCGACCAAACCACGAATCCCATCCGTACCAAAATACTTACGTTCAGCCATTCTCAGCTCCTAGCTATTGATTATTTTTCCTGCGCCAGCGTCATCTGACACACTTTCAGCACATCAACGGTTTCCTGTGCGTCGTGAACACGAATGATTTGCGCCCCTTTCATCGCAGCAATGGCCGCACAGGCCAGGCTGCCGGCCAAACATTCGGCAGGTTTTTTATTAAGTAACTTAAAAATCATTGATTTACGCGACATACCAACCAGCAACGGTAAACCAAACTGATGAAATTTATCCAGGTGTGCCAACAGTTGATAGTTGTGCTCCACAGTTTTACCAAATCCGTACCCCGGATCCAGCAACAGCCGCTCCCGCGGAATCCCGGCTTGCTCACAAGCGGCAATCCGGCCGGCCAGAAAACCACCCACATCGCGGAGCAGATCTTCATAATGAGGCTGATGCTGCATTGTACGCGGTTGCCCCTGCATATGCATCAAACAAATCGGTACGCCCGCTCTGGCCGCGGCTTCCAGCGCCCCCGGCTCTTGCAAGGCGCGAATGTCATTGATCAAATCTGCACCGGCCCGGACTGATTCCGTCATAACCTGGGCTTTACTGGTATCAACCGAGATCCAGCAGTCAAAACGCTGACGTATGGCTTCAATGACCGGCACCACCCGGGCCAATTCTTCATCCGTTGACACCTCCGCCGCGCCCGGACGCGTCGACTCGCCACCGATATCGATAAACGTGGTGCCTGCCGCCAGCATTTCCTCAACCCGGAACATGGCGCTGTCGAGTTGGTTAAACTGGCCGCCGTCAGAGAAGGAATCCGGAGTTACGTTGAGGATCCCCATCACATGAGGCGTACTTAAATCGAGGGTTTTCTCTTTACTGGTCAGGATCATGTTTCGTTACCTCCCATCCCAAACAACCATAAAAAAACCCCGAGGCATCTCGGGGTTTTTGGAGTCACGGTAACAACTAAGCTTGCGGCTTGTCGTCTTCCTTGTTTTCAGCTGCCGGTGCCTGAGCGCTTTCAGCCGCCGGATTTTGCTCGGCAGGCGCTTCGGCGTCTTTCGCCTCACCCGCTTTCTCGGCATTCAGCGTATCGCTTTCATCGCTCCAGCCTTTCGGCGCACGGATCACCGCTTTACGCTCCATCAGATCGTCAATCTGACCGGCATCAATCGTCTCGTACTTCATCAGCGCATCTTTCATCGCATGCATGATATCCATGTTTTGCTCCAGGATTTCACGCGCACGCTCATAGTTACGATCAATGATTGCACGAACTTCGGTATCAATCGCACGCGCCGTTTCATCAGACATGTGCTTGGTCTGCGTCACAGAGCGGCCCAGGAATACCTCGCCTTCATCTTCGGCGTACAACAATGGACCCAGCTTCTCAGAGAAGCCCCACTGCGTCACCATTTTACGGGCGATGTCGGTTGCACGTTCGATATCGTTAGACGCACCGGTCGAGACCTTGTTTACCCCGTAAATCAGCTCTTCTGCCAGACGGCCGCCGTACAGGCTGGAGATCATCGATTCCAGGAATTCACGAGAATGACTCACACGATCCTGCTCCGGCAGGTACATGGTGACACCCAGCGCACGACCACGCGGGATAATCGAGACCTTGTATACCGGATCATGATCAGGCACCAGGCGGCCGATGATAGCATGGCCCGCTTCGTGGTAAGCCGTTGACTCTTTCTGCTCTTGCGTCATAACCATCGACTTACGCTCGGCGCCCATCATGATCTTGTCTTTGGCCAGCTCGAACTCAACCATTGAGACCGTGCGCTTGTTGCCACGGGCAGCAAACAGCGCCGCTTCGTTGACCAGGTTCGCCAGATCCGCACCGGAGAAGCCCGGGGTACCGCGTGCAATCAGGGCCGGTTTCACATCACCGTCCAACGGAACCTTACGCATGTGGACTTTCAGGATTTGTTCACGACCGCGAACATCCGGCAAGCCAACTACCACCTGGCGGTCGAAACGACCAGGACGCAGCAACGCCGGATCCAGTACGTCAGGGCGGTTGGTTGCCGCAATCACGATGATCCCTTCATTACCTTCGAAGCCATCCATCTCAACCAGCATCTGGTTGAGGGTTTGCTCACGCTCATCGTGACCACCACCGACACCTGCACCACGCTGACGGCCCACGGCATCAATCTCATCGATAAAGATGATACAAGGCGCAGCCTTCTTGGCTTGTTCGAACATATCACGAACACGGGATGCACCCACACCGACGAACATTTCAACGAAGTCAGAACCGGAAATGGTAAAGAAAGGGACTTTGGCTTCACCGGCAATCGCTTTGGCCAGCAAGGTTTTACCCGTACCCGGAGGGCCAACCATCAGGACACCGGTCGGGATTTTACCGCCCAGTTTCTGGAAGCGGCTCGGATCACGCAGATAGTCCACCAGCTCCTTGACGTCTTCTTTGGCTTCATCACAGCCGGCAACGTCGCTGAAGGTGGTTTTGATCTGATCTTCACTCATCATGCGCGCTTTGGATTTACCGAACGACATGGCACCCTTGCCACCGCCGCCCTGCATCTGGCGCATAAAGAAAATCCACACACCAATGAGAAGCAACATCGGGAACCAGGAAATGAAGATCGATGCCAGCAGGCTCGGCTCTTCCGGTGGGGTTCCGACAACTTTCACATTCGCGTTAATTAGGTCGTCTAGTAGCTTTTGATCGTTTAGGACAGGCAGATAAGTAACGTATCGCGTGTTATCCCGCTTAAACACGGTGATTTCACGATCATTGAATCGCGCTTCCCTAATCTGATCCTGACCGATTTCACGGACAAAGGTTGTATAGTCGACTTGACGGCCAGCCGTATCACCCGGACCGAAGCTCTGAAAAACAGACATCAGAACCACAGCGATGACTAACCACAAAATCAAGTTTTTTGCCATGTCACTCAAGGTGTTAACCTCGCGATAACTAAAAGATTAATTTTAGGGTACTACAGTTTGTAACCTGTAGCTACAATATAAACCTCACGAGAACGATCCCGTGATGAATCCGGTTTCCGGATTTTGACCACTTTGAACATGCTCCGAACTTCCGCCAGATACGGGTCAAAGCCTTCCCCCTGGAATACCTTCACCGCAAAGCTGCCGTTCGGGGCAAGGACTTGTCTACACATATCTAATGCTAGTTCAACAAGATACATTGCTCTAGGTTGATCCGACGCTAAATTGCCGCTCATGTTCGGCGCCATATCGGAGAGCACCACATCGACCATATCCGGTTGAATACGCTCAAGCAACGCATCCAGCACCGCTTCCTCACGAAAATCCCCCTGAAGAAAACTCACGCCAGGCAGCGAGTCCATCGGCAGAATATCACAGGCAATCACCTGGCCTTCATCACCCACGATCTCGGCAGCATACTGCGACCAGCCCCCAGGCGCGGCCCCCAAGTCGACCACGGTCATCCCGGGCTTGAGCAGTTTGTCTTTGTGCTGGATCTCTTCAATTTTAAAAATCGCCCGTGAGCGATAACCTTTTTTCTGAGCCTCCTGAACATACTTATCGTCAAAGTGTTCTTTCAGCCAACGGCCAGAGCTGGCCGAATGCTTTTTTTTACTCATGATTTACCTAATGAGTGAGCGTACTTATAAAGTATAATGGCCCACGTTGCCGTGACACATACTAAACAAATTAGTCTTCTAGACTAGATGGCGTTAGAATACCCTGTTTTCAACCCTGATTAGCAAAATAGAGCCATCATGAATCTAAGCACCAAACAGAAGCAATACCTGAAAGGCCTTGCTCACAACCTGAAACCTGTTGTCCTTATGGGTGCAAACGGTCTGACCGAAGCCGTCCTGGCTGAGATCGAACTCGCGCTGGATCACCATGAACTGATCAAAGTAAAAGTCGCGGCTGAAGAGCGCGAGACCAAAGACTTGATCGTTGATGCGATCGTGCGTGAGACCAAAGCGGAAAAAGTTCAGGTGATCGGTAAGACCCTGGTGCTGTACCGCCAGAGCGAAGAACGTAAAATCGAGCTTCCTCGCAAATAAAAAAGGCCGCCGATGCGGCCTTTTTTATACCGCTATCATGGCAAAATTGCCATGAATTGCCAGCAACCTTAACATTCCTTAACAATATCGCGGCCGGGTGCTATCAGAGATAGGCCACTTCCGCAATTTCAAACTCACGCTGACCACCTGGTGTGGTGATCGTGACTTCATCGTCCTGCATCTTACCTATCAGGCCCCGGGCAATCGGTGAGTTCACAGAAATCCGCCCTGCCTTAATATCCGCCTCATCATCACCCACGATTTGATAGCGCACTTCTTCGTCGGTATCGACATCAATCAGGGTCACCGTGGTTCCGAAAATTACTTTGCCGGTGTTGGCCATTTTCGAGACATCAATCACCTGGGCAACAGAGAGCTTATATTCAATATCACGGATCTGCGCTTCGCAGATCCCCTGCTCTTCGCGGGCAGCATGGTATTCAGCGTTCTCTTTCAGATCGCCCAGCTCGCGTGCTTCGCCGATGGCCTGAGAGATAATAGGACGACGCTTCATTAGTGCTTCCAGCTCTTCACGCAGCATTTTTTCGCCGCGCACTGTCATTGGAACCTTTTCCATAGCTTTACTCACCTCAATACCTGTTTCAGTGCTCAGCACTTTTTTAGGCAAAAAAAAGTTAGCCCAGCAGTGTTGCTGAACCAACGTCGTTAATCGGGATCAGAATTCATTTTAAACAAAGATACGCCAGAGATCACCCCGGATCAGAAATCGGCGACGGAAAAGCATCGCCCTACAAGAACGTGCCTTCAATTGATGCGTATCGAGTCACAAATCCATTCAATGTTACAAATTAATCCGACTCTAAAAACTTCAAAACCATCTAAAGACAACTAAAACCCAACCGGAAGCCAGAACTTTCCAGGCATTCCCTAACCAACTGATAGTAAGCGACATTCCCACATAAAGCAGCGCAAAACCGCTATCAAAAGAGTATTTTTCAGTTTTTTTTACTACCTCTGGCCAAAGTAGAACCAGTAAAAAGAACACCATGCATTTAGCATTCTCATGCATACAACTGATTCATTCCAAAAAGGATTTCTAAAAGGATTCGACAATGAATAAAAAAATGATTGCTCTGGCAGTAGCAGCCGCTTCTCTTTCTACCGTCACCAACGCGGCCGAAGTTTACTCGGATGAAACGTCAAGCCTGGCTGTTGGCGGTCGCTTTGAAGCCCGCGCGCTGATGAAGGACACCGAGACCAGCAGCAACAAAGTAACCGACCAAACCCGTGTGCGTGTCAACATTGCCGGTAAAACAGACATCACTGAAAGCATCTATGGTCTCGGCTTCTGGGAAGGCGAGTACAAAGACGGTGAAGATCTCAACAACCGTCACCTGAACGCCGGGATCGGCGGCGACTTCGGGAAAGTGGTGTATGGTAAGACCGACGGCTCCCTGGCGGCACTGACAGACTTCACCGATATCATGGCCTACCATGGTAACGAGGCCGGGAATAAAATTGACGCGGGCGACCGTACCGGCAACAACCTGGCCTATATCGGCTCATTTGACCTGGGCGGCAATAACCTGGTGCTGGGTGCCAACTACGTGTTTGACGGCGACAATGAAAACACAGCCGGTGAATACGATGTCAACGGTTACTCTGCAAGCGCCATCTATGCGATGGAGATGGGTCTGGCCTTCGGTGCCGGCTACGGTGAGCAGGACGGCTACGGCGCCCTGAACACTGAGAAAGCCAAGCAGGCTTTCGGAGCGATCTCGTACACCCTGGGTGATTTCTACGTTGCCGCCCTGTACCAGGATGCTGAAGATACTGTGGTCGACGATGTGCTGATCAAAGACTCTCAGGGCTATGAGTTCGCAGCTTCTTACACACTGGGTAAAACCGTGTTTATCGCGACCTACAACTACCTGGAAGATAAAGACAACAACATCGACCTGCGTGACTCCATTGCCGTTGACGCGACACACTACTTCAACAAGAACTTCCGTACCTACGCATCTTACAAGTTCAACAACCTGGACGAGAAAGATGTCGGCAAATCCGCGGCCTCTGACGAGTTCGTCCTGGGTGCCCGCTACGACTTCTAATCCTCCGGCAATCGCCTGAGACGAAGGCGTCCCTCTTTCAGGGGGATGCCTTTTTTCGTTAAGATACCCCCATATTTCCCCAACCAGATGCTGATCATGCTCCGTGTTTTGACGTTTTTTCTCAGCTTCCTGCTCTGTGCCCAGGCCCTAGCAACCCCCGTTTTCTCTCCCCGACAGGCACTCAGCCTGCTCCCGGCCGGCCACGATGCCGCACTGATCGTGGCTGATCCGGCCACGGGGGAGATCCTGTATTCCCAGCGTGAGCATCAGCTTCAGGCGCCGGCCAGCACCCAAAAGTTGCTCACCGCCTTGGCAGCCAGGCTCTATCTGCCGGATGAGTTTTATTTTACGACGGACCTGGAGCGCCGGGGAAACGACATCATCCTCCGCTTTAGCGGCGATCCCCTGCTCTCACGCACCCAACTGGCCGATCTGCTCCGTCAGCTGAAGCTACACCAGATCACCCGGATTGAAGGGGATATTTTACTGAATGGGGCCGTGTTCGATGGCCATGAACAGGCACCGGGCTGGCCGTGGGATATTCTGGGGGTCTGCTACAGCGCCCCGTCGAGCAGTATCTCGCTGGAGCACAACTGCGTACAGGGAGCACTTTACAGTAACCGGTCGCCGGGTGCGCTGACCCGGGTCAATGTGCCCCGCCATCAGCCGATCACCGTCAGCAGTGATGCCCGGGTGGTCACCCAAGCCGAGCAAGAAGCCAGCTATTGCGAGTTGAGCCTGATAACCGCGCCGGGCAACCGCTATCAGCTCAGTGGTTGCCTGCCGGAGCGCAAAAAACCGCTACCGCTGAATTTCGCAGTTCAGGATACCGTTGACTATACGGCGGCGGTGATCCGGGATGAGCTCAAACGTGCCGGGATCCGTTTTCGCGGCCAAATCCGCCGGGATGATCAGGCCCAGGGAGAGCACCTGGCCCGCCATCGCTCGGCCCCCCTCGCGACCTTGCTCGAGACCATGGTCAAGGACTCGGATAACCTGATCGCTGATAACTTGCTGAAAACGCTGGGCCGAGTGTACTTCACCCAACCCGGCACCTTCGCCAACGGGGTCGCCGCCATGAAAGCGATCCTGACCGAGAAGGCCGGTCTCGACCTGAGCCAGGCCGTCTTGGTCGACGGCTCCGGCCTATCGCGCAACAACCGCCTGACTGCCCGCTTGATGATGGAAGTGATCACTTACCTCTATCAGCACGATGAGCAGTTAAACTTACTCCGCACCCTGCCGATCAGCGGTCAGAGCGGAACCTTGCAATATCGCCAGAGCATCCGCCACCAGCCGCTGGAAGGGCATATTCTCGCCAAAAGCGGCTCATTGTTCGGCACCCACAACCTGGCCGGGATCGTCACCACCCAGTCCGGAAAGAACCTGCTGTTTGTTCAACTGATCACCAATTATCACCCGCCCGAGCAGGACACCCCGGGCATTGCACCACCGATTGAACAGTTTGAGCGCCGGTTCTACCAGAGTCTCTACCGCAACTATTAATCGCTACCCTTGCCGCCCCGGGCTTCCCGGGGCAAAGCATCACGACCTCCCACCGGCACGGCACACTGACTCACTTCTGCCGGCTGACCGCAAACACCAGACAAAAAAAGCCCGCACAAAGCGGGCTCTTGGTATTTAGCATGGCGTAGCCTTTCAGAGGATGCGCCTTTCAGGAGAGGTGTTACCCCTGGTTGATCCGGGCATGCAGTTCCTGCACTGAAGTGACCTTGTTGCGGTCATCTGCTGACCAGGCCATGCAGGTTGCAAACGCTGCGTTCAGGGTTGTGGTGTAGTTCACCTTCTCTGCCAGCGCGCCGCGACGCAGGACCTTCGAGTCCTCGATCGCCTGGCGGCCTTCCGCCGTATTCACGATGTAGGTGTACTCGTTGTTCTTGATCCGATCCAGGATGTGCGGACGGCCTTCGTGAACCTTGTTCACCAGGCGCGGGTTGATCCCGGCTTCACCCAGAACCACCGCCGTGCCGTGGGTCGCATCCAGCTCATAGCCCTGCTTCACCAGCTTCGACGCCAGGTCTACGACACGTTGCTTGTCATTGCCGCGAACCGACAGCAGCGCACGGCCTTTGGCCTGCTTCTCTTTACCACAGCCCAGCTCCGCTTTGGCGAAAGCTTCGGCAAACGTATCGCCCACACCCATCACCTCACCGGTCGAGCGCATCTCCGGGCCCAACAGCGGGTCAACACCCGGGAACTTGTTGAACGGCAGCACCACTTCCTTCACTGAGTAGTAAGGCGGAATAATTTCCTTGGTAAAGCCCTGAGATTCCAGTGTCTGACCCGCCATCACGCGCGCAGCAATCTTGGCCAGCGGGGCACCGGTTGCCTTGGAGACAAACGGCACAGTCCGCGCCGCACGTGGGTTGACTTCAATCAGGTACACTTCGTTGTCTTTCACCGCAAACTGGGTGTTCATCAGGCCACGAACGCCCAGCTCAAACGCCAGTTTCTCAACCTGACGGCGCATCTCGTCCTGGATTTCCTGGCTCAGCGTATAAGCCGGCAGCGAACAAGCCGAGTCACCGGAGTGAACGCCCGCTTGTTCGATGTGCTCCATGATCCCGCCAATCACCACACGCTCACCGTCGCAAATCGCGTCGACATCGACTTCAGTGGCATCATCAAGGAAGCGATCCAGCAGTACCGGCGATTCGTTCGACACGCTCACTGCTTCGTTGAAGTAACGGCGCAGGTCAGCTTCGTCGTAGACGATTTCCATCGCCCGACCGCCCAGAACATAGGATGGACGTACGACCAGCGGGAAGCCGATTTCTTTTGATTTCTCAACCGCTTGCTCCAGCGCAGTCACGGTCGCATTCTCAGGCTGTTTCAGCCCCAGACGCTCTACAGCAGCCTGGAACCGCTCACGGTCTTCGGCACGGTCAATCGCATCCGGGCTGGTCCCGATAATCGGCACACCCGCCGCTTCCAGGGCACGGGCCAGTTTCAGCGGCGTCTGGCCACCGTACTGCACAATCACCCCTTTCGGCTGCTCAACACGAACAATCGACAGCACATCTTCCAGCGTCACCGGCTCGAAGTACAGGCGGTCTGACGTGTCGTAGTCGGTTGAAACCGTTTCCGGGTTACAGTTCACCATGATGGTCTCGTAACCGTCTTCACGCAGGGCCAGGGAGGCATGCACACAGCAGTAATCAAACTCGATGCCCTGGCCAATGCGGTTCGGACCGCCGCCCAGGACCATGATTTTGTCTTTGTCCGTCGGCTGTGCTTCACATTCGTCATCATACGATGAGTACATGTACGCGGTGTCTGAAGAGAACTCAGCAGCACAGGTATCCACACGCTTGTAGACCGGGTGAATGTTGAACTGGTCACGCAGCTTGCGGATTTCAGTTTCAGCCACACCCAACAGCTTCGCCAGACGCGCATCGGCAAAACCTTTACGCTTGAGCCGACGCAACACCCCTTCATTCAGGCCGGCAAAGCCGCCTTCTTTCACGTCGTTCTCCAGTTTCACCAGCTCTTCAATTTGAACCAGGAACCAGCGGTCGATGTTGGTCAGGTTAAACACGCCATCGACGGACAGGCCGGCACGGAAAGCATCAGCGATGTACCAAATCCGCTCGGCACCCGCATCTTTCAGCTCATGGCGGATTTTGGTCAGCGCATCGGGCTCATCCAGGTCGACCATCTCATCGAAGCCGGTCGCGCCCACTTCCAGGCCGCGCAGGGCTTTATGCAGAGATTCCTGCTGGTTACGGCCAATCGCCATCACCTCACCGACAGACTTCATCTGCGTGGTCAGACGGTCATTGGCACCGGCAAATTTCTCGAAGTTAAAGCGTGGGATCTTGGTGACGACGTAGTCAATGGTTGGTTCGAACGAGGCCGGTGTCGCACCACCGGTGATGTCGTTCATCAGCTCATCTAAGGTAAAGCCAATCGCCAGTTTGGCGGCAACTTTGGCAATCGGGAAACCGGTCGCTTTCGAGGCCAGCGCAGAAGAGCGCGAAACCCGCGGGTTCATCTCGATGATCACCATGCGGCCATCTTTCGGGTTGATCCCGAACTGAACGTTCGAGCCCCCGGTTTCAACACCGATTTCTCGCAGGACCGCCAGCGAGGCGTTTCGCATCAGCTGGTATTCTTTGTCGGTCAGGGTTTGCGCCGGGGCGACCGTGATGGAGTCACCGGTGTGGATCCCCATCGCATCGAAGTTTTCGATCGAACAGACGATGATGCAGTTGTCGTTTTTATCACGAACCACTTCCATCTCGTACTCTTTCCAGCCAATCAGCGACTCGTCAATCAGCAGCTCATTGGTTGGAGACAGATCCAGGCCGCGGCGGCAGATCTCTTCGAACTCTTCTTTGTTATAGGCAATCCCGCCGCCGGTCCCACCCATGGTGAACGACGGACGGATAATACAAGGGAAGCCGACCATATCCAGGACTCGGTAAGCTTCTTCCATGGTTTTGGCGGTATCGGCACGCGGACATTCCAGGCCAATTGATTTCATCGCCGCATCGAAACGCGAGCGATCTTCCGCTTTATCAATCGCATCTGCTGTCGCACCAATCATCTCAACGCCGAACTCTGCCAGCACGCCATGGCGCTCCAGATCCAGCGCACAGTTCAGTGCAGTCTGGCCGCCCATGGTCGGCAGCACGGCATCCGGACGCTCTTTCTCGATGATCTTGCGTACCACTTCCCAGTGGATCGGCTCGATGTAGGTCGCATCCGCCATTTCCGGGTCGGTCATGATGGTCGCCGGGTTCGAGTTCACCAGAATCACGCGATAGCCTTCTTCACGAAGCGCTTTACACGCCTGGGCACCCGAATAATCGAACTCACAGGCCTGGCCGATCACGATTGGGCCGGCACCCAGGATAAGAACACTTTTAATGTCAGTACGTTTTGGCATTGCTTACTACTCCGGCTTAGGCGCTGTGCTGTTTAATCAGATCGATAAAGTGGTCAAAAAGTGGTGCCGCGTCATGCGGGCCCGGGCTGGCTTCCGGGTGGCCCTGGAAGCTGAACGCCGGCTTGTCGGTGCGGTGGATCCCCTGCAGCGAGCCGTCAAATAGCGATTTGTGCGTGGCACGCAGGTTTTCAGGCAGCGTCGCCTCGTCCGCCGCAAAGCCGTGGTTCTGGCTGGTGATCATCACCACATCGCGGTCCAGATCTTTCACCGGGTGGTTGGCACCATGGTGGCCGAATTTCATTTTCACGGTTTGCGCGCCGCTGGCCAGGGCCAGAATTTGGTGCCCCAGACAAATGCCGAAAATCGGCAAGCCTTTGTCCAGAAAGACTTTGGTCGCTTCAATCGCGTAGGTACACGGCTCCGGGTCGCCCGGTCCGTTGGACAGGAACACACCGTCCGGGTTCATCGCCAGCACCTCTTCTGCCGAGGTCTGGGCCGGTACCACCGTCAGGCGACAGCCACGGTCAACCAGCATGCGCAAAATATTGCGCTTGGCACCGAAGTCATAGGCCACGACATGGTACGGCAGCTCGCTGTCATCTTTTGCTTCCGGCAAGCCGCCGGTCAGGGTCCAGGAGCCCTGCTTCCATGGGTAAACTTCAGCCGTTGTCACCACTTTCGCCAGATCCATACCTTTCAGACCCGGGAAATCTTTCGCCTTGGCCAGCGCCAGCGCCTCATCCTGGTGATTGCCCGCCATGATGCAGCCATTTTGCGCCCCTTTCTCACGCAGCAGGCGTGTCAGTTTACGGGTGTCAATGTCTGCAATGCCGACGATGTTTTGGGATTTGAGATAATCAGAAAGGGATTGCTGACTACGGAAGTTGGAAGCGATGAGCGGGAGATCGCGAATCACCAGGCCTTGCGCGTGGATGGAGGAGGATTCTTCGTCTTCGGAATTGGTTCCGGTATTGCCAATATGGGGGTAAGTGAGAGTCACAATCTGTTGAGAATAAGAGGGGTCGGTGAGGATTTCCTGATACCCCGTCATCGAGGTATTAAAAACGACTTCACCAACAGCCGAACCATCTGCCCCGATGGACACGCCGTGGAACACTGTCCCATCTTCCAGGACTAACAGCGCTGATTTGCTCAAGACAACCTCCAGAGATTTAGAATAATAAAAATGCAGCTAAAACAGATAAACTTGCAATTACCCATTCCATACAAAGTCAAAAAGCGAGTCAAGCTGAATTTTGACAAATTGCGCGCATTCTAGAGATCGCTGTGAAAAGTGTCAACCGAACGGCCAAAATAAATTTTATTTTCAGCCTCACCAGCAAAAACCGCCCTCCTAACCCGGATAAAGCACACAAAAGTCGTTAATCCTGCGCTCCCGGCAGAGGCGAAAATTGAGTTTAACGTTTGCCTAAAACACCCTCAGAACAAAACCAACAAACCTCATCAAAAATGGTGAAAAAAAGCCAACTTTAGATACCGTTTTACAGGGAATGGTAAAAAATTAAACCCAAACAGCCAAAACAAACATGAAATAAGAGCATCCCCCCTCAGAGATAACGCAACCAAACGCACAGGCATGTTCAAACGATAAAATTCACTATTTATGCATGTTACGTCCGGAAGAGCATAATAATTATGAATTCGAAAAAAACAGGGTGATGCAGCCATTGCTGATGGCGCATCACCCTGTTGAAGAAAGAAGCTAAATGGGAAGCGTCAGGTGTTTACAGCGTATCCAGTCCGAGGACATCCTGCATGGTGTAGAAACCCGGCTGCTTGTCATTGAGCCAGGCAGCCGCGCGCACGGCACCATTGGCAAACGTCATCCGATCCGTCGCTTTGTGAGTAATTTCAACCCGCTCGCCGATATCGGCAAACATCGCAGTATGTTCGCCGACAATGTCACCGGCACGGATGGTGGCAAAACCGATTTCATCCCGGCTGCGCTCGCCGGTGATCCCTTCGCGGGCATAGACCGCCACATCACTGAGCTTGTTGCCCATCGCGCCGGCAATTGCCTCACCCATGCCGATTGCGGTCCCGGACGGAGCATCGACCTTGTGACGGTGGTGCGCTTCAATGACTTCAATATCACAATAATCGCCCATCACCTGGGCTGCTTTTTCCAGCAGCTTAAACACCAGGTTGACCCCGACACTGTAGTTCGGTGCCATCACCACCGGCACCTGCTTGGCTGCCTCATCGATCTGCTGACGCTCTTCGTCACTGAACCCCGTCGTCCCGATCACGATTTTCTTGCCGTGTTGGCGACAAAACGCCAGGTTTGCCAATGTGGCAACCGGGGCCGTAAAGTCGATCAGTACATCAAAATCATCTTTCGCCGCCGCCAGATCATCCACAATGGTGACCGACACGGGACCCACCCCGGCCAGCTCTCCGGCATCGACGCCCACCAAAGATGAGCTGCTGCGCTCTGTCGCCGCACCCAATGTCGCCTGCTCCGAAAGGTGTGTCGCCTTAAGCAACTGACGTCCCATGCGCCCTGCCGCGCCTGCAATCGCAATTCTGACCATTGCGTGAAGTCTCCCTGATCATCTGGATTAAGTGGTAGCCCACCAATGTAGCCTGTTGACCCGGATAAAAAAAGCCCCGGCTGCAGGCCGGGGCTCTGAAAAAAATTCACACGGGGCAATTAACCCACATTTTTGACCTGCAGCTCACGCGGCACTTCAAAGAACATGTTCTCCTCGCGGCCAGACAGCTCTTCGACTTCCGCGCCGCTGATCTCCTGGATCCGGGCAATAATCTGATTCACCAGCGCTTCCGGCGCTGAGGCGCCGGCGGTGATCCCGACTTTCTGCTTGCCGTCAAACCAGACCGGCTGGACATCTTCCGGACAATCGGTCAAATATCCCGGCGTCCCCAGTTTTTCTGCCAGCTCACGCAAGCGGTTTGAGTTGGAGGAGTTCTTCGAGCCGACCACGATCATCACATCGACAGTTTCCGCCATCTCGCGCACGGCGTCCTGACGATTCTGGGTCGCATAGCAGATATCATCTTTACGCGGCCCCTGGATCTGCGGGAAGACTTCGCGCAGCTTGTCGATCACATCGGCCGTTTCATCCACCGACAACGTGGTCTGGCTGACATAGTGCAGGTTGGACGGATCTTTGACCATCAACTTGTCGACATCGGCCGGGGTTTCCACCAGATACATGCCACCGGTGTCGCTGGCATACTGTCCCATGGTCCCTTCGACTTCAGGGTGGCCGGCATGGCCAATCAGCACCACTTCCATATTACGGCGGCTGGCACGGGCGACTTCCATATGAACCTTGGTCACCAGCGGACAAGTAGCATCGAAGACCGTCAGCTGGCGCGCCTTGGCTTCGTTACGAACCGCCTGCGAAACACCGTGGGCGGAGAAGATCACGATATTGTCATCCGGCACTTCGTGTAACTCTTCAACGAAGACCGCACCGCGTTGCTTCAGCCCTTCCACGACAAAGCGGTTGTGCACCACTTCATGGCGAACATAAATCGGTGGCTGATACAGCTCCAGTGCCCGTTCAACAATACTGATGGCACGGTCAACACCGGCACAGAACCCGCGTGGATTGGCTAGTAAGATTTTCATTGCTGATTGCTCTTAGTTCTCTATGGTCACGACTTCAACGTCGAACGTCACCCGCTGCCCGGCGAGCGGATGGTTGAAATCTACAGTTACGGAATCGCCGGCAACGGCCGTGATCACGCCCGGGATATCCTGCCCGTCCGGACCGGCAAAGGCAATAATATTGCCCACTTCCGCCGGAGCGTCCGTCCCGAACTTGCGCAGATCGACATGGTGAATATTGTCCGGGTTCGGCAACCCAAACGCATCTTCCGGCGCCAGCTCAAAGCTGCTCTTGTCACCGGCTTTCAGCCCCAGTAGACACTGCTCAAAGTTGTCGGTCAGGCTGCCGTCACCCATGCGAAATTTTGCCGGTTTGCCCATGACCTGGGTTGATTCTGCAACCGAGCCATCTTCAAGCTTAATGGCAAAGTGCATCAGAACTTCACTGTTTTGCGTAATCACCGACATGTAGGGTCCTTAACATCTTGTATTGGATGGCGCACGCCGCTCCGAAACTCGCGGTAACCTGAGTCCGGACCACCGGGGCCTGTATCATTAGCGCCCATTTAACAACAAAGCGCCGTCCGTATCAACGGACAGCGCTCAGGGTTATCGTCTCTGACTGAGATTAGTGGTTCGCAGGCTGTTTCTTCTTATCGGCCAGGAAGCCTTCCAGAATAATCAAACCGGCCCCGAGGCAAATCGCCATATCCGCTATATTAAATGCCGGCCAGTGGTGTTTCCCGACATAAAAATCAAGGAAGTCCACGACAAAGCCGTGATACAGCCGATCGGACAAATTGCCCAGTGCGCCACCAATAATCAGGGCATACGCGCTGTTGGCCAGTTTGTGTGAGGCCGGCGCACGACGCATCCAGAAAATCAGTAAGCTACAAACCCCTAATGCGATTGCCGTAAACAACCAACGCTGCCAGCCACCGGCGTCACTCAGGAAGCTGAACGCCGCACCGTAATTATGAACATACAGCAGGTTGAAAAACGGCAGCAGTTCAATCCGGTTCGGCCAGCCATACTCCATGGTGTTCATCACCAGCAGCTTGCTGCCAATATCGACAAGGTAGACCAGAGCCGCCAGCCACAGCCAGCGCACGCCGGAGTCCTTCCATGATAATTTCTGTTTCGGCGATAACTCTGTCATTAGGCAAACTTACGCTCTTCTCCGTCACCGTCGACGTTGCTCACACAGCGACCGCAGATCGATTCATGGCCTGCAATCGCACCGACATCGGCGACATGGTGCCAACAACGATCACACTTCTCAGCCTCAGACGCGGCAACTGCAACAAACAGACCTTCCAGTTCCGTTGCTTGCGCGCCTTCCGGCTGGCTCTCGGCAACCACCACTTCGGCTTTCGAGGTCAACAGGACGAAACGCAGCTCATCTTCCAGCTGGTTCAGCTTCGCAGCCAGCGCCGGGGTCGCGAACAGCGTCACTTCGGCCTGAAGTGCGCCACCAATGACTTTTTCGTTCCGGGCAGCTTCCAGCAGCTTGTTCACCGCACCACGAACCTGCTGGATCTCGGTCCAGAATTCGTTGTTCAGCGCTTCGCCGTCCGCCAGACCAAACAGGCCTTCGAACCACTCACCGGTGAAGACAAACTTCTCACGGGACTCGCCGTTGCCCTGGGCAGCCGGCATCTCGTTCCAGATTTCGTCGGCAGTGAACGACATGATCGGCGCCATCCAGCGAACCAGCGCTTCAACGATGTAGTACAGCGCGGTCTGACAGCTACGCTGTGCGTGGCCACCGCGTTTGGCGGTGTACTGACGGTCCTTGATCACATCCAGGTAGAATGAGCCCATTTCGATGGAGCAGAAATGCATCAGGCGCTGCGTCACGGCGTGCAGATTGTACTCGCCATACGCTTTAATGATGTCTTCCTGAGCGGCTTTGGCACAGCCCACTGCCCAGCGATCCAGCGCGACCATCTCTTCCGGCGCAACGCAATCGGTCGCCGGGTTAAAGCCACTCAGGTTGGCCAGGAAGAAACGCGCGGTGTTGCGGATACGACGGTACGCATCGGCAGAGCGCTTGAGGATCTCATCCGAGACCGCAACTTCGCCGGTGTAGTCTGTCGAAGCCACCCACAGACGCAGGATGTCCGCACCCAGTTTATTGGTCACATCTTTTGGCGCCACCACGTTGCCGATCGATTTTGACATCTTCCGGCCCTGGCCATCCACCACGAAACCGTGGGTCAGAACCTGGTTGTATGGTGCTTTGCCTTTCATCGCAACCGATGAGATCAGCGACGACTGGAACCAACCGCGGTGCTGGTCAGAGCCTTCCAGGTACAGATCGGCGCTGTGGCCGTTGTACTCTTCGCGACTGTCGACCACAGAGAAGTGCGTTACACCAGAGTCAAACCAGACATCCAGGGTATCCAGTACTTTCTCGTAGTTCGCCGCATCTTCAGCGCCCATCAGCTCGGTCGGATCCAGATCCCACCAGGCTTGAATCCCTTTTTGCTCAACCAGTTGAGCTACTTTTTCGATCAGCTCGCTGGTCTGCGGGTGCAGCTCTTGCGTTTCTTTATGTACGAACAGGGCAATTGGCACGCCCCAGGTGCGCTGACGGGAGATACACCACTCCGGACGGCCTTCAACCATCGACTCAATGCGATTTTGACCCCACTCCGGCATCCACTGGACGCCTTTGATTTCTTCCAGCGCTTTGGCACGCAGACCGGCCTGATCCATCGATACGAACCACTGCGGGGTGGCACGGAAGATGATCGGCGTCTTGTGGCGCCAGCAGTGCGGGTAGCTGTGCTCGTAAGCATGGTGGTGCAGCAGCGCGCCGTGCTCTTTCAGCACTTCAACGACGGCATCGTTGGCTTTGAACACATGCTGGCCGGCAAACAGCTCGGTATCCGGCAGATAAACGCCGTTGCTGCCGACCGGGTTGGCGACTTCCAGACCGTACTTCTGGCCCACCACGAAGTCTTCCTGACCGTGGCCAGGGGCGGTGTGAACACAGCCGGTACCGGACTCGGTGGTCACGTGATCGCCCAGGATCACCGGAACATCAAAGTTGTAGAACGGGTGGTGGAAGCGCAGCAGATCCAGGTCAGCCCCTTTACAGAAGCCCAGGTTATGGTAGTGCTCAACACCGGCACGGGCCATCACATCACTTGCCAGCTCGGCAGCGACGATCAGACGCTCAGGGGTTTCGCCTTCCGTTTGGATCAGCACGTATTCCAGATCATCACGCACGGCAACGGCACGGT
This sequence comes from Photobacterium sp. TY1-4, assembly GCF_025398175.1. Taxonomy (NCBI): domain Bacteria; kingdom Pseudomonadati; phylum Pseudomonadota; class Gammaproteobacteria; order Vibrionales; family Vibrionaceae; genus Photobacterium; species Photobacterium sp. TY1-4. The sequence continues at coordinate 2,927,861 of NZ_CP099734.1, forward strand.
TGGCCGGCAGCGTCCAAGGCGTGGTAGTCCAGATCACGATCGAAACATCGCCGTGGCCCTGATGGCCTTCGGCGCAGCTGAACTTCGCAACCACAGCAGCTTCGTCCGCAGCCTTGAATTTCACGTCAATCGACGGCGACATTTTGTCTTTATATTCAACTTCGGCCTCTGCCAGGGCAGAACCACAGTCAGTACACCAGTGGACCGGCTTAAAGCCTTTGAGCAGGTGGCCCTGATCGGCAATTTTGCCCAGCGAGCGAATGATGTTCGCTTCGGTTGCAAAATCCATAGTGCGATATGGCTTGTCCCACTGACCCAGCACGCCCAGGCGGATAAAGCTCTCTTTCTGGCCTTCCACCTGACCCGCCGCATAGGCACGGCATTTTTCACGGAACTCTGCCGCGGTCACTTTCTGACCCGGCTTACCGACTTTCTTCTCGACCATCAGTTCGATCGGCAGACCGTGGCAGTCCCAGCCAGGAATGTAAGGCGCGTCATATCCCGACAGCGTCTTCGACTTAATAATGATGTCTTTAAGAATCTTATTCAGTGCGTGACCAATGTGAATATCACCGTTGGCGTATGGTGGGCCATCGTGTAATACAAAGGATTTCTTACCCTTTTTGGCTTTACGGATTTCACCGTAAAGATCTTCATCATACCAACGCTTAAGCATCGCAGGTTCGCGATTCGCAAGATTGCCTCGCATCGGAAACCCTGTTTCAGGCAGGTTCAGGGTATCTTTATAGTCGCTCATTGATTCTCGATTCCGTTACTTGGGCGAAGTGGGACATTTTTACGCTCAGACAGCCACACCCGTGCTGTTTGAGCATCACGCTCTATTTGCGCTTTGAGCGCATCGAATGATTCGAATTTTATTTCGTCACGCAGCTTATGATGCAGCACAACCTCAATCTGATGCCCGTAGAGATCAGACTGAAAATCAAACAGGTGTACTTCCAGCTGTTGCCGGACACCATTGACAGTCGGTCGGCGACCAACATTGGCAACCCCGGGAACCGGTTCGCCATTGACGCCATAGACCTCAACCGCATACACCCCGGAGACCGGAGACACCCGGCGCTTCAACGGGACATTGGCGGTCGGAAAACCGATCGTCCGGCCAAGTTTCCGCCCGTGGGACACCCGTCCGCTGATACTGTACGGACGTCCCAGCAGGGACTCAGCCAAGGGCAAATTATCATTTGCCAGGGCTTCACGGATCGCGGTACTGCTCACCCGTTGTGCCGAAACACAAAAGCTGTGGGTACTGACCACCGTAAACCCAAATTCCTTTCCGGCCGCAACCAGGGTTGCGAAATCGCCGCGCCGGCCCTGGCCGAAGCGGAAATCATCACCGACAACCAAAAACTTAACACCCAATTGCTCAACCAACAAGCGACGAACAAAGTCATGTGCCGACATGTCGGCAAAACGGCTGTTAAAGTTGACACACAGCAGGCGATCAACACCGACCTGCTTGAGTTGCAGATATTTGTCACGAAAGCGCGTCAGTCGGGCCGGCGCATTTTCTCCGGCGAACAGTTCCATCGGCTGCGGCTCAAAGCTCATCACCGTCGCCGGCAGACCTAGCGTCTGTGCCTTGGCCAGCACCTGACGCAACACAGCCTGATGACCCAGATGAACCCCATCAAAGTTGCCGATCGTCAACACGCAACCGTGATGCTCTGGCTTGATGTTATGTATGCCTCGGATTAATTCCATGTGCCGATATCATGTTCGCAGAGTGAAAAACTGACGGATTATATACTACTCTGAGTCCATCGTACCAATTTGAATCATTTTCTGATGTTTTCGCCACTTCAATCAAGGCTCGGAGCAACGTCGTCTTCCACCTTCAGATGATGGAGGCGAAGCCCCAGCAGCAGCACGGTTACCAAGTACGTCCCGGCCCCGAGACCGATGGTGGCCGCCAGCCACAACACCCGCTCCGACAGTGACCAGTCCAGCCACTGAGCCATCGGCGGGCAGAACCACAGCAACACTGCAACCATCGCCGCACCGGCAACCGCGAGTCGGCCGACAAACCACAGGGTCGCCGCCGTCAATCGATACACCTCAGCACGATGCAGGCCGCGATAGAGCAGCGCCGCATTGACCAGCGCCGACAGCGCCGTAGCCATCGCCAGACCGACATAACCGTAGAAATAAGCAAAAATGGCATTGAAAACCATATTACTGATCATCGCGATGATGCCGAAGCGAACCGGAGTCTTGGTATCCTGGCGGGCATAGTAGCCCGGGGCCAGTACCTTGATCAGCATGAAGTTCAATAGCCCCGAAGCATAGGCCAGCAGCGACAGGGAAGCCTGCTCAACATCCGTCGGCGAAAATTCTCCCCGCATAAACAGTACCATCAGCATCGGCTTGGCCAGCACCATCAACCCGAGCATTGCCGGCAAGCCGAGCAACAACACCATGCGCACCCCCCAGTCCATCGTCTGGGCGAAATGCACGCGGCTCTGATCCACATGCTTGCGGGACAAGGCCGGCAGGATCACGGTGGCGATGGCAATCCCGAACAGGCCGAGCGGAAACTCCAGCAAGCGGTCCGAGTAATATAGCCAGCTGATTGAGCCGGTCGCCAGGAAGCTGGCGATAAAGGTGTCAAACAGCAGGTTGATCTGGCTCACCGATACGCCGAACAGGGCCGGGATCATCAGGGTGCGGATCTTGACCACGCCCGGATCCCGCCAGCCCCACTTCGGCCTGACCAGCATCCCTGCGCGATACAGAAACGGCAGTTGGAACAGAAACTGGATCAGTCCGCCGAGAAACACCCCGATTGCCAGCCCGATTTCCGGTTGCGCCAACTGCGGCGACAGGAACCAGGCACAGCCAATGACCGCCACATTCAAAAACACCGGGGTAAAGGAAGAGACCGCGAATTTCCCCAACGTATTGAGGATCGCGCCCGAGAGCGCCACAAAGGTGATAAACCACAGATACGGGAAGGTGATCTTCAGCAGCAGGGAAGCCAGCTCAAACTTCGGTGCCGCCGGACCGCCCTGAAGCCAATCGACAAACCAACCGGCCCCGAACAGCGCAGTGACTACGCCGGAGCACAGGACCCCCAGCAGTGTCACCACGGTGACAATCCCGCCCAGGGTGCCGGAGGCACGGGCGATTAACTGGCGGGTTTGATCCAGATCGCCGCCAGCGTGAGATTCCGTCAGCACCGGGACAAATGCCTGGGAGAAGGCCCCTTCGGCAAATAACCGGCGCAGAAAATTCGGAATTTTATTGGCAAAGAAGAAGACATCAGCGGCAGCCCCCGCCCCCATCAGGTTGGCAACGACGACATCACGCACCAAACCCAGCACTCGAGAGACCAATGTCATGGTGCTGACAATCATCCCGGAGCGCAATAGACGCTTGCTCACAAAAAAAACCTCACAAAGATAGCCCAGAAAGGTGACTTACAGGGCGAAAAGCTGGTAAAATCTGCCGCCATATTAACCGTGTTCATCCGCAAGTGCCAATTCTGTTGGTCCGGCGGATATTTGCACAAATCATTTGACAATCTCTGGAATTGCGGGCATAGTCCTCGGCCTTAAATTGTCACCATACCAAGAATTTGGGAGTTACACCCTTGGCAAATATCAAATCTGCTAAGAAACGTGCTATCACTTCTGAGAAACGTCGCCAGCACAACGCTAGCCGTCGTTCTATGATGCGCACTTTCTTCAAAAAAGTTATCGCTGCAATCGAAGCTGGCAACAAAGAAGCCGCTACTCAAGCTTTTGCTGAAATGCAACCTGTTATGGACCGTATGGCTACTAAGGGCCTTATCCACAAAAACAAGGCTGCACGTCACAAGGCTCGCCTGGCTGCGAAAATCAAAGCTCTGTAAGAGTTGTGATTTGCTAGCATGAAAAAACCGGCTCTCGAGCCGGTTTTTTTGTTGCTGTTTGTCGGGGTTTCCCTTGCCACACTAAACGTTGCAATACATCTTGTGCAGCAACTGAATCATGGCCCGAACCTCATCGCTTTTCAGCCGGTAATAGACTGTCTGCGCCTCTTTGCGGGTATCAACCAACCCGTCACGACGCAACCATGCCAAATGCTGAGAGAGTGCAGACTGGCTCAGCCCCAGCTTTTCACTCATCATCCCAACCGACATTTCACCTTCCAGCAAATAGCACAGAATAAACAAACGTCTTTCATTCGCCATGGCTTTCAGTAACGCTACGGCTTTGGGTGCATTTTGCTCCATTTGCTGTAGTTCCATACTGCCACCATCATTTAAATTAAGATAATGCTAATGTACTCAATTTAAGCAGGGTTTTCTAGCCGCAAATGTTGGTTTTTTGTGCCGACGGCCGCTCAGGTGCAACATTAGCGGAACAATTTCCTAAAATCTGCCTCGCAGATCTTCTTCACCGCCGGGTGCATGATCATCCGCTCGGCAAAAATCACGTAATACTCCTCCTTAATTTCCCGCACCCGTTTAACTTCCTGAATGTGGTGGGAGCCTTCAATTTCCGACGCATAAATAGAGGGCGCGACAAACATGGAGCGATGATACGAGCCAAAGGCCTTCATCAGCGCGGCATCATCAAACTCGCCGAGAATATTCGGCGTGATCCCCTGCTGATCGAACCACTGGTGTAATTTCCGCCCCATCGCCGTCCGGCGCCCCGGCACCAGCAACTTGTAATCTTCGATACAGGCCGGAAAATTCAGGGTTTTGGCTGGAGAAGAGCAGAAAAAACTCATGCTCGACTCGCCCAGCTTCTTACTGTAGAGCCCCGGGCTTTGCGTCGAATCGACCGGACAGTCGGACAGGATCATATCGAGCTTATGCTGTGACAGCTGTTCGAGCAGCATTTCATGCGTGGACTCATAACAGCGCAGGTGGATCCGCTCATCTTCAGGGATCCCTTCGAGCAGGACCTTACTGACCAGGCGTTTTGACAGGGCATCGGCAACCCCCACTTCCAGCAACTGATTTTCCCGCTGGGTATAGTTGACGATATCGAGCATCTCATAACTGAGATCAAACATCTTATCGGCGTACTTGAACACCAGTTGCCCCAGCTCGGTCGGCTCAATGTTGCGGCCAACCCGCTTGGTCAGCTTGCCTTTGAGCCGCTCTTCCAGCGCCCGGATCTGACCGGTGACCGTTTGCGGTGCCAGAAACAGCGCATCGGCAGCCTTGGTCACCGACCCTTGTTTGCAGACCATCCAGAAGTAATAGAGGTGGTTGTAATTAAGATGAGACATGTCGCCGTTACGAATCCAATAAAAAACCCCAGAGCCGCAGCTTACGCTGAGCCTCCGGGGTCTTCAATAGCCTGAGTCAAGGATTCACCAAACCAGTGCGGTTAATTGGTCGAAGTTTCCGACAGTGTCTCCAGGTTGACCGATTTGCGGTAACGCTCGCCAACACGCTGTTCGAGGGCACGGGCGCGAAAGTTATCTTCCTGCTTCATCATTGCTGCAGTCTCAACACTCGCCTTACCCTGGCTAACCCCTGCCAGATAAGCCTGGCAAATTTCCGTATCTTTGTTGTGGGTGGTACAGCTCTCATAATCCGGAGCTGCCATCGTCGCTGACGATACCAACAATGCAACGCTCAGAAGATAACGCATATTATGCCTCCGCTTTTGGTAAAGACCGACTCAACATGGCATAACCGATCACAGCCGAGACGGTGGAACCTAACAGGATACCCAGGCGCGAATAAGTGCTGAAATCTTCCGGAGCACCCACAAATGCCAGGGATGAAATAAAGATCGACATGGTAAATCCAATCCCGCACAGCACTGAGACCGCAAAAATGTGGCGGAACCCAATACCGTCAGGCAGCTTCGCAATGCCGCTTTTCACCGCCAGGTAGCTGGCACTGAAGATCCCGAGCGGCTTACCGATGAACAGACCCAAGGCAATCCCCAGCGGCAGCATCGAGGTCAGGCCGGCCAGTGACACGCCTTCCAGCGAGATCCCGGCATTGGCAAATGCGAACAGCGGCAGAATAAAGAACGCAACAGACGGATGCAGGGCATGCTCAAGATGCTTCAGCGGTGAATGCTGTTTGCCATCTTCCGATTCCTTGCCCGACAGCGGAATCGCAAAGCCAAGCACCACACCGGCCAGAGTCGCATGCACCCCAGACTTCAGCACGCTGATCCACAGCACCGCACCCACCACCAGATACCAGGACAGCTTGGTGACGTTTTTCGCATTCATCACGAACAGGGCTGCGGTGGCGGCAAAAGCAACCGTCAGGGCCATGGTTGACAGATCGCTGCTGTAGAACAGAGCAATAATGACAATCACCCCCAGGTCATCAATAATGGCCAGGGCCAGCAAAAACACCTTCAGCGACACCGGTACCCGGTTCCCCAGCAAAGCCATGATCCCCAGGGCAAAGGCAATATCCGTCGCCGCCGGGATCGCCCAGCCTTTGACGGCCAGCGGATCAGCCGCATTAAACGCCACATAAACCAGCGCCGGTGCCAGCATTCCCCCCAGCGCCGCAATGGCCGGGAAGATCGCTTTTTCTTTCGTATTCAATGCACCTTCAATCAGCTCTCGCTTCACTTCGAGGCCGATCAGCAAGAAGAAGACAGCCATCAGACCATCGTTGATCCAATGCGACACAGAAAGCCCGGCGACATAGGTATGCAGTGCGCCGTTATACAGAGGCTCCAGAGGCGAGTTAGCAATTATCATTGCAATCGCGGCGGCAACAATCAGGATAATCCCGCCGGCAGACTCTAATTTGAGAAATTTACGAATTGCATCGGTCATCGACCGTCACTCCTTACCATGAAACAAATGTCACAACGAATGTGTAAAAATAGTTTAGACGTCAGCATCCTGCTCTGAAAAATCGTTTGTTTAGAGATAAGACCTCGAAAAAACCGAAGTATTGGGCGGGATATAAAGCAATATTCCGCATAATTGATGGCCGGAGCTAAAGTTGGCTCTATGAATTACTATGGAATGACTCAATAAGGATAAAATTGCACTGGCTTTGACCGAAAATAGAGCAAAAAACGCCAACTTCAGACAAATGCTAAATGACTAACTAAGTAACTATAAAACATACAATTAATCTGAAACGTTTAAACTCCGTTACATTTCCACCCGCTCAAACTGGTCACAAAAATAACCACAAATTTCCGCTGCCATCATCAATGTCATATTTCTGAAATATTCGATCTCTACCATCGCCCGCAGATTTCACTTTAATGAAACCCAAACGACATACTCTTGTCATGGAGAAATGATTATGACTACCCAAGCCACTACTGCTGAACCGATGAGCAGCTCTATGCGCTGGGTCCGCTGGGCTAATCTGGCGTTCATGCTTTACGTACTACTGGTTGCTGTCTCTATGGTGAGCAGCGGCTTTAAATGGTCAGTAGGCGAACAAGCCAAAACCCTGTTTGAATTCGCGTCCCATCCGGTTGCCGGCCTGATGATCGGCTTGGTGGCGACGTCCCTGATTCAATCGTCCAGCACGGTTACTTCAATTATTGTCGGCCTGGTGGCCGGTGGCCTGCCGGTTGAAACGGCCATCCCGATGGTGATGGGGGCCAATATCGGCACCACGGTGACCAATACGCTGGTCAGCCTGGGCCACGCCCGCTGCAAAGATGAATTCCGCCGCGCGTTTGCCAGTGCCACCGTTCATGACTTCTTTAACCTGCTGGCTGTTGCGATTTTCCTGCCGCTGGAGATGATGTTCGGGATCCTCAATAAAGTGTCGACCTGGTTGGTCACGCCGCTGATGGATGCCGGCAACATGAGCCTCAAGGGCATGAACTTCATGAAGGTGCTGACCAAGCCCGCGGTTGCGGCGGTCAAAGGTCCGCTGGAAGCGCTGGGCAACATGGGTGGCGTGGTGATGATCTTCATCGGTATCGCTCTGATCTTCCTGGCCATTACGGCAATGGGCAAACTGATGCGCAGCCTGATGGTCGGCCGTGCCCGTGAAATTCTGAAAAGCGCCATTGGTCGTGGCCCGATCCACGGCATTGCCTCTGGCACCGTGGTGACGGTTCTGGTTCAGTCGTCATCCACCACCACCAGCCTGATGGTACCGCTGGTTGGGACCGGGGTGCTGAAAGTCCGTGATGTCTACCCGTTCACCCTGGGTGCCAACATCGGGACCTGTATCACCGCCCTGCTGGCCGCGACGGCAATCTCCGGCGAGAACGCCATCTTCGCGCTGCAAATCGCGCTGGTGCACCTGTCGTTCAATGTCCTGGCCACCCTGCTGATTTATGGCGTACCGTTCCTGCGCGAACTCCCGCTGAAAGCCGCGTTCTCCCTGAGCGACCTGGCCAGCCGTAACAAAGCCGCAGTTGCTGCCTACCTGGGCCTGGTCTTTGTCGCGATTCCGGGCTCCATCCTGGCCTTCACGGCCTAACGCCTCTGGCTGTCGCCCACGAAAAAGCCCCGCAGATGCGCAATGCTGATCAGTTAAGGATCGGTTGACTGATCCTTCTGATGCGTCAAAATCGGAAATCATTTACTGGTTTCCGGTTTTTTTATGCCCTTAGCTTCCGCACTCACAGATTTTCTTGAAGAGTCTCCTGTCGATATCTCCCAGCTGACCACTTTCTCTGAACACGTTCCCGACGAGTGGGTTGCCAGAGCTACATCTTTATCGACTCAGGCAACCATCAGACGAAGACGGCTCCCCAGTGATATGGTGCTCTGGCTTATTGTCGGTATGGCCTTTTTCCGCAATGAGCCTATAGCTGAAGTGGCCCGCCGTATGAATGTCTGTGCCGAAGGGTTGGCAAACGAGGAACTCCTGGCCAAGAGTGCTCTGACACAAGCCCGTCAGCGACTGGGAAAGGAAGCGCCTAAATGGCTGTTCAAACAGTGTGCTCAGGTATGGGGTAAAGAAAGGTACCCGGAAGACAGCTGGAATAAACTTCAGGTTTTTGCTGTTGATGGGGCTCTGTTCAGGACCCCGGATACCCCCGGGCTTCGCGAACACTTCGGTTCGGGAAACACATCCGGAAAGCGCCAGACACCTTACCCTGTACTCCGTCTTGTCACCATGATGAACGTGCGTTCCCATATCATCATTGATGCCGATATCAGCCCTTATCGCCGAGGTGAAATACCGCTGGCCCAACCCTTTATCAACTCGCTGCCGGATAACTCGGTGACTTTGCTGGATAAGGGATTTTACGGAGCAAGCCTGTTGCTGGGCATCTCTGCCAGCGGGGCAAACCGACATTGGCTTATTCCTGCTAAAAAAGGCGTGGTATACACACTTCTCGACGAGGAGGAAACCAATGACAACCTTATCGAGATGAAGGTCTCGCCCCAAGCGAGAAAGAAGAATCCGACCCTTCCTGAGAAATGGCAGGTACGGGCAGTCACCTATGAGGTAGACGGGAAAGAGAAAACGGTTTTCACCTCCCTGCCAAGAGAGATGTACAGCGCCGAGCAGGTTGCCACCCTATACCACGAACGCTGGGAGATTGAACTGGGCTACCGCGATATAAAGAGCTCCATGCAGCACAATTCTCTTACCTTGCGGAGCAAAACGGTCGAGCTGGTTTATCAAGAGTTATGGGGGTTGCTTCTCGGCTACAACCTGGTCAGGAGAGAGGCAAGCCAGGCGGCTGTGGCGCATGACAGAGCCCCCACAGAAATAAGCTTCAAGTACGCCTGCCAGTTTATTGCAAGTCAGCTCAGGGTAATGAGTAAGGCACTGTCACCGGGAAACACGCCCAAGAGGCTAAAGGCACTACGGGGGGACCTGTCAGTGCTCTTCAAGGAAAATCGCCCCAGGCCATCTAGGCCCAGGGCAGTTAAGATATCAAAGACCCGCTACCCGGTTAATCGCCATGCAGCTCCCCTTAAGTGAACTGCATTGCCCGCAGATGCGGGGCTTTTGTCATTTAACGGCCGCTACACTCACCTCAGGCTTTTTGAGGCCCGGGCCTATGCTTAGAGACCCAGAGCTCTGCTGAGGCCTAGAAATCTATGCAGAGCTCTAAAGAGCAACGCTGAGACCAGGAATGGATCCCCTTAGGCCGAAAACAGAGACCTAGACCGAAAACGGATACTTGATCGCTTCGTGGTGCTGATAGCCCGTGACTTCAAAATCATCCAGCGTCACCCAGGTTTCGAGATCGTCAAGTGAGCGGATCTCCGGGTTGATCTTCAGCTGCGGGGACGGGAACGGCTCGCGCTTGAGCTGCACATCCCGCATCAACGGCAGCTGATCCTCATAGATGTGCGCATTGATGATCTTGTGATAGGCCTGTCCCGGCTTGTGGCCGGTAATTTGCGCCATCAGCGCCAGCAGCGTAAAGACCTGAACCTGATTGAAGTTCAGCCCCAGTGGGACATCACAGGAGCGTTGATAGCTGGTGAGATGAAGCGTATCCCCCAGTAGGGAGAAGGTATGGGTGTGCATGCACGGGCGCAGACAACCGCGATCAAACTCGCCCGGGTTATAAAAAGTCAGGATTTCCCCGCGGTCATCAATGCCGCGGCTGAGATCATCGACGATTTTTCGCAGCTGATCGACCGTCGAGCCATCCGGCTTCTGCCACCGACGCCCCTGAACCCCGTACACCCGACCCATATCATCCTCACCTTGCCGGTGCGGGTTATTCAGCCAGGCTTCATTCTCGTTGGCGTTGGCATTCCAGGTGTTACAACCAATCGCACGAAACTGCGCAGCACTGTCATAGCCACGCAGATAGCCCAGCAGCTCGGCAATTGCGGCTTTCCAGAAACTTTTGCGCGTGGTGATCAACGGGAACTGGTTGTTCGCGACATCATAACTCAAATCGGCATTCACCACCGTCAGACAACGCTTCCCGGTCCGTTCATTTTCAACCCATACACCGTCATCAACAATGCGCTGACAGAGCGCTAAATACTGCTTCATTTTCCCACCCGTTGTTCGTTGCGCCGCACCGCTGCGGTACACTGTTGGCTCAATTTTATCAGAATGAACGAAAACAGGCAGCCGAAAGGCTGCCTGTCATCAACGGCTCATTCCCTCGGTGCAACCGGGGGATTTCACGGCTTATGCCGTTTTGTTGCTTGGTTGAAACTTATACGCCCACAGCATCAGCAACAGACCGCCGATCACCATCGGCAGTGACAGGATCTGCCCCATGCTGATCCAACCGCCAAACAGCCCCAGGTGCGCATCCGGTTCGCGGAAATACTCGACAATAAAACGGAAGCTGCCGTACCCCAGCAGGAACAGGCCCGATACCGCCCCGGCCGGACGCGGCTTGCGAATAAAGATATTGAGGATGAGCAACAACACCAGCCCTTCGAGGAAGAACTCATATAGCTGCGACGGGTGGCGTGGCAATGGTCCGCCAGTCGGGAATACCATGGCCCACGGCACGTCCGTGGTCCGTCCCCACAGCTCACCGTTGATGAAGTTGCCGAGCCGGCCAACCCCAAGGCCGAAAGGGACCAGCGGCGCGACAAAATCAGCCACGTTGAAGAAAGTCCGCCCCTGCTTGTGGGCATACCAGAACATCGCCGTAATCACCCCGAGCAATCCGCCGTGGAACGACATGCCGCCGGTCCAGACTTTAAATAGATACAGTGGATCGGCCAGGAACAGATCAAAGTTATAGAACAGGACATAACCTATGCGCCCACCCAGCACCACGCCAAGGAATCCAGCGAACAGCAAGTCGCTGACCTGCTCACGGGTCCAGCCACTGCCCGGCTTATCTGCCCGGCGATTGGCCAGCCACATGGCGAACAGGAACCCCAGTAAGTACATCAGCCCATACCAGCGCACTGCCAGCGGGCCGATTTCAATGACCACCGGGTCAATATTCGGAAACGTTAAATAACCTTGGCTCATTCAATCAATCTCAGTCAATCAGGCACCCGCCGGATGGCGGATGACCCGTTCAATCATTATCCCAAAAACATCTTGATACTGATACACAGCAAAAAGACCGCAAAAATTTTCTTCAGTGTCGCCGTCGGTAACTGGCTCACCAAAGCAGCCCCATAACGGGTGGTCACCATGGAGGTGATCACTATCCCGGCCAGGGCCGGCAAATACACATAACCGAGGCTCAGACTCGGCAGCGCCTCATCGCCGACACCGGCAGCAATAAACCCGACCATACCCGCGACCGCAATCAGGGCACCGGACAGGGCCGCACTACCAATGGCCCGCCGCATTTCGACCCCATGCGCACTCAGATAAGGCACCGTCAGCGAGCCACCGCCAATCCCAGCCAGGCTGGAGACAACGCCAATCACCCCGCCACTGCACACGGTCGCCAGCCGACCGGGCAGCGGCCGCGGGCTGGTCACGCGCATCGACATCAACATCTGCAACGCCAGCAGCAGTACAATCACCGCAAATATTTTCGGCAATAAGGCCGTCGGCACCAATTCGGCAATCACACTACCGCATCCCCCGCCAACAATCACCCCGGGCGCCAGACTTTTCACGATCGTAAAGTCGACATTGCCCAGGCGAAGATGGTTCCGCGCCGATGCGCCGGAAGTCAGCACAATACTGGCCAGCGATGTGGCCAGGGCAATATGCATCACCAAGCCCGCATCAATCCCCGCCTGCGGCAACAGCCAGACCAGCGCCGGCACGACCACCAGGCCACCGCCAATTCCCAATAACCCGGCCAGCACGCCAACACAACCACCTAACCCCAAACACATGGCAAACAGCCACCAGGCACTCTCTGTCATCTTTTCCTTCTACTTCCCTGCGCGGATAAAACCGCCTAAACCTTGGGCATCAACAAAAGCGGTAATTTTATCCCGCACTTCATTACCAAACGTCGCTTGCAACGCAAACTGGCTAAGCTGCTCCATGTCCTGAACTGAGATATGGCGCAGCAGATATTTGATCCGGGCAACGTTACGGGTATTCATACTCAGGGAGCGATAGCCCATCCCCACCAGCAGCAACGCACCAATCGGGTCCCCGGCTAATTCACCACACACGCTGACCGGCATCCCCATCTTCCCGGCCGTTTCTTCAATCTGCTTGAGGGCATGCAACACTGCCGGATGCAACGCATCATAGACACTGGCAACCCGGGCATTGTTCCGATCCACCGCCAGTAAATACTGCGTTAAGTCATTACTGCCGACGGAGATAAAATCCACTTTGCCACGCAGCGCCGGAAGCTGATACAAAATCGACGGCACCTCGATCATGATCCCGAGCCGCGGCCGCTTCAGGGTTTGCCCTTGCGCCTGGGCGTACTTGGCGACTTCCTGATACGCCCGGTCAATCAGGGCCTTGGAGTCATCGAGCTCGGCGATGCCGGAAATCATCGGCAACAGGATATCCATATTATCCAGGCCGATACTGGCTTTGAGCATGGCCCGCACCTGGATCAGGAATATTTCCGGGTGATCTAAGGTAAAGCGGATCCCCCGCCAGCCGAGAAACGGATTATCTTCCTCAATCGTCAGGTAAGGCAGCGGTTTATCGCCCCCGACATCCAGGGTCCGCATCACCACTTGTTTCTCACGGTAAGTCGACAGAATCGAGCGATACTGGGCCGTCTGCTCTTCTTCCGACGGGAAACTACGCTGGAGCAGGAACGGGACTTCCGTCCGGTACAGGCCGACCCCGTCAACACCCTCGTTGACGGCAATACTGGTGTCGGCACTGAGACCGGCATTGAGATGAATATAAACGCGCTGCTGATCCTGGGTATAGGTGGCTTTCCCCAGCTCCTGCTCGACCCGTGCCGACAGCTCGTCCTCTTCGCGCATCAGGCGCCGGTATTCGGTCAGCACATGGCGGTCCGGATTGACCAGCAAGTCACCGCGGTAACCATCGACGATCACCTGACGGCCATGCACCAGTTCCGGCACAAAATCCACCCCCATAATCGCCGGGATCCCCAACGCACGCGACAGGATCGCCGCATGGGAGTTGGCCGCGCCCTCCTGGGCGACCACCGCCGCCAGCTTGTCACGCGGAACGCTGGCCAGCATCGCCGCCGTCAGTTCCCGGGTCAGCAGCACAACCGGCTCGTCCCAGTCCCGCTCATGCACTTCACTGTTATGAAGAAAGAACAACAAGCGCTGGCCCAGCTCACGAATGTCCTGCGCCCGCTCCTTGAGATAATCGTCTTTCATATTGGCAAAGCGATCTGAATAAGCTTCCACCACCTGGCGGATCGCCCACTCGGCCATATCCCGGCGGGCCACTCGGGCAAACAAATCCTTGCGCAGCATGGGATCATTGAGTAAATGGCTGAACAGGTCGAAAATCGCCAGTGTTTCTTTGTGCAGCTCGCTGTCAAAGCGCTTGCGCAGGCGGCGAAACTCGTTACTGGCCAGTTCGATGGCGATACTCAGCCGCTCTTGCTCGGCTTCGATATCCAGACAGGACGCCGGCAGCACATGATCCAGTCGCGGCTGGTTGTCATCCCACCAGGCATTGGCGACAGCGACCCCGCTGGAGGCCGCAGAGCCGATCAGATGCAGCCCGTTGCGTTGATCCGGCCACATCCCCTGCGCCTTGGCATGCGCCAGAACCATGGCCAGCTGGGCTGCCAGGGTGATCAGAAAGGATTCTTCACTTTCATCAAATTCGCGCCGCTGGTGCTGCTGGATCACCAGCACGCCCAGGACCTGACGCTGATGAATAATCGGGGTGCCGAAAAAGGAGCCGAACAGCTCCTCGCCGATGCCGGGCATATGTTTGAAATGGGGATGATGATGGGCGTCAGCCACATTGATCGGCTCGGCCGTGCGTCCGACCAGTCCGACCAGCCCTTCATCAAAGGCGAGCGAGACTTGGTGATGGGGCTTGGTCAGCCCCTGAGTCGCCATCAGGGTAAACTGACGTCGCTCATAATCGGCGATATACACCGAGCAGCAATCCGTCTTCATGGCCTGGCAAGTGCTGACCACCAGTTGATCGAGCGCTTCGATCAGACTGGGCGCACTGGCGACTTTCTCCACAATTTCTCTCAGCTGCGTCAGCATAATTCACCTTATCCGGGTTGCCCGGGCTACCCTCGCCGGTTCCTGCGCTTCCCCTTGCGCTCCTTCCTTTCTTTGAACGGCATCGCCATGGCCGCAAACTCCTTTAACGCCCGTCGATAGACATCACGTTTGAAGGACACAACCTGTCGCACCGGGTACCAGTAACTCACCCACCGCCAACCATCAAACTCCGGCGTGTTGCCACGCTGCATATTCACCTTTGACTCATCGCATTCCAGGCTGAGCAAAAACCATTTCTGTTTTTGCCCGATACAAACAGGCTTCGAGTCCCACCGTACCAGACGTTTCGGTAATTTATATCGCAACCAGTGGCGGCTGGATGCCAAAATCCGTACATCTTTTTTGGTAAGCCCTACTTCCTCATACAATTCCCGGTACATGGCCTGCTCAGGCGTTTCCCCTTCATCGATGCCACCTTGGGGAAATTGCCAGGAATGTTGTCCATATCGTCGAGCCCAGAATACTTGGCCATGGCTATTACAGATCACAATCCCTACATTAGGGCGGTATCCATCGCCATCAATCACTGGACGACCTCAAGTATAAATCTTTATTAACAGTGATTTTTTCACAGACGTTGCAATGGGTAAACAAACATTCTAATTAATAACTGTTTTTTCCTACAAAACCCGCAGTTTCTGGATAACTTGTGCGACATGGGGAGTTTATAAACAGGTAAATGAGACCCACCCCACATTTATACACGATTTCTGTGGATAGATTTGTGAAGAAGCTGACATCTGCCATACTTTTGATGACACACCTATTAATAACCCTTCTCGTCAACCGAATAACTACCGACACAAAGTCACATAAAAACATGCAATTAAATAATCATACAAATACACGTTATTCCTTTCCGAACAGATCCTCCGCCCCGAGAAACGGATCGGTTAAATATCAACCAATCTAAAATTTATCCACATCCATTACGTCAAAACGCTCATAAAGCAACCACAACAATGACTAATATCGCAGCAAACCCCTGGATGTATACCCAGATCCAGCGCACTGAAAAAATTTGCCACCGGTCCTGTGGATATCTTTCCTCCTGCGCTGCCCCGAAACCGCGGATCCTCCGCTTTCCCGGTACTGCTGCGTCCGGCCTCTGTTCGCTGAGACGCGGGCGCCGCCGATACACGCAAGGGATGCCTATTATCAGCTTAGATGGGCTGTGTTAGTATGCCCCCCCAGATCCCATTGTTTCACCAGACCCAGATAAACTATGCGTCCAATTCCCCGTTCCGAGCAGGAACTGCTCGACCGCGCCCATGCGCTGGCTGGCTGCACCTTTGATGAACTGGCCGCTCAAGCCGGCATGGTGACGCCGCCGGATCTTCGCCGCGATAAAGGCTGGGTCGGCCAGTTGCTGGAATGGCACCTCGGCGCATCCGCCGGCAGCAGGCCGGTGCCCGATTTTGTCGAGCTGGGCATTGAGCTGAAAACCATTCCGATCAGCTATAGCGGCAGACCACTGGAAACCACCTTCGTCTGTGTGGCCCCGCTCGTCGGCCTGCAAGGCGTCACCTGGGAGAACAGCCATATCCGGCATAAACTGGCGCGGGTGTTGTGGATCCCGGTTGAAGGTGAACGGGATATTCCGCTGGGAGATCGTCGGGTTGGCTCCCCGCTGCTCTGGAGCCCGTCGGCAGATGAAGAGCAACGACTACGCCATGACTGGGAAGAGCTGATGGATATGATTGTGCTGGGCCAGGTAGAAACTATTACCGCCCGCCACGGAGAGGTATTACAGCTTCGGCCTAAAGCCGCGAACGGTAAAGCTCTCACCGAAGCCTACGGCGCCAACGGCCAGATCATTCTAACCCGTCCCCGCGGCTTTTACCTGAAAACCAACTTTACCGCCGAGCTCCTGTCACGCGCCTTCTTGCTATAACCAGGCAGCTATAAGGCAATCGTCATATCTTCGCGGCATTCAGACAACTGACCATCAGGCGAAAATTCATCATAGGGATCGGTCACCCGCAGGATCACGGAGGTTACCCCTAACGGCCGCAACAGATCCTTCACCTGCTCGATCGACTGGAACCGGATCATTTCCTCATTATCATGTTTCAGGGGTTCGAGCTGATTTTTGAACTCCACTTCCATCAGGTAGTCGGAGCATCCCGCATAGCTGGTTAAAATACAGGTCGGCACACTGCCACCGTCCGCTTTCAGCCAGTGCTTTAACTGAGATAATTTCATTGCATCTCCTCGGAACACCGCAGTCAAACTGCCGGTCGTCAATAGGGCGGCTTCGTGCAGCGCGATGCCTTCATGGATCGCCACGTACCGTGTTTAACTATGTGTCAGGTTCGCTCTATCGGCAAGGTCGGTGGCGTAAATTGACTTTGATTTCGATTTATTTCATTGCCTTGGCTTCAGGACAGGTTATAGTCAGACAATCACACGCCAGTCCAAGGAGGGCTCATGGACTATCATCGACTCCCCCACTCCGCGCTCGAAGTCAGTAAAATCTGCCTCGGCACCATGACCTTCGGTGAACAGAACACCGAAGCCGATGCGCATAGCCAACTGGATTTTGCCTTTGAGCGCGGCGTCAATTTTATTGATACCGCCGAAATGTATCCGGTGCCGCCGAAACCGGACACCCAGGGGCTGACCGAAACCTACATCGGTAATTGGCTGAAAAAAACCGGCCATCGGGATAAAGTCGTGCTGGCAACCAAAGTCGCCGGTCCGCGAGGGGTGCCGCATATCCGCGACAACATGGCACTGGATCGCCGCAATATTCATGATGCCGTAGAAACCAGCCTGAACCGGCTGCAAACCGACTACATCGATCTGTATCAGCTGCACTGGCCGCAGCGGGAAACCAACTGCTTTGGCAAGCTCAACTACCAGTACCAGGAGGATCACTCCGGCGTGACGCTCACCGACAGCCTGGAAGCCCTGGCTGAATTGGTGCGGGCGGGCAAAGTCCGTTATATCGGCTTATCCAACGAGACCCCCTGGGGGGTGATGTCGTTCCTGCGCCTGGCGGAAAAGCACGGATTGCCCCGGGTCATTACGATTCAGAACCCTTACAACCTGCTCAACCGCAGCTTTGAAGTCGGGCTGTCCGAGATCAGCCACCACGAGGGCGTTGAACTGCTGGCCTACTCCCCGCTGGCTTTCGGCACCCTGAGCGGGAAGTACCTCGATGGTGCACGCCCAGCCGGGGCCCGCTGTACCCTGTTCGAGCGCTTCTCACGCTATTTCACGCCGCAGGGTGTCGCGGCCACCCAAGCTTATGTGGATATCGCCCGCAAGCACGGCCTCGACCCGGCTCAGATGGCACTGGCGTTTGTCAATCAGCGTCCTTTTGTGGCCGCCAATATCATCGGCGCCACCAACCTGGCCCAGCTCGAAGCCAATATCAACAGTATCGATCTGCACCTGAGCGAGGAAGTGCTCAGCGATTTGGAAGCCGCCGGGATCACTTATTCCAATCCGTGCCCCTGAGTGCCTCGTGCGGATTGAGCTCATGAAAAAGCCCCCGATTCACGGGCAATGCAGTTCACTTAAGGGGAGCTGCATGGCGATTAACCGGGTAGCGGGTCTTTGATATCTTAACTGCCCTGGGCCTAGATGGCCTGGGGCGATTTTCCTTGAAGAGCACTGACAGGTCCCCCCGTAGTGCCTTTAGCCTCTTGGGCGTGTTTCCCGGTGACAGTGCCTTACTCATTACCCTGAGCTGACTTGCAATAAACTGGCAGGCGTACTTGAAGCTTATTTCTGTGGGGGCTCTGTCATGCGCCACAGCCGCCTGGCTTGCCTCTCTCCTGACCAGGTTGTAGCCGAGAAGCAACCCCCATAACTCTTGATAAACCAGCTCGACCGTTTTGCTCCGCAAGGTAAGAGAATTGTGCTGCATGGAGCTCTTTATATCGCGGTAGCCCAGTTCAATCTCCCAGCGTTCGTGGTATAGGGTGGCAACCTGCTCGGCGCTGTACATCTCTCTTGGCAGGGAGGTGAAAACCGTTTTCTCTTTCCCGTCTACCTCATAGGTGACTGCCCGTACCTGCCATTTCTCAGGAAGGGTCGGATTCTTCTTTCTCGCTTGGGGCGAGACCTTCATCTCGATAAGGTTGTCATTGGTTTCCTCCTCGTCGAGAAGTGTGTATACCACGCCTTTTTTAGCAGGAATAAGCCAATGTCGGTTTGCCCCGCTGGCAGAGATGCCCAGCAACAGGCTTGCTCCGTAAAATCCCTTATCCAGCAAAGTCACCGAGTTATCCGGCAGCGAGTTGATAAAGGGTTGGGCCAGCGGTATTTCACCTCGGCGATAAGGGCTGATATCGGCATCAATGATGATATGGGAACGCACGTTCATCATGGTGACAAGACGGAGTACAGGGTAAGGTGTCTGGCGCTTTCCGGATGTGTTTCCCGAACCGAAGTGTTCGCGAAGCCCGGGGGTATCCGGGGTCCTGAACAGAGCCCCATCAACAGCAAAAACCTGAAGTTTATTCCAGCTGTCTTCCGGGTACCTTTCTTTACCCCATACCTGAGCACACTGTTTGAACAGCCATTTAGGCGCTTCCTTTCCCAGTCGCTGACGGGCTTGTGTCAGAGCACTCTTGGCCAGGAGTTCCTCGTTTGCCAACCCTTCGGCACAGACATTCATACGGCGGGCCACTTCAGCTATAGGCTCATTGCGGAAAAAGGCCATACCGACAATAAGCCAGAGCACCATATCACTGGGGAGCCGTCTTCGTCTGATGGTTGCCTGAGTCGATAAAGATGTAGCTCTGGCAACCCACTCGTCGGGAACGTGTTCAGAGAAAGTGGTCAGCTGGGAGATATCGACAGGAGACTCTTCAAGAAAATCTGTGAGTGCGGAAGCTAAGGGCATAAAAAAACCGGAAACCAGTAAATGATTTCCGATTTTGACGCATCAGAAGGATCAGTCAACCGATCCTTAACTGATCAGCATTGCCGATTCACGGGGGCTTTTTCCTTTCAGCATTTAGCATTTAGCATTTAGCTTGCACCTTACTCCGGAGACACCGTAGCAAGGTGCCGACATTACGTGACCCATCGCGATTGATAGCCCCGTCTGAGACGGCGGGCCAGACGACCGGCTCTATCGGCAGGAAACGCATAGTCCACCCGGTTATCAGCGGCGATCCCGATGTCCTGTTTCAGATGCAGCGACAGGTTAGGCATATGCACCCTGACTCGACTGTGTTGGCGCCGCCACTGGGCTTCTTCCCGTTGAACATCCAGACGGATCAATAAAACGGCCAGGCGTAAATAGACTGATTGACGCATAAGTATACTCTCCATGTTAAACGTTGGAGGGTCACAGAGTCTGCCGGGAGAGGCTGAATAAAATCGTCGCCGCGACAGATCTCCGCGGCCCGAGGTTACAGCGGAAAACTGTTAAATGTTGGTGTGTTTCGAGGTATCGCCAGCAGGACACTTCGAGTTCAGATCACTGATTTTCATCTTGTTTCCTCCTGGTCAATAAAAATGGGTGAGAATGGTTTCATTGTAACCAGCCAAACGAATAAAACAAGCATATGTTAGCACTCAATTGCATAAATATGGTTTTGTCCTATTTCATTCGGCATCAGGCTTGCGAATGCCTTGGATCTCACTAAGATCTTAATACTTGGCAGGCGATCATCCCTGCCGATACTGCTGTCGTGGCGGCGGGACCAGATCGTGCTTATTGAGCAGACGATACATCGTGGCCCGCGATACCCCCAGCTCACGCGCTGCAGCCGAAATCTGGCCTTTGTTATTCTCCAGCACCGATAATAACGCGCTGCGTTCAGACTCTTCACGAATCTTTTTCAGGCTTTGCTTATCATCGGCGATCCGCGGCAAGTCGAGATGCTCTAGCTCGATGACCTTGGTTTCACTCAATAAAATCGCCCGCTTCAATTGGCTGATCAACTCACGAACATTCCCCGGCCAGGGATAGGTCAACAGTAATTTCTGAGCTTCCTCGGACAGCGACTTAACAATACTGTTGTACTGGCGCGAGAACTTAGTCAGCAGATAATCCGCCAGCAATAAAATATCTTCGCCCCGTTCACGCAGCGCCGGTACCGTCAGCCCCAGCACGTTGAGCCGATAATACAAATCTTCACGAATCTTCCCTTCAGCCAGTAACGTCTCCAACGGGTAGCGTGTCGAGACAATCAACCGAACATCGGCATGCACTTGCCGCCCGCCGGTCGTCGTGAATCCGCCATCCTCCAGGAACCGGCACAACTCCTGCTGCCGGGCATCATCCAGCAGGGCGATTTCATCGAGAAACAAGACCCCTTTATCCGCCGCGCTGAAGCAACACCGACCGGGATCGGCCGACGTTGTCTCATCAATCAACCAATCGCTGCCGATCCCCTCACCACTCAACGTGATAAAACGCCCCTTGGTCCGGGTGGACGCCTGATGAATCGCCTGGGCCACCAGCTCTTTGCCGGTCCCGATTTCGCCCTGAACAAACACCGGCATATCCGCAGCCGCCATCCGTTTCACCTGATGGCGCAGTTTTTTCATCACCGCCGTGTTGCCCTGCAAGCCATGCTGGCCGAACTGCCCCAGCTCGGGCCAGACCTTGCGCTCCAACTGCAACATGCCGCGTTGGTGGCCGATCGTTTTGAGTAACTGGGATTCCGGGACCGGTGAGGTAAAGTAATCGATGCAGAAGCTGACGATAAACTGACAAATCGCCTCGGTGTTGAGCTGATCTTCCCGAGCCAACGCCAGCCAGCGCGCTTGTTTATTGCGGTTGACCACCCCGGCAACCCCGTTGAGGCTAAAGTTATCCTGGGTCAGATCCACCACCCCGATACAGGGACCGACTTCCAGCAGCAGCGCTTCAGCCGCACGCAAATCGTAACATCGGTAGCAGCGCCAGCCAGCCTGCTCCAGTGCAGTGATCCAAGGAATGTCATTCCCCCCCAGTACGATTAACGTTCCCAGGGCTGAAGTGCGCTTTACATCTGTTCTCATCCTTCACCGCCTATCCTTTTGCCTGCCTCTCCCCATCACGCTCAGGTCTGCCAATGGTGTCGCCATGGCACTGCTGTTTCAGCGCGTGACACTCAAATACCCGCCCAAAAATGTTGCAACTTGTTTACTATTATAATTAACATTTTGATAGTAGCTTGATTATATTTATGGTCCTGAAACGCAAAAAGCGCCCGAAGGCGCTTTAACATCCGCATTTAGTTGCGAGTTAACTCACGGTCACCGTCTCCGGCTGAGCGTCCTCGGTTTCAACACCAATCTCGTTTTCGCTCTTGGCCACAATGGTGTTCACCGCAGTGTCACCGACCACATTCGAGCTGGTACAGAACATATCGTTAATCCGATCAACCGCGGCCACAATTGCCAGGCCTTCAGCAGGCAGACCCAGTTGGTGCAGCAACACACCCACCATCACCACACCGCCCCCCGGAACACCACCGGCACCAATCGACAGCAGCAGAATCGTCAGGCCAAGGGTCACCAAGTCCGCGCTATTAATCGGCTGACCGAAGGCATTGGCAACAAACAGCGTTGCCAGGGTAATGTAAATCGACACACCGGACATATTCATGGTCGCACCCAACGGTACCCCGAAGCCGGCCACAGATTTCGACACCCCCAGCTTGTCAGTCAGGGTACGCATGGTGACCGGAATGGTCGCATTCGAGCTCGCCGTCGACAGTGAAAACAGGATCTGCTCACGAGTATGACGCAGGAACTCTGTCGGCTTGATCCCTGTCGTCAGACCAACCATCATCGGATAGAACACAAAGATCCAGAACACCAGCATGGCCACAACCAGCGCCACATAGCCCGCAACGGACATCAGCGTGGCTGCATCCAGCGTCGCGCCCAATTGCACCATCAGCGCAAAGACACCGTAAGGCGCCAGGCTCATCACCAGGCCGACCAGTTTCATCATCAGCTCATTGGCCATCTTGAAGGTGCGAATCGCCGGGCCACCGCGATGATCCAGGGCCTGGATCGCCAGGCCGGTCAGAATGGCCATAAAGATGATTTGTAACATGTCGCCATCCGCAAACGCCTGGAACGGGTTACTCGGGACAATGTTGACGATCAGCGAGAAGATATCCGGCGTTTCAGTCGTGGTCAGTTCCACGGCTTCCGACACGCTCCCGGCCAGCTCAGCACCTGCACCCGGCTGGAAGATCATCCCGACCGTCAATGCTGCAGCGATCGCAATAATGGTGTTCAGAATGTAGAGACCAAAAGTTTTTCCACCTAAGCGACCAAATGCAGTGATGTCTTTCAGCTCAACGATCCCGCATACAATTGAAACGTAAACTAAAGGAACCACCAGCAGTTTAATCAGTGAAACAAACATCCCGCCGGCACCTTCCGCCAGCCCTAGGACATAAGTGTCCATGAATGTCACGCCGTTAAACAGGTACTGAATCGCAGTCCCGATGATCAGGCCCGCGAAAAGGCCTGCAAAGATTTTTCCTGATAGCGATTGTTGCATCGTCCATCTCCAGTTTGTTGTGCTTGCATTGGATTTATTGACTTCCTGTTCCCACTGTTCCTCGTGGGTTAGGCGACATTTTACACAGTTCAACAACCGGGAAAAGCGAGATATTTACAATGTAGTTACAACAATGGAGCATGAAACAAACGCTTAAAGATCATACATATTACAATATAAATCTCTAAAGCGGTTTAAAATCCGGGGGTTATAGATAAAGCACTCAGCAAAAAAATCTGCGAACACTGTTTTATTTGGCGGGCGTTAAATTATCGTTAATGTGAATCCAGTCACACTCAAAAATTCACTATAAGGATAATTGGGGGAATTTTTCCACTATCGGAAAATAGATATCACGGCTTTGAATCGCGAGACTCAGGCAGAGACACCGCGGTCAAAGCCGTGGCAGATCACAGGGGGTTAACCCGCTTCAACCGCGTTGAGCTGGCGGCAAGTTTCATCCGTCACAACATCCGTGGCAAAGCCGCCGTTACCGGAATACCAGAAGCGCACGCCGAGCCCTGCGCTGATCGGACGGCCAAACTGTTCACAGATATACGGAAAGACATCCTGCTCTGCATCCGCCTTATGTGTATTCCAGTACCAGCGCGGATTCGGCAAACGGTAGATCACGGTCAGCAGCGAGGTCTGCGGCTCAAACTGGAAGGTCTGCACCCCACCACGAAACGGCTGGGACGGGATGTCATTGAGAGCAATCAGCTCTTCCTTGTATTCATCCGGCAGACTGCCGACAAAATCTGAAGCCGGCGGTGTCAGCTTCATCGCCTGACAACCAGAAAGAACAACAGCTGCGACAGCCATCAGGGCAGTGCGTGTTTTGATTTCGATTCGAGTCATAGTCAATCTATCTATTTGATTATCCATAATAACTGCCGGCATTATACACCAAACAAATGCAACAGGTCGCATCAGTTTCAGATCATAACCGCAATAAAAAAAGCCACCGAAGGTGGCTTTTTTCAGACAACCAACAGGCCGTTAGCCCTGTTGCGGACGCATCGCCGGGAACAGGATAACGTCACGGATGGTGTGCGTGTTGGTAAACAGCATGACCAGACGGTCAATCCCGATCCCCTGGCCTGCTGTCGGTGGCAGGCCGTGCTCCAGTGCCGTGATGTAATCGGCATCGTAGAACATGGCTTCATCATCACCGGCATCTTTGGCATCCACCTGAGCCTTGAAGCGCTGATCCTGATCTTCCGCATCGTTCAGCTCCGAGAAGCCGTTGGCCACTTCACGGCCACCGATGAAGAACTCGAAACGATCCGTGATGAACGGATTTTCGTCGTTACGGCGAGCCAGCGGCGATATATCGGCTGGATACTCAGTGATAAACGTCGGCTGGATCAGTTTCGGCTCAGCGGTTTCCCCAAAGACTTCTTCCAGGATCTGACCACAGGTCCAGAAGCTTTCAACCGCAATGCTCAGCGACTCCGCCAGGTTACGCATGAAGTTGATGTCGCTCACTTCAGCGTAAGTCATCTTCTGAATGGTTTCATGGTTCGGGTTGTACTGCTTGATCGCGTCCAGCATGCTCAGGCGCGGATACGGGCCACCGAAGTCGACCGTCTCGTCACCATATGGCAGTTGCGTCGTGCCGCACAGTTCCAGTGCGATGCCGCTCAGCATCTCTTCGGTCAGATCCATCAGATCTTTATAATCCGCATACGCCATATAGAATTCCATCATGGTGAATTCCGGGTTATGGCGCGGCGACAAACCTTCGTTACGGAAGTTACGGTTGATTTCGAACACACGCTCGAAGCCACCCACCACCAGGCGCTTGAGATACAGCTCCGGTGCAACACGCAGGTACATATCGATGTCCAGCGCATTGTGGTGGGTAATGAACGGACGCGCCGTCGCACCACCCGGGATGACATGCATCATCGGCGTTTCAACTTCCATGAACCCTTTGGTGGTCATGAAGTTACGGATCGCGCTGACCACTTTCGAGCGCATCATCATGGCGTTGCGTGATTCTTCGTTCACAATCAGATCAACATAACGCTGGCGGTAGCGCATTTCCTGATCGGTCAGGCCGTGGAATTTCTCTGGCAGCGGACGCAGTGCTTTGGTCAGCAGCACGTACTCGTCCATGTTCACATACAGGTCGCCTTTGCCTGATTTGTGCAGTGCACCTTTAATACCGATGATGTCACCAATATCCAGACCTGAGTACTTTTCTTTCAGCTCTTTCTGTACATCTTTCGCGGCGTAAGCCTGAATACGGCCTGAAACATCCTGAATCGCCAGGAATGGACCACGCTTGGCCATCACTCGGCCCGCGATGGCAACCACGTTGCCTGCTTCTTCCAGTGCTTCTTTGCTCAACTCGCCAAACTGCGCCTGCAGATCAGCAGCCAGGCTATCACGGCGGAACTCATTGGGATGGCCATTTGCCTTACAGCCTTCACGAATCATATCCAGTTTCGCACGGCGTTCAGCAATCAGCTTATTCTCATCTTGTAATTGATCAGTCATGGGTGAACCCTTAAATTCATTAACCGAGGTCGGTTACAGACCAGATTTCAGGCTGGCTTCAATAAAACGGTCGAGGTCGCCGTCCAGTACGGCCTGGGTGTTACGGTTTTCCACCCCGGTACGCAAATCTTTAATCCGGGAGTCATCCAGGACGTAAGAACGGATCTGGCTCCCCCAGCCAATGTCAGACTTGGCATCCTCATTGGCCTGCTTCTCAGCATTTTGCTTTTGCATCTCAAGCTCAAACAGTTTTGCTTTCAACTGCTTCATGGCCTGATCTTTGTTTTTATGCTGAGAGCGGTCGTTCTGACACTGCACCACGGTATTGGTTGGCACGTGGGTGATCCGTACCGCAGATTCGGTGGTGTTGACGTGCTGACCACCGGCACCCGAGGCGCGGTACACGTCAATCCGCAGATCCGACGGGTTAATGTCGATATCGATGTTCTCGTCGACTTCCGGATAAATGAACGCCGAAGCGAACGACGTATGACGACGGCCGCCGGAGTCAAACGGCGACTTACGCACCAGGCGGTGAACGCCGGTTTCCGTGCGCAGCCAACCGTAGGCATACTCGCCGCTGATACGGACCGTGGCCGATTTCAAACCGGCAACATCGCCTTCGGACACTTCGATCACCTCGGTCTTGAAGCCCTTGGCTTCCGCCCAGCGCAGATACATGCGCAGCATCATCGAGGTCCAGTCCTGGGCTTCGGTACCGCCCGAGCCGGCCTGAAGGTCGATATAACAGTCCGCGCTGTCATGATCGCCCGCGAACATCCGACGGAACTCCAGTTGCTCCAGTTTGCTTTCCAGCTCCTGTAGCTCAGGTTCAATCTCGTCAAACGTTTCCTGATCGTTTTCTTCAACCGCCAGCTCCAGCAGACCTTCGACGTCTTCGACGCCCTGATCCAACTGGTTAATGGTTTCCACGACCGCTTCCAGAGATGCACGTTCTTTCCCCAGCGCTTGGGCGCGCTCAGGTTCGTTCCATACATCCGGTTGCTCTAACTCTGCATTGACTTCTTCCAGACGCTCTTTCTTAGCATCGTAGTCAAAGGTACCCCCTAAGGACATCAGTACGCGCTGATACATCCTCAAGACGATTTTTAATAGGATTAATCTCGAACATTGCCAATCTTCACTGCCGAAATGGACATAACCGAAGGATTCTATCGAATTGTAGATAGAATATACAGAGGGGAAGAAAGGGAATCGGCGATTTTTATTATTTAACCCCGATCACAGAAACAGCATGCGGGCTCACTTGCAAAATCTGTTTTTCCCGGACCGGCCATTGCAGCGCGGCCCGGGGCAAGGATCCGGCGCTTACTGCGGCTCGAGATGCTCCACCATCAGCTGAGCACTGCTGTTACCGCGGAACTCGTTGACGTCCAGCCGATAGACCAGATGCACCTGTTGTACCGAGGCATCCGGCCAGCGCCGCAGATCGACGTTGAAGGCAATCCCGTCGATCACGCTGCCGCCATTGACCGGCTCCAGCATCATTTTCAGGTGTTTGCCGCCCACCAGTTTCTGGTGCAGCAGGCGGAAGACACCGTCAAACATCGGCTCCGGAAACTGCTGGCCCCAGGGGCCGCCGGCGCGCAGCAGCTCGGCAGTCGGCAGGTTCAGCTCCTGCGGCGACAACTCCCCGTCACTTAGCAACACGCCTTTGAGGGCATCTTCATCCAGCTCACGGCGCACCGCCTGATCAAACGCCCGGCTAAACGCTTCGAGTTGGGGTTCCAGGATCGTCAGCCCCGCCGCCATGGCGTGGCCGCCAAACTTGAGGATCATGCCCGGATTCTGGGTATCAATCCCATCCAGCACATCCCGCATGTGCAGCCCGGGAATGGAACGGCAGGAGCCCTTGATTTCGCCGTTGCCGGCATCGGCAAAGGCAATCACCGGGCGGTGATACAACTCTTTGATCCGCGAGGCCAGAATCCCAATCACGCCCTGGTGCCAGTCACGCTGGAACAGCGCCAGGCCATAGGGCATATCCTGCTGATTGAATTTGAGCCGCTCGCAGATTGCCAGCGCCTCTTCTTTCATGCCCAGCTCGATTTCCTTGCGGGTCTGGTTCAGCGCGTCGAGCTCTGAGGCCATGCGCCGCGCGGCCGGCATGTTATCGCACAGCAACAATTCCACCCCGAAGGACATATCATCCAGCCGCCCGGCCGCATTGATGCGCGGCCCGAGCGCAAACCCGAGATCGCTCGACACCAGTTTGGCCGGGTCGCGGTTGGCCACCTCAATCAGCGCCCGGATCCCCGGACGGCACTTGCCGGCCCGGATCCGCTGCAACCCCTGATGGACCAGGATCCGGTTGTTGCCATCCAGCGCCACCACGTCAGCCACCGTGCCCAGAGCCACCAAATCGAGCAACTCGGCCAGATTCGGCTCTGCCAGCCCCTGCTCAGCAAACCAGTTGGCTTCCCGCAAGGCAGCCCGCAGTGCCAGCATCAGGTAAAACGCCACACCCACCCCGCACAGCGCCTTGGATGGGAAATCACACGCGTGGAGGTTCGGGTTTACGATGGCATCGGCATCCGGCAAGGTGTCGCCCGGCAGGTGATGGTCAGTGACCAGGACCTGCATGCCTTTGGCTTTCGCGGCTGCCACCCCGGCAATCGATGAGACCCCGTTATCGACCGTCATGATCAGCTCGGCACCGCGCGCCTCGGCCTGCTCAACCACTTCCGGGCTCAGGCCGTAGCCGTCATCAAACCGGTTCGGCACCAGGTAATCGACATTGCGGCTGCCCAGCATCCGCAGCGCCAAGACCGACAACGCCGAGCTGGTCGCGCCGTCGGCATCAAAGTCACCGACCACGATGATCCGCCGCTGCTCGGCCAGCGCCGACACCAACAGCGCCACCGCAGCGTCAATCCCGTAGAGTTGATTGAAACCATGCAGTCCACGGGCACCACGCTCCAAATCGCGGTCCGTGGTCGCGCCCCGGCTGGCATAAATGCGTTTCAGCAACGGATGGATGGCATCGGAAAAGCCGCTGGTATCCGCCGCCGGACGACGTTTTATTTCAATCATAACAAGGTGCGCTCTGTACCAAATCAAGAAAATTGAGGGGGAGTATACCATCCAACCGCGATAAAAAACCCGGCTTCGCTGACACGAAGCCGGGTCTGATTGAGGTTGGCTGAGCTGCCCGGACTTAGCCGCGGCTGTCCAGCAGCTGACGCAGTCGGCTGGCCGGTTGGTAGCCCGGCAGCATGGTGCCGTCTTCCAGGACCAGAGCCGGCGTGCCGTTCACACCCATGGCAACGCCCAGCTCATAGTGCTTGCGCACCAGATCCGCGCGCTGCGGCTGGCCGTTGGCATCGAAACTGCCGTCTTTGGCTGCATCCATGGCTTTCGCCGGATCTTTCGCTGCCCAGATTGCGCTCATCTCGCCAAAGTTCCGCGAGCGCTCGCCGCCGCGCGGAAACGCCAGGTAGCGAATGGTGATCCCGGCATCATTGTAAGCCTGCATCTCACTGTGCAGCTTGCGGCAGTAACCACAGGTGGTGTCAGTAAAGACAGTCACCACATATTTTTCATCTTTGGCCGGATAGACAATCATCTCATCTTCCATTCCGGCCAGTTTCGCCTTGTTGAGCTGCGCCATTTTCTGCTCGGTCAGGTTGACCGGGCTGGCAGCGGCATTGTCATACAGATGGCCCACCAGGAAATAGTTTCCATCGTCAGAAACATAGACGATGCCGCGCTCGGTGACCGCTTCATTCATCCCCGGCATGGGCGAGCTGCTGATCGACGACGGTGCCAGGCCGATGGCCCCCAGTTTACGCTTGATCGCAGCTTCATCCGGTTTGGCAGCCGCCGTAAACGCCGTCATCGCGACCGCAGTTGCAAGTATCGTACGACCCAATAAGTGCATCGACTCTTTCCTTCATTCAGCAAAAATATAGAAACCAGTAAGACCCTCAGAGTCCGGAAATCTTTCGAAGTTCAATCCCCGCCGGCAATGACCGGGTAACCCGTGACCCACCTCGAACCTTTTGAGTATAAGTGCATCATCAGCCTGTCACCAACTTAAGGCATTGTACCGACTCTGGTCTGGGACACAAATCAGGCCCTCGGATGGTGCGTCTGATGCAGTTGTTTCAGGCGCTCGGTGGCGACATGGGTATAAATCTGGGTGGTCGACAAGTCGCTGTGGCCCAGCAGCATTTGTACCACCCGCAGATCTGCGCCGTAATTGAGCAGATGGGTGGCGAACGCGTGGCGCATCACGTGCGGCGACAGCGTGTCGGCATCGATCCCGGCAATCAGCGCATAGTGTTTGATCCGGTGCCAGAAGGTCTGGCGGGTCATCTGCTTACCGCGCTTACTCGGAAACACCACATCCGAGCTTTTCTCGCCCAGCAACGTCGGACGGCCGCTGGCCAGGAACTGTTCGATCCAGTCCACCGCATTCTCGCCCATCGGCACCAGGCGCTCTTTATCGCCCTTGCCGGTGACCCGAACCACGCCCTGGCGCAGGCTGACATTTTCCATCGTCAGGCTGACCAGCTCAGTCACCCGCAACCCGGTGGCATACAGCAGCTCCAGCATCGCCTTATCCCGCAGCTCAATCGGATCGTTCGGATCCGGCGCCTCAAGCAGCGCATCCACCTGGGCTTCGGTGATGTCTTTCGGCAGCCGCTTGGGCAACTTGGGGCTGATCAGCAACGCACTGGGATCATCCTCCCGGATGTTCTCCCGGTGCAGATACTGGAACAGACGGCGGATCGCCGACAACATCCGGGCCCGGGAAGTCTGTTTGTAATCCGCATCGAACAGCCATTGCTGATAGCGTTGCAAGTCATCGACCGACACCGAGCTCAGGCTGCTGCGCTCTTGCTCAATCCAGTGACAGAGCTTATTTAAATCATTGCGATACGACGTCAGTGTATTTTCCGACAGCCCCCGCTCCATCCACATGGCATCCAGAAACTGCTCCAGCAGCATTGCATCGTTTTCCACGCGCGCCTCACCTATATCCACAAAGACATGGATAAATAAACAGTACTTTTCGACATGGTAGTGGATTTCCCGGCAAAAGCAACGGCTCTTCTGTCAGGAAAAGTCATCATGGCGGCGGCCGGCAGCGACAGCATTAGGCAACCGGCGTCAACCTAGGTAAAATCCCCGGTATTGTTAAACTGCACAAAGCAACTGGACTCGCAGCATGAAAATTGGCTTATTCTACGGCTCAACCACCTGTTATACCGAAATGGCGGCAGAGAAAATCCGGGAGTGTATCGGCGCTGAGCTGGTCGAAATGCACAACATCAAAGAAACAGATCCCAGCACGATGAATGATTTCGACATGCTGATCCTGGGGATTTCAACCTGGGATTTCGGTGAGCTGCAGGAAGACTGGGAAGCCGTCTGGGATCAATTGGACGGACTGTCGCTGAGCGGTAAAACCGTGGCCCTGTTTGGCCTGGGCGATCAGGAAGGCTATACCGAGTGGTTTCTCGATGCCATGGGCATGCTGCATGATCAACTGCTGCCGACCGGCGTTCAGTATGTCGGCTACTGGCCGAACGAAGGCTACACCTTTGAAGCCTCGAAAGCCCTGACTGACGATCGGAAATTCTTCGTCGGTCTGGCCCTGGATGAAGACAGCCAGTACGAGCTGAGCGATGACCGCATTACCCAGTGGTGCGAACAAATCCTGACCGAGTACAGCGAGACACTCTGACGGGCTTCCCCGACGAGACAACCCCGTCCAGGGGACACCCGATCCGGCGAGATTCGCCAAGCAAAACGGGATGCCAAGGCATCCCGTTTTCGTATTCAGTCACTTGGCAGTTTAGGCCGTGCGAGCTTCTGCCTGCTCAGTGCCGCCAATAAAGAATGACATCACCAGCGCCGCCAGCGTCGGCAGCACCCACGCCATGCCGTACTCGAACAGTGGCAACACGTTCAGCGCGGACACGTCAATGCCGACAAACTTCGCCGCATCGATCAGGCTGAACAACAGCGATACCAGCAGCACCATGCGGTAACCCATGCGCGGATTGGCCATCTTGCGACGCACAAAGGTCAGGGCAACCAGGGCAACGGCCACCGGGTACAGCGCAAACAGCACTGGGATCGACAGCGCAATCAGCTGGTTCAGGCCAACGTTGGCAACCACGGCACACACTACAGCCAGGATCACAGCCCACTTTTCATAGCTCAGCTTCGTCAGCGAGCTGAAGTAGTCCGCACACGCACTGATCAGGCCGATCGCCGTGGTCAGACAGGCCAGCAACACAATCGTCGACAGGATGATCTGGCCAACCGGACCGAACAAGGCCTGTACATAGGATGCCAGGATCGCACCGCCGTTATCGGCACCAGCAGCGACGGCTGAACTGGTTGCGCCCAGGTAGAACAGGGAAATGTATACGAACGCCAAACCTGCAGCCGCAATAACACCGGCATAGATCAGGTAGGTGCAGGTCGCTTTGTCGTCCGTCACCCCTTTCTTGCGGATCACATCCACAATCAGCATCCCGAACATCAGGGCCGCGAAGGTATCCATGGTGTTGTAACCTTCCAGGAAGCCTTTGGTGAATGCCATGTTGGCGTAATCACCCTGCGCCGCCAGAATCTCGCCCTGCGGGTTGATAAAGACAGCCACGGCCAGCACTGCCAGCACTGCAAACAGCGCCGGGGTCAGGAACTTCCCGATCATGTCAATCAACTTGCCGCGCGACCAGGCAAAAAACAGGGCGACAGCAAAGAAAATGACGGAGAAAACCGTCAGGCTGGTTTGCCCGGCATCGGCGATAAACGGCTTCACTGCCATTTCGTATGCCACAAGACCTGTACGCGGTGCTGCAAAAGCGGGACCAATAATAATGAAGATCAGCACAGCCATCAGGGTCGCCACCGCCGGTGGCAAGTCACGGGTCAAACCTTGCCAGCCACCGCCGGCAACCGCGACCGCAATAATGCCGATCAGCGGCAAGCCAACCGCGGTGGCCAGGAAACCGAACATCGCCGGCAGCAGGTTGTCGCCAGCCGCCAAACCCGCCTGGGGCGGAAAGATGATGTTGCCGGCACCGAGGAAAAACGCAAAGGTCATGAAACCCAGCGCCATTATGTCTGTCATTTTGAGTGTTTTATTCAAACTGCACCTTCCCACTCGTTTGTTATCTGTATGATGTGTCTGCGATATTAGAGTTATATGGCATTCATGACTTATTGCTAAATGTGATATGCCTCGCAGCATAATGAAGAAAAAGAGAACAATAAGCAACCACACAGTCAAAAACACCACAATCTTTGGCTACATCACAAAAAAACCAACACATTCAACCAAATTGAAATTCACTTGCAGAGCATGTAGCTAATAAACTTATGTTATCAAAAAGATATCAAACAGCATCAATTGCTATGATTAACAAAAAATACAATATAACAACGAATCAATCACACCAAATCTCCCACATCCACATCAACCACCGGGGCGAAAGCACACTGCAGCCACCGGGGCTGCTCCGCCCGGCAATCCCCGCTATAATGGCCGCCACACACAGTGGGCTGCCCCTGTGCCCTGACCCCAATTGCAACACAGCGTTCTACGGTAGACACCATGGCCAAAGGCTTTACATTCAAACAATTTCACATCGATGATTTCGGCTGCGGCATGCCAGTCAGCACCGACGGTGTCTTGCTCGGTGCCTGGGCATCGCTGCCGCTCCACGGTCCGCTCCTCGACATCGGCACCGGCAGCGGATTGCTGGCCCTGATGGCCGCCCAGCGCACAGCTCACAGCCAAACCCGGATCACGGCTATCGATATCGACCCGCAGGCAGCCCAGGCCGCCAGCAACAACTTCGCCCACTCTCCCTGGGCCGATCGGTTACACAGCACGGCGCAGGATGTGACGGCCTGGGGCGCGCAGCAACCTGCCGGCAGCTTCGCCGCCATCGTGTGCAATCCGCCCTATTTTAACCATGGCCAGCAAGCCAGTTGCCCGTCCCGCGCCACTGCCCGCCATACCGAGACCTTAAGCCATGACCGCCTGCTGGCCACCATCCGCCACTTGCTGGAGGAGACCGGCCAGGCCAGCCTGATTTTACCGGCCTATGAAGGCCGCCAGTTGCTCCGCGAGGCCGAAAGCCACCAGCTGTTCTGCCACCGGATCTGCGAAATCCGCAGCACCGAGCGCAAACCCGTCAGCCGCCTGCTGATCGCGCTTTCCCCGGTGCCGACCGCGAGCCCGCCCCCGGTTGAGCACCTGTCCATTCACCACCAAGGGGAGTATTCGGAAGCTTTCTGCGCGCTGACCCGGGATTTTTACCTCAAGCTGTAACTGGCGGCGTTACCAGGGCAAATTGGCCCGGCGAAAGTTTTTACCGGGAAACGGTGATCGGAGCGGCAATAATCTCTATAATGCCGCCCCTTATGTTCCTGCATTTTGGTCATGTGCCGACAGAGCCACCCCGCATGACCGGCGTTCGTCTTATTCCCGAGGAGAAACGACTGGTGAGAGACTTTTCCGAATTAGAGCTAGATAGCGAGCTATTACGCGCGATTGAAAAAATCGGCTACGATCGCCCAACCGTGATTCAAGCCCAGGCTATCCCTCATGCCATGGACGGTCGAGATGTACTGGCTTCCGCTCCGACCGGCACCGGAAAGACGGCCGCTTTTCTATTGCCGATGATCCAGCACCTGCAGGATTTTCCGCGCAAGAAGCCGGGACCGGCCCGGGTACTGGTACTGACGCCGACCCGTGAGCTGGCGATTCAGGTTGCCGATCAGGCCCGCGCTCTGGCCCAGTTTACCGACCTGAAAATCTTTACCATCACCGGCGGTATTTCCTACGACGAGCACGCCGAGCTGCTGGGCAAAACTCAGGATATCGTGGTTGCGACCCCGGGCCGCCTGATGGAGTACATCGAGGCCGAGCGTTTTGACTGCCGGGCCATTGAATGCCTGATCCTCGACGAAGCCGACCGGATGCTGGATATGGGCTTTGGCAAAACCGTTGAGCGGCTGCATAACGAATGCCGCTGGCGCCGCCAGAGCCTGTTGTTCTCCGCGACTTTAGAAGGCAAAGGCGTACGCGACTTCTCCCGCACCATTTTGAGTGAGCCGGTTGAAGTCAACGCCGAGCCGCCGCGTCGTGAGCGCAAGAAGATCCACCAAATCTACCACCGCTGCGATCAGATGGAACACAAGCTGGCCCTGCTGGAGCACATCCTCAAGCACCAGGCTGAGCGGACGATCATCTTTGTCAAAACCCGTGAGCGCCTGGCAACCCTGCGCGATCAGCTGGCGGCGATGAAAATCCCATGCTGCTGGATCCAGGGCGAAATGGCCCAGGCATCGCGCAACAACGCCATCAGCCGCTTCCGGGACGGGACGGTCAACGTGTTGATTGCCACCGATGTCGCCGCCCGCGGGATCGATCTGCCAGACGTCAGCCACGTGATCAACTTCGATATGCCGCGCACTGCGGATATCTACCTGCATCGGATCGGCCGAACCGCCCGCGCCGGGAAAAAAGGCACCGCGATTTCCCTGATTGAAGCCCACGATCAGTCGATGATTGAGCGGGTCAGCCGTTACATGAAAGAAGAAGTGCCGGAGCGCTTCATCGAAGGCATGCGCCCGCAGCATAAGAAGCCATCGACGGTGAAAAAGAAGACCAAGAAAAAAGTCGACAAGAAACCAGCGACGGCGAAAAAGAAAAAAGCCAAGAAGTAAGTCAATGGCTTGAACGGCTTCGCTGTTTCTCAGCGGGCAGCCGCGACATAACAAATGGGCCGGTGTTTACCGGCCCGTTTTTTTCATCAAGACTCTCGGTCTGTTACTGCGCTTCGCGTTTAAACACCAGCTCTTTGGCGGTGGATTCATCCGCAGCAAAATAGTACCCGGCCACATCGAACTGCTTGAGTTGCTCAACCGAATCAACCTGGTTGTCGATGATATAACGAGCCATCAGGCCACGGGCTTTCTTGGCATAGAAACTGATCACCTTGTACTGGCCGTTCTTGCAGTCTTTAAACACCGGGGTGATCATCTCACCGTTGAGTTGCTTGGGCTTGACTGCCTTGAAATACTCGTTCGATGCCAGGTTCACCAGGATGTTATCACCCTGTGCCGCGAGTGCCTCGTTGAGCATATCCGTAATGATCCCGCCCCAGAACTGATACAGATTCGCGCCGCGCGGGTTCGCCAGCTTGGTCCCCATTTCCAGACGGTACGGCTGCATCAGATCGAGCGGGCGCAGCAGCCCGTACAACCCGGACAGCATCCGCAGGTGTTGCTGGGCATAGGCAAAATCGGCTTCACTCATGGTCTCGGCATCTAACCCGGTATAGACATCCCCCTTAAACGCCAGGATCGCCTGACGGGCGTTGTCCGGAGTAAAGTCCGGCTGCCAGTCCGCAAACCGGGCTGCATTGAGACCGGCAATCTTGTCGCTGACCTTCATCAGGCTCGCGATATCCATCGGCGTCAGCTCGCGGCAGACGGCGATCAGTTCAGCGGCATGGTCGGTCAGCGCCGGCTGGGTGTAGGTCTGCGTCGCCAGCGGCGATTCATAATCTAGCGTTTTGGCGGGTGACACCACAATCAACATAAGCTGTTCTTCCCGTAAAGGTTCATTCCCCAGAAGGGTAACATTGCTAACAAAAAAAACCACGCGATTGTCGCGTGGCTTTGTCGATTTCTCGGATAGGCAGCAGCGATTAACGCTTGTCTGACTGATCCCAAATCCCTTCTTCCAACTGAGCATGCAGCTCCGGGTAGTCATTGCTGTCGAAGGTCGGCACCTTGCCCAGGCTCAGCTGCTTGTTGTAATCGCGGGCCAGCTTCACCACCGTGCCCGAGAGCAGCACAATTGCCAGCAGGTTGATGATCGCCATCATCCCCATCGAGATGTCCGCCATCTTCCACACCGTCGGCAGATCGGCGACCGCACCGAACATCACCATGCCCAGCACCACCATCCGGAATACCGTCAGGCCGGCCTTGTGGTTATGCTCCAGGAAGATCAGGTTGGTTTCCGCATAAGAATAATTGGCCACCAGCGAGGTAAAGGCAAAGAAGAAAATCGCCACCGCGATGAACACCGCGCCCCAATCGCCGACCTGGGCGCTCAGGGCGCGCTGGGTCAGTTCGATCCCGGTCACTTCGCCGTGCGGTACATACTCTCCCGACATCAGGATAATCGCCACCGTCGCCGAGCAGATCACCAAC
Source organism: Photobacterium sp. TY1-4 (assembly GCF_025398175.1). NCBI lineage: Bacteria > Pseudomonadati > Pseudomonadota > Gammaproteobacteria > Vibrionales > Vibrionaceae > Photobacterium > Photobacterium sp. TY1-4. The sequence continues at coordinate 2,965,050 of NZ_CP099734.1, forward strand.
GTGTCCATAAACACCCCCAGCATCTGTACATAGCCCTGAGACGCCGGATGCGGCGGGTAAGGCGTGGCCGAAGCCGCGGCATTCGGCGCCGAGCCCATCCCGGCCTCATTGGAAAACAAGCCGCGCTGCAGCCCGTTGATCATCCCCTGGGCGATCGAGTAGCCCAGCGCGCCCGAAGCCGCTTCCTGCAGGCCAAATGCGCTGCGGAAAATCATCCCCAGGATCTCCGGCAGCTTTTCCAGGTTCATCGCCATGATGTACAGCGCCAGCAGCAGGTAACACAAGGCCATCGCCGGAACCAGCACTTCAGCCGTACGGGCAATGGCGCGCATGCCGCCAAAAATAATCACCCCGGCCATCATCACCAGGCCAACCCCGACATAAGTCGGATTCCAGCCAAACGCCACGTTCATCGCCTGGGTGATCGAATTGGCCTGAACGGAATTAAACACCAGGCCGAAAGCAATGATCAGACAAACGGAAAACACCACGCCCATCCACCGCATTCCCAGCCCTTTTTCCATGTAATAAGCCGGGCCACCACGATAGTTGCCATCGTCATCACGGGTCTTGTACAACTGAGCCAGGGCACTCTCGGCAAATGCCGTCGCCATACCCAGCATAGCAATCAGCCACATCCAGAAAATCGCCCCCGGTCCGCCGAACGTCAGGGCCACCGCGACCCCGGCCATGTTCCCGGTGCCGACCCGGGCCGCCAGGCTGGTACACAGAGCCTGGAAAGAAGAGATCCCAGCCGGATCGGACTTCCGGCTGTTTTTCATCACACTGAACATATGGCCAAAATGGCGAAACTGAATAAAGCCCAGGCGATAGGTAAAGAAAACCCCGACGCCAATCAGCAGATAAATGAGCACGGAGCCCCATAACAGATCGTTGATAAAATTAATCTGGCTTGACACATCTACCCCTTGAAAATCATCAAAAACAAGTCCAGCCCGTCATCACGTTCGTGCACAGGTCGGATCCTTAAAAACGGGTTGCTTGGCACAACCATTCTCATTGCTATTTTGTTTTATAGTGCTAAGACAGGCAGGTGCTATCGCAGACGGCAGCACGGCCTGAACGCAGCGACCGGATGTGAGAACCATCCACGGCGCTTGCTGCAGGTGGCGCAGGATCATGCAAAGAACGCCGGCAAAAATCAATATGCTCACTAAGAATATGTGCCCAACGCCCTCTCAACAGCCAATCACAACACTCTGACGGTCAGTCCGGCCCGCCGATCCTGACGGCAATTGCTGCGCAAACTGAATACATTTCAGTCAAGTTGATCCAAGTTGCGATCATCTGCACATAAAAATTTCATCAATGAGTAACATTTGCGAAACATGGTAATTTTATTTTTAGCTTCAGTATGATATTTAACTTAGACCAACCTGTAAGAAAGAGGTGCTTTATGGATAGCTATGCATTCGATGACATTCTTGCAACAGACACGCCGCGTCGTGCGGGCCGCAGCAAGCCGGTGAAGCGAAAGTGGCGTGAGATTGAAGCGCTCAAGGACAAACAGCGGCTTCGCAAAGAGTTGGCAGAAATTGATATGTTCCGTGACTATGCCGACGAGATTGATTTCTAAAAACGATTCATTTCCAACATCATGCCCAGATAACGTCACGCGCCGGTACGACGCCGGCACGTTTTGACGCCTAGTGACGGTTCCTTCCTGTCCTGTTGTGCCCAGTCGCACGGACTCAGGCATTCAACCGTTCTGCCAGCGAACGATAGCGCTCCGAGACCTGATCGCCGAACAGCGGATCACACATACATTCCTCATACTGTGCCGAGACATTGACCCAATCCTCTGCCGTAAACGTATTGCGGATCAGCGGAAAGATATATTTCTCCTCAAATTCCAGGTGTGCTTTTTGCCGGCTGACGAACGTGTTGAGCTTGGCTGCAAACACGTCAAGCGGGATCACCGCATCCATCAGGATCATATCCACCGTTTCCGAAAACTCCTGCGTCAGCTTGGCCAACGCCACGTGCTCAGCTTCAAGATCATTCATCCCACGACTGTCAGCATAATGGGACTGGTAATAGTGGTACAGCACGTCTTCTTTCGGATGGTGGCAACACTCAGCATGTTTTTGCAGGTATTCCACAATATCTTTGATCAACTGATAATCCACGTCCTTGCCTTGCTGAATGGCCACCAGCTTGCGCTGCAGGATGTTCAGCAGCCGGATGATGTAGCCATGCTCGGTGTGAATACTTTCCAGCATCATTATCGTTCCCTCCCAAGATACTTCTCCTCATCATCTTTTGAGTGTAAGCCCTGGAAACCGATAATGCCTTGATCTTGATTATTTAATAACCAACTTATCCGAAATGGACATACACCCGACTCACGCCGTCCCGCTCAGCGCCCAGTGGATTTCCGGTTTGTGCATCTGCCGTAACAGTGCATTGGCCTTCGAGAAATGCTGACAGCCGAAAAAGCCGCGATAGGCCGACAACGGAGACGGATGCGCCGAGGTCAGCACGTGGTGCTTGTCACGGTTAATTTTCTTGCCTTTCTTCTGGGCATGGCTGCCCCACAGTAGAAACACCACGCCCTCAAGCTGCTGATCGAGCGCTTCAATGATCCGATCAGTGAAGGTTTCCCAACCCAGCTTGGCATGGGAGTGCGCCTTGCCCTGCTCTACCGTCAGCACCGTGTTGAGCAGCAACACCCCCTGCTCGGCCCAGTGGGTCAGACAGCCGTGCTGCGGGATCTCAAACCCCGGAATATCGGTCGCCAACTCTTTATACATATTGGCCAGGGACGGTGGCGGCTTTACCCCGGGCTTGACCGAAAAACTCAGCCCGTGTGCCTGATCCGGCCCGTGATAGGGGTCTTGTCCTAAAATCACCACTTTCACCTGAGACAACGGGGTCAGGTCAAACGCTCGATAGACTTCCGACTCCGGCGGATAAATGGCTTTGCCTGCCGCACGTTCATCTGCCAGCGTCTGCGTCAGTTGCTGAAAATAAGGCTCCGCCTGCTCGCGGGTAAGAATGTCCTGCCAGCTCATCATAAGGCTGTGGTGACTCCTGAAAATTCACTCAAACGCCTATTTTAGAGCGCTTTCGGACAAGAAGATACAGCCACCAAGCACCGGACTAAGCCCAGACCCGGGCCGGGTCCACGTCAAGCCCGGGCCGGGTTGAACTCTTATGGTTCGACCGGCGGGACAGTCCGGCGCTGTGGCGTTCGCCAATGCCCGCGCCCCTGTACCGGACGATTTGCCTGAGGAAAACGAATGGAATGATAAGTGCCTGATTCTGTCGCCATCGCTGCTGCCGCCTCTGTGAGATGTTCAAAGCAACCCATGAAAAATGTATGCCACGATAGCGATCGGGACAAAAATACAATAAAATCAAACAATTAAAGACCATACTCTCTTGTAGTTCTCCCTCAAGCCGCACCGGTTTGATACATCTGCGCCAAGCCGGTGCGGGCAGGATCAGGCCATTTCGGCTGCAGCAAAGCGACGCAACGTCGCAATTTCTTCAGCCCAGCGCTCAGGCTGGATGGTTTCCAGCACCAGCGGGATGTCATCAAATCGGCTGTCTTGCATCAGGTAGCGGAAACATTCCCAGCCAATTTCCCCCTTGCCGAGGCACTGGTGGCGGTCAATCCGGCTGCCGAGTCCACCTTTGGAGTCATTGAGATGCATGCCCCGCAAGTATTGCATCCCCACCACCTGATCGAATTCCGCAAACGTGGCTGCTGTTGCGGCTTCGGTTCGTAAATCGTAGCCGGCCGCAAAGGTATGGCAGGTATCGATACATACCCCGACCCGGGATTGATCCTCGACCTGCTCGATAATGGCGGCCAGGTGTTCAAAGCGCCAGCCCAGGTTGGTGCCCTGCCCGGCCGTATTCTCAATCACAGCGACCACATCCGGCACAGCGGCATGCGCAACATTGATCGACTCGGCGATCAGCGCCAGGCACGCCTGCTCCGAGATCTGCTTCAGATGGCTACCCGGATGGAAATTCAGCAAAGTCAGCCCCAACTGCTGACAGCGCTGCATTTCGTCAATGAATGCCTGGCGCGATTTCTCCAGCTTCTCCGCCTCAGGGGCGCCGAGATTAATCAGGTAAGAGTCATGCGGCAGAATCATTTCCGGCCGAAAGCCATATTGGCGACAGCGGGCTTTGAAGGCATCAATCACATCCGCCGTCAGCGGCTTGGCAACCCACTGGCGTTGGTTTTTGGTAAACAGGGCAAAGGCATTGGCCCCGATTTGGGCCGCATTCTGCGGCGCATTGAACACGCCGCCCGCGGCGGAAACATGTGCTCCAATAAACTTCATGGTGCTCCTTTGTCGACAAGTTCCCCTGCCGGAGGCCGCCACGGCTCAAGCCGCAGGACCTTAAAATGTAGTAAAATTACCAAAATATCGGATTTTGATTAAACGCTGAATTTATACATAAACCCAATAAATATATCTAAATTAATAATTTATTGACCAAACTCAAAATAAAACCACTTTTTAAATATGGGTTTATTTTTGTAAATTGATCCAAATCAACGACAGCATATCGCAAACCGGTTATATATTACCCAGCTCGACACCGAAATCGAAATAATTAAACGACATCCTGCGGAGGCGTAAGTCATGATCACTGGTATTCAAATTACAAAAGCAGCAAACGACGATCTACTCAACTCGATCTGGCTACTCGATACAGAAAACAATGAAGCGCGTTGCGTTGCAGCGAAAGCTGGTTACGAAGCAGACCAGGTTATCCCTGCTGCTGATCTGGGCGAATATGAGTTCCGTGAAGTGGCTATCGAAGCGCCGACGAAGATTGAAGGCGGCCAGCACCTGAACGTGAATGTGCTCAAGCGCGAAACTCTGGAAGATGCGGCCAAGCACCCGGAAAAATACCCACAACTGACCATCCGCGTTTCCGGCTACGCCGTTCGCTTTAACTCACTGACCCGTGAGCAGCAGCAGGACGTGATTGCCCGTACCTTCACCAACAGCCTGTAATTTCCGGCAAAAGCAGATCGTAGAAAACGGATCGTAGAAAAACAGATCAACAACGGCGCCCGAGGGTGCCGTTTTTGGTTGGCGGCAGGTTGACGCTCCGGATCATACGAAGCCCTCTCACCGCGATCCAATGTCACCTGAGCACAAACAAAAACACCAGCCGGAACCAACCGACTGGTGTTTTTTCAGTTCTGCTCAAGGAAGTTCCCCAAGCTCAAGCCTGATTCAAAGCCGTTTCAGTTAGCCCTGCACGCTACGCAGGACTGCCTTCAGCTGCTCGAAATCATTGTCGCGCTCCAGCGACAACAGCGCCATGGCATTGTGCTTGGCCAGCGGACCCGGCAGCGCAATATCTTTGCCCAGGATCTCATCAACGACTTCCTTGAACTTCGCCGGGTGAGCGGTACACAGGAACAGACCGGTTTCACCTTCAGCCAGTTGCTCGGTCAGGACCCGGTACGCAATCGCGCCATGCGGCTCACACAAATAGCCTTCGGCATCCATCTGACGCAGGGTCTCACTCGCCTGGGCATCGGTCACCGCGCCATAACCCAGCTCACTCAGGCCCCATCCTTTCACCTGACACAGTTCTTCAATTCGCGGCCAGTTATTCGGCTGGCTGACATCCATGGCGTTGGACAGCGTCGGTACCGTCGGCTTCGGCGCCCACTCACCGTCTTTCAGGTAACGCGGGACAGTGTCATTGACGTTGGTGGCGGCAATAAAGCGTTTGACCGGCAAGCCGAGTGCTTTGGCCAGCAGCCCGGCCGTCAGGTTGCCGAAGTTACCGCTCGGGACCGACACCACCAGGTTCTCGCGCTCGGCTTTCGGCAGTTGCGCCACCGCTTCAAAGTAATAGCAAATCTGCGCCATCAGGCGGCTGATGTTGATCGAGTTGGCCGAGTTCAGGCCCACTTCCTGGCGTAGTGCTTCATCATCAAACGCCTGCTTCACCAGCGCCTGACAGTCATCAAACGTGCCCTCGACAGCCACGGTGGTGATGTTACCGCCCAGGGTACAGAACAGTTTTTCCTGCAGCGGGCTGATCTTGCCTTTCGGATACAGGATCACCACCTTGATTTTCTCCATGCCGTAAAACGCATGGGCTACCGCAGCGCCGGTATCACCTGAGGTCGCGGTTAGAATGGTGATGTGGCCGTCATCGTCGGTGACAGCGGCCAGCGACTGGGCCATAAACCGGCCACCGAAATCCTTAAACGCCAGGGTCGGGCCGTGGAACAATTCCAGCGCATAGACCCCGTCTTTGACTTTGGCGACCGGTGCCGGGAAATGAAACGCATTCGAGACCATCTGGGCTACGGTTTCCTCAGCCAGCTCCTCGCCGATAAAAGCCGACAGTATTTTGCTGCTGCGGCTGACAAAATCCATCTCGAGTAAGCTGTCGATATCGCCCAGCTCCGGCAGCTCGTTCGGGAAAAATAAACCTTGGTTACGACCCAGTCCCTGACGGACCGCCTGGCCAAACGAAACCTGCTCTTGGTGCTCTTTTAAGTTATACAACTTCATGGTTATAGCTCACTTCCGGTTACTTGTGATCCCTGTCCGTCCAGCTGGCAGACATGGACAAATCCTTCATCATTCTGAACATAATGGGCTTCGAGCCAACGTGCAATACGCTGGGCCACTTCAATGTCGTTACAGATGCTAAACATGGTCGGCCCGGAGCCGGAGATCCCGCTGGCCAACGCCCCGGCTTGCAGCGCATACTGCCGGGCTTCGGCAAACCCCGGCAGTAATCGTTCACGATAGGGCTCCGCCACCACATCTTTGATCATCGCCGCCGCCAACTCAGGTTGTTGGGTATGACACGCATGAATGAAGCCCCCCAGGTAACGGCCGTGGGCAATCACGTCCTGACGGCGGTACTGTGACGGCAAAATCGCCCGCGCTTCCGCAGTCGGGACCTTGATCCCCGGGTAAGCCATCACCCAGTACCATTGTTCAAAGCACGGTACCGACTGGCTGATAATGCCGAGCTCCTCGACCATAAACTGCAGCCCGCCGAGATAGCAGGGGGCCACATTGTCATAGTGCAGGCTGCCGGAGATCTCCGCTTCCATCTCGCCCATCAGTGCCAGTAGCTCGGTTTCATCAAGCGGCAGATCGTGAAAACGGTTCAGCGCATCCAGTGCCGCCACAATCGAGCAGGCACTGGAGCCGAGCCCGGAGCCAATCGGCATATTCTTTTCCAGCGTCATCGCCACCGGCAGGCACGGCAGCGCGCGCTTTTCCAGCTCGCGGCAAAACACCTGCCAACAACGATAAACAATGTTCTCTTCCGCCACCTGCGGCAGCTTGTCGACAAAATGCCCGACACAGCGGAGCGAGAAGGGCTGCTCACCGGCGGCGACCTGGACCCGATCGCCCAGCAGGGTGCCGTCCACCGGGGACACCGCCGCCCCCAGGACATCAAAACCAACACTCACATTGCCAATCGAGGCGGGTGCATAAACAACAACACTCATTTTATACTCCTAGCTTCCAGCCCAAGGTCCGCATCAGATCGGCAAACACACCGGCGGCTGTCACCTCCGTGCCTGCGCCATAACCGCGCAGCACCAGAGGGATCGGTTGATAGTAACGGCTGTAGAAGGCCAGGGCATTCTCACCGTCTTTAATTTTGAACATCGGATCGTCGGGGTTTACCGCCGCGATCTTCACCGAGCAACGACCGTGATCGATCTCTCCGACATAACGCAGCACTTTTCCTTCCGCCGCAGCTTCAGCCGACAACTGGCTAAAGTAAGCATCGGCCTGCGGCAGGCGGGCCATAAACTCATCGACGCTCCCGGACGCATCAAAGCCCGGCGGCAACGCCTGCTCTACCTCAACATCGTCCAGCTCCAGCGCCAGTCCCGATTCACGCGCCAGGATCAACAACTTGCGGGCCACATCCATCCCGGAAAGATCGTCACGCGGATCCGGCTCGGTAAAGCCGTTATTGCGCGCCACGGTGGTTGCCTCGCTAAAGCTCATGCCCTCGTCCAGTTTGCCGAAGATATAAGACAACGAGCCGGACAGGATCCCGGAGAAGCGCTCCAGCTCATCGCCGGCCGCCATCAGGTTCTGCAGGTTCTCAATCACCGGTAGCCCGGCACCAACGGTGGTCTCGTACATAAATTTACGGCGAGTCCCGCGGGCTGCCTGACGCAGCTGATGATAGTAGGCCATGCTGGCAGTATTGGCTTTCTTGTTCGGGGTGATCACGTGGAAACCAGCGGCCAAGAAGTCCACATATTGCTCGGCAATGCCTTGATCCGACGTACAGTCGATCACCACCGGGTTGATAATATGATGGCGCTGCACCAACTGGATCATCCGCGCCAGTGTCAGCGGCTCATGGGCCTGGCCCATCAGATCGCGCCAGTTTTCCAGCGGCAAGCCGTTACTGTCGAGCAGCAGGCCTTTGCTGTTGGCCAGACCACACACCCGGATCACGATTCCGCTGGAGGCCAGTTTTTCCTGCTGGCGGCGGATTTGCTCCACCAGCTCGCCGCCGACGCCACCGACCCCAATCACGAACACATCGAGGAAGTGCTTACTGTTAAACAGATTTTCATGACACGCCTTGACCGCTTCGGAAACTTTCTCCGCCGGGATCACCGCCGAGATCGCCCGCTCGGACGAGCCCTGGGCAATGGCAATCACATTGACATCGACTTCAGCCAGCGAGGTGAAAAAGCGCGAGGCAACGCCGCGGGAGGTCCGCATGCCGTCACCGACCAGGGTGACGATGGCGGAGTTGTCGAGAAACTCGACCGGCTCGAGCAAACCTTCCTTAAGCTCCAGCTCAAACACATTGTGCAGCGCCTCACGGGCCACCGCTTTGTCCTCACTCTCGATACAGAAACTGATGCTGTATTCCGACGAGGACTGGGTGATCAACACAATCGACACCCCGGCCGCCGACATGGCACCAAACACCCGGGTCGCCATCCCGACCATGCCTTTCATCCCCGGGCCGGAGACGTTGACCATGGTCAGATCCTTGAGCGTGGTGATCCCTTTGATCGCCAACTTGTCTTCCCCGGTGTCCTGGCCAATCAGGGTACCGGCCCCTTGCGGGTTAAAACTGTTCTTGATTAAACACGGAATGTGGAACTGGGCAATCGGGGCGATGGTTTTCGGGTGCAGGACCGAGGCACCGAAATAGGACAGCTCCATGGCTTCCTGGTAGCTGAGCGATTTCAGCAACCGGGCATCCGGCACCAGACGCGGATCGCAGTTATACACCCCGTCAACATCGGTCCAGATCTCACAGCATTCGGCACGCAGGCAGGCAGCCAGCACGGCCGCAGAGTAATCCGAGCCGTTGCGCCCCAGCGTCACCAGTTCCCCTTTTTCGTTGCCGGCGGTAAAGCCCGGCATAATATTGACATGGCCCTGCGGCAGCGGCGACTGCACGAAATTCTGAGTCGAGGCTTCAATATCGACATGTGCTTCCAGATAATCGCCATGCGCCAGCAGGCGCTCAACCGGGTCAATCAGGCTAGCTGGCTGGCCTTTGGCTTCGAGCAGCGCCTTCATCGCCACAATCGACAGGCGCTCACCTTTGCTGATCACTTTGGCATAGACATTGTCCGGGCACAGGCCGAGCAGCTTCATGCCGTGGACATACTGGCGCAGTTGGCCCAGCGAACTGGCCAGCTTGGCATCGACCAGGGCTTTATCAAAGCCAGGCACCCGCGCTTTCAGTCCGCTGAACAAGTCATGAAACACCGCTTCCAGGTCGGCAAGCTGCAACTCGGACTCCCCGGTTTTCACCGTATTGTCAATCACCGACACCAGTTTATTGGTCACCTTGCCCGGTGCCGACAGCACCACCGCCACTTCTTCCTGCTGGGCATTATTGGCAATGATTTCTGCCGCCCGTAAAAATCGATCCGCATCTGCTAGCGATGAGCCGCCAAACTTTAGTACTCGCATTCCCTACTCCCAACGTTCCGTATTCACTGACGACCTGACTGCATAATCAGTGCGGTAGAAAGCAAACTTATTCAATAATAAAAAGGTCAAAAAAAAGCCCGCACATGGAATGTGCGGGCTTTTTTATCAAATTCGTGTGCGTGTCAGCCCGCCCCAACACACACGGTGCCGGTAATAATGGTGGTGATGGTGGTGGTGCTGAACATAACAAACATAACTGTCTTCTATAATCGCCAATGGCCTGTATTCATTAACGTTTACCTGAATCCACCGGCAGAGTCAACTCTATTTTTTGTGCAAATCGATTATCCGGCCTCCAAAACGACCTGAATTTTCCGGCGTCCCAGGCCGCCAACATACGGCCTGCGCATAAAAAAGCCACCAATCGATTGAAGTTAAAAGCGCTGCGTTGCATAGTAAGCATGATGACCCGCAACATCGGACCAGCTTGCCGCTCCCCGACTTTTACCGTCAGAACGGCATACTGCACCCCGGGCACAGATGGCCCAGGATTGAGACAGTCTGTCCGAAGAAACTGGCTACTCTTTATTCGGAGGGATCCCGAATGGCAACAGGAATGGAACAACTCGTCGCCCACACAATTTTGCAAGGTTTTGATGCCATGTACGGCCGCTTTCTCGATGTGACGGCCGGGGCACAGGATCGCTTTGAAAGCCAAAGCTGGCAGGCCGGGCACCAGGCGCTGAAAAAACGCATCAGCTTTTACGATCACCATGTCGGCCTGGTCACCAAACAAATCCAGATCATGCTCGGAAAGCGCTACGCCAACCGCACTTTTCTGATGGCGGTCAAATCCGCCTACGAGGATCTGTTGCTGGATTACCCCCGCTATGACATTGCCGAAAGTTTTTTTAATTCGGTCTACTGCCGTATTTTCGAACACCGCAATATCAACCGGGACAAGCTGTTTGTGCACAGCTCGCAAGAAGGGCGGATTGCCACCTACCCCACTTCCCTGACCCGAACCTATCACAACGGTAGCGGCCTCACCCACGTGCTGGAGCGCATGCTCGACGACACCCCGTTCACCTTGCGCTGGGAGGACAAACAACGGGATATTGCGTTGATCGTCGATAAACTCCACCAGGAGCTGGGCAGCGCCCTCGGCAGCCATCCGACCATTGAGATGATCCGCGAGCCGTTTTACCGCAACAAAGCCGCCTACCTGATCGGCCGGATCTACCTCACCGAACAGCACGCGGTGCCTCTGGTCCTGCCGGTGCTGACCAACCGCAATCGCCAGCTCTATATTGATGCCTGTCTGTGCCATGTCGATCAGGTCAGCATCATCTTTGGTTTTGCCCGCTCGTATTTCATGGTCTATGCCCCGGCTCCCGCTGCGCTGGTGCGTTTTCTGGCCGAGCTGATGCCCAAGAAAACCAAAGCCGAGCTCTATACGGCGATTGGCTGCCAGAAGCACGGCAAAACCGAGCTGTATCGCGAATTTTTACACCACCTGGCCCACTCCGACGATCAGTTCGTTCCCGCCCCGGGGATCAAAGGGATGGTGATGTCGGTATTTACCCTGCCTTCCTACGGGTTTGTGTTCAAAATTATCAAAGATAAATTTGCGCCGCAGAAAGCCATCAGCCACGCCGTGGTGCGCGAGAAATACAAGCTGGTGAAAGAGCATGATCGAGTCGGCCGGATGGCCGACACCCAAGAATATCGCCATTTTTCGTTCGATCGACGCCGGTTCAGCGAAGCGCTGCTGGAAGAGCTGCTGGCCGTCGCCCCGTCGATCATCAAGGTGACCGACGAGACCGTGATGATTGACCATCTCTACACTGAGCGGCGGATGATCCCGTTCAATCTCTATATCGAGCAGGCCGATGACGCGGATTTACGCCATGCGGTAGATGAATACGGCAAGGCAATCAAACAACTGGCAGCCGCCAACATCTTTCCCGGCGACATGCTGTTTAAAAACTTCGGCGTCACCCGCCACAAGCGCGTGGTGTTCTACGATTACGATGAAATCAGCTACATGAGCGAAATGAATTTTCGCAAAATTCCGCCGCCGCGCTATCCGGAGGATGAGCTGGCGGCCGAGCCCTGGTACAGCGTCGGCCCCAACGACGTGTTTCCGGAAGAGTTCCGGACGTTTTTGCTGATCAACCCCACGGTACGCGCCCTGTTCGAAGAGCTGCACAGCGATCTGTTCGAGGCCGAGTACTGGCAGCAACTCCAGCGCAATATCGCCAATGGCCAGTATGAGGACGTGTTCCCGTACAACGAAGAGCACAGGTTACGGAAATAATTGATCTTTGGGGGATCCGACCAGCGCATTGCACCCTGCGACATATCACATTGATGTCAATTGGCCGTATCTAATTTAAGCATTCTGGCCTAAGATTGAATGTACGCAAAAAAGTGCAATCAAATAATCATAACGAAGCAGGCACAAGGAGGGTGAAACCATGACACGATTCTGGTTCACAATGGCCTTGCTGGCAGTGGCACTGCCGACCGCAGCCGCGGAAAACAGCAACTGGGATCCGATCCCCGCCAATGAGGGATCCGGATGGTTCATCTCGTCCCAGTCCAAAAGCGTCGAGCAGTTTGATCTGTGGCAGATCGACAGCGGCTATGCATATGCGCTGGGCAAAAAGACCGAACTCTACCTCAGCACCCGCCTCAAAAGTGGCAACGAATTTCAGGGCGCAACCCGCGGCCTACTCTCCGGCGTCAAATACAATTTTTCCCCCAAACTCAGCTTGCAAAGTGCCGTCACTTCTGAATCCGTCAATGAGGAAACGGTGGTGGGGGTTGAAGTCTCCAGCCAGTATGAAGTCATTGACCGGGTCAATCTCCATGCCACAGTTGATTACGAATCCCTGGAGCAAATCTACCAAGTCGGGATTGGATTTCGTTTTTAGTCCATTCCCGTCCCGACGGTGTAAAAAACAGCTACCAACAAATATAAACGCGCGATTGGGCGCGTTTATATTCACTGAAAATCGGAAAAACTGTGTTTATGTTTCTGCCCCAAAAGGCGACAGATCCAGCACGGTTTTACTGAGCAGGATCCCGTTGCGATCGGCATAAAGCATATCCCCCGGATAAACCAGGGTATGGGCCACCGCCAGGGTGACATTCCGATCGCCGGTCTGCCTTTTTTCGGTTTTAAACGGACACGGACCCAACGCCTTGATGCCAATATCAATCGTCGCCAGGGTGGCGACATCCCGCACCGCACCGTTGACAATCACCCCTTCCCAATGATGTTTCTGAGCCAGCAGCGCCAGCTGATCGCCCAACAACGCAAACCGACACGAGCCATGGCCGTCAATAAACAAGACCTTCCCCCGGCCATCTTCCGAGACGATCTCCCGCACCAGGCTATTGTCTTCAAAGCAGCGCAAGGTCACCACCTCGCCGTAAAACAGGCTGCGCCCGCCGTAGTCCTGCAGGGTCAGCGGTAACCAGCGAACGTCCTGTTCGTAGTGATCGCATAAATCGGGTAGTAAATCTAACATCTCGGACTCCTTGATTCTTCTTGCCGGCGCTCTCCTTTACTCAGTGTAGAAAAAGTCTTTAAAATCACCCAGTTTTATTGTTGTGACACCGTCGAGCAGCACCGGCTCGAGAGACAAGACTCCATGTTCAACCCAGTAAAAGGCATGCTGCCCCCAGCGACGCGCCAACTCGGCAGCCCGCGCCCGCGATACTGGCGCGGCAAAGCTCGGCTCCAGCCAGGAGCCGTCCGGCGCGCTGCAATCGAGCGTTTGAAGCCCATTTACTTCGTGGTGGAGTTCATTTTTCAGCAATGTGTTCCGTTTTAAGTTTTCCGCTGCGTGAAGAACAATGCTTCCGGGGTTAAATGCTGTTAGAATTGCAAAACAGGGGTAAACGGGGCGTTGCCCGGCTTTAAATTGAATGGTCTGGTAGCAACACCAAAGCGAGATGTGTTCACACATGATGGCGCTCCCCTCAGTAAGTGCGGCGGATAATTTTGTAGTACATGTTAAACAAACTGACTATTCGTAATACAATTCAGTCTGTTTGATATATATCAAGGAAGCACTGAAAAGCAGTCACGAAACAAAACGAGAATATTGTTATCGGGCTGTTAAGTGCATACAATCGTCGCCATCCCACGGAAATTGTAGCCAATGCCCCTGCGATTCAGGGCTTTTTCAGCGATTCCCATAAAGAATATATTGCTGGATTACGGATGGCGTACCAAACAGGCAACTCTGTTAGCGAAGTACCCGGTGTTTTGCCCAATACTTTGCCTGTCTGTGAATTTTTTTTATAGAATTTAACTATTCAGATTTTGACCAGATTCCGTTTTTAGAGATTTAGGTACTGCCAATGCAAACCCCTCACATTCTAATTGTAGAAGACGAGCACGTAACACGTAATACCCTGAAAAGCATTTTCGAAGCAGAGGGTTATACGGTTTTTGAGGCCAACGACGGCGAAGAAATGCATCAAATGCTGTCTGAGCACCATGTTCACCTGGTGATCATGGACATCAACCTGCCGGGCAAAAACGGCCTGCTGCTGGCGCGCGAACTGCGTGAGCAAGGCGACATGGCTCTGATGTTTCTGACCGGCCGTGACAACGAAGTGGACAAGATCCTGGGACTGGAAATCGGCGCTGATGATTACATCACCAAGCCTTTCAACCCACGTGAGCTGACCATTCGTGCCCGTAACCTGCTGACTCGTGCCATGAACCAGGGTCTGCCGACCGAAGACAAGCGCTTGGTTGAACGTTACGAATTCAACGGTTGGTCACTGGAGATCAACAGCCGCTCACTGGTCAGCCCGAGTGGCGATCAGTTCAAGCTGCCGCGCTCTGAGTTCCGTGCCCTGCTGCACTTCTGCGAAAATCCGGGCAAGATCCAGACCCGTGCCGAACTACTGAAGAAAATGACCGGCCGCGAACTGAAGCCGCATGATCGGACAGTCGACGTCACCATCCGTCGTATCCGGAAACACTTTGAATCCGTGGCGGATACCCCTGAGATCATTGCCACCATTCACGGTGAAGGCTACCGTTTCTGCGGTGATCTGGGCGAAGAGTAATCATCGCGATTGCTGCCATGAACATGAAATAAGGCTCCGTACGGAGCCTTATTGTTCGGTGCTTTGCAAATTCTTGTTCGGTGCTTCGCAGATTCGTGGTCGTTACTCGGCTCAGTCGCCGGTGCGTAACGGACCGATGATCACCCCGTGCTGGATCAGGCGTATTTCCTCGCCCTTGTAGGTCAGCAACACCGCTATATCAACCGCACTGCCCGGCAACCACTCCGGTCCTTCATACAGGCTGACTTCCAGCGTCAATTCCCCTTCCGCGCGGATATCCAGATTTTCTTTGGCCAGCCACTGCTGATCGCCCTGCATCAGTAGCACCCGCTGGATCTCCAGCCCTTTCGGGATTTGATGCATCTCCTTGGTTTGCAACTTCACGGAGGCATGCACCATATCCGATGGCGCGGTGCCGTCGGCACCAATCACCGGCAGGCGCCGCAACCATAAGCGGCTGTCAAGCGTCACCACGGTGTCCCCGAGGGTGACTTCGCTGGGGGCGCTGCGCCACAGATCCGCAGGCAACGGTGTTTCGGGGGCAAGGCGCTCAGCTGCCGCTCCCTCCCCGGCTCCCGTTTCAGCCTCATCCGCACGCTCACCATCCGGCCCCTTTTCCCCAGGCGCAACCGACGGGCCGTCCTGCCCAGATTCCGGCCGGGTCGATGACGGCTCCGGCTCACTACAAGCGGCCAGCCCCAGGCTCATCACCAGGGCCAGCATCACCTGGCGTTTCATGGCTTACTTCTCCTGTCGGGCTAACCAGCCCTTCAGCACCTTAAGATCATTTTGGTAGTCATCTTTGATTTCGTCGACCCAGTCACTGATATTTTCCCACCACGCCGGCAATTCCGGAGACTGCGCCTTCTGCGCCACCTGCTGAATATGCTTGAGGCCAATTGACCCCGCAGCGCCTTTGATTTTATGGGCTTCGAACTTGATCCCGTCCTGATCCCGGGCGATCATATTCGAGTCCAGGATCTCGATGTACTCCGGCATTTTCTGCTCGAACATCGCGATGCTGTCATACACCGGCTGAGTCCCGACAATCTCCACATACGAACTCAGCATTTCCAGATCCAACAGCTGGTTGACCTTGTCATCACTCAGCTGCGCATGATTCTCCGATACCACCTCGTCCTCCGTTTCCGCTTCGTCCTCATCCAGCGGGCAGGTCAGCACCAGACGCTCAATCACACTGGTGATCGCCTTCACACTCAGCGGCTTGCTCAGGGCATCATCCATCCCTTTCTCCAGGTATTCCGCCTTGTCTTTGATCACATTGGCCGTCAGCGCCACCAGTGCCGGCAGATGATCGTACCGCTCGCGCAGTTGGCGGGCGATATCAAACCCGGACATATCCGGCAGTTGAATATCCAACAGCACTAGGTCGTAATCGTCGGGGTTAAATCTCTCCAGCGCCTCATCCCCGCGCATGGCAATTGTCACCTCATGCCCCAGGCTCTCCAGCAGCGCTTTGGCGACCGTGATGTTGAGCTCGATATCTTCGACCATGAAGATATTCAAACTCATCGGGGAGGGTGCCGGCAGCGACTCTTCCGACTCGCGTTTTTCAACCAACGGCGCGCAGATCGTCACGGTAAAAGTACTGCCCTCGCCGACTTCCGACGACACCGTGATATCCCCGCCCATCATCTGCACCAGCTGGCGGGAAACTGCCAGGCCGATCCCGGTCCCGACCGCATGCAGATTGTCACTGTCATCTTTGACCTGATAATACATGGCGAAAATCTTATCCAGCTCGTCGGGTGGGATCCCAATCCCGCTGTCTTCGACCTCGAAGGTAATATGAGCCTGCTCGTCGATCACCTCACTGCTGATCGACAGCACCACCCCACCTTCTTTGGTGAACTTGGTAGCATTGCTGATCAGGTTCCACAAGACCTGGCGCAGCCGGGTGGCGTCAGTCTCGATACAGGCCGGCAGCGCTGTCAGTTGTTCCAGATCGAAGCGCAAGCCTTTTTGCTCGGCCATCAGCGCCGAGATATTGCCCATCTCTTCGACGAACTCGGAAAAATCCAGCGGTTTGGGCAGCAGCTCCAGACGGCGACGATCGGACTTATCCATGTCGATAATGTCGTTGAAAATGTTACCCAGGGTGATCGCACTGACATAGATGGTGCGCATATAGCCGCGTTGCTCTTGATTGAGCCGGGTCTCAAGCAGCATCCGGCTCAGGCCGACAATGCCGTTCAGCGGCGTTCGCAGCTCATGGCTGATGGTCGAAATAAAGGCGGTTTTGTCCCGGCTGGCTTTCTCCTGGGCATCCTGATACTGCTTGCGCTCGGTAATATCGCGGCCAAAGCCCATCAGGCCCAGTCGCCGCCCCTCGCGGCTGTAGAACGGCACCTTGCGCAGCTCAAATACCGCCTTGCGGCCATCGGGATATTCCAGCCACTGCTCATAGGTCAGCGAGACATTCTGGTTAAAGACCTGCTGATCGGTTTCGACGATTTTTCGGGCGATGTCTTCACTGTAGACATCCCACGGGGTCAGGCCGACCAACTGTTTCTCGGTCCGGTTGGTCAGTTCTTCCATCGCCCGGTTACAGCCGGAGAACTGGCCTTTCTCATTGCGGTAGTAGATCAGATCCGGCGAGGCGTCAAGGAAGGATTTGAGCAACGCGCTTTGCTCTGCCAGCTCCAGCTGAGCATTTTCCCGCTGGTACACCTCGTTTTCGAGATCCAGCATCGCTTCTTCGCGCGCTTCCTCCGCTTTTTTCCGCTCTTCAATTTCCTGATTCAGCTGGGCGATATTCTCCTGCAACTGCTTATTGAGCTGCATATCGCGCGAGCGCATCTCTTCGAGCTTGGTGACCAGCTTCGACAACCGCTGACGCGAGTCTTCGAGCTGATCCACCACCACCGACAGAAAATAGACCGCCCACGGGGTGATCAGCAGCCCGAAAAACACCGATCGGACGATATCGATGTTGAGTACTTCGCCCTGAAGCACCAGCGTCACCCCGACCTGCACCACGACCGCCAGGGCAACCAGCGCCAGCGCCAGCAACAGGCTGAAGCGCACGATTCCGAGCTTAACCAGCAAGTCGACATAGAACTGAGCCAGCACTTTGATTTGTTTCATGAATTATTCCTGCTCATAAAAGGCTACGCTTATGATAATCATCCCGGGGCCAGAACCAAAGGAGATGTCCCACAGATATAACAAAGCCTGCTTGAAGCAGGCT
Organism: Photobacterium sp. TY1-4; assembly: GCF_025398175.1. Classification (NCBI taxonomy): domain Bacteria; kingdom Pseudomonadati; phylum Pseudomonadota; class Gammaproteobacteria; order Vibrionales; family Vibrionaceae; genus Photobacterium; species Photobacterium sp. TY1-4. Next base: position 2,983,272 of record NZ_CP099734.1, read on the forward strand.
CGTTTCATTCCCGGATTGGCCCGGTTCAGCGCTCGCTATCGGTCATCACCATGGTACAGTTGCGCCCGGCCGCCTTGGCTTTATAGAGCGCGATATCGGCCATTTCGACCAGGTCCCCGTAGTCCTGAGTCGGCAACGGCGTCACCGTGGCAATCCCCAGGCTGACGGTCAGCTTGTCATCCACATCTGAATAGGCATGAACAATGCCCTGCGCCGCCAGTTGCTGGTGGACCTTCTCGGCCACCACCAGCCCGCCTTCCGGGTTGGTATTGGGCAGCAGAAAGGCAAACTCCTCACCGCCGTAGCGAGCCACTTCATCGGTTTCGCGCCGGATCACGTCACGGAACACCTTGGCGACCTCCCGCAACGCATAGTCGCCCTGCTGGTGGCCATAGTTATCGTTGAACGCCTTGAAGCTGTCGATATCACACAAAATCAGGGTCAGCGGTTTTTGCTCCCGGATATGGCCATGCCAGAGCTTGCGCAACTGCTCGTCAAAGTAACGCCGGTTGGCCACCTTGGTCAGGCTGTCGACAAAACTCATTTCCTGCAGCTCCATAATCGCATCCGCCAGCTGCTGCTCGGCCATCCGCCGCTCCGTCACATCCCGGGCCATCACCAGCACCCCGGGCACGCCGTCCGTCGGGTCCCGATATGGGGTTTTCACCATCTCGTACCAAATCGGGGTGCCGTCTTCGAGAATCACATAATCATCGGTTTTGACCGTTTTGCCTTCCCGCAGGACCTGGCGGTCGGTTTCCTGAAACTCTTCCCATTTGTCCGGCTCCAGCACATCCGCCGCCGACTTGCCGAGCAAGGTCGCCTGGGTAAAGCCCAGCGCGCGGGCAAACGGCTCATTGCAGCCGACATAAATACCGTGTTCGTTATACAGGCCAATCGGATCCGAGCTGGCTTCAAAAATCGTGTTGAGCAATGAGCTGCGCTGGGCCAGGGCTTGCTCGGTGATCTCCCGTTTCTCGATCTCCTGCTTCAGACTCTCCTGCATATCATGCCAGTCCGTCACATCGTGGCTGATCGACAGCGTACCAATCACCTCGCCGAGATCATCAATCAGTTGGGTTTTATTGGTTTCCAGTAACCGACTGGCCCCGTCCGGCGCCGTGGTCCAGGTATGCAGCGGATGCAGGGAAGCCGCCATGTTCTCATCGTCCATTACCCCTTCCGAGAACCGACCGCGCCAGAAGCGGTTGAAGGCTTTATTGGTACCGATGATCTGGCCGCTGCGATCCTGGTAGTACACCAACTCAGACAAGGAGTTCAGCACCTGCTGGAAAATACGCTGCTCCTGCTCAAGCTGGGCAGACGATGCCGGCTGTTGGGGCGGTTGCGACAAATACAGCAGCCAGGACGCCTGCCATTTAAAACGAATCGGCTGCCCGGCAACCGCAAGTGATGAGGCAGACCCGGGTTTAAGCCGAAGGGGCTCGGGGGCATTCTGCAATCCAGGGCGATACGACAGCGGCCGGAGAAAATCACACAGCATCTCGGCGCCGATCTCATCCGGATAGAGATAACGGCTGCCCAGTTTGCGAACCCCTATCAACTCACAGCAGCGTTTGTTGGCATAGAGCAAGGCGCCGTCTTTGCGCCGGATAATCGCCACCGCCAACGGCAAATCGGTCAAGATAAGGTGCAACCGCCGGAACGACGCCGCATCCAGGTGTAGCAGCATCATCACCAGCAACCCGCAGCCGACCACAGCCCCGGTCACGATCAGGACCGACAGCAATACCGGATGACCGACCCGATCAGCCGTCTCGGCGGCCAGCCCGGCCACCGGGAACATGGAGAGAGCAGCCAACCCGGCCGGGCGGCGAACAAAACGCAACATGCTTGATTTTCTATCGTGGCGAAAAAATGAGTCGATAATCTAACATAGTTTGTACAGCCACTATAGCGCTGGCCGGGCAATAAATGGTTGGTCCAGCGCGCTGCCCTGCGCGCCGTCCCGGATCAGTTGCCGACTGATTTCCGTCATCGCCAGCCAGCGGTTCTCACACCAGTCCGGCGCCAGCAAGGTCGGTTTGCGGGCATTGGCCGACACCCGGTGGTAGACCACATTCGCGGGGGTATTGCGGATCATCGCGCTGGCGATATCCACATAATCCGCCAAGCTGATCTCGCTCATCCGACCGGCCTGCCAGGCCTTGGCCATGGTACTGCCGGTCACAATATGCAGCGGATGCAACTTGATGCCATCGACCCCGACCGCCACCACCCGGCGCAATGTCTCCAGGCACTCAGCCTCCCCTTCCCCCGGTAATCCGACAATCAAATGGGTACACACCTTGAGCCCCAGCGCTCGGGCCTGCTCGGCAACCCGGGCATAGCAGGCAAAATCGTGGCCGCGATTGATGCGCTTCAGCGTGTGGTCATGAGCCGTTTGCAGCCCCAGCTCGAGCCAAATTTCATAGCCCTGACGCTGGTATGCGGCCAGCAGCGTGAGTACGGCCGGCGGCACACAATCCGGCCGGGTCCCGACGCACAAGCCGACGATATCCGCCGCCGTTAACGCTTCTTCATACATCGCCTTCAAAGCCTGCACTTCCGCATAGGTACTGGTATAGGCCTGAAAATACGCCAGATAGCGCTGCGCCCGGTTCACCTCCCCCGCCCGCGCCCGGAGCTGGTCACGGATCGGCAGAAACCGGGCCTGCTCATCGGCAAAGGACGCGACGTTACAGAAGGTACAGCCGCCCCGCCCAATCGTACCGTCCCGGTTCGGGCAACTGAATCCGCCGTGCAGTGTCAGCTTATGGACCTTTTCCCCGTACCGGCGCTGTAAATCCTGCCCGAAGGTATTGACGAGTTCATGCAGTTGCATGGCATTCCCCGAATAGTGAATGAAAGCCGCGCAGGTTAGCACCAAAAAACAGCCGAAAATTTGTGCCAAAACAATAAAACCATCGTGCCAAAGCAATAAAAAGAACCACAGGCGGCCATTCTCTGTAGCACTCAAAGGGCGTGTAATTAAAAAACAACAAAATGAAACCCTGCGGCAACAAAATTACCGACATAAATGACTACTGAGCTCGCGGACTTTGTCGTCAATATTCAAAATGAGAGGCATTATCGACTAAACAACCGATTACAACCGCTAGCCATTCATCAACCCGGCAATTTTATGCAGACGACCCTTCAATAATTGTTGGTAATTAATCAATCAAAAATGTAGGATAGTTACAGCTGTGCGCAATTTATGAACAATAAAAATGACGAAATCACCCTACTTTTTAGTGATTTCTGTCACATCACCAGTACAGCCGTAGCACTTTTGCTAACCAGGACAGAGGTGCTACAGCATTAAGTTTGCTTTTGATTTGAAACATCATCCCACAGCAAACACACATTGCCCGGGCAGGACAAGAGGTCCATTTATCCCCTGCAATGTCATAACACCGATTAGGGATAACTCGGGCTTCTGGATTGAGGCCTGTTGAAACTGGAAGGAAGTATCTATGACAGATCAAGCGCAGAAGGCTCAGGGACTGTACGTACCTGAACTCGAGCACGATGCCTGTGGTATCGGCTTTGTCGCCCATCTCAAAAACCGCAAATCCCATCAGATTGTCACCCAGGCGCTGGATATGCTGGCCCGCATGGAACACCGGGGTGGCCAGGGATGTGATCCGTGCAGCGGTGACGGTGCCGGTATTTTGCTACAAAAGCCCCATGAATTCCTGCTGGAGGAAACCGTCAAGCTCGGGATCCGGCTGCCGGCCTTTGATCAGTACGGGGTGGGTGTCGTCCTGTTTCCGAAAGACGAAGACAAACGCCAGCAATGCCGCGATATTCTCGAGCGTAACGCCAAGCGTCTGGACCTGGAGATTATCGGCTACCGGGTGCTGCCGGTCGACAATTCCATGATCGGCGCCGATCCGCTCAGCACTGAGCCGCAGTTCGAACACGTGTTTGTCACCGGTGGGCCGGGCCTGGAACCTGCCGCGCTGGAGCGCAAGCTGTATGTGCTGCGAAACTACACGGTGCGGGTCTGCCTCGAAAGCATTGCCAACATCGGTGATGACTTCTACATCAACTCGCTGTCTTACAAAACGCTTGTCTACAAGGGGCAGCTCACCACCGAGCAAGTCCCGCAGTACTTCCTTGATCTGCAGAACCCGTCGATGGTGACGGCCCTGGCGCTGGTTCACTCACGCTTTTCAACCAATACCTTCCCGAAATGGCGTCTGGCGCAGCCTTTCCGTTACATCGCTCACAACGGGGAAATCAACACCGTACGCGGCAACCTGAACTGGATGAAAGCCCGCGAGGCGATCCTCGAATCGGACCTGTTTACCCAGCAGGAAATCGACATGCTGCTGCCGATCTGCCAGGAAGGCAGCTCGGACTCGTCAAACTTTGATATGGCGCTGGAGCTGCTGGTGCTCTCCGGTCGCAGCCTGCCGCATGCGCTGATGATGCTGATCCCGGAAGCGTGGCAGGAAAACAAAAATCTGGATCCCAAGCGCCGTGCGTTCTACCAGTACCACGCCAATGTGATGGAGCCGTGGGACGGCCCGGCCTCGGTCTGCTTTACCGATGGTGTCCAGGTCGGCGCAACGCTGGATCGCAACGGCCTGCGCCCGTCGCGCTACACCGTGACCAAAGACGACTTCCTGATCATGGCATCCGAATCCGGCGTGGTGGAGATCGCGCCGGAAAACATCCAGTTCCGTGGCCGCCTACAGCCGGGCCGGATCTTCGTGGCCGACCTGGAGCAGGGGCGGATCATCTCGGATGAAGAAGTCAAAGACACCATTGCCTCCACCCAACCATACGAGCAATGGGTGCAGGACAACCTGCTGAGTCTGAAATCGCTGCCGGATGCGGATAACCGCCACCATCAACCGACGCCGGAGCGTCTGCTGCACCACCAGCAAGCCTTCGGGATCAGCTCAGAAGAAGTCAATGATATCCTCGTACCGCTGGCCAAAACCGGCTACGAGCCGCTCAGCGCCATGGGGGCCGACTGGCCGCTGGCTGTGCTGTCACACCAGTCGCAACACCTGTCGAACTACTTCAAGCAGTTGTTTGCCCAAGTCACCAACCCGCCGATCGACCCGATCCGCGAGCGGATGGTCATGTCGCTCAACACCTACCTCGGCAAAGATCAGAACCTGCTGAGCGAAACCCCGGAACACTGCCAGAAAGTTGAGCTGGAGTCGCCGGTGCTGAGCAATGCTGAGCTGGAAAAACTACGCGCGATCGATAACGAGCACCTGCAGGCCAAAACGCTGGATATCGTGTTCCGTGCCAGCGGCGAGCCGGGCAAGCTCGAGCGCGCCCTCAAGCGGATTTGCCAGTATTCGGAAGATGCGGTGATCGACGGCTATTCGATCATCATCCTGACCGACCGGGCGGTGAACTCCAACCATGCGGCCATTCCGGCGATGCTGGCAGTCGGCGCAGTGCACCACCACCTGATCCGCAAGGGCCTGCGCGCCAAGTGTGACATTGTGGTCGAAACCGGGGATGCCCGTGAAACCCACCACTTTGCCACCCTGGTCGGCTACGGCGCCAACGCCGTCAACCCGTACTTGGTGACCGAAACCCTGGTTGATCTGCAACGCACCCGCAAGCTGGATCCGGCGCTGTCAGTCGACGAGCTGTTCAACAACTACCGCAAAGGGATCAACGGCGGTCTGTTGAAGATTTTCTCCAAGATGGGGATCTCCACCCTGCAGTCCTATCACGGCGCACAGATTTTCGAAGCGCTGGGGATCAGCAAATCGGTGGTCGACAAATACTTCACCGGCACCGTGTCGCGCATCGAAGGCCTGACCATTGACGACATCGCCAAAGAAGTGCTGATCCGTCACCGGGTCGGCTACCCGACCCGGGAAATCCCAATCCAGATGCTGGATGTCGGCGGGGTTTACCAGTGGAAACAGCGTGGCGAGAAACACCTGTTCAACCCGGAAACCATTTCGTTGCTGCAACAGTCGACCCGCAACAAGGACTACGGCCAGTTCAAGCAATACGCCAAAGCGGTGGACGATCAGGCCGATGACGCCGCAACGCTGCGCAGCCAGCTGGACTTTATCAAAAATCCGGCCGGGGCCATCCCGCTCGAAGACGTCGAGCCGGTCGAGAACATCCTCAAGCGCTTTGCCACCGGGGCGATGAGTTTCGGCTCGATCTCGTACGAAGCGCACTCGACCCTAGCCGTAGCAATGAACCGGATCGGCGCCAAGTCGAACTCCGGCGAAGGCGGCGAAGATCCGATCCGCTTCGAGAAAAAAGCCAACGGCGACTGGGAGCGCTCGGCGATCAAACAGGTCGCTTCCGGCCGTTTCGGCGTAACCTCCTATTACCTGACCAACGCCGATGAGCTGCAAATCAAGATGGCTCAGGGTGCCAAGCCGGGCGAAGGCGGTCAGCTGCCGGGCGATAAAGTCGATGACTGGATTGGCGCGACCCGTCACTCCACCCCGGGCGTCGGCCTGATCTCGCCACCGCCGCACCACGATATTTACTCGATCGAGGATCTGGCGCAGCTGATCTTTGACCTGAAAAACGCCAACCGCGCCGGTCGGGTGAACGTCAAGCTGGTCTCAGAAGCCGGGGTCGGCACCATTGCCTCCGGTGTCGCTAAAGCCAAAGCAGACGTGGTGCTGATCGCCGGGTTCGACGGCGGCACCGGGGCCTCACCGATGTCCTCGATCCGTCATACCGGCCTGCCTTGGGAGCTCGGCCTGGCGGAAACCCACCAGACCCTGCTGAAAAACGGCCTGCGCAACCGCATCGTGGTTCAAAGTGACGGCCAGATGAAGACCCCGCGCGACCTCGCCGTGGCGACCCTGCTCGGTGCCGAGGAATGGGGCATCGCGACCGCTGCGCTGGTGGTGGAAGGCTGTATCATGATGCGGAAGTGTCACAAGAACACCTGTCCGGTCGGGATTGCGACCCAGAACAAGACGCTGCGCGAGCGTTTCGACGGCCGGGTAGAAGATGTCGTGACCTTCTTCCATTACATGGCGCAGGGTCTGCGTGAAATCATGGCTGAACTGGGCTTCCGCACCATTGAGGAGATGGTCGGCCAGTCCCAGAAACTGAAGATCCGCGACAACATCAGCCACTGGAAATACCAGAACCTGAATCTCAGCCCGGTGCTGCACATCGAGCCTGCCCGGGCAGAAGACGGCGTCTATCAGCAGCGTGAGCAAGACCACGCGCTGGAAACCATCCTGGATCGCCGCCTGATTGAAACGGCAGCGCCAGCCCTGTATGAAGGCAAGACGGTGGAAGCCACGTTTGACATCATCAATACCGACCGCAGTACCGGGACCATGCTGTCGAACGAAATCTCCAAGATTTACAAAGACCAAGGCTTACCACAGCCGATGAAGGTCAAGTTCAACGGCTCCGCCGGCCAGAGCTTCGGGGCGTTCCTCGCCAAAGGCGTGACCTTTGAAGTGGAAGGGGATGCCAACGACTACTGGGGTAAAGGTCTGTCCGGCGGCACCCTGGCACTCTACCCGGACCGCCGGACCGACATCATTCCGGAAGACAACATCGTGGTCGGGAACGTCTGCTTCTACGGCGCGACCTCCGGGGAGTCCTATATCCGCGGCATGGCCGGCGAGCGCTTCTGCGTGCGTAACTCCGGCGCCAAGGTGGTGGTCGAAGGCGTCGGCGATCATGGCTGTGAGTACATGACCGGCGGGATCGCGGTGATCCTCGGCCAGACCGGACGCAACTTTGCCGCCGGGATGAGCGGTGGGGTCGCCTACGTCTGGGATCAGTTCGAAGACTTTGCAACCAAGCTCAATCCGGAGCTGGTCGATCTCGATCCGATTGAAGACGAAGACAAGGTCCTGCTGCGCGAAATGCTGACCAAACATATCGACTATACCGGCAGTACAGTGGCTCAAACTTTCCTCGATAACTTCGAGGGGAACCTGGCCCGGATGGTCAAAGTGATGCCGCGGGACTACAAAGCCGTCCTACAGCAGCGCAAAGCAGAAGCAGAGAACAAGGAAGTATTGGAGGCCGTCGATGGGTAAGCCGACTGGATTTTTAGAATTTGGCCGCGAGTTGCCAAAGAAAGTGGATCCGAGCGTCCGGATCCAGGACAACAAGGAGTTTGTCCTCAACGACGCGTTCGGGGACAAAATCAACACGCAGGCGTCGCGCTGCATGGATTGCGGGGTGCCGTTCTGCCACAACGGCTGTCCGATCGGCAACATCATTCCGGAGTTCAATGATGCGGTCTATCGCGACAGCTGGGAAGAAGCCTGGCATATCCTGAGCTCGACCAATAACTTCCCGGAGTTTACCGGTCGGGTGTGTCCGGCGCCGTGTGAGAGCAGCTGTGTGCTCGGCATCAACCAGGATCCGATCACCATCTGTAACATCGAGAAAACCATTGTCGAAACGGCATACCGCGAAGGGTATGCCAAACCGAAGACACCGAGAAAACGTACCGGCAAGACCGTCGCCATTATCGGCAGCGGTCCGTCCGGTCTGGCAGCGGCGGAGCAACTCAACAGCGCCGGCCACAGCGTGACTGTGTTTGAGCGCGATGAAAAAGTCGGTGGCCTGCTGCGGTTCGGGATCCCGGATTTCAAGCTCGGCATGGATATCATTGACCGTAAAATCAACCTGATGGCTGAAGCCGGGGTCAAATTTGAAGTCAACGCCCATATCGGGGTCGACATCAATGCCCAGCAGCTGCGCCAAGAGTTTGATGTGATACTGCTGACCGGCGGCTCTACGGTTCCGCGGGATCTGCCGATCCCGGGCCGCGAGCTCAAAGGCGCCCACTATGCGATGGAGTTTCTGGCCCAGAACAACCGCCGCGCCAACAACATGGATCTGAAAACCGAAGAAATCCATGCCAAAGGCAAACATGTGGTGGTGATCGGCGGCGGGGATACCGGCTCGGACTGTGTCGGTACCTCGAACCGTCACGGCGCGGCCAGTATCACTCAGGTCGAAATCATGCCGATGCCGCCGGAGCAACGCCCGGTCAATCAACCGTGGCCGGCCTATCCGATGATCCTGCGCACGTCGACCTCCCACGAGGAAGGCTGTGAACGACACTGGAATATTCTGACCAAGGAATTTATCGGTGACGAAGCGGGCAACCTCAAGGCGCTGCGCATTGCCGATATCCAGTGGCTCGAAGCCAAGCCGGGTGAGCGGCCGGGCTTTGAGGAAGTCCCGGGCTCGGAGCGAATCATTCCGTGCGATCTGGCATTCCTGGCGATGGGCTTTTTGCACCCGGAGCCGAACGGCGTGCTGGCGCAGCTGGATATTGCACTGGATGAACGCGGCAACGTCGCCACCCAGGGCTTTGCCACCAACCAGAAGGGCGTGTTTGCTGCCGGGGATATGCGGACCGGTCAGTCCCTGGTGGTCCGCTGTATCAACGAAGGCCGTGAATGTGCCCGTGAAATCGATGCTTTCCTGATGGGTAATTCCAATCTGGAGGCCAAATCCGATTCACTTATGCTGTCTGAAGCCTGATTCCATTCAGTATTATCCTGAAAACCAAGCCGGCTCTCATGAGCCGGCTTTTTGTGACCGAATGAATCAGGATTCCCGAGCAGGCGTTGCCTGATCCTGGTGAATCCTGATTTGGTATAGCCCACCCTTCCCCCCCGAACATGAGCAAGAAAGTTCTAACTTTTCAGACAGTTCCCAGCCCGTTTTTCCTGCACTAAAATGTGAATTTATTGTTGCAGAAAAAGTAAAAACAAATGAATTCCAATATGTTACGCCGAACCCTGTTCATAGATACGAGATTTTACTGCTCCTGTGATATGAATTTGACCTTTTTGTAAAATATCGTTAACTTCAAAGGATGCTGGAAGCACAGATGGCGATCAGGGAGATCGCCATAAATATGCAGTAAGACTGCCCGGAGCGGGCAGAAGCAAGGGAGAGTTGCAATGACACTGTATGACCCAACGCTGGAAAAGGATAACTGTGGCTTTGGTTTAATCGCCCATATTGAAGGCGAAACCAGTCATAAACTCGTCCGAACAGCCATATCCGCATTGGATCGTATGACCCACCGTGGCGGGATTGCCGCAGACGGCAAAACCGGTGACGGCTGTGGCTTACTGATGAAGAAGCCGGACAGTTACTTTCGCACCGTCGCCGAAGAAGCGGGCTGGAAGCTGGCCCGTGAATATGCCGTCGGGATGATTTTCCTCAGTCAGGATCCCGTCAAGGCCGAGCAGGCCCGGACCATTGTCAACGAAGAGCTGGCCAAAGAAACCCTGTCGATCGTCAGCTGGCGCGAAGTCCCGGTCAATCCGGCCGTGCTGGGCCCGATCGCCACCGAATCCCTGCCGCAAATCGAGCAGGTGTTTGTCAATGCCCCGGCAGGCTGGAAGCCTCGCGATGTCGATCGCCGCCTCTATATGGCCCGTCGCCGGATTGAAAAACGCATCGACAGCGATCCGGACTTTTATATCTGTAGTCTGTCGACTCAGGTCACCGTCTATAAAGGCCTGTGTATGCCGGCCGACCTGCCGAAGTTTTACCGGGATCTGGGCGATATCCGCCTGGAATCTTCCATTTGTCTGTTCCACCAGCGGTTTTCCACCAACACCCAGCCGCGCTGGCCGCTGGCCCAACCGTTCCGCTATCTGGCGCACAACGGGGAAATCAACACCATCGCCGGGAACCGCCAGTGGGCGCGGGCGCGGGCGTATAAGTTCTCCTCCCCGCTGCTGCCGGATTTGCAAAACGCCGCGCCGTTCGTCAACGAAACCGGCTCCGACTCGTCAAGCTTAGATAACATGCTGGAGCTGTTCCTGTCCGGCGGAATGGATCTGTTCCGCGCCATGCGGATGCTGGTGCCGCCGGCCTGGCAGAACCACCCGGATATGGATCCGGCCCTGCGTGCCTTCTACGATTTCAACACCATGCACATGGAGCCGTGGGACGGACCGGCCGGGATCGTGATGTCCGACGGCCGCTATGCCGCCTGTAACCTCGACCGCAACGGCCTGCGCCCGGCGCGCTATGTGATCACCAAAGACAAGCTGATCACCCTGGCCTCAGAAGTCGGGATCTGGGACTACGCCCCGGATGAAGTGGCAGAGAAAGGCCGGGTCGGACCGGGCGAATTACTGGTGATCGACACCAAATTCGGCAAGATCTGGCATTCCGCCGATATTGATAACGATCTCATGGGCCGCCACCCGTACAAAGAGTGGATGGACAGCCATGTCAAACGCCTGGTGCCGTTTGAAGAGCTGGGCGACGATCAGGTCGGCAGCCGCTCGCTGGACGATCAGGAGCTGGGCACCTACCAGAAACTGTTCGGGATCAGCAACGAAGAGCTGGACCAGGTGCTGCGCGTGGTCGGTGAAAACGGCCAGGAAGCCACCGGCTCCATGGGCGATGACGCCCCGATGGCAGTGCTGTCTTCCAAAGAGCGCTCGGTGACCGACTACTTCCGCCAGATGTTTGCCCAGGTCACCAACCCGCCGATTGACCCGCTGCGGGAGAAGCACGTGATGTCGCTGGCGACCTGTATCGGCCGGGAAATGAACGTCTTCTGCGAAACCGACGGCCACGCCCATCGGGTGGCATTCAAATCGCCGATCCTGCTGTATTCCGATCTGGTGCAGCTGCTGGAGCTGGACAACCAGTTCTACCGCAACAGCATCATCGACATTAACTACGATCCACGCGATAAAGATCTCAAGCAGGCGATTGTCGATGTCTGCGATCAGGCTCAGCGTCTGGTCGAGAGCGGCACCGTACTGGTGGTGCTTTCCGATCGCGGGATCAATTCGGACAAACTGCCGATCCCGGCTGCCATGGCCGTCGGTGCGGTCCAGACCCGTCTGGTCGAGGCCAATCTGCGCTGCGACGCCAACATCGTCGCTGAAACGGCCACGGCCCGCGATCCGCACCAGTTTGCGGTGCTGCTCGGCTTTGGCGCGACAGCGATTTACCCGTACCTGGCCTATGAGTCGCTGGGCAAGCTGGTCGACAGCGGTGCCATCAGCAAGCCGTACCGCGAAGTGATGGTGAACTACCGCGACGGCATGAACAAAGGCCTGTACAAGATCATGTCGAAAATGGGGATCTCCACCATTGCCTCTTACCGCTGCTCGACCCTGTTTGAAGCGGTCGGCCTGAGCGAAGACGTGGTAGATCTCTGTTTCCGTGGTGTCTCAAGTCGCATCGCCGGTGCCGACTTTGGCGACTTCCAGCAGGACCTGTTCAACTTGTCCCGCCGGGCCTGGCTCAAGCGCAAGCCGATCGACAACGGTGGCCTGCTCAAGTACGTCCATGGCGGGGAATTCCACGCCTACAACCCGGATGTTGTCGGCACTTTGCAACAAGCGGTCAAAACCGGGGACTATCAGGATTACCTGGCCTTTGCCAAAGAGGTTAACGAACGCCCGGTGGCGGCGATCCGCGACCTGCTCAAGCTCAAAACTTCAGACAACCCGCTGGATATCGACTGCGTGGAAGCAGCCACCGAGCTGTATCAGCGCTTCGATTCTGCGGCGATGTCCATCGGCGCTCTGAGTCCGGAAGCGCACGAAGCGCTGGCCATTGCCATGAACCGTCTCGGCGGCTTCTCCAACTCCGGCGAAGGCGGGGAAGATCCGCGCCGGTTCAACACCGAGCGCAACTCACGGATCAAACAGGTGGCTTCCGGCCGCTTCGGGGTCACCCCGCACTATCTGGTCAATGCCGATGTGCTGCAAATCAAAGTGGCTCAGGGTGCCAAGCCCGGTGAGGGCGGTCAGCTGCCGGGTCACAAAGTGACCACGGAGATTGCCAAGCTGCGCTATGCGGTGCCGGGGGTGACGTTGATTTCACCACCGCCGCACCACGACATCTACTCGATTGAAGATCTGGCCCAGCTGATTTTCGACCTCAAGCAAGTCAATCCGAAAGCCATGGTGTCCGTCAAGCTGGTGTCCGAGCCCGGGGTCGGCACCATTGCCACCGGGGTCGCCAAAGCCTATGCCGATCTGATCACCATTTCCGGCTACGACGGCGGCACCGGGGCCAGCCCGCTGACCTCGGTCAAATATGCCGGCAGCCCGTGGGAGCTCGGCCTGGCGGAAACCCAACAGGCACTGGTCGCCAACGGCCTGCGCCATAAGATCCGCCTGCAAGTCGACGGCGGCCTGAAGACTGGATTAGATGTGGTCAAAGCCGCGATCCTGGGGGCAGAAAGCTTCGGTTTCGGCACCGCGCCGATGGTCGCACTGGGCTGTAAATACCTGCGCATCTGCCACCTCAACAACTGTGCCACCGGCGTGGCCACTCAGGATGAGAAGCTGCGCCGCGACTTCTTCAAAGGCCTGCCGGAGCAGGTAATGAACTACTTCATCGGTCTCGGCCAGGAAGTGCGGGAGCTGCTGGCCCAGTTGGGCGTGGAGAAGCTGACCGACCTGATCGGCCGGACCGATCTGCTGTCTGTGCTCGAAGGTCATACCGCCAAGCAAAGCAAGCTGATGCTCAACGGTCTGCTGCATGCGCCGACGCCGGTTGAAGGGAAAACGCTCTATTGCAGCGAGCCGAATACCCCGTTTGATCAGGCTGAACTCAGCAATGCCCTGCTTGAAGCCGCGCTCCCCGCGATTGAGAGCCGCAGCGGCGCCGATCTCTACTTTGAGATCCGCAACACCGATCGTTCGATTGGTGCCCGTTTGTCCGGCGAAATTGCCCTGCGCTACGGCAATCAGGGCATGGCCGGCCAGCCGATCAATATCCACCTGTCCGGCACCGCCGGTCAGTCGTTCGGGGTCTGGAATGCCGGCGGCCTGAATCTGCTACTGACCGGGGATGCCAATGACTACGTCGGGAAAGGCATGACCGGCGGGAAAATCAGCATCCGTCCGCCCGTCGGTTCGGCCTTCAAATCCAATCAGGCCACCATTGTCGGCAACACCTGCCTGTATGGTGCAACCGGTGGCAAGTTCTTCGCTGCCGGCACCGCCGGAGAGCGGTTTGCGGTGCGCAACTCAGGCACCATCGCAGTGGTCGAAGGCGCCGGCGATAACGCCTGTGAGTACATGACCGGCGGGATCGTGGCCATCCTCGGCAAAACCGGAGTCAACTTCGGCGCCGGGATGACCGGTGGCTTTGCCTATATTCTGGATGAAAACGGCGACTTTGCCGGTCGGGTCAACCCGGAGCTGATTGAGGCGCTGCCGCTGGACGGACTCAAGATCCACCAGGAGCACCTGCGCGGGCTGATCGCCAGCCATCTGGAAGAAACCGGATCGAGCCGGGCACAGGAAATCCTGGCCGATTTTGACCAGTGGATCCCACGGTTCTACCTGGCCAAGCCGAAGTCTGCCGACGTAAATACCCTCTTGGGTCACCAAAGCCGCTCTGCCGCAGAGCTGCGCGTTCAAGCTCAATAAGGAGGGAAGCCGTATGAGCCAGAACATTTACCAGTTCATTGATGTCGCGCGGGTGGATCCGGCGAAAAAGCCGCTCAACATTCGTAAGATTGAATTTGTCGAAATCTACGAGCCATTTACCCAGCAGCAGGCCGGTGCTCAGGCCGACCGCTGCCTCGGCTGCGGTAATCCGTATTGTGAATGGAAGTGCCCGGTCCACAACTACATTCCGCAGTGGCTGAAACTGGCCAATGAAGGCCGGATCATTGAAGCCGTGGAGCTGTCGCACCAAACCAACACCCTGCCGGAGGTCTGCGGCCGGGTCTGCCCGCAGGATCGGCTGTGTGAAGGCGCTTGTACCCTCAATGACGATTTTGGCGCCGTCACCATCGGGAATGTCGAGAAGTATATTACCGACAAGGCGTTCGAGATGGGCTGGAAGCCGGATATGTCTGCCGTCGAATGGACCGACAAGAAGGTCGCCATCATCGGTGCCGGACCGGCGGGCCTTTCCTGTGCCGACATCCTGGTCCGCAACGGCGTCAAACCCGTGGTGTTTGATCGCTACCCGGAAATCGGCGGCCTGCTGACCTTCGGCATCCCGTCGTTCAAGCTGGAAAAAGAGGTGATGATCAACCGTCGCAGGATCTTCACCGACATGGGCGTTGAGTTCCGCCTCAATACCGAAGTCGGCAAAGATATCGAGATGGCCCAGTTGCTTGCAGAGTATGATGCGGTCTTCCTCGGCGTCGGCACCTACAAAAACATGCGCGCGGGTCTGGCCAACGAAGATGCCCCGGGCGTCTACGATGCGCTGCCGTTTCTGATCTCCAATACCTACCGGGTGATGGAACTGGAAGACAGCCCTGAATTTATCGACATGCGCAATCAAAAAGTCGTGGTCCTCGGCGGCGGGGATACCGCCATGGACTGTGTCCGCACCTCGATCCGTCAGGGCGCGAAAAACGTGATCTGCGCCTATCGCCGGGACGAAGCCAACATGCCGGGCTCCAAGCGGGAAGTCAAAAATGCCCGCGAGGAAGGCGTGAAGTTCATGTTCAACCTTCAACCGCTCAGCATTGAGCTGAACGAGCACGGCCGGGTCAGCGGCGTCAAGGTGGTGAAAACCGCCCTCGGTGAGCCCGATGAAGCCGGACGACGCCGTCCGGAGCCGGTCGAAGGCAGCGAGCATGTGCTGTCGGCCGATGCGGTGATCATGGCCTTTGGTTTCCAGCCTCACGCTATGCCGTGGCTGGCCGCCCATGATGTTGAACTGGATCAATGGGGACGGATCAAGGCACCGAAAGCGGGGGCTTTTGCCTTCCAGACCAGCAATGCCAAAATCTTCGCCGGCGGCGACGCCGTCCGCGGCTCGGATCTGGTGGTCACGGCCATCGACGAAGGCCGCAAGGCCGCCGAAGGGATCCTCGATTACCTCGACGTTTAAACCGCCGCAAGGAACGACAACGGGAATGGCCGTCAGTGCCATTCCCGTTTTTTATTTGGTACAATTTGCCCATTCTGACTCCCGTCCGGGAGCTTCAATTGACTTAGATGAGAACGAATCCATGAAGATCGGCATTATTGGTGCGATGGAACAAGAAGTGGCCATCCTGAAAGCACAACTGACCCACTGCGACACCCACACCAAGGCAGGTTGTACTTTCTATACCGGAACCCTGAACGGTGCCGATGTGGTGTTACTCCAATCCGGCATTGGTAAAGTCGCTGCGGCTGTGGGGACTGCGGTGCTGCTTGAAATATTCCAGCCGGATGTCGTCCTCAATACCGGCTCTGCCGGTGGTTTCGACAGCTCACTGAATGTCGGCGATGTGGTGATCTCAACCGAAGTACGCTACCACGATGCCGATGTGACGGCTTTTGGTTACGAAATCGGTCAGATGGCGCAGCAACCAGCCGCGTTCATCTCAGATGCCAAACTGATGGATGTTGCCGAGCAGGCACTTGCCGCGCTGGGCGACACGCACGCAGTCCGTGGCCTGATCTGCACCGGGGATGCTTTCGTCTGCTCTGCCGAGAAACAAGCCTTCATCCGTGACCACTTCCCAAGCGTGGTGGCGGTTGAAATGGAAGCGGCAGCCATTGCCCAGGCCTGTCATCAGTTCGACGTCCCGTTTGTGGTGGTACGTGCCATTTCAGATGTTGCTGACAAAGAATCGCCAATGAGCTTCGAAGAATTCCTGCCGCTGGCGGCGAAAAGCTCATCAGCCATGGTCAGCAAGATGGTGGAGCTGCTGAATCAGTAATGAACGAGCTGCTGGCGGTTCTGAATACCCATCACACCCTGCTGGTCTTGTGGGGCGCTTTGGTGATGCAATGGTTGCTCCCGATCCCGGGGGCGCTGCATCCATTGCAGTTCTGGCCGTTGATCGCGCAACGGATTGCCGAGCGGGTCAACCATCCGGACGAGTCCCGCCAGCAACAACTGCTCGCCGGCAGTCTGGCCTGGCTGCTGATGTGGCTGACCGTGCTGGTGCTGCTGATCGCCGTCGATCAGTTGGTATGGATTGAAAGTATCTATCAGCTGATCCTGCTGTGGCTGGCACTGGACTGGCGCAACACCCTGCAATTTAGCAAGCGCTTTATCCGCGCCTACAGCCGCGAAGATAAAGCCTATTGCCGCCAGTTACTCGAATCACCGCTCAATCGCGACACCCGTAATCTCTCGCTGCTCGGCCTGGGCAAGGCCGGGGCCGAAACTCAGCTGATGGCCTATGGTCGCCTGGTCGCGGGAGTGCTGTTCTGGTTCGCGTTGACCGGCGGGATCGGGGCCCTGATGTACCGCCTGGCGGTCAGTCTGGCCCGTACCTGGTCGCCCAGCCGCACCGAGTACCACGCCTTTGGTTTACCGGCGGTACGGATTCTGGCGGTGCTCGATATTATTCCGTTGCGCCTGTTTGCCCTGTTGATTTGTGTCGGCCATAACGGCAAAACTGCCCTGCAGGGAGTCCGCCAGCAAGGGGAGAACTGGCTGTTGCCCGGCCCCGGCTGGCTGCTGGCCGCCACCAGCCATAAACTCTCGCTGTCCCTGGGCGGCCCGGCCATCTATAACAGCCGTAAAATGGAGCGTCCGCGCCTCGGCGGCCCCATCGCTCCGGCAGCTTTGCACCTGAGTCAAATCAACCTGATGGTCAACCGCCGGCTGATTGTCTGGGTCATCATTCAGAGCGTGCTGCTCATTCTCATGCAAGGAGTCGCCTGACCGTGCGCCTGATTATTAGTGTCTTGCTGCTGTTGCCAGCCAGCCTGCTGGCCGCACCCGCCGAACGGGTGATCAGCCTCTCGCCTCACACCACCGAGCTGGCGTATGCCGCCGGGCTGGGTGACAAGCTGGTCGCCGCCAGCGACTACAGCGACTATCCGGAAGCAGCCAAATCCCTCGAGCGCGTTGCCAATTACCGGGGGATCAAACTCGAGCGCATTATAGCCCTGAAACCGGATTTAATTCTGGCCTGGCAAGGGGGCAATCCGCCGCGGGAAATGGCCAAGCTGGAGCAGTTGGGACTGAACGTCTTTTACTCCAACCCTAAAGCACTGGAAGACATTCCGCAGACCCTCGAAGCGCTCGGACAATATGCCGCCACACCCGCACAGGCCCACCAGAAAGCCGCCGCATTTCGGGAAAAGCTGCAGCAACTGGATGCCCGCTATCGCCAGCAACGGCCGGTGCGTTATTTCTACCAGCTCAGTGCGTCCCCGATGATCACCGTCGCTGGCAACAACTGGCCCAGCCAGGTCTTCAACCACTGCGGCGGCGAGAATATTTTTGCAGACAGCAAAGCCGCCTACCCGCAAGTTTCCGAAGAGCAGGTCGTCGTCCGCCAGCCGGAAGTGATTTTCGGCACGCCCCACGCCGGTACCCAAACCGGCCTGTGGCAGAAGTGGGACGGCAAGCTTCCGGCGGTCAATCATCAGCATATTTACAACCTGGAAGCCGACTGGCTCAACCGGCCAACCCCGCGCACGATTCAGGCGGTAGAGCAGGTTTGCCACTATCTCGAGCAGGTACGGCAGGACAAGCCATAACCATCGGACCCGTGCCGACGCAATTCCCTGTGAATAAGGTCACAAAGCACGCGCAGTAAGTTGTACCATTTACATTTCGCCGTACAATCTCAGCCGATTTTTATTCTGACTTCGCAGCGCTTAGGGACAGACATGCTTATCTACTTTCTTGATATGTTCGGCACCGCCATTTTTGCCATTTCCGGCGTATTACTGGCGGGCCGGTTACGGATGGATCCATTCGGCATTGTTGTGCTGGCCAGCGTGACCGCCATTGGCGGCGGCACCATCCGCGATATGGCGCTGGGCGCAACTCCGGTATTCTGGATCACCGATACCAATTATCTGTGGGTGATCTTCATCACCTGTCTGGTCGCGATTATCGCCATCCGCAAACCCCGGCAAATGCCCTGGTACTTCCTCCCGGTTGCCGATGCCATCGGTCTGGCGGTGTTTGTTGCCATCGGCGTTGAGAAAGCGCTGCGATTTGGTGCCACCCCGATGGTGGCGGTCATCATGGGGGTCATGACCGGCTGTGGCGGCGGGGTGATCCGGGATGTGCTGGCGCGTGAAATCCCGATGGTGCTGCGAACCGAAGTCTATGCGACGGCCTGTATTCTGGGCGGCATTGTCCATACCACCGCCCTGCAGCTCAACGCCGATGTGAATGTTGCCACCCTGGCCGGGATCGCGACGACCCTGACGATCCGACTGGCCGCGATTCGTTGGCATTTATCCCTGCCGACGTTTGCGCCCCGAAACTGATCTGCCTCGCAAACCGTCGTCCATCGTTGCATTCTACCTCATTAAAACCGCCACTCCTGGCGGTTTTCTTTATCCTTCCCCACCATAAATAAACAAAAAACTTTATTTATCAAAAATGGCGGCTATGGTTATTAGTAAATAAAAAACATTACTAATAATTCGGAGGCACCATGATCCCCTACGTCGAACATGCCAATCTCACCGTGACCGATATTGACCAGACCATCGCGTTTCTGCAAACCGCCCTGCCTGCTTTTCAAGTGCGCCATCGCGGACAAACCGACACTTACCCATGGTGTCATATCGGCACCGAAACCAGTTATCTCGCGCTCCAGGGAGTCACGGACCGTACCGACACTGATCGCGCCCCCTACCGGGACAGCGGTATCAACCACATCGGCCTGGTCACCGAAGATGTGGACGGGGTCAGAGCTCGGCTTCTGGCGGCGGGATATCAGGAAAATGAGCTCGCAACAGACCATCCCTGGCGCAAGCGGATCTACTTCTGGGATCCCAACGGGATTGAATGGGAGTTTATTGAATATCTCAGTGAAAATCCGAGCGAGCGCAACGATTATCGCCTGTAATCATGATCAGCTGTAATGCAAGCGTTCCAAAACCACAGGCATGAAAAAAGGCGCCGAGGCGCCTTTTGAAATTGTTTGATGGGATATGGACTGAATTACTTCAGGGTCACCCGGGCAAATTTACGTTTACCGACCTGGTACACGGCAGTCCCTGCCGCCGGAACCAGCTTGGTATCTTCAATCTTATCGCCGTCCATCTTAGCCGCGCCCTGGCGAATCATGCGCATCGCATCTGATGTCGAGTTCACCAGACCCGCTTCTTTCAGCAGGTTCGTAATCGCCATCCCGGCTTCGAATTCGAACTCCGGCATTTCATCGGGCATCGCACCTTTCTGGAAACGGTTGATGAATTCCTGCTCTGCGGCATCAGATTCCGCCTCAGAGTGGAAGCGGGCAATAATCTCTTTGGCCAGCAAGATCTTGATATCGCGCGGGTTCTTCCCATTGGCAATATCAGTTTTGAACTGGTCGATTTCTTCCAGCGGGCGGAAAGACAGCAGTTCGTAGTAGTTCCACATCAAATCGTCAGAAATCGACATGATCTTACCGAACATTTCACTTGGTGATTCTGCAATCCCGATATAGTTGTTCGCCGACTTGGACATCTTCTTCGTGCCGTCCAGGCCCACCAGCAGCGGCAACGTCAGCACCACCTGCGGCTTCTGACCATTGGCTTTTTGCAGCTCGCGGCCCATCAGCAGGTTGAACTTCTGATCGGTCCCGCCCAGCTCAACATCGGTTTCCATGGCGACCGAGTCATAGCCCTGCAGCAGCGGATACATAAATTCATGGATCGCAATCGGGCGGCCTTCGTTGTAACGCTTTTTAAAGTCGTCACGTTCCAGCATCCGGGCAACCGTCTGGTTGGCCGCCAGGCGGATCATCCCTTCGGCACCCAGGTCGGACAGCCAGCTCGAGTTAAATTCAATCTTGGTTTTTGCCGGGTCCAGGATTTTAAACACCTGCTCTTTGTACGTTTCTGCATTGCGCAGTACGTCTTCGCGAGTCAGCGGCGGGCGCGTGGTGTTCTTCCCGGTCGGATCACCGACCATCCCGGTGAAGTCACCAATCAGGAAGGTCACATCGTGGCCCAGCTCCTGAAATGTACGCAGCTTATTCAGAATTACCGTATGGCCAAGGTGAATATCCGGAGCCGTTGGGTCAGCACCCAATTTAATACGTAATGGACGGTTCTCTTTTAACTTGGCAATCAGCTCTTCTTCCGGAATCAGTTCATCGACACCGCGCTTGATCTCAGCTAGGGCTTTTTCAATGCTGGCCATTCTTGTTCGCTCCCACAGAATTGGCAAAAAAGTGATAATTGACCATCTTACTTGAATAGAGATGTTTTTTGAAACCAGTTAAACTTGCTGTTGTCTTATTTTTCCATTTTCGTAAAAAAATACCAATTCATGCTAGTATCGAAACTTCGCCGTCTGCCAAGGATGCACCAGATTCTGATCACTGCGCTGAGTGCGCTGGTGGTCGTGCTGCTCCTGGTCCCGGGCACAGAACATCAGGGACATCCGGAGCGAAAGTTTGAAGTGGGCAAACTTTACCCGCTCGATATCGATGTCAACGCCAACCAGCTTCGACCGATGGCGGGAGATGAAAAGCCGGTGGTCCCGGAGTTAAAGTGGAAAAATCACACCGTCAAATCCGGTGAAAGCCTGGCCGTCGTATTCGATCAGGTCGGCCTCTCCCCCCGAGCCCTGTTTCAGGTCGTCAATGCCGATGAAGGTACCAAAACGCTGTCCCACCTGCGCCCCGGCGATATCCTCAAGTTCGGCTTTGATGAGAACAATGAACTCATTCAGCTCATTCAACCCAAAAGCGGCACCGAGACGCTGGTGATCACCCGGGCCGGGGACAGTTACCACTCCCGTACCGACAGCAAAACCATCGATACCCGGGTTAACTTTGCCCGGGCCATCATTACCTCCAGTTTCTGGAATGCCGCCGAGCAAGCGGGACTGACCCCGAACCAGATCATGGAGCTGGCCGGAATTTTCGGCTGGGACGTCGACTTCGCCCTGGATATCCGTCAGGGCGACAGCTTCTCGGTCCTGTTTGAAGAGCAGTTTGTCGAAGGCGAGCTGATCGGCCGCGGCAATATTCTGGCTGCCACCTTCACCAACCTGGGTGAAACCTTTACCGCCGTGCGCAGTAAAGACGGCAACTATTACGACGCCGACGGCCGCGCCATGCGCAAGGCCTTCCTGCGCTCGCCAATCAACTTCCGCTATGTCAGCTCCAATTTCAACCCGCGCCGCCTACATCCGGTCACCGGAAAGGTCAAAGCACACCGTGGCACCGACTATGTCGCGCCAGTGGGCACCCCAATCTGGGCTGCCGGGGACGGCGTGGTCATGAAGTCCGGCTATAACCAGTTTAACGGCAACTATGTGTTTATTCGCCACAGCTCGACCTATATCACCAAGTACCTGCACATGACCAAGCGCAAGGTGAAAACCGGTGAACGGGTCAAACAGGGACAGACGGTCGGCACCTTGGGCAGCACCGGGCGGGTGACGGGTGCCCACCTACACTACGAATTCCTGGTCAATGGCGTGCACAAGAATCCACGTACCGTCAAACTGCCGGAAGCGCAGTCGCTGAAAGGGGCTGAGCGCACCCAGTTTAAGAAGTTTGCAGCCGAGCGGCTGGGACAGCTTTCCCAGTTCAGCCAGTTCCTGGCAGACAACAGCACGCTGGTCACCAACCGCAGTTAAACGCTGCGGCAAGACCTACAAAAAAACCGTCACCTGTAAGGGGGACGGTTTTTTTATGTTTACCAGCGCGGCCGGGGCCGGGCTCGCCATACTTTGGTCCTGCATTACGCCTTAGTACTACGACTGTATTGCACCTTGGGATGACAAACGACCTTGGCATGACCTGCTGTAAAGCACGACATGCCGAAAAGTATTACACGCTGAAAAGTATTACACGCTGAAAGACGCGCCGCAGCCACACGTGGTAGTGGCATTCGGGTTGTCGATGAAAAAGCGCGAACCTTCCAGACCTTCAGTGTAATCGACAGTTCCGCCGATCAGGTACTGCAGGCTCATCGGGTCAACCACCAGGGTCACCCCACTGTTCTCAATCGTGGTGTCGCCTTCATTCACTTTTTCATCGAACGTGAAGCCATACTGGAAACCGCTACATCCGCCACCTGTGATGTACACACGCAGTTTCAGTTCCGGGTTTTCTTCCTCGGCGATTAGCGCTTTGACTTTATTCGCTGCAACATCAGAAAAATTCAGCGGCAAATTGGCATCGCTCATTAAAAACCTCTCAAACAGATACGGGAGTTGATCTGATTATCTAATACCTGACTGACGCGTTCAAGTATTGACCACCGCGTGTCCACTTCTTTGCGCGATTTTTTCCTGCGCCATCTTGCGGTGCAGCAATTGTGAATAGATCGGCCGACCCCCGAGCACCTGCGCCAGCATGGTCGCGCCCAAGGTAGTAATGATCAGCGGCAGGATCAGATGGTAGTTGTTGGTCATCTCTATCACCAGCAGGATCCCGGTGATCGGCGCCCGCACCGTGGCGGCAAACAGCGCTCCCATCCCGGCAATTGCAAACATTCCCGGCTCCAGCGCCAAGTCCGGAAACAACTGCTGGGCCAGCACGCCGAACGCGGTCCCGAACAGGGTCCCGAGCGCCAACATCGGCGCGAAAATCCCCCCCGGCGCGCCGGAGCCAAAGCACAGCAGGGTGGTCACCACCCGGCCGAGAAACAGCAACAACAACAGATCCATACTGTAATCTCCCCGGGTCGCGCTCGGGATCAAGGCGATCCCGCCCCCGGTCAGCTCCGGCAAATACAGCAGCATCAGACCAAAACAACCGCCCAGCAGGCTGCCGATCACTACGGGACGGCCGCGTCGCCCGCGGTAGAGCCGGTTATATCCGTCCTGCGCCAGCGTGACCAGGCGGTTGAACACCACACCGAAGATCCCGAATGCCATCCCGAGCAATAAAAACAGCCACAACGCATTCAGCTCCGGCGCGGCATACTGCGGCATGGTGATCACTGCATCCTGCCCCTGGAGGCTGCGAAACACAATATTGGCCACAACGGCAGAGATCAGCACACATTTAATTGAGATCAGGCTGTAGCGGAACTGGGGCCGCATCTCCTCGACCACAAACATGATCCCCGCCAGCGGAGCATTGAATGCCGCCGCCAGTCCCCCGGCGGCCCCGGCGGCCAGCAGGGCATGCTGACCTTCATGATCCTTGAGCCGGAACAGATCGGCCACCATCCGGCCGAGGTTGCCGCCCATCTGCACCGACGGGCCTTCCCGGCCCAGCACCATGCCCGAGCCCAGCGCCCCTAATCCGCCGATAAACTTCACCGGCAGCACCCGCCACCAGCGCACCGGCCGAATATCATCCATCGCGCCTTCAATTTCAGGGATCCCAGAACCGGCAGCTTCCGGCGCAAACCGCTGCACCAGCCAGTAGCCGACCCATGCCAGAGCGGCGCTGATCAAAAATGCCGCCAGCCACAGCGGCAAGGTGCTGCTGAGCACATCCCGCAGCCAGGCCGTGCGCTGGCCCGACACCCAGTGAACGGTGATTTCAAACAAGGTCGCCATCAGACCGGCAGCCAACCCCACCAGCGCCGAAATAAACAGCACAGAAACCGGGGTTTTATCGCGCGCGAGAAAGCGCCGCACCAGCCCGCTGGGCTGCAGGGGTTCGGGCGCCGAAGCGTCTTGGGTGTTATCAGTCATGAATCAGCCGTTATGTTGCACAGGTTGCCCGGACAGGGCAGCAGGAAGGGGTCTACGTATCCAAAAGAATATCCGAGCCGGTCACAGTTTCATATCATCAATGTTGCAAACTAGTTTTCCATTTGTATTGGCATTCGGCCCAACGTCTTAACGGCTCACAATCCGGGAATTCATTCGCCAAGTTCCCGGAAGATTAGGTACAATGCCGGGCATTCAAATCCGATCATAATGGAAACAGGACAGCACAATGAGCAAGTCAGCAGATCTATTTGCCCAAGCACAGAAGACGATTCCTGGCGGTGTGAACTCTCCCGTCCGCGCCTTTGCCGGTGTCGGTGGCAGCCCGCTATTTATTGAACGCGCCGACGGTGCCTACATCTTTGATGCTGACGGCAAAGCCTATATCGACTATGTCGGCTCATGGGGTCCGATGATCCTGGGTCACAACCATGTCGCGATCCGCGATGCCGTGATCAACGCAGCCCAGCAGGGCTTGAGCTTCGGCGCGCCGACGGAAATGGAAGTGATCATGGCCGAGCTGGTCTCCACACTGGTACCGTCGATGGAGATGGTCCGTATGGTCAGCTCCGGGACCGAAGCCACCATGAGTGCCATCCGCCTGGCGCGCGGCTTTACCAACCGCGACAAAATCGTCAAATTCGAAGGCTGCTACCACGGCCACGCCGACTGCCTGCTGGTCAAAGCCGGCTCCGGCGCCCTGACGCTGGGTCAGCCAAGCTCTCCGGGGGTTCCGGCTGATTTCGCCAAGCACACCCTGACTTGCACCTACAACGACTTAGATTCTGTGCGCGAAGCCTTTGCCACCCACCCGCAGGACATCGCCTGTATCATTGTTGAACCGGTGGCCGGGAACATGAACTGTATCCCACCGGTCCCGGGCTTCCTGGAAGGCCTGCGCGCGATCTGTGATGAGTTCGGCGCCCTGCTGATCCTGGATGAAGTCATGACCGGCTTCCGTGTTTCAGAAGGCGGCGCGCAAGGCTACTACAACATCAAACCGGATCTGACCACGCTGGGTAAAGTCATTGGCGGCGGTATGCCGGTCGGTGCCTTTGGCGGCCGTCGTGAAGTGATGGAATATGTCGCGCCAACCGGCCCGGTCTACCAGGCAGGGACCCTGTCCGGCAACCCGGTTGCCATGGCTGCTGGCCATGCGTGTCTGAGCGTGCTGACTCAGGAAGGTAACGAGAAGCGCCTGGCCAATACCACCAAGCGTCTGGCAGACGGCTTCAAGGCCCTGGCAGAGAAACACGGCATTGCCCTGCAAACCAATCAGGTCGGCGCGATGTTCGGCTTCTTCTTCACCGATCAGCCAAGCGTCACCACCTTCAGCGACGTCTCCAAGTGTGACATCGAACGCTTCAAGCGCTTCTTTAACCTGATGCTGGAAAAAGGCGTTTACCTGGCACCGTCGGCTTATGAAGCTTGCTTTACTTCCCTGGCGCACGGCGACAAGGAAATTGACGCCACACTGGAAGCGGCAGATTACGCATTTGCCGTCCTGGCGCAAGAAGCCGCCTGATCCGCCTCCCGGCTGATCGCACCAACACAGCGCCGCCTTCGGGCGGCGATGTTGATCGCATCTCGTGCCAACGCTACTGCCAGTAGTATACGGCCAGTCCGACCAGGAGCAGCACCACCCACAGCGCCGGATGCGCCCGTCGCTTTTTGTTGGTTTTACATCCGCAATCGCAACATCCCATCGTCCGCACCTCTCAAAAAGATTTAATTTACAAAAGATTGCCACTCCGAAGCACCAATGCAATCATACAACTAGTTCCGTATTCAAAACAGGAAGGATTGCCATCGTGTCTACCCCGTTCAGAGCTGAGTCACGCCACTGGATGCTTATCGCAGCCCTGGTCCTGGCGGCCTACGCCAGCTATCGGCTGATCGAGCCCTATCTCGGCCCCATTGTGATGGCCTTTATTATTTCCCTGCTCTACTACCCGCTGCACACCCGGGTGGAGCGGAAACTGCCGGCCCACCCCAATGCCGCCGCGATGCTCTCGTGCACCCTGCTCACGGTAATGATCGTGATCCCGGTATTGGTCGTCTTTACCTCGATCATCCAGCAGGGCTCGACCTTCTCAAAAGAGAGCTACCAATGGCTGACCTCCGGCGGGGCCAAAGAGGTCTTGTCGCACCCGGTGACGGTCAAAGCGCTGGCGCTGATTGAAGAATACTCACCGTTCGAGCCCCTCGATGCCCAGGCCATCCTCCAGAAAGTGGCGGCCGCCGCCTCCAAGTTCGGTGCCCAGTTGCTCAACATCAGTGCCCGTTTGCTCGGCGATGCCACCAACTTCGTCCTCAGCTTCATGCTGATGCTGTTTGTGCTGTTTTTCCTGTTGCGGGATCATAAAAAAATGGTCACGGCGCTGCGCCACGTGATCCCACTGTCACGCAGCCAGGAAGACGCCGTCCTGAGCGAAGTCGAGCAAGTTGCCAAATCAGCGGTCCTGGGCTCTTTCCTGACCGCCCTGGCACAAGGGATCGCCGGTGGCTTTGCCATGTGGGTTGCCGGTTTCCCGGGCTTGTTCTGGGGTTCGATGATGGCCTTCGCCTCCTTTATTCCGGTGGTCGGTACCGCCCTGATCTGGCTGCCGGCGGCGCTGTATCTGTTGCTGGTCGGCCAGTGGCAGTGGAGCCTGTTCCTGGTGGGCTGGGGCGTCATCGTCGTCGGCTCGATCGACAATTTCCTCCGTCCGCTGTTGATGCAGGGCAACTCCGGCATGAACACCCTGTTGATCTTCCTGTCCATCCTCGGCGGCCTGCACCTGTTCGGCCTGATTGGCCTGATCTACGGCCCGGTTATCTTTGCCGTCACCCTGGTGCTGTTCAAGCTCTATGAGGTGGAATTTCACGACTTCCTGGCCAACCAGGACAAGAACTGAGCCTGCTCCCCCGCAACAGCGCCGTCCTCCGGCGCTGTTCACCTTTCCATCTATGGTGATTTGTGGAACAATTCGCGCCCAGAATTCCGCAAGACTAGACTGAGGCCACGATGTCCTATACTGCTGCAAGCCAGGTGGTTGCCCGCCAGCTTGAGTTTTTTGAGAACCGCAACGTGCTTGTGATCGGCGAGCTTGCCGATACCTTCCCGCTGGAACTGACCCAAGTGGCCAGCGCTGTGGCAGTATTTACCACCCACTACGGCTACTACCGCCAGATGCAGCGCCACAGCCAAATCGACGCCTATTTCGGCGCCGAGCTGACCGCCGACATCCAGTGCGACATGGTCCTGATGTACTGGCCCAAAGCCAAGGCTGAAGCCGAGTACCTGCTCACCATGGTGCTGAGCAAATTCGGTCCGGGCACGGAAGTGTGTATCGTGGGCGAGAACCGCAGTGGCGTACGCAGCGCCGAGAAGCTGTTCCAGTCGCTGGGCAGCCTGAACAAATATGATTCCGCACGGCGCTGCAGTTTCTACTGGGGCCGCTGTGAGCAGGCACCAGACGCATTCACCCTGAGTGACTGGTTCCGCAGCTATGATGTCAATGTCGCCGGTACCGCGCTGACCATTCGCTCGCTGCCGGGCGTGTTCAGTCACGGCGAGTTTGACCGGGGCTCCGAGCTGTTGCTCGAAACGCTGCCGCCGCTGAGCGGCAAAGTGCTGGACTTTGGCTGCGGTGCCGGGGTCATCGGCGCGGTGATGAAAACCCGCAATCCGGCCATCGACCTGGAGCTGTGTGATGTCAGTGCCCTGGCGATTGAATCAGCCCGCGAAACCTTCCGGGTCAACCAGCTCGAGGCAACCTTTACCCCGACAGACGTCTACGCCGCGCTGAGCGGGCCGTATGATTACCTGATCAGCAACCCGCCGTTCCATGCCGGGCTGAAAACCTTCTATACCGCGACGGAAACTTTCATCGCCGAAGCGCCGAACTACCTGACCCCGAACGGTCAGATGATTATTGTAGCTAACAGCTTCCTGCGTTACCCGCCGCTGATCGAAGCCAGCCTGGGCCAATGCGACACCCTGGCAAGCACCAACAAATTCAATATTTACGCTGCGAAAAAATAATCGCACCGGGCTGAGTAGATGCTCAGCCCTCTCACTCAATCCGCTGTAAAAAACGTCATTTATGGCAAACTTCGGACAAAAACGGCTCATCTTACCGTTAACTTTGTCAAATATGTGTTACAGAACACGCTTCCTGCGCCACTTCCTTGAACACTCAAAAAAACTCAGTATAACAGGGGGATCTGGCTGTTTTTTCAGGGCGCCCGTGTTCGGCATCCGCGACAAATACGTCAAAACAGCCCACAGATAACCTCAGTTCTGACGGAAGTTGCGACACGTTTCGCGCACTTCGTCTCGTATCTATCAGGTGAATTTCAGGCACAGGCATGCAGAAAACAGCCCGTTTTAAACGACTTCAGCATACCCTTATGCTGGCCTTTCTCGTTCTCAGTATTACCCCGCTGACCCTGTCAGCCCTCTTTTTCCTCAACTCCCATACCAATGATCTGATCGAGCAAAGCACCAACCATCTGGCCTCGCTGTTGGAGAACAAGCAAAAGCAGCTCAACAGTTACTTTGCCGCCCGCGAGTCTGAAGTCCAGAGCTTCGCCCGCTCAGAGCTGGCCAATGCCAGCGGCGGTCGCTTTTACGGCCTGGTCGGCGCCTATCACCAACTGGGGGATATCGACACGCTGATCAAAGGCGTCGGCAACCGCCGCTACTTTACCGACACCCTGACCGCCAAAACCGACAACAACAGCTACAGCGGCAACTATGTCGGCCACGAACGCTACCGGCTGATGTACAAGCGCTATAACTGGGCTTACGCTGAATATCTCAAACGCTCGGACTTTACCGATATCCTGCTGGTCGATCTCGACGGCAATATCGTCTACTCCGCCAGTAATCCGGACAAATTCAGCCTCAACCTGGCATCGAGCGCCTCGCCGTACCCGGCGCTGCACCAGACCTTCACCACTATCCGAGATAAAACCCGTCAGGCCCAACGGGAGCCCGAGCAGGTGCCGGTGGTCTTTACCGACTTCAGTACGGCCACTGTAACCGGCGAGCATGCGGCCTGGTTTGCCGCCCCGATCATCCAGCAGGGCTACCTGCACAGCTATGTCTTCTTCCGGCTCGACAACCAGTCCATCAGCGGGTTGATCACCGACACCGGTCCCCATGCCAGCCATATCCAGACCCTGCTGGTCGGCGGCGATCATCACGCCCGCCTGCCGGGCAGCCCGTCTCAGCCGAGTGACCTGTCGAGCCCGAGTATCGATCAGGCCCTCAGTGGTGAGCGCGGTGTGGGCAGCTTTTTAAACTTCAACCAAATCCCGGTGCTCAGCGCATTCGCCCCGGTGGATGTGCTGGGCAACACCTGGGCCCTGGTGATTGAGCTGCCGGAAGAAGAGGCCTTTGCCCGGGTTCATCAGCTGGAGAAAATCTTTGCCGGGGCCATGCTCACTGCCATTGCGCTGGTGATCATCGCCTCGCACTGGCTGTCGAACTCCATCACTGCCCCGCTGCTACGCCTGACCTGGGCCGCAGAGCAAGTCTCGGCTGGGGATATGGACCAGACCATCAGCAGTACCGAACGCGGTGATGAAATTGGCCGCCTGGCCGTGAGTTTTTCCCGGATGCAGCGCTCGATCCGTGAAAAAATCACCCTGATCCGGGAGCAAAATACCGAGCTGGAACACAACCTGCAGGTGATCCGCCAACAGAATGATGAGCTCCAGACCGCCGATAAACTCAAAGATGAGTTCCTGGCGACCACCTCCCACGAACTGCGCACCCCGCTGCACGGGATGGTCGGGATAGCCGAATCCCTGCTGGCCGGTGCCAGCGGCCCGATCCAACCCGCCCAGCGCCGCCAACTGGAAATGATCATCAACAGCGGCCAGCGCCTGACCAACCTGGTCGATGATCTGCTCGACTACCACAAAATGCGTTACGGCGATCTGACTATCGAGAAGCAAGCGGTCGATCTGGCGTCTGCCGTCCGCCTGGTGCTGGAGCTTTCCAGCCACCTGCTCGGCAGCAAGCCAATCCGGATCATCAACCAGATCCCCGACCACTTGCCGCTGGTGCTGGGGGATGAGCAACGGCTCGAACAAGTGCTTTATAACCTGGTCGGCAATGCCATTAAGTACACCTCGGAAGGCAAAATCATCCTGTCCGCCACGGTGCTGGATCACCAGGTCCGGATCCAGGTGGTCGACACCGGCCAGGGGATCCCGCCAGAGCAACTCGAGCATATTTTTGAGCCGCTGATCCAGGCCAATACCCAATCCGGCCACTACCGCCAGGGCGCCGGGCTGGGCTTATCCATCAGTCGGCAGCTCATTGAGCTGATGGGCGGTCGGCTCTATGTCAGCAGCCAGCCGATGGTCGGGGCGACGTTCAGTTTCACCCTCAACCTCGCCTCGGAAGCCGACATCGTCGACAGCCGGCAGGCCAGCGCCTGCAAACATTTCCAGCTCCCCGCGCTGGAAACGGCCACTTGCGACAGCCAGGATTTGCCGGAAAACCCGGATGGGGAACTACTGCTGGTCGTCGATGACGAGCCGGTCAACCTGCAGATCCTTAATAACTTCCTACGCCTGGAAGGCTACCGGGTCCTGACCGCCGACAACGGGCGCGAGGCCATGACACTGGTCGACACCGAACAGCCTGCCCTGATCCTGCTCGATATCATGATGCCGGAAATGTCCGGCTATGAAGTGTGCCACCAGCTACGGCAACGCCATTCGCTGATTGAGCTGCCGATCATCATGCTCTCGGCCCTGGGGCAGGTCCAGGATCGGATCAAGGGATTTGAATCCGGTGCCAACGACTACCTGACCAAGCCGTTCAACAAAGAAGAGCTCGTCGCCCGCATCCATGCCCACCTGCAGGCCGGGAAGACGGAAATCCAGCGCCAGAAGAATCAGGCGCTGGAGCAGGAAATTCAGCGCCGGGAGGCCGTGGAAGCCGGCCTGCTGGAAGCCCAGAGCCGTCTGCTGGGCCTGCTCGAATCGACCCAGGAGGCCATTCTGTGTATCCGCCAGGACGGTCGGATCCGCTATGCCAACAGTGCTGCCGGCAAGCTGCTGCAGCGGGCGCCGGAGCAGCTCGAACGCCATTGCATTGATGATTTTCTGGCGACCCACCTGCCGGAAGAGATCAACACCAACCACCATTACCACGGCCACCTGCTGTTCCGCTGTGGCGAGACCATGACGGGATTGGAAACCGATGTCATCCATCTGCCGGAAAGTTCCGGCCTGCAACGGATGCTGATAATCGATCACCACGGCCCCACCACCCGACAGCGCATTGAAATGCTGGAAAACGCCATTGAAGTGATCTGCGGCTTTGCCGCCGACGGGGATCGCAGCAACCTGCAGCAACTGCGCGAATTGGGTGAGGAATTTACCCATCTGGCCGATCGCCTGGACGGCAAAGAGCAGGAGAAAGCCGAGACCATCCGCGCCCTGCTGGTCGAAACCATGAAGGCCACGCTCCGGTACTGGGAAGATGCGACGCAAAAAACCAAGTTCGAATTAGCTGAAGAAAGCGGCCTGTGGCGGGTCTATCTCGACCGCAGTACGCTGCAAACCCGGACGCTGGACAAATACCTGCACCAGGAAACCCTGCCCAAATCGCCGCGCTGGCGCACAGTGCTGAACACCATCGATTTCGTTCTGGAGCGTTGCCATAGCACATCGGCAACCACCGCAGAGCGCCATCAGCTCGAGCACATGAAAGAGCAGCTCCAGCAGCTCCTGAGCGCCTGATCCGGGCAGCCCAGACCGCCACACACCATATCAGCAGCCCCCGTTTCCGGGGGCTTTCGCCAGCCCTGAAAACCATTTTTTAATCCCGATAATTAAGCTGGAACACCGGCTGAACACCCCCGAGTTCCTCCCCGATAAAGCACAGAAAATCCGCTTAAAAAAAGCACAATCACCGCCAAACCTGAGACCCAAGCGCGAGAAAGCCGGGTCTGTTTCAGATTCTGAGAAGCCAATCACAACAAATCCCACCCTAAATTTTCCGCCGGGAAATAACCTGCCCGAGGCACCGTGCGTTACATCACACACCGTATTAAAATCACACAAAGCTCTTTTATATAAATAAGATGGAAGATAGTAACCACTCACAGTAGACAGCAATTCACCGTACCTCAAATGCGATGTAGCGCACAGGCAGCACGCCTTACTGATGATACTGACAGTATTTTTTTGACGGATTTAACAGGGAGCCGGCTTATTTTAACGTTTTTAACGGGATCGCAGATTGACGGAACTGTCAATCAGGGGTTTCCTTAAGGCACTGAGAGCCTACAAGGCCATTCGCTGCGGCGCAGTACCCTGCCATTGCGGAGTAGGTTCAAAGCACCCTACGGGGATTTTTTTCCATAAGTGAAACTTAAGCGCAATCAAGTAAGGAACAGCTATGCTTGCCAATATCAACAAGAAAAAACTCTCGCTTGCAGTGATTGCTGCAACGTCGACCATGCTGACCGCGCCTGTCGCCACCGCATCAGAGCGTGCGGAACTGACCATGGTCCCTAAGTTCTTCCCAACCTTTGTTCGTAACTTTAACCCGTTCCTGGAAACCCAGCTCGATACCGTGCAGGACTTCATCTATGAGCCACTGGTTGTCTTCAATGAGCTCCAGGGGAACAAGCCGGTCATGCGTCTGGCGACAGACTACTATATGTCTGACGATCTCAAGCAGGTCACCTTTGAAATCCGCAAAGGCGTCAAATGGTCCGACGGCAAGCCCTTTAGCGCCGAAGATGTGGCATACACCTTCAACCTGCTGAAGAAGCATCCGGAGCTGGACCGCACCGGGATCAACGTCCGCCTGAAATCAATCAAAGCTGCGGGCAACAAAGTGGTGTTTGACCTCACCGAAGCCAACTCGAACGTCCCTTACCTGATCAACGAAGTGTCTGTCGTCGCCAAGCACGTCTGGAGCAAAGTTGGCGATCCAACCCGCTTTACCAATGAAAACCCGGTCGGCACCGGTCCCTTTACCCAAATTGATACATTCACCCCGCAACTGTACACCCAGTGCCGCAACCCGAACTACTGGGATAACGACAACCTGGACGTAGACTGTCTGCGCCTGCCACAAATTGCCGGCAACGATCAGTTCCTCGGCCAGGTGCTGAGCGGCAAGTTCGACTGGACCTACTCGTTCATCCCGGATGTCGACAGCACCTACGCGGCTGCCAGCCCGGATAACAAATACTGGTATCCGGCCGGCGGGACCCAGGCTTTCATGCTGAACTACAAATCGCCAAAAGACGGCAACCGCGAAGCGATCAACAACATCGACTTCCGCCGTGCCTTCTCGATGGCCATTGACCGTGAAACCATCATCGATATCGCCTTCTACGGCGGCGGTGTGTTGAACGACTACGCTTCAGGTCTGGGCAAAGCCTTTGCGGCATGGTCTGATGACAAGGTGTACAACCAGTACAAACCGTTCATGACCTACAACGTTGCCAACGCTAAAGCCCTGCTGAAAAAAGCCGGCTTTAAAGATAC
Source organism: Photobacterium sp. TY1-4 (assembly GCF_025398175.1). Classification (NCBI taxonomy): domain Bacteria; kingdom Pseudomonadati; phylum Pseudomonadota; class Gammaproteobacteria; order Vibrionales; family Vibrionaceae; genus Photobacterium; species Photobacterium sp. TY1-4. The sequence goes on from NZ_CP099734.1 coordinate 3,017,289, forward strand.
CGATGGCGACGGCTTTGTCGAAACGCCGACCGGCAAGCAAATCAGCCTGACCATTCAGTCCCCGAATGGCTGGACTGACTTCAACAATACCGTTCAACTGGGTGTTGAAATGCTGCAGGAAGTCGGAATTCAGGCCAAGGCCAGCACCCCGGATTTCTCGGTCTATAACCAGGCGATGCTGGATGCATCTTATGATGTTGCCTATACCAACTATTTCCACGGCGCCGACCCGTACACCTACTGGGACAGCGGTTACCACTCACGCTTCCAGGCCAATGAAGGCATGCCGCGCTTCGCGCTGCACTACTGGACCAATGCGGAGCTGGACAAGCTGCTAAACGGCTTCTATAAAACCGCGGATCGTGATGAGCAGCTGAAAATTGCGCACAAGGTTCAGAAGATTATTGCGGAGAACCAGGTGACGATTCCGGTGATGTCCGGGGCCTACACGTCGCAGTACAACACCGCGCGCTTTACCGGCTGGTGGAACGAGAAGAATCCGAAAGGACGTCCGATGCCAATCACCAACACGCAAGAGCGTCTGCTGCAAGTCCTCGACTTGAAACCAAAAGCATAATTATTACTTAATTTGCGGTGCGCGCCTTGCGCACCGCCTCTTCAACCTCCCCCTCCTGTCGTACATGGCCACTGGTCAGGGGAAGGTGTGTCTTAAATCTGGTCGGATAATACGCTGGATGATTAAGGTGTGAGTTATGGGATTTTTTCTGAGACGACTGAGTTTTTATCTGGTTGCCCTGCTGGTGGCAATTACGATCAACTTTATTATTCCCCGGGCAATGCCGGGCGACCCGGTGACCATGATGTTCGCCAATGCCTCGGTGCAGGTAACCCCGGAGCGGATTGCCGCGATGAAGGAGCTGCTGGGCTTCGTCGATGGGCCACTGTATTACCAATATCTGGTTTACCTCAAAAGCATCCTGTCCTGGGATCTGGGGATTTCAATCCAGACCTACCCGCAAACCGTCAATGACATGCTCGGCGGCGCCGTCGGCTGGTCCCTGTTCCTGGCCGGCACGGCGGTTATCCTGGCCTTCTGTATCGGCTCCATTCTGGGGATCTTCGCGGCCTGGAAACGCGGCAGTAAATACGATGCCTTTATTTCCCCGGGCATGATGGTGATCCAGGCCGTCCCGCCGGTGGTGGTCGCGATGCTGGTGCTCTATACCTTCGCGATCGGTACCAAGTGGTTCCCGTCGACCTATGCCTATACCGCCGGGACAACGCCGGACTGGACCAGTTGGGCTTTCTACAAAGATGTCGGCTACCACGCGGTGCTGCCGCTGTTCTGTGCCACCATCATTCAGATCGGCGGCTTCCTGATCAACATGCGAAACAACATGATCAACCTGCTCAACGAAGACTACATCACCATGGCCAAGGGCAAGGGCCTGAACGAGAACCGGGTGGTGTTCAAATACGCGGCGCGAAACGCCATGCTGCCGAGTGTGACGGCCCTGTCGATGGCGATTGGGATGGCGATTGGCGGCCAGCTGATCATCGAGATGATTTTCAACTATCCGGGTCTGGGCACCGTGCTGCTGAATGCGATTAATGCCCGTGATTACCAGGTACTGCAGGGCCAGCTGCTGATCATGACCCTCTTTATGCTGTTCTTTAACTTCCTGGCGGACCTGCTGATTGTCGCCCTGGATCCTCGTCTGCGCAAAGGAGGGAAATAACCATGAAAGGCCTGATAAAACTACTCCGGAGTAACCCGAAGGCAATGGCCGGGCTCACCATTATCGTGCTGTTCGTAATGGCCGCTGTGTTTGCCCCGCTGCTGGCCAAACACGCCCCGGACAAAAGGACCGGTAACCCGCACGAATACCCGGCGTTTGTGGTGAAAGCCGCGCAACACAGCCCCGATGGCTGGGTGGCTGAAAACCTGGCAGACAGCAGCCGCACCCTGCGCCTGTCCAAAAAAGCTGACCATGCACTGGGCACCACCCGCATGGGCCGGGATATCTGGGCCCAGGTCCTGTACGGCGCACGGACGTCGCTGGCCGTCGGCTTTGGTGCCGGGTTTATGGTCTGCTTCTTAGCCACTGTGGTGGGCGTCTCTGCCGGGTACTTTGGCGGCCGGGTCGACGATATCCTGTCGGCAGCCATGAACATCATGCTGGTGATCCCCCAGATGCCGCTGCTGTTTGTGATTGCAGCCTTTATCGGCCAGGCCGGTCCGCTCACCATCGCCATCGTGATCGGGATGACCTCCTGGGCCTGGGGTGCACGGGTGGTCCGGGCACAAACCCTGTCGCTGCGGGAGAAAGAGTTCGTCAAAGCTGCGGAAGTGCTGGGCGAGTCCTCCTGGCGGATCATCATGGTGGAAATCCTGCCGAACCTGATCTCGATTGTCGGCGCCAGCTTCATCGGCTCCGTCATGCTGGCCATAATGACCGAGGCAACCTTGTCCTTCCTCGGCCTGGGTGACCCGAACTCCATCAGCTGGGGCATCATGCTCTACAACGTCCAGGCTTCTTCGTCCATGCTGGTCGGCGCCTGGTGGGAACTGCTGACCCCGTGTATTGCCCTGACCTTCATCGCCATCGGCCTGGCGCTGCTGAACTTTGCCGTCGATGAAATTGCCAACCCGCAGCTGCGCTCGCACAAAGGCATGCGCCGCTGGAAAAACCTGGCGCAACAGAACAAAAATAAAACGCCGGCCGCTGTCGCGACACAACCGGCCCTTGAAGGGGGAGAAAAATAATGACCAACCCACAGATCTCCATTCGCAACCTGTGCGTCGACTACATCACCGATGCCGGCGACGTCCGGGCCGTCAACAATGTCAGCTTCGACATCGGCAAAGGCGAGGTCTTCGGTCTCGCCGGCGAATCCGGCTGCGGTAAATCCACCGTCGCCTTCTCCCTGATGCGCCTGCATAAGCCGCCGGCGTTTATCACCGGTGGGGAAGTGCTGTTTGACGGCCATGGCGACATCCTTCAGTTCAGCGAGGCCCAGATCAACGCCTTCCGCTGGAGCGAGATTTCCATGGTGTTCCAAAGTGCGATGAATGCCCTCAACCCGGTGCTGACCATGGAAGAGCAATTCTGTGACGTGATTATGCGTCACACCAACTTCACCCGTCAGCAGGCGATCCGCCGGGCCGAAGGCCTGCTGGAGATTGTCGATATCCACCCGAGCCGGCTGCAGGATTATCCGCACCAGTTCTCCGGCGGCATGCGCCAGCGCCTGGTGATCGCCATCGCCCTGGCCCTGAACCCGAAAATGATCATCATGGATGAGCCGACCACGGCTCTGGATGTGGTGGTCCAGCGCGAGATCCTGCAAAAGATCTACGCCCTGAAAGAAGAGTTTGGCTTCTCCATCCTGTTCATTACCCACGACATCTCGCTGATGGTCGAGTTCTCCGATCGCATCGGGATCATGTACTCGGGTGAGCTGGTCGAAGTGGCACCATCCAAACAAATCCTCGAAACCCCGTTCCACCCGTACACCGAGGGACTGGGCAGCTCGTTTCCGCCGTTGACCGGCCCGAAAACCCGGTTGACCGGGATCCCGGGCAACCCGCTCAACCTGCTGGAAGTCCCGACCGGATGCCGGTTCCAGGCCCGCTGCAGCAAGGCCCATGACGCCTGTTTCAGCCAGCCGACCCTGCTGACCCAGCTGGAGCCGAACCGTTTTTCCAACTGCCATCTGTTTACCAAACGCAGTTAAACCAGAACAAGAATCGAGGAAACCAAGATGAGTGCACCCGTTGGACAGCCGATTGTCGAAGGCAAGAACCTGATCAAAGACTTTCAGGTCAACAGCAACTCTTTGAAAAAGCCCATGATGCGGGCGATCAACGACGTATCCTTCAAGATGTACAAAAGCCGCGGCCTGGCCGTGGTGGGGGAATCCGGCTCGGGCAAGTCCACCACCGCCAAAATGATCGCCAAGATGTACGCCCCGACCGACGGCCACATCGAATACTACGGCCGGGATATCAGCGAGATCACCAAGCGCCGGGAGCTGATGGAGTACCGCCAGGGCATCCAGATGGTCTGGCAGGATCCGTTCGGATCGCTGAACCCGACCCACACCATTTTTCACCATATTGCTCGCCCGCTGCTGATCCACAACAAGGTCAGCAAGGGCAACAAGAAAGAGCTCGAAGAGCGGGTCTACAGCCTGCTTGAGCAGGTCGGCCTGATCCCGCCGAAAGAGACGGCGGCCAAATACCCCCACCAGCTCTCAGGCGGCCAGCGCCAGCGGGTCAACCTGGCCCGCAACATCGCGGTTGGTGCCGAAGTGGTACTGGCCGATGAGCCGACCTCGATGCTGGATGTGTCGATCCGGGCCGGGGTGCTCAACCTGATGGAAGAGATGAAATTCGAGCGCAACATGGCGCTGCTCTACATTACCCACGACATCGCCACCGCGCGTTATATCGCCGAGGATCTGGCCGTGATGTACGTCGGCCACATGGTGGAATGGGGCGATACCGAGGAAATCATCCATGATCCCCAGCACCCGTATACCCAGTTGCTAATTTCTGCCGTGCCGGATCCAAGCAAATCGATCCACGAAAAACTCAAGGGCAACAAAGGGGAGATCCCGCTCTGGACCCCGGACAGCACCGGTTGCCCGTTTGCCGGCCGCTGCACTCACGCCACGGACAAGTGTCGCGAGCAACTGCCGGGCGTGACCCAGTTGTCCGAAAACCACTTCGTCCGCTGCTACCAGTATGAGCACTAAGGAAGACATCATGCAGTTGTTGACCAACCACCTCGGCTATGAGCGTTTCGGCGCCAAGCAGGCAATTGTCCTGGCAGCCCCGGACTTGGCGCTGGCACCGGCGGAGCTGCTGCGCTGCGCCGACGGCCAGCCGGTGATGGAAATGCCGGTCCGGGTCGACGGCCCAATCGACCAATGGCACACCGGCCATGCCTACTCGGTTGATTTCAGCGCGTGGACGGCGTGCGGCCAGTACCAGGTGCGCCTTGCCGATGTGGTGTCCCCGCCATTTACCATTGCCGAAGGCCTGCTGCTGAACCGGACCTTCAGCGATGTGCTGCATTATTTTAAATCCCAACGCTGCGGCGGGATCTTTGACCGCGCCGATCGCAACGCCCCGCTGCTGGGCAGCGGGCAAACCGTGGATGTCCATGGCGGCTGGTATGACGCCTCGGGTGATGTCAGCAAATACCTCAGCCATCTTTCATACAGCAACTATTTCAACCCGCAACAGACCCCGATGGTGGTCTGGAACCTGCTCAAAGCCTTCGAGTTGCTGGACGGTGAAACCGCAATTGCCGATATCACCCGGATCCGACTGGCCGAAGAAGCCTGTTTCGGCGCTGAATTCCTGCTGCGGATGCAGCACCCGGACGGCTACTTTTACATAACGGTGTTTGACCAGTGGAGCAAATCCACCGCCAAGCGGGATATCTGTGCCTACGCCACCCAAAAAGGGATCAAATCGGACGATTACCAGGCCGGATTTCGTCAGGGCGGCGGCATCAGTATCGCAGCCCTGGCAGCGGCAGCACGCCTGTTGCTGACCCCGACGGCCGAGCGCCTGGGTCTGGCCGAGCGCAAGCTGAGCCGCACGTGTCTGGCAGCCGCAGAGCACGGCTACTGGCACCTGGTCGAGATGAACCACCATTACCTCAATGACGGCGTGGAAAACATTATTGATGAATACTGCGCCCTGCTGGCTGCGGTAGAGCTGTACCGGTCCACCCAGGATGAGCGCTACCTGGAGCAAGCCCGGCAGTGGGCCGATAAACTGGCCGCCCGCCAGCAGTCGGACGCACAGCAACAGCACTTCTGGTCAGCCACGCCGGACGGCAGCCGCCCATATTTCCATGCTGCCGAAGCCGGCCTGCCGGCCATCAGCCTGATGCAGTACCTCGATATCGAGCCGGCACCGCAGCACCACCAGCGGCTCTGTCAGGTGTTAACTCTGGCCCTTGAATTTGAACTGCGCATTACCGGCGAGGTCACTAATCCGTTTGGCTACCCGCGCCAGTATGTCCGTCCGGTGGATGGCGAGAAATGCAGCCAGTTCTTCATTCCCCACCATAACGAAACCGGTTACTGGTGGCAGGGGGAGAACGCCCGCCTGGCCTCGCTGAGCGCCATGGCTTATCTGGCCCAGCGCCATCCTATCACCCCTGCCCTGAAAGCGGCGCTGAAAGTCTACGGGCACCGGCTGACCGACTGGATCCTGGGCTTGAACCCGTTCGATATGTCGATGCTGGACGGCCACGGCCGCAACAACCCGGACTACCTGCCGGAACTGGGCTTCACCAACGCCAAAGGCGGGGTCTGTAACGGCATCACCTCAGGATTCGACAATGAGCGGGATATTGCCTTTAAACCCGCACCACATGATCAAAACATGGATCAGAACTGGCGCTGGGGGGAGCAGTGGATCCCCCATGGCGGCTGGTACTTACTGGCCATCACGACGCAATTTAAGGAGCGACACCATGACTGACACCATCCGTTATTACGTCGGGGTTGACGGCGGCGGGACCTCTTGCCGCGCCCGCATCTGTGATCCGGACGGCCGCCTGCTTGGCGAAGCCAAAACCGGCAGTGCCAATATCATGCTCGGCAGTGCCGTGGCCATGGGCTCGATTCAGGATGCCATCGCCACCGCAGCCGCCCAGGCTGGCCTCACCGATGCCGATTTTTCCGCCATGTCCGTTGGCCTGGCACTGGCCGGCGCCGAACAAAAAGAGGCCTGGTATGACTTTATGGCCCAGCCGCATCCGTATGGCGCTATCACCTTAAATACCGACGCCTACGGCGCCTGTCTGGGAGCCTGGAAAGGAGAAGAAGGCGCCATTTTGATTGCAGGCACCGGCTCCTGCGGCATCTTGCTCAAAGACAGCGCGCAGCAGGTGGTCGGCGGCCGGGAGTTCCCGATTTCCGATCATGGCGGCGGTGCTGTGATGGGGCTGCGGCTGATCCAGCAGGTCCTGCTCAGTGTCGACGATATTGTGCCGCAAACCCCGCTGGCCCAGCAGGTGTTGGCCCACTTCAACCAAGATGTGGATGCCATTGTCAGTTGGTCGAAAACGGCCCGTCCGTGTGATTACGGCCAGTTTTCACCGGCCATTTTCGCCCATGCCGCCGAAGGCGACACCTTAGGGATTGAGATGCTGCGCCAGACCGCTGCCGATGTCGAAATGCTGCTGACGGCACTGTTTACCCGTGGTGCCGGTCAGGTGTGCCTGATGGGCAGTATCGGGGAGCGGATTGTGCCTTGGCTGGCTCCACCGTTTGCCGCCCGCCTGGCCGAGCCTCAGGGCGATGCGATGGATGGTGCGCTGGCCATGGCCAAAGGGTCCCACAACCTGTACCCGTTATGAAGGACAAACCATGAGTTATCGTCTTGATCTGACCGTGATCAGCCAACACGAGCAACAGTCTCGCTTTGGCCTGACGTTACACAACCTCAGCGATCAGGCGCTGGAAAACTGGTCCCTGCACTTTACCTTTGCCCGCTGGATCCCGGTTGAAACCCTGTCTGCCGGGCAACTGGAACAGCTCGGCAGCTACTGCGTCTTGCGTCCGTCCCAACCGGAGACGCTGGCAGCCAATGGTCATTTCTATACCGAATTTGCGCTGGAGACCACGCCGTTCCTGCTTCACGACCAGGGGATCCAGGATGCCTTTATCAATACGGCGCCGGATGATCACCCGGTGCAGCCTCTGCCGGTCGAAATCACCTCGCTGAGCCTGCTGGAGCCACCGGTCGAACAACTGTCGATCCCGCTGCCGCCGGCCAAGGACATTTCCCTGATCCCCCTGCCGGATTCGCTGATCCGACTGAACGGGGAATTCAGGCTCAATGCCGACGTCGCCCTGTCAGTACCGACCGCGCTGGCGGCAGGTTGCGCGCGCTGGCTGCAAAGCGAGCTGGAGAGTCTGCTGCACGATGACATCCAGGTCGCACCGCAGGGGCAAATCCGCTATCACCACGATGACACCCTGACCGAAGGGGCCTACCTGCTGGAAGTCACGCCGAACACGATCTGGCTGCGGGCCGGCTCGGCCGCCGGGTTTACCCATGCCACGGCCAGCTTGCTGCAACTGATCCCGACGACACCGGCGCACCACGTGCAGGCCTCATACCTGCTGCCTGCGGTCAGTATTTCAGATCAGCCGAACTACCCCTACCGGGGCATGATGGTCGACTGCGCCCGGCATTTTCACCCGGTGCGTCGTCTCAAGCACCTGATCAATCAGATGGCGCGCTACAAGTTCAATTATCTGCATTGGCATCTGACTGACGATGAGGGCTGGCGCCTGGAAATCGAGGCCTATCCGGCTCTGACGGACATCGGCGCCTGGCGCGGCCCCAATGAGGCGCTCAAGCCACAGTTTCTCAACATCAACCGGCGCTACGGCGGCTATTACACCAAGGCCCAAGTCCGGGAGCTGATTGCCTATGCCGGCGATCGGGGGATCACCCTGATCCCGGAAATCGATATTCCCGGCCACTGCCGGGCCGCAATCCGCTCGCTGCCGGCGTTGCTGGTCGATCCTGAAGATCGCTCCAAGTACCGCAGCATGCAATGCTACCCGGACAATGTCCTGTCGCCGGCACTGCCGGGTACATACACCTTCCTCAAGACCGTACTCCAGGAAGTGTGCGAGCTTTTCCCCGGCCCTTACGTTCATATCGGCGGCGATGAAGTCCCGGAAGGCGCCTGGATCGACTGCCCGGCCAGCCAGGTCCTGATGGCGCAATACGGCTACCGGGATCGACTGGAGCTTCAGGGGCACATCCTGCGGTTTGCAGAAGACGTATTGCGCAGCCACGGCAAACGCATGATGGGCTGGGAGGAGGCCACCGAGGGCGACAAAATCAGCAAGCAGACCGTCGTGCTGTCCTGGCGTAGCGAAGAGGCCGGCCTGACCAGCGCCCGGGCCGGATTCGACGTCGTCATGCAGCCCGGCCAATACACCTATCTCGATATGGCGCAGGGTTTCTCGGCCGACGAACCCGGGGCCAACTGGGCCGGCAGCCTGCCGTTAGACACCGTCTACAGCTATCGCCCGCTGGCTTCACTTGAGGCCGACGATCCGGTCCACCAGCATATTCTCGGGATCCAGGCCGGCTTATGGTCCGAACACATCACCACCCAAAGCCGGTTCGAATACATGATCTACCCGCGCCTGCTGGCCATTGCCGAACTGTGCTGGACCCGGCCGGAACTGCGCCACTGGCAAGACTTCAAAGCCCGACTCAGCGGACAGCTTCGCTATCTCGACCTGGTCGGCATTAATTACCGTCGCTGTGAGTTACCGCTTGCAGCCAAGAAAAATCATGAAAAGGACTGATGCACCATGAAATACGGCTATTTTGACAATGACAACCGCGAGTATGTCATCACCCGCCCAGACGTCCCGGCGCCATGGACCAACTATCTGGGAACCGAAAAGTTCTGCACCGTGATTTCGCACAACGCAGGCGGTTACTCTTTCTATCAATCACCGGAATATAACCGGATCACCAAATTCCGCGCCAACGCCAGCTTCGATCGTCCGGGCCACTACGTGTACCTGCGCGATGACGTCAGCGGAGATTACTGGTCCATTTCCTGGCAACCGGTGGCCAAAAGCCTGGAAGAAGCCACCTATGAAGTCCGTCACGGCCTGTCTTACTCCACCTTCAAGTGTGACTATAACGGTATCTCAGCCCGCAAGACCCTATTTGTTCCCAAAGGGGAAGACGCTGAAATCTGGGATGTGGTGATCAAAAACGACAGTGACACCCCACGTACCCTATCGGCGTTCTCGTTTGTCGAGTTCTCGTTCAGCCATATTCAGTCGGACAACCAGAACCACCAGATGAGCCTGTACTCGTCCGGGACTTCCTACGAAGATGGGGTGATCCTATGCGATCTGTACTACAACACCGATGACTTTACCGGCTTTTACTACCTGGCTTCGAGCTTCGACCCAGACAGCTTTGACGGCCAGCGCGACGCCTTTATCGGCCCTTACCGGGACGAGTCCAACCCGCTTGCCGTCGAGCAAGGTCGATGCAGCAACAAGGTCCAGACCTGTTACAACCAGTGTGGTTCGCTGCATAAACAATTTACCCTCCAGCCGGGCGAAGAGATCCGCTTTAACTTCATTCTCGGCATCGGCAAGCACGAAGCCGCCCGGGTACGCGCCAAGTATCAGGATTTTGCCGAAGTTGATGCGGCGCTCGAAGCGATCAAAGCCCACTGGGACAGCCGTTGCAACAAGTTCCAAGTGAAGACACCGAACGAAGGCCTGGACACCATGATCAACGCATGGACCCTGTACCAGGCTGAAACCTGTGTGGTGTGGTCCCGTTTTGCCTCCTTCATCGAAGTCGGTGGCCGTACCGGTCTGGGCTACCGCGATACCGCTCAGGATGCGATTTCAGTCCCTCACTCGAACCCAGGCTCGACCCGTAAGCGTCTGGTTGATCTTCTGCGTGGCCAGGTGAAAGCCGGTTACGGTCTGCACCTGTTCGATCCGGACTGGTTCGATCCAGAGAAAGCCGACGTGAAACCATCGAAGTCACCCACCGTCGTCCCGACACCAAGTGACGAAGACAAGATCCACGGTATCAAGGACACCTGTTCTGATGACCACCTCTGGCTTGTACCGACCATCATTAACTACATTCAGGAAACCGGCGAAGAAAGCTTCCTTGATGAAGTGATCCCGTATGCCGATGGCGGTAATGCGACCGTTTACGAGCACATGAAAGCAGCGCTGGACTTCTCCGCAGAATACGTGGGTCAAACCGGTATTTGTAAAGGTCTGCGCGCTGACTGGAATGACTGTCTGAACCTGGGCGGCGGCGAATCAGCGATGGTTTCTTTCCTGCACTTCTGGGCCCTGCAAGAGTTCGTCGCTCTGGCGAAGCACAAAGGTAAAGCGGCAGATATCGAGAAATACACCGAAATGGCAGCGAACGTGCGTGAAGCATGTGAACAACACCTGTGGGATGACGAAGGCGGTTGGTACATCCGGGGTCTGACAAAGGACGGCGACAAAATCGGGACAGCACAGCAAACCGAAGGCCGTGTGCACCTTGAGTCAAACACGCTGGCGGTGCTCTCTGGCCTGGCCTCTCAAGAGCGCGGTGAGAAAGCAATGGATGCCGTGGATGAAAACCTGTTCTCTGAGTACGGTCTGCACCTGAACTCGCCATCTTTCGCGACACCGAACGATGACATCGGCTTCGTGACACGCGTATACCAAGGCGTGAAAGAAAACGGTGCCATCTTCTCGCATCCAAACCCATGGGCCTGGGTGGCCGAAGCCAAACTGGGCCGTGGCGACCGGGCCATGAAGTTCTATGACGCGCTGAACCCATATAACCAGAATGACATGATCGAGAAGCGGGTTGCTGAACCTTACTCTTACGTGCAGTTCATCATGGGGCGCGACCACGAAAGCCATGGCCGTGCCAACCACCCATGGCTCACGGGGACGTCTGGCTGGGCATACTTTGCCGTGACGAACTTCATTCTGGGCGTGCAAACGGGCTTCAATGGCCTGACGGTTGAGCCATGTATTCCGACAGCCTGGCCGGGCTTCGAAGTCAGCCGCCAGTGGCGTGGTGCGACCTTCAACATCAAGGTCGAAAACCCGGATCACGTCAGCAAAGGGGTTGTCTCGGTCACTCTGAACGGCGAAGCGATTGACGGCGCGATTCCGGCGCAACCGGCTGGCTCAGTCAACACCGTCACGGTGATCATGGGCTAACCCGGATCGGGGGTGGGCTGCCCACCCCCGTTTTTTGAAAACCATCTTTCAAGCCAAGGCTTGGTAAGAAAAAGGAGTGCCACATGATCAAATTTGGAACCGGCGGCTGGCGAGCCCTGATCGGCGAAGAGTTTACCCAGGCTAATGTCCGGCGCGTCGCCCAGGCGGTTGCCAATATCATCATCGCAGAAGAAGCCACCGACCGGGGCTTTGTGATCGGCTATGACCGACGCTTCCTGTCCGACAAGGCCGCCGTCTGGTTTTCTGAAGTGTTGGCCGGAAACGGCATTGTCGTCAGCTTCATCGACAAGTATGTCCCGACCCCGGTGGTGATGTTCCAGTCCCGGGCGATCGGCGCCCTATATTCGGCCTGTATTACCGCATCGCACAACCCGGCCGACTACAACGGCATTAAGGTCTTTATTGAAGGCGGCCGGGACGCTGACGAAATCATCACCGAGAAAATCGAAACACAAATTGCCGGGCTCACTGATGCGGATATCCGGCGCCTGGATTTTACGCAGGCCAAAGCCTCCGGGCAGATTGAGCTCATCAACCCGATGAATGAATTTGTCGATAGCATTATCGACTTCATCGACATCGAAGCCATCAAAAAAGCCCGGCTGTGCGTGCTGATCGATCCCATGTTCGGGGTGGCCAAGAACGCCCTGCAGACGGTATTGATCACGGCCCGCTGCGATGTGGATGTGATCAACGATGGCCAGAATCCGTCCTTTGGCGGCCTGATGCCCTCGCCCAGTGCCGCGACCCTGTACCGGCTCAAACACTTAGTGGCCCACGAAGGCTATGACATCGGCATCGGGACTGACGGCGATGCCGATCGCCTCGGCATCATTGATGAAAAGGGCAACTTCATTCACCCCAATGAAGTCATGCTACTGCTCTATTACTACCTCCTGGAATACAAAGGCTGGAAAGGCTCTGTGGTGCGTAACATTGCCACCACCCATTTGCTGGATAAGGTCGCCGCAGCCCATCAGGAGAAAAGCTTTGAAGTGCCGGTCGGCTTTAAGCATATCAGCGCCCAGATGGATGCTGATGACGCCCTGATTGGCGGCGAGAGCTCCGGCGGCCTGACGATTCGCGGCCATATCAAGGGCAAAGACGGCGTCTTCGCCTCCAGCCTGCTGGTCGAGATGATCAGCGTCACCGGCAAAAAACTGTCAGAAATGCTCGATGAAATTTACGACAAATACGGCTACGCCTACACCGCAGAAGGTGACTGTCATTTCCGGCCGGAAGAGCGCCAGCGCCTGTACGACAAGATCTATGTCGAAAAAGCGCTGCCGGACTTCGGCTATGCCATTGAGAAGGTCAGCTATGCCGACGGCGCCAAGGTCTATTTCGAAAACGGCGGCTGGGCCCTGGCCCGCTTCTCCGGTACCGAGCCGCTGCTGCGCCTGTTTGCCGAAATGGCCGATCAGCAGCAGGCCGAGCAGGTGGTCGCACAGTTGAAAAGTTTTCTGGACGTTTGAAGCAACATGGCGCCTTGAAGCACCACTGCCGCTTCAGGGCGCCGGAATCGTGAAGTCCTGTTGAAACAGCTTAGCTGTTATTTTCGCAAACCTTTGGTTTCGGTTTTTTGCGTCAAGGGTAGCCCGGCTACCCTTTTCTTTCTTTCGACGACGATTCAAGAGGCGATACTTTCGCGGCACACATCCACAATCTCCCACCAGTGTCCCGTCAGCAGTTGCTGGGTTTGCGGCAATTGATGCTTGTCGTGGGTGTAGTGCAAATTGTGCAGCAAGGACTGCTCCCGCTCGGCCGTATTCTTTTCATGCGGCAGATGAATCGCAACCGGCGCTTCAATCACATTGAGCCGCTTGTGTTGCTGCGCCAATCGCAAAGCCAGTTCAATATCTTCGCCACCCCAGGATTGATAGTGCTCATCAAACCCGCCAATCGCCAATAGATCTTGCGTCTTGCAGGAGGCATGACAGGTCCAGAAGATCACCCAGCAATGTAAGACCCGGGACAGATCATAATTGACCGACTCAAAAAAGTGCCGTCGGCAATCATGGTATTTCGCGTCTGCAAGCAAATACTCAAAGAGCGCCTCCCGATCCATCTGGTCAAATGCCGAGGCGATACTGCCCTGGTTATTCGCCTCCATCGCATCAAACCCGAGCGCTTCGCCAATCAGCACGTCGCCCTTGCCCTGGCTGAGGGCATCGTAGTGCACCTGCAGCAGGTTTTCCCGCCCGTACATCCCGGAATCAAAAAACAGCATGTATTGAAACGTGCTGTGTTGGATCCCGATATTCCGTGCTTTGGCCACGCGATATCCTTGATCACTTTGATAATGGTATTGAATGTTGATCTGATCCCGGAATGAATCCACCACCTGCCGGGTCTGATCCGTCGAGCCGTCATCAATCACAATCACCTCGTAACGTGAGGAGTGAAAGGTTTGCTCTGCCAGCGACTTTAATGTACGGCTGAGTAGTTCTGCCCGGTTATATGTCGGCACGATCACCGAAATGCCATCTTTCATGTTTCCTCTCCCTAAAACCCAATGTCGCACTCACATAGCCCCCATGCACCGCTGACGCGGCGGGGGGCAAAAACTAAAGTTGCCGGATCACCCGCGCCGGATTCCCGGCCACCACCGTATTGGCCGGAACATCTTTCGTCACCACGGCATGGGCCCCGATGACGGCATGATCGCCGACCGTGACCCCTTTCATGATCGAAACATGATTGCCAATCCAGACCGAATGGCCGATCACCACCGGCCTGACATCCAGACGGTTCACTTCATCCGGATCGCCTCGCCTCACCAGATCATGGCCGTCACAGTCCATGATCGATACCATGGTCCCGCAAACCACCTGATCACCGAGCACCACCTTGTCATAGGCGACAATGCAGGCACCCTGCAGCACCACGTTGTTACCGATCAGAATTTGGCCCGCCGGCCGGCCTGCGCGCTGCACACTGGTCAGCTTGGTCACCGTACTCGCAAATGCCGGGGCAAAACTTGAATCAATGTAGCTGCCGCCCCCAATCACGATGCGCCCCGAGTGCTGCTGAGTTTGTGCCGCCTTCTCCAAGGGTTGGCCCGACATCAAGGTCAGGTAGACCCGGGGCTCCCCGACAAACGTCACCGACGCATCCACCGTGGCCCCGAACTGTCGGAGCCTGGTTTTTATCGCGGCCTGATCGGCCTCCTCGTCGTAAGAACCTGACAACACCCGTTCATCGTAGTAATAAGCCATACCGTCATTCCCCGGTTGAAGATGCCGTTGCGGCAAACTGAGCAACCAGCCCTTTCATGGCCTGACCGACCTGGGTCAATGCATCCCGGCAAACCTGCGGATGGTTGGCCCGGGCCTGGAGTTGCAGGCCGTCATCCCAAAGATAAATCAGTTCTAGATCAAAGAGTTGACCGCGAACCACAGACTTATGGGCATCCGCAGCAAGGTAAATGCTGTAACACCCCGGTTCCTGATCCGGTGATAACTGGCTGAACGGATGCGAGGGCGACGTGGCCAGAGCATCCACCACCCGAGCAAAGAAGGCCGGTAAATTCTCGACCCCCGTGAAGTCCACGCGTACCAGGCGGCAGACATCCGGCGTCATGCTAATGTTCAAGGTCAGCACGGTTTGCCCGCTCACTGCGCCAAGCGCATAGATCAGCAACCCGGTGATGAGCTCCTCCCGGGAGACATCCAGCTGACGCCGCAAGGCTTCCAGGGCCGGACCGGAGGCGTCGCCCAGATCATCCTCCCAGGTATCCCGGCCGGAAGCCGGAACCGATGGCGCTTCCGGGAACGGCATTGCATAACAACGAACGCTTTGGCTGGCCTCAGATGCGCGGTCATACCAGGCTGCCAGCCTTGAGATGGAGCCGTGTTCCAGAATATCGATCGCCGAGACATGCATGTCCTGATCGGCCAGCGCCTTCTGGACCAGCACGACATGAAAGGAGTTGCCGCCGAGGTCGAAGAAATTGTCGGTAAAGCCAATCTCTGCCGTTGGCAGGATGGCTGCCCAGACCTGGTAGATCCGCTCTTCGGTTCGGGACTGGGCAGTGGTCCTGCCCGTCTCCGCCGGATCGCGGGCGATCTCCGGAAAGTGCTTGCGATCAATCTTGCCGTTGGCGGTTTTCGGGAAGTCCGCCAGCTGCGCCCAGGCTTCCGGCACCATATAGCCCGGCAAATGGGCCCGGACATGCTGCCGAAGCTGCTCTGCTTCAACCTTGCTGTCAGCTTGATAGAAGGCGCACAGGAAACCTTCAGCAAAGCCCTGCACCTGACGCTCTCTCACCAAACAGACCGCATCGTGAACGGCCGGATGTCGCTTCAGGACGGATTCAATTTCATGCAGCTCAATGCGGTGCCCTTTCACTTTCACCTGATGATCAAGCCGCCCCTGAATACACAACTCTCCCGAAGGCAGCCAGTACGCCAGATCGCCCGTCCGGTACATCCGCTGCCCCGGCTGAAACGGATTATCAACAAATGCCTCGGCGGTTTTATCCGGCAACCGGTGATACCCCCGGGCCAGCCCCATTCCGGCAATATAGAGCTCCCCCTGCGTCCCCATCGGGCACAAGCGGCGGTGCTGATCCAGCACGTACACCAGCGTGTTATCAATCGGCCGGCCGACTTTGCTGCGGTCGGCTTGGGTCAGTTCGCAAACAGTTGACCAGACCGTCGTTTCCGTCGGACCGTACACATTAAAGATCCGCGCCGGACTATGATTGCGAATCGTCTCGACCAGCTCAAAGCCCACATATTCACCGCCCATCAGGACTTCCCGGATCCCCCGGAAGCACTGCAAGGTCGGGTCAAACGCCAGAAACATCTTCATCCGGGTCGGCGTAAACTGCAGCGTCGTGATGTCTTCTTTCCGGATCAACGCGCTCAGTAAGGACATATCCTGCTGCTGTCGACGGCTGGCAATCACCAACTGAGCGCCGGTCAGTAACGGTAGGAAAAATTCCAGAACAAAAATATCAAACGAGAAGGTCGTCAGCACCAGAACGGTTTTCTGGGTCATCTCGCCGAGTGAGCGCGCCATCCCGTTGATGAAGTTCACCACCGACACGTTTTCGATCATGACCCCCTTGGGCTGCCCGGTAGAGCCCGAGGTGTAAATGACATAAGCCAGGTGGTGCGGGTCATAAGAGACCGAGGGGCGGCTCTGCGGCCGGTCGGCCCATGCCTCGGGCGAAGCGCTGACGATCGGACCGGCAAACAGCGATTTCGCCACCTCCGGCTGATCAGTGATCAGACACGCGACCCCGGCATTTGCAACCATGTACTGCAACCGCTCCTGCGGAAAATCAGGATCCAGGGGCACGTAGGCCATGCCTGCTTTCAGCACGGCCAGAATCGCCACCGCCAGGTCCGCAGACGGCGCCACCATGATGGCGACCCTGGCCTGCGGCTGGCCCAGCGTTTCAAGCAAGCCGTGCGCCAGTTGGTTCGCCCGCTCATCCAGCGCCCGGTAGGTCAGCTTCTGACCCTGGCTCCGGCATGCCTGCTGCATCGGCGCGCGATCCACCTGCTGGTGAAAACGTTCAATCAGGGTGCCGGGACCGGTGATCGGGTGGGCCGTTTGGTTGAGGGTATGGAGCAGCCGCTCGCGCTCTGCCGCCGGGATCCCGTCAATCTGCGTCAGCGGCTGAGACAGCGGCATGTCGGCCAGCCGCTGCAGCAACACCGACAGGGACTGGAGCAGTTGCGCAACTCTGTTCGGTGCGATCATCTGCTCGGCAAATGAGCATGCAACGGTCAGGGCGTCCCGGTAGCGATACACATCAATAATCAAGTCCGCTTTGACCTGCCGGTGGTGCAACTGGATCTCGCGAACCTGGAGACCGCCGTCTGACAGGTCGATCGCATCATGCATGGCAAACAGAGTATCGAACAGGGGCTGCCGGCTGGGATCCCGCGGCGCACGGACTGCGTCGACCAGGTGCTCAAACGCAAAATCCTGATGGGCGACGGCTTCGGCAAGCTGCTGCTGGATCAGGGTCAGGTACTGCGCTAGCGTAGCTTGCGCATGGCTGGTGCTCCTGAAAGGCAACACTCGCATAAAGACCCCGGGCATCGACACCACTTCCGGCAAATCCCGCCCGGCAACCGGAACCCCGATGATCACATCATCCTGGCCGCTAAAACGGTGGAGCGTCAGGGCATACGCAGCAAACAGGAGGGCGAACAGCGAACACCCCTGTTGCCGGGCAACCTGCTCCAACCGGCCCATTAATGCCTTGTCAATTTGCAGCAACTGCGTGCTGCCTGCGCCGTCAAACTGGCCCGGACGCTCCCTGCCCGGCGAGAGCTGCAACGGTTCCGGCATGGCTGCCAGCCGTTGTTGCCAGTACGCGAGGTTGTCCGCTTCCCGGGCTGCCAGCTGCCGGCGGTTGTAATCAATATAATCGTGATACTGCCACGGCATCGGGTCCGCAACGTCCCCCTGATAACGTGCCAGGATCATGGTGATCAGTTGGGCTGCGCTGATCCCATCGGCAATACTGTGGTGAATATCGAGTGCCAGATAAGTCCGTTCCCCGGCGACCGACCAGAGCCCGATGCGCAGCAACGGCGCAATCTCCAGCACAAACGGGCGTACAAACCGGGCCAGCTGCGCCCTCAGTTGCGCCGATTCATCCAGACGGCCGCCTTCCACCGGCACTGACACTTCAGGCTGAATCCGGCTTAACACGGTGCCATCGTCAATCACAAAAGTGGCGCGCAAAATTGCAACGTGTGCAACGCACGCATCCACAGCCTGCTGCAAGCGCTCGGTATTGAGGACCTGATCCAGCTCGACGACCCGGGTTATGTTGTAGCTACTGTCCTGTTGATGGAACTGGTGCGCCAGAATGACATTACGCTGCAAGACGGAAACCGGTCCGATATCGCCGGGCTGAACCCGGCGCAACGGCGTGTCCGGCTCCCCGCTCCCCGCAGCGTGACACGTTTGCAGATAAGCCAGCTGGGTTGCCGGCGTCAGGTGGGCAAAGAGCGCCGCGACATCCAGACGGACCGAAAACGCCTGCTCCAGCGCCGCCTTCAGGGTCATCAGCATCAATGAGTGACCGCCCCGGCGGAAAAAATGATCGTCCATCCCGATGCGATCCTGCCCGAGCACCTGCTGCCAGACCGTCAGAATTTGCTGCTCTTGCGGCGTTTCCGCTACCCGGTACGCGTCGATCTGCAGCTCGGTGCCGACGACCCCGGCCAGAGCTTTGCGATTCACCTTGCCGTTGGGCAGGGTCGGCAACGTCTCGACCAAAACCCACTCGGCCGGCACCAGTGCCCGGTTCAGCCGCTGGCTGACGAACTCTGCTATCTGCGCACCATCCGCTCGGCTTGCGACCACAAAAGCGCGGATCCGGGCGGAAGGCTGACCAGTGTCAACCACCTGGAGCACACACAGCTCCACCGTCGGCGCCTGCTGAACCACCCGCTCGAGGCCCAGCAGATCAGCCCGGATCCCCCGGATCTTGATTTGGTTATCTTTACGCCCGATGCAGACCAGCTGGCCGTCCGGCAAGCGTTTCCCCAAATCGCCGGTAAAGTAATACGGCGGGGACTGCCGGAAGCAGCGCTGGGTTTCCGCCTCCAACCCCAGATAGCCATGGGAGCGCAGGTCGGTTTCGATCACCAGCTCCCCGACCTCGTCTTCCGCACAGGGCCGGCCCTGCGGGTCCAGCACATGCACCTGCACCTGCTCGTCCAGCGGCATCCCGATGGGCACCATGTCAGCATCACTGTCGGCAGGGCTGAGGCGCTTGAACACTTTCGCCAGGGTGGTTTCCGTCGGGCCGTACAGGTTCACCAGTTGGCAGCGCTCTTCGCCGTAACTGCGATAAAACGCGGCCAGATCGCTGCCGCGCAGCGGCTCTCCGGCCAGAAACAGATATTCCAGGCTCAATGGCTGCGGCGCATCGGCTTGCAGCAAACGCTGACGAAGCAACGTCGGCACCATGTGCAGCACGCTGATCTCTGCTTGGTTAATCCAGGTCAGCAACTGATCCGTCAGTACCAGCGTTCGATCCGTGGGCATGACCAGCACTGCCCCGGCCACCAGCGGCAACAGCACTTCGCGCAGGAAGGGATCGAATGCCGGAATGGTCAACTGTCCCACCCGGTGATGCGCTTCAATGCCGAATGTCTGCTGCTGCCACATCACAAAGTGGCTCAGCCCGCGATAACTGCCGAGGATCCCCTTGGGCTCTCCTGTCGAACCCGAAGTGAAATAAATATAACAGGGGTCCTGCGAGCGCGGGGTTGCCAGCACATCGTCTTCAGTTGGCGGCAGCCCCGGCGTCCACTCATCCCAGACGATGATCTCAGGCGCACAGGACATCCCGGCGACCATCCGGCCCAGGCGCTCGGCGTGGCGAGCCGTGGTCACGACACACGTCGGTGCAATCTGCGCGAGCATGCTCGTTGCCAGCGCATCAGGTAACTCCGTATGGACCGGGGCAAACACATGCCCGGTATGCAAGCAAGCCAGCAGACTGCTGATCAGCGTCGGGCAGGCATCCAGATAGAGCGCCACATGTCCCGGGCGCGACTGAAGAAAATGAGCAATCGCGGCCGACTGCTGTCTCAGCTCCCGGTAACTGAGTTGCTGCGCGCCGCGTTCAATCGCCACGGCATCCCCACGTTTGGCACACTGCTGGGCAAACGCTTCAAGTAAATCGAATCTCATGCGACCGTCACCTCTTCCTGTTCAGATTGCATCACTAAATCAAAATAGGCCCCTTGCTGTTGCATCAACGTCTCGTGGCTTCCCTGCTCGACCAGACATCCGTCGACCAGGACCAGGATCCGATCAGCCCGGCGGATCGTTTTCAGCCGGTGCGCAATCACAATGGCGGTTTTATGCCGCAGCAAGACATCGAGTTCGGCCTGTATTTCCGCTTCCGTCCGCGCATCCAGCGAGGCGGTTGGCTCGTCCATGATCAAAATCTCGGCGTCTTTCACCAGCGCCCGCGCTATCGCCAGGCGCTGTTTCTGGCCGCCGGACACATTGCCTCCCCCCTCGCTGAGCTGAGTGTCGTACCCCTGCGGCAGCGTTGAGATAAACGGGGCGCATCCGGCACTGCGGGCCGCCTGCTCAATGTCCGCCATCGAACAATCCGGACGACCGTAAGCCAGGTTGGTTTTGATCGAGTTGGAGAACAGGAAAGAGTCCTGGGGAATATAGGAGAAATACCGGCGCCAGCGGTCAGTATCCAGCGTTTCCCGGGTCTGGCCGGCAATGGCGACCGTCCCGGCCGACGGCTGGTATAGGCGAAGCAGCAGTTTCATCAGGGTCGATTTTCCGGAGCCGCTCGGTCCCACAATCGCAATGGTTTCCCCGGCCTGAACCGAAAAAGACAACTCACGCAGCACCGGCTTCCCGGTCGGATAGGCAAACGACAGTCCCCGAATATCAATCAGCGGCTGGATCAGATCCGGGCACGCCGTCTCGGGGGGTTGCGCGGGTTGTTGCGCGGCGGGTCGGTTTGTCTGTTGCTGTTCCACCTCTTCCCCCGGCAGGGCGAAGAGTTCAAAGATCCGTTTGGCCCCCGCCAGTGATTTCTGCAGGTATGCCACCAGACCGCCCAGCTCACGGAACGTCATGTTCAACGCCGTCAGCAGCTGGATCATGGCCACAATCTCCCCCAACGGCGTCACGCCCATCGCCATCAGCACCGCGCCAAGCACCAGCATGCCCGAAAAGTTGAGGATTTTAAGGTTGAAGTTCGCCAGCTCCAGCCGCGCCCTGAGCCGGCTATTGGCTTTGGTATCGCTCAGCCACTGCCCGTTTCCCTCCTCGTAACGGACATGCTGCGCCGATTGCATCTGGTAGATCCGAACTTCTTTGGCGCCGTACACCGCGTCCATCGCCGCCGCGGACATCCGCCCCAGGGTGCTCTGGATGCGGTCACTGACCACCCGCATCTTGCCGGCATAGTATCGATTCGCCAGAGCCGTCAGAATCGCCACGGTGACCAGGACAATCCCGACCATCCAGTCAATCAACATCATGGCGACAACGGCGCAGAAACCGGTCAGCAGGGTAAAAATCAGCTGTCGGAACTGATACCCGAACACTTCCGAGACCGCGTCGACATCGCTGTTCACCCGTGACAGCAGCTCCCCCGGATGGTATCGCTCAATATCGCCCAGCCGTCCTGCAGATAAATGGTCAAATAACTGCAACCGAATATCTGCAAGGTTCTTAAACAGCCCGTGAAAAAACAGCTTGCCGAAAATAATAAAAGTCAGACCGGTGAAGATACCCATGCCAATCACGGCAAAGCTGGACTGGCGAAGGCTGTCCATATCCTGGGCGATAATGGCGTTGATCATGTCCCGCATGATGAAAGCCAGTGAGATCATGATGATGGTTTCGGTGATGGCATGTCCGAGCAAACCGGCCACATAGCCCACCCGGTGCTTTTTCATCAGAGCAAACAGTTGTGTCAACTCAGCCCATTCCGCGCGTTTAAGCATGACTTAGCTCCTTCTGGGCCGTGTGCTGAAAATAGGCCTGATGCAGTTGATAAAACGCCCCGCGTTTTGCCATCAAGTCGTGATAACTCCCGTTTTCAACCACGTTCCCTTGATCCAGCACCACGATGCGGTCCATTTCAGGGGTGATCGCCAGTTTATGGGTGATCAGGATCACGGTCCGATCATCCGCCTCCTGCAAAATGGCCTGCTCGACCAGGCTTTCACTGGTGGCATCCAGGGAAGCCGTCGGCTCATCCATCATCAGGATCGGCGAGGATTTCAAAAAGGCCCGCGCCAGCGAGATCCGCTGTTTCTGACCGTAGGAGAGAGCATTGCCGTCATCTCCCAGCACGGTCTGATACCCTTGGGGCAGCTCGCGGATAAAATTGTCGGCATACGCTTTTTGCGCAGCGTGGATCACCTCCAGCTCTGTCGCATCGGGCCGGGCCAGACGAATATTGTCCAGAATCGAGACCGGGAACAGGAAAGTACTTTGGTTCACCACAGACAACCGGGCGCGATACGCTTCGCCGAGCGGACCCTGAGTCTCGTTCTCATTGACGGTCAGGTGAATCGCCCCGGTGTGCGGATAAAACCCGCACAGGACATTCAGCAGACTACTCTTGCCGCTACCGCTTTCACCGACGATCGCAACCTTCTCACCCGGCCTGAGCGTCAGGGCGATGTCGCGCAGCGCCGTCACGCTTTGCGCATGCGACGGCTGATACACCAGCCCGACGTCCTCCAGCACCAGCGCAGACTGGTCGCCCTGGCGCAACCGAATGTTGTCGAACTGCTCGTCCTTTTCATCCAGCACCTGGAAGATCCGTTTCCCGGCCCCGAGTGCATCTTTACACCCGGCAATATGGGCCGGCAGTTGCGCCACCGGATCAATCACAAAATTCAACAGGTAGAAGAAAGCGATCAGCTCTCCCAGGCTGAAATCGCCGGACAGGGCACGGTTGCCCCCGACAATCAGACAGACAATGCTGGGCACCAGGCGGATCATGACCTGCACCGGTCCCATCCACGCATACCGCTCCACGAGCCGGAGCTGGCTCGATAACCCGGTATCCATCTGCTGCTGGAAGGCCTGATATAAAAAGCCCCTGAGCTGGAACACTTTCATGGTCGAAAAGCCCGCCAGCATCTCCGCCAGCACCGCAAAACCGCGACCAAAATAAGTTTGCGTATTCAAAGATAACTGAGACATCGAGCGGGTCATCAACATGATCAACAAGAAGCCGACCGGAATCGGAATCATGCTGAGCAGCAGCAATTGCAGATCCAGTACGCCCAAATACACCGCCCCCATCACAAACATCACCGGATGCAGGATCAACAGCGGTAGGCTGACTTCCGCAAACGTGTTGATTTTTCGGATGTCGCTGCTAAAGCGCGCGACCATATCCCCGGCGTCGTATTTATCCAGTTCGGCCACGGAAATGGACGTTACTTTGGCAAACAGCCGCTGGTTCAGCCGATGGACGAAGCACCCGCTGAAATAGCCGGACAGCTTAAAGCGAAAATACGTTGCCGTGGCCCCGATCGTCAGGACGGCCAGCAACAGGAAAAGATAACCGACCAGGCCGTTCAACTGCCCGGCCGTGGACTGATCAATAATCGTTTTGAGCAAATAGGTTTCTGCGACCCCGGCCGCGACCGTGCCGAACGCAGCAACAATCACCCCAAGCAGCAGTTTTTTAAAGACAAAAGCCTCTCCGAGCAGCCGGGAAAGCAGCTTCAGATCAGAGCGGGAAGCACCCATTGTTTATTACCCCACAGAAAACAACATCATGCCGTTCAGGCTTTTTACCCGCAGGTAAAAAGCCTGATGGAGACGCTAGCAGCACTCGGCCAGGTGGTTCAGGAAGTCCCGGAAATGCTCGGAGAGCTCCCGGATCGTTGCTTCGTCGTGGATGTTCCGGCTAAAGCCCCAAATCATAGTCAACTGACCATTTTGAATACTTCCCCGGACATCCAGAATATCGGCATGAACCAGATGAGAGTCGTCGATATCAATCACAATATCGTCCACCACCCGGGCCGGGCTGGCTTCATCCACCTCGAACATATCGCCCAGGTAATTGATCGACACCTGCTTGCGAAGGTACTCGTATCGACTGCCCGGTTGACGCTGTTCGATATTCTGGGTGATGAAGTTCCCGCACCCTTTGGCCGGCAGGGACTGCAGCTGCGACTGGACATCCAGCAGATACGCCAGCGGCGACTCGCTCTGACGGTCTCGCAGGACCAGATCACAACCCACGGCAAACAGTCCCAGCGTTTTGCTGAAATCATGGCTGCGGTCCAGAATCACATCCCGCCCGGTGATCACACTATGGATTTCCACCCACTCATGCTGCGTCCAGCGGGCGATGGTATGCGCCAAGGCCGCGACCAAAATATCGATCACCGTGACCTGATGCTGCTTCACCAACTGGCGGCACAGCTTCTCGGTCAGCTCCCGGTCAAAGACCTGCTTGACCATGTCCTTGGCGTAGCGATAGTTAATCCCGTCCGGGATATCCCGCGGCAGCAACGGCAATTGTTCCAGCGGTGTCCGGGTCATGAAGTCCGCCTGCTCCGCCTGGATTTCCCGCGCGTAACGCTGGCTTTCGTCAATGAACTGGTAATACGACAATGGCTTTTCACCCAGACTCAGCGGACCGCCATGCGCCACCTGTTGGCTCAGTGACAACAGATGACCCATATAGAGATTGAGGGAAAACGCATCCATCAGGACATGGTGGAAATAAGCCGCAAGGTAAACCGGCTGGCCTTCCCCCTGTGTAAACAGGGTGACTGCATAGAGCGGCCCCGAGGTCAGGTTGAACTCGTAAATGCTCTGGTTCACCGTCTGCTCAACCACCTGCTTGCGCTCGTCTTCTGCCACCCCGGTGAGATCCACCAGATGGAAATTCACCGTCTCCGCCGGCGACAGCACCTCCTGGCGCCACCCCGCTTCTGTGTGGGTAAAACGCGCCCGCAGGATGTCAAAGTAGCGATCAAGATACTGGACACAGTCCCGCACCACCTGCGGCTCCAGGGCATACTGCACCGACAGGACGGCACCAACCGTCAGGTGCCCCGGATTGTTCAGTGTCTGACTCACTTCCAGCATAAAAGCCTGCGTTGAGCTGATCGGCCGCTCCCCGGTGATCACCGCCTGGATCGCCGGAAGGACCTGCAGATCGACCACAGGCACCGCATCGATTGCCGCTGCCAGTGCGGTAATGGTCTGATGCCGGTACAGCAGATCGGCTTTGACCGATTTATGCAGACGATGGCTCAGGCTCTGGACCATCACCGCAGCACTCAATGAGTTGCCGCCGTAATCCACAAAACTGCGGTCAACCGCCAGGGTGTCGAGTGCAAACAGCTCGCCCCAGACATCGCCAATCACCTGCTCTGTCGCCGTGTAGGCATCGTCCTGATGCCCGGTGAGACGCACATGGGCCTGCTGCGGTTCAGCTTCCGGCTCACGGGGCGCTTCTCCACCCGCAGGGCTCGGAATCAGCACGGTATGCGGCGGCCAGCAGCGCTCGGTATTTCTCGGGTATCCCGGTAAACTGACTCGCTGAAAGGCATGCCCCTGATACAGGGATGCCCAGTCCACCCGCTGACCCGCCCGGTAGATGGCATCAACTTGCGCCAGGAGTTGAAGTTGAGGTTGGGATTGAGGATGAGGATCGATAGTATCTGCAGCCGAAGGCAGATGCAGCGATCTGGCGGCCATCGGTACCGGATCCAACGCATGGTAAAGCACCCCGCGTGGCCACGCCCCGGTATTCTCGCTGTCAATCTGACTGCCCAGCAGAACACCGGCAGCTGCCAGCTGCCGCAAGCACTCCGCCCGGGACGTGAAGGCAAGCGTCAGCACATGGCGTCGCAACTGCCGTCCGGTATTGGCCGTAAAACACACATCGCCCAACACCAGGGTGTCATCCTGCCGGATACGTGCCGCCATCGCGTTGCACTGCGCTTTCAGTTGCTCCGGATCATCACCGGAAACGGTCAGCACATACGGCACCGCCGGACGGTCTTTCTCCGGTGCAACATACTCTTCGATCACCACATGACAATTGGTTTTGTTCATGCTGAACGCGCTGATCCCGGCCAGCTTTTTCTTGCCCGGGTTCGGCCAGGCCGTGAGCCGATCCTGAATATAGACCGGCGACTGCTCCAGCTGCATATGGTGATTGGGAATATTGAAGTTCGGTGATGGCGGCAACCGATCATACTTCATCGCAAGCAAGACTTTGATAACCCGCGCCAGGCCGGAGACACCGGCCGTGTGGCCGATATTGGCCATCAGCGAGCCCAGTCCGCAGAACTGTTTTTGGGTCGTATACGGCTTGAACGCATTGGTAATGGAAGATAACTCAATGGAATCTCCCAGATGAGTCCCGGTGCCGTGGGCTTCAATATAATCCAGCAATTGCGGTTCAATTTGCCCGTCCTGCCAGGCCTTTTGCAGCACCTTGCCCTGCCGGACCGCCTGTCCGTCATGATTCACGGCCGTGCCCCGAATCACCCCGTAGATGTGATCGCCGGCTGCCACGGCGCTCCGAAGCGGTTTGATGATCAGCGTACACACCCCTTCCCCCCACAACATGCCGTTGGCGTGATCATCAAACGCGGCGCTGGTCGGGGTCGTGGCATTCATCCCCTCCATGCCGTCCGCCGCCGTACTCTGGTACAGATTCACCAGATTCACCGCAGACACCACGGCCTGCTCACACTGCTTGCTGCGGATCGCATTGACCGCCGTATCCAACGCCACCAGCCCCGAAGAGCAGCCGGTGTCAATGGCCAGGCACGGTCCTTCCAGATTGAGGGTCGTGGCCACCCGTCCCGGAAACCACCCGGTCATCGACCCCATGCTGCTGTACAGGCTCTGGTGGCGGACATAGCGTTTCAGATCAAAGCGGCCGTTATCATCCATGCCGACGAAGACACCGGTATTGGTGTTCATCCACTGCTGGGGGGTAAATCCGGCATCATCAATGGCCTGCCAGACCGACAGCAACAGCTCTCGCTGACCCGGATCCATCAACTGCGCTTCTTTGGCGAGCAACGCAAACTGCCCGGCATCGAACCGATCGACGTCACTCAGGAGGTTATTAATACAAATCCCGGCATCTTTCGGCACCGCCGGCTCCCCGAACAGATACCGCATATCAGCATGCCGCTGCGACGAATAGGTGCCGCCGCCGGTTTTCTCCCGGACCAGCTTATGCCAGAACGCGTCCGGGTTCTCTGCCGCAGAGAAGCGGCAGGCTATCCCGACAATGGCGACCTCTGCGCGGGACTGGCCGGCTCCGAGGGCCTTGATTAAGGCCAGTGCATGGCCTTTATCAAACTCTCCCTTTTGGACCTGTTCCAGCAGATAGCGCGCCAGTTCCTTGTTTTCACTCATGATTCAGCTCTCCTTTCTGCCCGAACTCAATCCACGACTTTGAGGATGTCGTCGATCGACGCGTCACCACTGTCCAGCCCGTCCAGCATTGCCATCAGCGCCGCATCATCCGGCTGCGCCGGATTCAGTGCTGCCTGATGAGCCGTCGCAGGCGCAGCTGCATCATCCGACTGCTCATTGAGGTATTCAGCCATCGTGGCAACCGACGGATAGGAGTAAATATCCGTAATATCAAACATGCCCGGGAAGTGCTTCTCGAGCGCACGTTGCAACTCAATCGCCAGAATGGAATCCCCGCCCAGGCTCGTGAAGGTATCGTAGATATCGATCTCCTTCAGGCCGAGGGTGGTGGCCCAGATCACAGCCAACTGCTGCGTGCTCTCATTGGCACTGCCTTGCTCGATACCGGTCAGGGTGACATCCGTCGCTTCCGTGGCGCCGGCAACACCGGAGGCCGATGGTGCCGGCCCGTCCTGCAACCCGGCATGCTTACGGACTTGTCGGCTGATCCCTTCAGACAACGGTACGATTGAACCTTTTTCATGGAGGTTCGCCAGATTCAGGCGCCCGCCACACAGCACCGGCTGCAGGGAGGCCAGCATGACATCCAGCATATCCAGCGCTTCAGCATTCTCGACCCCGTAGACGTACGTGCCTTCCCCGGAGCCGATGCCAAAATCAACAGCCATCCCGGTTTCTTTCCACGGTGCCCAATTCACCGACAGAGCGCGCCGCCCCTGAAGCGCGAGGTTTTCGGCATAACCGTCCATAAAGCTGTTCGCGGCGGTATAATCCCCCTGCCCCTGACCGGCAAACAATGCCGTGATCGAGGAGTAGAACACCAGGAAGTCCGGGTCATCTTGCTGCGTGAGTCGGTCCAGTAAAACGGTTCCCTGAACTTTCGGCAGCAGCACGCGATCAAACACTGGGAGCTCTTTGTCCATCAGCAGGCCCCGCCCGGCCGTACCGGCACAGTGGAAGACCCCGTTGATCCGCCCGTAGAGCGCACGCGCTTTATCCAGCGCCGAAGCCAGAGAAGCCTCATCGGTGACATCCGCGCTGAAGTACTGCACGTGGCTGCCAGCCACTTCAATCGTACTCAGGGCTTCGCTTACTTTTTCCATGCGCGGATCTTCCGGATCCAACGCACTGCGGCTCAGCAGGACGAGGTTGACCTGCTTTTTCTCGGCCAGGTGGATCGCCGTTTCCAGCGCCAGCCCGCCAGAGCCGCCGGTGATCACGTAGCAGCCATCGGATTTCAGCGCGACCGGCTCGGTTTCGAACTGCCCCTGCGCCATGACCTTCAGACGCGGCGTGAAACGTTGCCCGTCGCGGAACGCCAGGCTGAACGGCCCCGTCAGATTCATCAGTTCATCGCACAGCAACGTCGTCGCCGTCTGCGGATCCGTATCGATCACCCGGGTGGTAATCTTGCCGTATTCCTGGCGGATGGACTTACACAATCCTTCAACCGCCCGGCCGTAAGCATTCACCTGGCTTTGTTCAGATGAGATCTGCTGCGCCAGTTGCGTCAGCACCGACAGGGCGATTCCCTGGCCATGCTTGGTCGCCAGCATTGCTTTGATGATGAAAAACACACTGTGGATGCCGGTATCCAGTAACTGCCCATCAGCTGGCGTTGCGCCCAGCAAAGCACTATGGATGACATGGGAGACCGGGGTATCACTGAGCATCTCGAATAAAGCCAGGTAGTCTGACTCGCTCTGACCGACGACATAGGTTTGAGCATCCACTTTTGCCAACTGCGCACCTAAGGACACCTCAATGACCGTCGCGCCACGCTGGGCCAGCGCCGCTTTCAGTTGCTGACTTTGCGCATCCCCGCGGTGGAACAGCACCACATTGCCGGTCGCCGGTTGCGACGCCGCATCTGACGACTCAACCTGCCACGTCACCCCGTAGAAAGCACTTCCTTTGCTGTTTTGCGACTGGAAGCGTTTACGGTCAACCCGCTTGATGTTGTAGTCGGTCATCTCGGCCAGAATATTGCCTTCGACATCACAAAGCGTCAGATCAAACGTGAGTGTCTCATGATGGCCGTTTTTACCCTCCTTCAGACGGGTCACGGTATAAAACTCAGCCGGCAGCGGCTTGTAAACCTTCATCGAGGTGTACAGGTATGGGAGATACATCTCGCCGGGAATAATCGTCTGGCTAAACCCGTTGGCACTTTGATCCAGCAGGCTCGGGTGCAGGTAGTAAGTGTCCAGATCGGACAGAAACTCCGATGCCAGCTTATTGCTGTGGATAAACTCCTTGTCCCCGACCCACTGCCGCTCGGAGCACCGCCAGCGCGGGCCGAAGGAGAAATCGGTGTTATTGCTGTACATGCTGTCCTGGGCGATCTTGCCCGCTTTCAGCGCATCGAGATCCACTTTGTCCTGCGGTACAGACGATAACTGACGCAAGGTTCCGGCGGAGTGTTGCACCCAGCGGGTGCCGTCAAAGCTGATCACCTCAAGATCCAACTCTCCCTCGCGGTGCGTCACCACGTACTGCACCTCGTAGCCATCGCTCTCCGGGGTCACGACCAGAGGAGCCAGGAACGCCATATTGGCGATCTCCACCGGCACCTCGCCCCAGTAATACACGGCGATCGCCTTGAATGCCTCGACATACGCCGTGCCGGGGAGAATGTTGTTCCCCAGGATCAGGTGTTCGGTTAGCGGCCAGTGTGCATCCAGCGACAGCTCGGTGGTGAAAATATCTTTATCTTTGCTGGAGACCGCGCGTTGATGCAACAGCGGGTGCAGTATGCTCTGCACTTTGCCGGCTCCCCGGAAGGCATCAATCATGCCCGGCTCCGGCCAGAACTCCTGCCGGTCATACGGGTAAACCGGCAACCTGACCCGGCGGACCGGGGCGGCATAGAGCTGCGCGAAGTCCACGTCTGCCCCTTTCACATAGTAGCTGGCGAGGAAGGTTTGCTTGATCAGCGACACGCTGGCTTTACCGGCCAGCTCTGTCACCAGCTTGGCGGCCTGGTGCGTCTGCTCTTTTCGCTCCTGCTCGGTCAGCTCGCCCGGGGCCTTCTGCCGTTTGCTGTCACTGACCACCTTATGCTCTGCAAACAGGAACCAGTCTTCCGTGCATTGCTGATAGCCCGATTGCAAAACTGTCTCAATTTTTGCCCGCAAATCCGCGACGGAAGTTGCAATGATCGCGGCTCTCAGATTGTAGTGCCCGCGGCCGGTTGACGCGGTATAGCACACATCCTGAATTGCCAATGATGCCCCTTCACCGGCAAAATAGGTCCGGTAATGTTGCAGTAAGGCTTCAAAGGAAGTCGCGGTTTTGGCTGAGACCGGGAACAGATACGAGGACTCAGGCGCTGCGCTGCGAGCAGGCTGCGCCGGCGCTTCCTGCACCACGACATGGCAGTTGGTGCCGCTGAAGCCAAACGAGTTTACCCCGGCAATCCGCGGTATATCCCCGTCCGGCTGCCAGGGTGTCAACTCGCTGGAGACATAAATCGGAGACTGGGAGAAATTGATGAACTGATTCGGTTTCTCAAAGTTAATCGTCGACGGCAGCTTTTTCGCCTGCAATGCCATCACCACTTTGATCAGCCCGGCAATCCCGGAAGCGCCGACCAGGTGGCCCATATTCGACTTGGCCGTTCCGATGGCACAGAATTGCTTTTTGCCAGTAAAGCGCTTAAAGGCATTGGTCAGCGCTTTGATTTCGATCGGATCCCCCAGGGCAGTCCCGGTGCCATGCGCTTCAATGTAGCTCACATGCTCCGGGTTGATCTCCGCATCTTGCCAGGCTTTTACCAGCATCTCTTCCTGCGCCAGCGCGTTGGGCGCCGTATAGCCGTTCGAGCGACCGTCATTATTGGCCGCACTGCCTTTGATCACCGCATAAACACGATCGCCGTCCCGGATTGCCTGATCCAGCCCTTTGAGCATGACGACCCCGGCCCCTTCGCTCCAGACCGTGCCGTTGGCGCGATCATCAAACGTTTTGACGATCCCGTCGGCCGACTCATAAGTCGCCAGAGACGTATCGGCACCGATCACCGGGTTATACTGAACGCCGCTGACCCCGCCGGCCAGCGCCATGTCACACTCACCACTACGGATGGCCATACACGCCTGATGCACCGACACCAGCCCTGCCGAGCAGGCCGTATCCGTGACGATGCTGGGCCCTTTGAGATCGAACAGGTAAGAAATCCGGCTGGACAAAATCCCGGTCCAGGTCCCGGTGACCCCCAGCGGCTCGTCTTCGACCATGATGTCAAAGCTCAGGCTTTTGGTATGGTTACGGCCGACAAACACCCCGGTATTGGTGCCCAGTACTTTATCGCCGCCGTAGCCGGCATCCTCCAGCGCGTGGTAAACCTCTTCCAGGAAAATACGCTGAATTGGGTCAATCACCGCCGCTTCACGCGGGGAAATACCAAATAACGCGGCATCAAACTGATGGATTTGCTCGAAATAGCCTTGCTTCTGAAAATGAATTTTATCTTCGTGAAAATCCGTGATCGCCCGATCCGGGTACTGCTTATTGAAAACATTTTCGATGTAGTACTGAATTGCTTTTTTGCGTGCCGGTGGCAAGTCGCGGATCAGGTTGGTCCCACGGACAATGTTCGTCCAGTAGGCTTCTTTATCCGGCCCGCCCGGAAAACGGCCGGCCATCCCGATAATGGCAACGTCCTTGTTTTTCTTCGAACTGCTTTGTAACTCATTGAGCAGTTTTTTTGCTTCTTCTTTCGATAACGTATTATTCGCCACCTGGCTAAAAATATACTTTTTCACGTCAGACATAACGCTTCCTTGACCATTCATTCTAAAAACTGTTTCGAAGATTATTGAATAGACTGTGCATTCGCTTCTTCGACTGAAATATCGCCGGATTCCAATTGGCTCAATAAAGTATCGAGGTCGACCTCTGCCGACTCACGTATCTCTCGCGGGACATCCGTCGGCTGAGTCACGGCCCGGATATGCTCGGCCAGCTGCGATATCGTGGGGTAAGTGAAAATATCCGTCACATCGATGATGCTGCCGTATTGCTTCTCTATCTGCTGGATCACCTTAATCGCCAGAATGGAATCCCCGCCGACATTAAAGAAGCTGTCAAAGAGATCGATTTCCTTCAGCCCGAGTACCGACGCCCACACGGTGGCCACAAACTGGTCAATATCATCCGTCGAACCGTCCGCGCCGCCCTTCAGCACCACGGCTTCATCATCCAAATCGGGCCGGCCGGCCCGGGCCACATGCAGCGGAAAACCGAGCGTCACCGGGAGGATTTCCTCCGATGTATAAGCTGCATTAAGACGGCCCGGCATCACCACGCCTTGCGCTTGGTGCGACAACAAATGCTCGAGGATCTGGATCCCTTCCCGGGTCGTGAGAGCCTCGACCAAACCATCCAGCTTGGCATTTTTGTCCACGGCCATCCCGATTTCCGACCACGCCGGCCATTGAATCGACAGCGCCGGCAGCCCCTGCTGTCGGCGACGCGCCGCCAGTCCGTCCAACCACGCGTTGGCAAAGGTGTAATCCGATTGCCCCATCCCGGCGAACACTGCCGTCACCGAGGAGTACAAGACGAAGAAATCGAGCGGATCTTCACGGGTCAGCGCATCCAGCACACCCGCGCCCAATACCTTGGCCTGAATCACCTGTCTGAATTCATCTTCATCCTTGCGGAACATAAACCCGTCACCCGCCAGACCCGCAGTGTGGATCACGCCCCGGATCGCACCGAACTGCTGGCGGATCTGCGCCAGCGCATTTGCCATTGCGACCTGATCTGCAACATCGAGCTGATGATGGGAGGCCGAAACACCTGCGCTTTGCAACTGCGCAATCAGCTTGGCCAGACGTTGGGATTTAGGGCTGTTGCCCTGAGGCTCCGTGCGGCTGAGCAAGCACACATGGCCGACCGGCTGTGAGGCCATCAACAACGCTGCCTGCTGTGCCAGTGCCCCGGAAGCGCCGGTGATCAGATACACACCATCCGCCCGGAACGCCGGTTTGGCTTCGCGGCCCTGTGGCGCACGCTTGTGCAGAACCGGACTGAAGCAACCTTGCTTGCGAAGGACCAGTTGCCGGAACCCATCGCGCTGTACCAGAAGTGGCAATACCGCGTCAGCCCGAACCTCAGCAGACCAATCGATACAGGTTACCGACACATGCTGCAGCTCCTGGTAAACCACCTTCGCCATGGCATACAGGGCGTGGGCCGCCGGATAGATCGGCGCTTCATCCGCCAGTGCAAATCCCCCTTCTGCTATCAGGGTGATCTGAAGCGGTTTCTTGCGGTGATTCAGCACCAGCGTCTTGGCACACTGAAATAAAGTCAGCGCCGTTTGCTCAAGCGTTTCCGCCAGCGCTTCATGCCGGGCATGCCCGAGACAGACGACCAACCGTTCGGCATCTAACAACGACGCGTGAATGTCCTGCACCTCCGTCAGGCTCGCCAGGCACTGGAGCTGGTTGTCCTGTGCCAGTGCCTTCGCAAGCGCTTGCCCGGTCGGATGATCCGGACTGCCCAAGAGCACGATGTGCTCCCCTTTCGGCGCTTGTTGCACCGCCGGTGAAGACATCTCGAGCAGGGTTTCAAAGCCATCGCTCAGAACCGCACGGAAGTTTTGTTTGTATTGCTTGATCACATAATCACGGATCGCCACGACCGCCCGACCCTCGGGATCAACAACATCAATGTCGTACTTGACTGTTTGCGGAGACGGATCCTGGCCTTTTTTCATGGTTAACCAGGCGGTGAAGCGTGCCGGCAACGGGCGAAAGACCCGGACCGAACGATAAGAAAAAGGCAAATAGGTTTCCTGGCCCGCCAGCCCGTTGGCAATATTGACGCAGTGATCCAACAGTGCCGGATGAAGCTGATAATTCGCAACTTCTGCGCTGAATCGATCCGCCAGTGCAAACTCTCCGATCACTTGCGACTGCAGCCGTCGAGCCTGGATCAGGCTGTTCCAGCGCGGACCGACATCACTGACATCCATCTGGTTGATTTGTGCTTCGGTGACAGTGTCAAAATCCCGGAGCGCATCGCCGCGCGGGATGTCGATAGCCGGTAGATCCTGCGGCGCACGGTGAATTTCTGCCTGCGCGTAAGTGTTCCAGGAATCTCCCTGCTGCCCGACCACGACAAACCGCACATGTGTCTCTTCGTGGATCAGGACAAACTGGATATCACGCGCTTGCTGGGGTGCGACAATCACCGGCTGGAAGAACAAAACGTTCTGTAATTGCACCCCGTCATACCCCAGGTAAGTGGTCGCGAGATGCGATGCCACTTCAAGATAGGTCGTTCCGGGAATAATATAATTGCCGTCGATAACGTGTTCGTTTAAGACCCAATGCTTCTCAACATCAAACCGCGTTGCAAAAATCGCGCGGTCGTAGGATGCCGCCAGCAGGCAGTCAATCAGGGGATGATGAACCAGCTGCGTTCCCTGTACCCGGGCCACGGTGGGCACCGGAACCCAGCATCGTGTAGTCGCAAACGGATAAGTCGGCAGGGAAAGGCGCTGATGCCGGCCGTTGGCGTAAAACCGCGCCCAGTCCACGGTTGCGCCCTGCAGGTAATACGTCGCGGCCTTGGACGACAGCCTCCCTGGCATCTCCAGTGCCTGAAGTGCCTCTGTCAGCTGACGTAGTTCGGCATCCGTGCGCTCACCATCCTGTTTGTCGGCTTTGCCCGGCGGAACCACCTTATGGAATCCGTAATGCGGGCTGTCACTCAGGCTGGCAGATTCCAACTGCTGCAACTGTCGGATCAAATCGGCAATGTCCTGTACCTGCAATACCACCCGGTGGGGGTGGTGACTACGCCCGCAGGCCAGGGTAAAGGCCAGATCGCCTAAAGCAATGTGCTGCGCCGGACGAGAAAGAAACGCAACCAGGTCGGCAATCACCCGCTCCAGCGCCGCCAGGCTCACCGCAGAGAGCGGGATCCAATAAGCGTCTGCTTCCGATCGTGATTCCACCTGAGGTGCCCGGTATTCTTCAAAAATCGCGTGCGCATTGGTCCCGCTCAACCCAAACGCGCTCAATGCGGCGCGCCGGGGCACATCCAAGGCAGGCCAGTGTTTCAAGGTTTCGTTGACGTAGAGCGGGCTGTTGATAAAGTCGATTTGGCTATTGGGCGAATGGAAGTGCTGTGTCGCCGGTAGCTTTTTATCTTTCAGCGCCATCACGACTTTGGCCATGCCCGCCAGGGCCGCCGCATGATCCAAGTGCCCGACATTGCTTTTGACCGACCCCACCGCACAGTACTGGGCTTTCTGGGTCAGCCGCTGATAAGCTTTGCGGATCGCCGACACTTCAACCGGATCCCCCAGTTTAGTTCCGGTCCCGTGGGCTTCGTACAGCGCGATCGTTTCAGGATTAATGTCACCGGATTGCAGGACATCCCGGATCAGCTGATGCTGAGCATCCGCATTCGGTGCCGTGATCCCGACAGAGCGACCATCCTGATTCACCCCGGTCGCTTTCACCACCGCATAGATCTGATCCCCATCGTTTTCCGCATCTGCCAACGGCTTCAGAATAAAAGAAACGACCCCTTCCCCTGAACCAATGCCATCTGCGCGTTCATCAAAGGTTTTACAGCGCCCGGATTCAGAACGAAGTCCCAGCTCATTCTCCGTGGCAAACGGCAACAGGCGGACTTTGACGCCACCCAGCAGGGCGATCCCGGATTCTTTTCGCACCAATGACTGACAAGCCAGATGTAACGCCGTCAGCCCGGAAGAGCAGGCCGTATCGACAACCAGACTGGGTCCCTTCAAATCCAGCAGGTACGCCAGCCGACTGGCAATCACCGACTGAATATTTCCCGGTGCGGACAAATCCTCCAGGCTATCGGGCGCAACTTTCGCCACATATTCCCGGTAGGTCGGATCGAAGTCGCTATTAAACCCGACGAAAATGCCGACATTTTTTCCGACCAGCGCATCCCGGCCGTAACCGGCATCTTCAAATGCCCGCCAGGCACTCTGCAAGAGGAGCCGCTGGTTTGGATCCATCCCACACGCTTCGTTGTACGAGAGATTAAAAAACTCGTGATCAAACTGATCAATATGGGAGAGAAATGCAGCGGGATAAAAAGCCTCCGGACCTGCTCCGTCGGGGCCGGTATCCACAGTTCGCGCAGGCGGAAAAGACGTTATAAAATCCTGCCCAAGCTGGATCCTACGCCAGAATTCATCGAGGCTCTCCGCTGCACCGATGCGGCAATCGATCCCGATCACCGCAATATCCAGCGCCTTGGCGCGCCGTGTTCTCTGGGTTTTATCCGGCTCGGAGCAGCGACCCTCTGCTTGATTCACCTTCAGAAAATCATTAAACATCGGACTAACCTACGATCTCTGCCACAGAAAAGTCGGTGATGAGCGTCTTCAATTGCACTTCATCGGCAATCTGCTGAAAGCGTTGCTTCTGCTCAAGCGCAGACACGCCCTTGGTGTCCAGAATGGTTTTCAACAGCCCCAGCGCCGAGCGCGCCGTTTCCGGGCTGACATCCCCGGCTTCGTGCAGTGCCTTGAGCTGGTTATAAGGCTGGACCACTCCTTGCTCATAAGCCTTGAGATCATCGTTGGTATTTCGGGTACTGACCGCCACAGCCATACACTTGTTCAGTACATTAATCTGCTGATCCTGATTAAACTGCGCACGCGCCGAGCGGTTCATCAGCAGCGATCCCAGCTGCTCGCGATCCGATTTCAGATCAAAAGCAAGCGTCTCGATCGCAACATGATGTTTCGCCAGTTTCTTCAGTACTGAACCAGGGCCGAGTTCGAGCGCCAGGCTCACGCAAGCTTGCTGAACAAAATCCATGGTTTGTTTCCAGCACACCGGCTGCACTAACTGCTCAACCAACAGCCGCTTGATTTCTGAGGCACTTTCATAAGGTTGTCCGGTGACATTTGAAATGACCGAAACTGCTGGCTCCCTGAATGAATATTTCTCAATTTCCTGGGCAAACCGATCAGCCGCAGGCTGCATGAGAGGCGAGTGAAAAGCGCCGCTCACCTTGAGACGCTGGTTTTTAATACCCAGTAACTCCAGCTCTGCCTGTAAGGCTTCAATTGCCGTCACCGCACCAGACACAATAATCTGATCGCCCGCGTTGATATTCGCCGGCGTGACCTGTGCATCCGGGGTCGACACTTGCTCGCAATAACGGGCCACCGACGCATCATCTGCACCAATCACCGCCAGCATGCCCCCCTCACTGTTAGCAGCCGCTTGGGCCATCAGTGTCGCCCGTTGGTCAACCAGACGTAGCGCATCTGCAAAATCCAGTACATCCCCAGCGACCAAGGCGGCGTATTCTCCCAGGCTATGGCCGGCGACCAGCGTAGGCGTCACACCGTATTCCTCGTGAAATAATCGATAGAACGCCACATTCAAGGTCAGAATTGCCGCTTGGGCATTCTCAGTTTGCATTAAAACATCAGGTGATGCGTTAAAACATAAATCCGCAATATCCTTCGCTAAAACATCTGACGACTCAGCAAATGTTTCACGAACAACTGCATATTTATCAAATAATTCTTTTCCCATTCCAACATATTGAGCCCCTTGACCAGGGAACAACAATGCTAATTTTCTCATGCCTAACCCTTAAAACAATCATCCAATAATAATTCACTCACTTTTACATATAATGGATAACTCAATGAATAGATGTTTCTCACGTTTGGAAATATCTCCAGAAATAACCTGAAAACATATGAAAAAATCACTAAATTCACAGCACAGTTCAAACAAAACAAAAATAAGAAAAAATAAACCGTGCAAGAATGTATTATTTAACCACTCAACAATATTAAGGATTAAAAATGTCAAAGTGGTTTTACCGATTTAATTCCGACAATGTGAAAATGAGAGTGATATTCCTCCCTTATGCCGGAGGGAGCGCCTCTATTTATCAGGATTGGATCAAACATCTCTCGCCAGGAATTGAAGCCATTCTGGTTCAACTGCCTGGCCGGGCAAGCCGATTTGGGGAATCCCTCATTTCATCCATGGATGAGATCACTTCAGAACTCTCTGATATTATTGACGAATTATCCGATCTGCCTTACATTGTTTTCGGGCACAGTATGGGAAGCCGGATTGGATACCAGTTACTAACTCATCTCCGTGAGTCCGGTCACCCATTACCCAAACACTTCATTGCGTCCGGTTGCAAGGCACCACATCAGGAAAGGCATATGTCAGGAAGTCACTTACTTCCAGAAGATGAGTTCATCAATGAAATAAAACGCTTGAATGCAACGCCTGAGGAAGTACTACAAAACAAAGCATTGTTAAATCTTTGCATTCAAATATTAAGAGCGGACTTTGAAATTGCTGACCATCAATCACCCATTCCAAAATTAAAACACAGCACCCGGTGTACTTTATTTTTTGGATTATTGGATCAGGAAGTCGATATGGATGATATTGAAGAATGGCAAAAGCATTTTTCGGATAAAGTTAATGTAAAGTTATTTAATGGTGAACACTTTTTCATCCATAGCCACAAAGAAAAAGTAATCAATGAAATAAATAAAATATTTATTCAGGAAGAGAGGAATTAATCATCTCTCCCATTCATATTAATTTTTCTTGATTAAAGACAGTTCATTAATTCTTGAAACCAGATTATCCGCCATCACCCGATGCTCTGAGGCAATCGGGTGCCACATACAGCCCAGATGCTCCGTCATATAATAATGGGTATACACCTGCAGGATGCCTTGAGCGAATAGCTGAGATTCCATAGCGTGAATCGCCTCTCGATACCAATCTTTTGAAATCACAAGGATCGGAATTTCGCCGTATCTGCCACGCAGCTGCGAAATAAAGTCCACATAAGATTGAATCCAAACCCCGTAAAAGGTCGGCAGATCCGGCCATGGTTCATGCGGTTGAAGTGGGGTACTAAAGTCATTGCCGCCTAAATTAATCACGATTAAATCAGAGTGCTTATCTTCAAATTCCTCTCCGGCCGTAAATACCGAACCCGCTTTGTTCCAATAGTATGGCAGGTTATGATAAGGCTGATTTCCGTTCCAGTTTCGAACTAGTCCCAGGCCAGAATAAGCCACAATCGTTCGGCTGGCCCCTAATGCATCTGCTGCCAATGAGGCGTAAGACAGGCGGTTATTGGTCGTATTCGAAACCTCATCCAAGGTACATTCTCGCTTGTCGGACTCCACACCATATCCGACCGTAATGGAATCCCCGAAAAAGAGAAGATGCGGTTTATGCTCCCACCAACCTTGAATCATGCCGTCGGCTTCAAATCCATGTACCTGAAGCATGGCATCATAGCTTTCATTTCTTTTTACCAACTCGACACGCACATCACGTGGCTCAGTAAAACGCAACAGTTCATAATCATTCAGCCCGATCGTCGTAGTTAACTGACTTTCGACTACGTCATCCACCACGACATCAAACTGCGTTCCCCGACCATCCATCTTCACAGCCAGACGAGTCCCATTGAACTGAAATTTAATTTTAGACCCCGGCCAACTCAACTCGACATTGCCAGTATTCCAATCTTTGACCACCCGACCTTCATAATTAATCCGGTAATCCGTCGCAGACAGCGTCTCTGCATATAACTGCCCGCTCATTACCATTAAACATGCCGAAAACAGCACTTTTATCCATGACATAACCACCCCACAAAATGCAACAGAAAGCATAAAGAGATAAAAACTAGCAACCTTTTATTGCAGTAACAACGCCATCTGTAGTGAATTAACTCACTATGAACGAAGTATTTTGAGCCGCTCGGGGTGGGGCGCAAAAATACTGAAAACCAATAATGAAAGTACAGATATTTTGGATTCATATTCAGTTTCTGATGACGCCATTTATATCGGGGAATGAGGTGTGGAACTCGTACGGCGGAAGGGCGAACCGTAAATAACAAGTATAAAAAAACCAAGCATTTATGCTTGGGTTTAGTGCAAGTGGCGGAACGGCTGGGCCGGCACTCCGGCGAGACTCATTCGACCGTAGGGCGAAACATGATCTTCAGACGTAAAAAAGCCCAGTCTTTTAACTGGGCTTCTTAAAGAGTGGCGGAGCGGACGGGAATCGATGGTCCGGCATTCCGGCCCGCGAAAAAGTGCGTAGCACTTTCGGGAGCGTAAAATGTAAAAAAGCCCGAATCATTCGACTCGGGCTTAGTAAAAGTGGCGGAGCGGCTGGGCCGGCACTCCGGCGGGACTCGAACCCGCGAATGCCTACGGCAGCGTGACAGGCCGCTGCTTTCAAGGTAAATAGGCTAACCAACTGAACTACCGCTCTTGTACTGCACATACAAAAAATCCCCAGCATTGCTGCTAGGGACTTAATGATTGGCGGAGTGGACGGGACTCGAACCCGCGACCCCCGGCGTGACAGGCCGGTATTCTAACCAACTGAACTACCACTCCGCACTAAATTGGAAGCCTGGCGATGTCCTACTCTCACATGGGGAGGCCCCACACTACCATCGGCGCTGCTGCGTTTCACTGCTGAGTTCGGCATGGGATCAGGTGGGTCCGCAACGCTATGGTCGCCAAGCAAATTCGACGTGAAGGGATTCACTAATATCGCGATGCCATGGATGGCAAGGAGCGATGTGACCCTACACTAAATCTGGAAAAGTTAACTAGTTTCTCAAACACATCATTCAAGTGCTCGTGGAGTCCGTAAAACCCCTTGGGTGTTGTATGGTTAAGCCGCACGGGCAATTAGTACAGGTTAGCTCAACGCCTCACAGCGCTTACACACCCTGCCTATCAACGTCGTCGTCTACGACAACCCTTCAGAAGGCTTAAAGCCTTAGGGATGACTCATCTTGAGGCTCGCTTCCCGCTTAGATGCTTTCAGCGGTTATCGATTCCGAACTTAGCTACCGGGCAATGCGTCTGGCGACACAACCCGAACACCAGCGGTTCGTCCACTCCGGTCCTCTCGTACTAGGAGCAGCCCCTCTCAATCATCCAACGCCCACGGCAGATAGGGACCGAACTGTCTCACGACGTTCTAAACCCAGCTCGCGTACCACTTTAAATGGCGAACAGCCATACCCTTGGGACCGACTTCAGCCCCAGGATGTGATGAGCCGACATCGAGGTGCCAAACA
Source organism: Photobacterium sp. TY1-4 (assembly GCF_025398175.1). NCBI lineage: Bacteria > Pseudomonadati > Pseudomonadota > Gammaproteobacteria > Vibrionales > Vibrionaceae > Photobacterium > Photobacterium sp. TY1-4. The sequence goes on from NZ_CP099734.1 coordinate 3,059,085, forward strand.
CCGCCGTCGATATGAACTCTTGGGCGGTATCAGCCTGTTATCCCCGGAGTACCTTTTATCCGTTGAGCGATGGCCCTTCCATTCAGAACCACCGGATCACTATGACCTGCTTTCGCACCTGCTCGAACCGTCATTCTCGCAGTCAAGCGGGCTTATGCCATTGCACTAACCTCACGATGTCCGACCGTGATTAGCCCACCTTCGTGCTCCTCCGTTACGCTTTGGGAGGAGACCGCCCCAGTCAAACTACCCACCAGGCACTGTCCGCACCCCCGATAAGGGGGCGACGTTAGAACATCAACACTACAAGGGTGGTATTTCAAGGACGGCTCCACAGATACTGGCGTACCTGCTTCGAAGCCTCCCACCTATCCTACACATGTAGGGTCAATGTTCAGTGCCAAGCTGTAGTAAAGGTTCACGGGGTCTTTCCGTCTAGCCGCGGGTACGCAGCATCTTCACTGCGATTTCAATTTCACTGAGTCTCGGGTGGAGACAGCGTGGCCATCATTACGCCATTCGTGCAGGTCGGAACTTACCCGACAAGGAATTTCGCTACCTTAGGACCGTTATAGTTACGGCCGCCGTTTACCGGGGCTTCGATCAAGAGCTTCTCCGAAGATAACCCCATCAATTAACCTTCCGGCACCGGGCAGGCGTCACACCGTATACGTCATCTTTCGATTTTGCACAGTGCTGTGTTTTTAATAAACAGTTGCAGCCACCTGGTATCTGCGACTCTCAATAGCTCCATCCGCGAGGGACTTCACCGTCAAGAGCGTACCTTCTCCCGAAGTTACGGTACCATTTTGCCTAGTTCCTTCACCCGAGTTCTCTCAAGCGCCTTGGTATTCTCTACCCGACCACCTGTGTCGGTTTGGGGTACGATTCCTTACTATCTGAAGCTTAGAGGCTTTTCCCGGAAGCATGGCATCAATGACTTCAGTGCCGTAGCACCTCGACATCGGGTCTCAGCCTTGAGATGGTCCGGATTTGCCTAAACCATCAGCCTACACCCTTGAACCTGGACAACCGTCGCCAGGCCCACCTAGCCTTCTCCGTCCCCCCATCGCAATAGTAAGAAGTACGGGAATATTAACCCGTTTCCCATCGACTACGCCTTTCGGCCTCGCCTTAGGGGTCGACTCACCCTGCCCCGATTAACGTTGGACAGGAACCCTTGGTCTTCCGGCGAGGAGGTTTTTCACCCCCTTTATCGTTACTCATGTCAGCATTCGCACTTCTGATACCTCCAGCAGCCCTTACAGACCACCTTCAACGGCTTACAGAACGCTCCCCTACCCAATGTAGTAAACTACATTGCCGCAGCTTCGGTGTATCGCTTAGCCCCGTTAAATCTTCCGCGCAGGCCGACTCGACCAGTGAGCTATTACGCTTTCTTTAAATGATGGCTGCTTCTAAGCCAACATCCTGGCTGTCTGAGCCTTCCCACATCGTTTCCCACTTAGCGATAACTTTGGGACCTTAGCTGGCGGTCTGGGTTGTTTCCCTCTCCACGACGGACGTTAGCACCCGCCGTGTGTCTCCCGGATAGTACTTACTGGTATTCGGAGTTTGCAAAGGGTTGGTAAGTCGGGATGACCCCCTAGCCTTAACAGTGCTCTACCCCCAGTAGTATTCGTCCGAGGCGCTACCTAAATAGCTTTCGGGGAGAACCAGCTATCTCCAGGTTTGATTGGCCTTTCACCCCTAGCCACAAGTCATCCGCTAATTTTTCAACATTAGTCGGTTCGGTCCTCCAGTGCGTGTTACCGCACCTTCAACCTGCCCATGGCTAGATCACCTGGTTTCGGGTCTAATCCCAGCAACTGCACGCCCAGTTAAGACTCGGTTTCCCTACGGCTCCCCTAGATGGTTAACCTTGCTACTGAAATTAAGTCGCTGACCCATTATACAAAAGGTACGCAGTCACACCACGAAGGTGCTCCTACTGCTTGTACGTACACGGTTTCAGGTTCTATTTCACTCCCCTCACAGGGGTTCTTTTCGCCTTTCCCTCACGGTACTGGTTCACTATCGGTCAGTCAGGAGTATTTAGCCTTGGAGGATGGTCCCCCCATCTTCAGACAAGATAACACGTGTCCCGTCCTACTCGTTTTCACTTTAAATGCGTTGTCGGCTACGGGGCTATCACCCTGTATCGCGGCACTTTCCAGAGCCTTCACCTGACGCATAAAAAGCTTAAGGGCTAATCCGGTTTCGCTCGCCGCTACTGCCGGAATCTCGGTTGATTTCTCTTCCTCGGGGTACTTAGATGTTTCAGTTCCCCCGGTTCGCCTCAACACGCTATGGATTCACGTATTGATAACTGCTTCTGCAGCTGGGTTTCCCCATTCGGAAATCGCAGACTCAAGTGGCTCTTACTGCCTCATCTGCGCTTATCGCAAGTTAGTACGTCCTTCATCGCCTCTGACTGCCCAGGCATCCACCGTGTACGCTTAGTCACTTAACCATACAACCCCAAAGGGTCTGTATCGTAAACAACCAAGGTTTCCATCTGAGTAAAAGATGGAATAGTTTGTTTTGCCGGACTCTTTGTCTGTCTTCACTTTGAAAAGTGAAAGCAAACTTACACAAGACACTTGAATGTGTTTTGCTTGAGAACTCGTTTCTCTTTCGAGAAACAATAATTTCAATTCATCCATCGTGATGACGAACCAATCGAATTTACTAGTCAGCTTTCCAGATTGTTAAAGAGCATGTGTTTGCCTTTCGGCATCCACTTTCTAATCACACTCGTAAGTGTATTTAGAAAGTGGCGTCCCATAGGGGAGTCGAACCCCTGTTACCGCCGTGAAAGGGCGGTGTCCTAGGCCTCTAGACGAATGGGACACTGTTGTCTTTTACTATTAACCAGGCAATCTGTGTGGACACTGCATCAAACAATGTGTCATATCGTTAAGGAGGTGATCCAGCCCCAGGTTCCCCTAGGGCTACCTTGTTACGACTTCACCCCAGTCATGAACCACACCGTGGTAAACGCCCTCCCGAAGGTTAAGCTATCTACTTCTGGTGCAGCCCACTCCCATGGTGTGACGGGCGGTGTGTACAAGGCCCGGGAACGTATTCACCGTGGCATTCTGATCCACGATTACTAGCGATTCCGACTTCATGGAGTCGAGTTGCAGACTCCAATCCGGACTACGACGCACTTTTTGGGATTCGCTCACTATCGCTAGCTTGCAGCCCTCTGTATGCGCCATTGTAGCACGTGTGTAGCCCTACTCGTAAGGGCCATGATGACTTGACGTCGTCCCCACCTTCCTCCGGTTTATCACCGGCAGTCTCCCTGGAGTTCCCACCCGAAGTGCTGGCAAACAAGGATAAGGGTTGCGCTCGTTGCGGGACTTAACCCAACATTTCACAACACGAGCTGACGACAGCCATGCAGCACCTGTCTCAGAGTTCCCGAAGGCACCAATCCATCTCTGGAAAGTTCTCTGGATGTCAAGAGTAGGTAAGGTTCTTCGCGTTGCATCGAATTAAACCACATGCTCCACCGCTTGTGCGGGCCCCCGTCAATTCATTTGAGTTTTAATCTTGCGACCGTACTCCCCAGGCGGTCTACTTAACGCGTTAGCTCCGAAAGCCAGTGTTCAAGACACCAACCTCCAAGTAGACATCGTTTACGGCGTGGACTACCAGGGTATCTAATCCTGTTTGCTCCCCACGCTTTCGCATCTGAGCGTCAGTCTTTGTCCAGGGGGCCGCCTTCGCCACCGGTATTCCTTCAGATCTCTACGCATTTCACCGCTACACCTGAAATTCTACCCCCCTCTACAAGACTCTAGCCTGCCAGTTCCAAATGCGATTCCGAGGTTGAGCCCCGGGCTTTCACATCTGGCTTAACAAGCCGCCTGCATGCGCTTTACGCCCAGTAATTCCGATTAACGCTCGCACCCTCCGTATTACCGCGGCTGCTGGCACGGAGTTAGCCGGTGCTTCTTCTGTCGCTAACGTCAAACAACTAAGCTATTAACTTAGCCGCCTTCCTCACGACTGAAAGTGCTTTACAACCCGAAGGCCTTCTTCACACACGCGGCATGGCTGCATCAGGGTTTCCCCCATTGTGCAATATTCCCCACTGCTGCCTCCCGTAGGAGTCTGGACCGTGTCTCAGTTCCAGTGTGGCTGATCATCCTCTCAGACCAGCTAGGGATCGTCGCCTAGGTGAGCCGTTACCCCACCTACTAGCTAATCCCACCTGGGCTAATCCTGACGCGAGAGGCCCGAAGGTCCCCCTCTTTGCTCCCATCTCGTAAAAGACAGGAGATTATGCGGTATTAGCCATCGTTTCCAATGGTTATCCCCCACATCAGGGCATATTCCCAGGCATTACTCACCCGTCCGCCGCTCGCCGCCCAACAAATCACCCGAAGGGTCAATGTTGTCGCTGCCGCTCGACTTGCATGTGTTAGGCCTGCCGCCAGCGTTCAATCTGAGCCATGATCAAACTCTTCAATTAAAGATTTTTTTGGCTCAATGAATACTGATTTCTTGTTTCCGCTTTTTAAGAAAAAGCAGAAGCAAAAATAAATTGACTGTGCCGATATAGCCGAAGCTATGTCGTTTTGGTCACTCAGTTCATTGATAACCTGTTTGCTTTCGCTTTTTAAAGCGAAGACAAATAAGCTTTGACTATCATTTCACGAGTGCCCACACAGATTGCATGGTCAAATTGTTAAAGAACAATTCCTCATTCGCTTTTGCTCTGAGGAGGTGCGCCATTCTAAGGATTCAAAGGGATGTGTCAAACACTTTTTGAAACTTAATTTTGAAGGCTTTCACCGTCCCAACGCGTTGCTTGCTTTCTTGCTTTAAGAAGCCGCTCTCCGTGTCGGTGAGGCGGCATTATAGAGAGTTCAAATCGCATGGCAAGCCATTATAAAAAAAAACATCCCTAACCGCCCCGACAGCTCGCAAATAAAACAACACCGAACTTTTAGCTCAATAAACAAACGAATTCATTATCTGCTTTTCAACGTCTGCTCAATGTGCGTCGCCGTGTTCATTGGCTTCGTCCTTTGCCGCTGCATAACGAAACGACACCACACCAATGGCAAACAACGCAAAAGGGATCAACGCCGCGGTATATTCAACCCAAAGTTGTTCCGCCAAGCTTTTTGAAAGGATCAAATGACCAAACACTACCAAAGCCGCACAGATGATGGCGACGCCAATTAACTTCACTTGATCACGTTGAGGTTGCACTTTCATCGTTTCTCTCCTGATTTTAAATAACCCGGTGATCAGAACACAGTCCAGAATGCTCGATGTAGTACAGTTCCTCGGGAAATGACTTAGTACAGCCCCGCGATCAGTCTTTTTCGCATAATTCCGTTAAGTAAGCCGCCAATTGATATAAAGCCGCTTGATTTTTCTCATCCCACGGATAGGCGCAATTAATCCGCATACAGTGCTGATAGCGCTGGTCTGCAGAGAACAGTGTGCCCGGTGCAATACTGATCTGATACCGGTCCAACAAATCCGCAAGGATTTCAGAAGTGTTAATCTGTTTCGGCAAAACCACCCACAGGAAATAACCGCCAGTCGGGCGGGTGATCTGAGTTCCGGTGGGAAAACTCTGTTCGATCGCCCCCAGCATTTGTTGCTGCCGTTGCTCCAGGGTCCGTCGTAATCGGCGGAGATGGTTATCATAGCCCCCATGTTGAAGGTACTGCGCCAGGGCCAGTTGATTGGGCGCCCCGACTGAAAGCGTGGACATAAACTGAAGCTCTTCAACTTGCCGGGCATAACGCCCCGCGGCGACCCAGCCTACCCGCAAACCGGGCGCCAGGCACTTAGAAAATGACGAGCAATGTAAGACCAGCCCCCGATCATCCAACGCCTTCATCGGCATCGGCTTCTCGGTCCCAAAATAGAGTTCGGCATACACATCATCTTCAATCACCGGAATATCATTCCTGGCCAGGACCTCATATAAAGCCTGTTGCCGACCCGCCGGGATCGTCGCCCCCAGCGGATTTTGAAACTTGCTCATCAACCAGCAAGCTTTCACGTCATTTTCGACAATGGCTTGCTCAAGACCTTCCGGCGACATGCCTTCACGCGGATGTGTCGGGATTTCCACCGCTTTCAGTTTGAATCGTTCAATGGCTTGCAGGGCACCGTAAAACGCCGGCGACTCAATCGCCACACAGTCTCCCGGCTGAGTCACCGCCGCCAGACACAGCCCCAACGACTCCATCGCCCCCGAGGTAATGACGATATCATCCAGTGAAACATCGATCCCGTCTCTTAAGTAGCGCTGGGCAATCGATCGCCGAAGCTCCAGACTTCCCGGTGGCAGGTCGGAGATGGCGCTATGGGCCGGCATGCTTTTAATCGCCTGCCCCAGTAAGCGTCCGATGGTATGAATCGGGAAGAGCGACGGATCCGGAAAAGCCGAACCGAATGGCACCACATCCGGCCGCTTACAGGCCCGCAGCACTTCAAAGACATGCCGGTTGATTCGAATCGAGCGATTCACAACCTGAGGGATCACCTGCTCCGGCTCAGCCAGGCGGTTAAAATGCGCCGCGACAAAATATCCCGCTTTGGCCTTGGCATAGATCCACCCTTCGGCTTCCAAATGCTCATAAGCCTTCAACACGGTCATGACACTGACAGACTGCGCCTTACTCATCACTCGGACCGAGGGAATACGCTCGCCCGGCAGCCAAATCTTTTCTTTGATTTGCCGCTTCACCTGATCGACGATGCCGCCATAACGGCTATTGGGTACATGCGATGACAAGGAGCCCACTCTCTTATTGATTTTCAGATAGTTAGAATATTAACGGCTGAATCAAAACGGTCAGAGTAAGAAGGCCGGGTTTCTCTGCTAAGTGTGATAGAGGACAGAAAAAGAGGGCAGATCCATCCGCCAATCAGCCCAAGGCTGCGATGTTCCGTTCATGAAATTCCCTGTTTGCTCTGACATCACCCAGGCGACATCAGCGTCGAACCGTCCCTTATCCAGCGAAAAGCGGCCACCACGGCAATTTTCTGCGGTTCACCAACATCAAACCCCGACATCGAGATGAAATACTAAAAAACAACCCAGAAGCAGGGATACCCACTAGATGTAAAATCAGCACGCGATGAACTCCTGATTATATGAGTTTCATAGCATTCTGTGAGGTTGAGCACTCTGCGCCAGGTTTCATTATTCAGTACCCGACGAATTAACTGGTGATACTTTCTCAATAGCGATTTCTTGCTTTAAGCATGTCGATTAGTATTCCTGCTCTAATCATAACTAAAACAATACGATTCTCATGCGGCCATATGGAGTGCCGCAATGCATACACTCACAGGGAATAGAGCAAGTCATGAAGTACAACTTGGCAATCTATGCCATGGTGCCTGCTTTGCTATCGACAGGAATTTATGCGCAAGAGCCAGTTCAACCGTTGCCGCCCACGACAAAACAGTGGGGTGCAACCTTTGGAATGGACTACAGCAGAAATGCCTATGACAGTAACAGTTATCTGGCAGACCGTAATCTCACGGCATCCGCGACCATCACTTATAACCTGAGTCAATCCACCAAATTCTCTGCTCTCATCTCCGGCCGACACAGCTATGACGGTGAACGGGGAGATTATTGGGATGATATCTGGCTGACCGCGACCCGGAGCAACCTCTGGTCACCGACAGACACCTTGTCGATGTCTGTCGGCGGACGTGTACTGCTCCCGATCTCAGACACCGCTTCGAAAACCGATCTGCAAACCGCGCTTCGCGGCGATATTCAATTTTCCCTGACCCTGGATCATCTGCTGCCGGGGTTGGCGTTTCACGACTCCGTTCGGTTGCAGAAAAACTTCCATCGATACACCACCGCTGGCGATCTCCCGCTCGAGGAATACCGGCTCAGTAACCTGTTTGCGCTCGAGTATACCGTCGATAAATGGTTCTTCAGCACCAATTTTGTCAGTGCTGAATCCTGGAGCTATCGCGGCACCCGCCACTCGCCCGAGCTGACCCATGCAGCCGAGGTCGGGTATCAAATCACTGACGCCTTTAGTGCCGCGCTCGGTATGACCAACAGTGCGACCTACTACGACCCGGATCGAGGGCCGAACCCGCTCAACGATTTGTTTGATCTGGAAAAGCCGACTTACTACATCACGCTGAATTACACCCTGTAATCAAAGAATAAAAAAGGTAAACACAACATGTATAAGAAATTAGCGATTGCAGCCATGGTGAGCATTGCGCTCTATGGCTGTGGTGCCGAAGAGCGGGGTTATGACACATTGCCTCGGGCTTCAGAGCAAATCACCAAAAATTCACTGGATACCGAATCACTATGGCTGTATATGCCATCCACCGGTGCGACCCCGCGCTATGCCGCAACCCAGCGTGGTTTCTTCCAGGGCACCCCGAAACTGGTCAAGCTCCGTTTTGACAAACAAAACGGGATTGTCGCCGAAGAAGTCGACCGCGATACCATCAAGTCCGGCGAGGAAAGCCGCTACGCTGACGTGATCAACCAGGCTCCGGTCTTGAAAATTCCCGGCACCTTCCAGCAATACCGCTGTGCCGAAGATAGCTACGATGAGTGCACCAACAAGGAAGAGCTCAACGAAGATGCTGATCTGAACTGGGAAGATGCGACCCATTTCACCCCGGATTATGCCGGCATTGAATCTTTGGCCGTCGATACCCTGAATGCCTGGTTTACCGCTGATAACGTCGATGAAACCGCCGATCCCCGTGTGATCCACTGGGAATATGATGCGGCCAACGGCACGATTAATGTCGAGGTGGAGCGCACCTTTACCGCCAGTGTGGATGACTTCTACCAGTTTGGCGATCAGTTCGAAGATTTGTCTTTCAAAACCCGTTTTTTCTACTCTTTGGTGAAATTAGACAAACTGGCCAGCAAAGATTACCAGACCATCCACTCCCCGGACCGGGACTCCATGCGCTTTGGTTTCTTCAAAGATACCAAAAATGAACGCTCCCTGACTGGCGAGAGCGACCGCCAGGGCCACAAGTTCAACCTGCTGAACCGATTCAATCCCAACAAAGCATCAATCGACTACTACCTGAGTGACAGCTACTTCGAGAAAGAGAATAAGTTCTATCTGGATGTCACGCTGGAAACGATCGCGGAAATCAACACCACCCTGGCCGGGACCGGCGTACCGCCGATCAAAATTGTCAATCCGACCGACAAAGCAGGGGTTCATACCGGCGACTTGCGCTACAACGTACTGAACTTAATCACCGACCCGGTCGATAACGGTCTGCTGGGCTATGGCCCGTCGGCAACAAACCCACTCACCGGGGAAATCGTTCATGCCCATGTCAACCAGTATGCCGGGGTGATCCGCTCCACATCGCGTCGGATGTGGAACGAGCTGGCCAAATATTATAACCGCGGTGAAATCGAACGGCCGGATACCTTTGTGCCAAGCACTACCCCAGACCAGAACACATCCGTGGCCGCGTCTGCATCCACAGCCGGCTTCATGGGGGTGGGTGGCGTCGAAAACCGCCTGACGACCCAACTGCATACAGAGTCTCTGGCATCAACGGAGCCAAAGGCTCAATATGAACCTCAATTCATCAATGGCACGCCGTACTGGCTATCCCCCGATGAGCAAGAGCCACAAAGCTTCAGCAAATCGCTGGCCAATCATCAGCATCAGCTCCATAAAATGGCTGAGCAGAACATGTATGCCGCTGAGTTTATGTGGGTGAGCACCCAATCAAAAGGGCTGATCAAAGGCATTGACTATCTGGCCGGCAACTATTTCGACAATTCGGGGCTCGACCAGAGTGCGCCGGACTATGCCGATCATGCCAACAAAACGCTGAAACGCTGGGATCAACTCAATGCGGACCAGCAACAGAAAGTCAGTGACGCCATCACTGAGCACATGTTCAAATCAACATTGGTGCATGAGCTGGGCCACAACTTGGGCCTTCGCCACAACTTCATGGGCTCCGTTGATAAAAACAACTTCTACCACCAGGACGAAATTGCCAAATTCGGCTATGACAAAGTGCCGGCCTATAGCTCCATCATGGACTACGGTGCCTCAATTTTCGATGAGCTGCCCATTTACGGTAAATACGATATTGCCGCCCTGAGATTTGGCTATAGCCGGAAAGTTGAGGTCAATCAGCCGGGGAATCCGGGCGAACCGGCAACCACCAAGCTGGTCAGCCTGAATAAGATAGATGAAGCGCTGCGACAAGATCAGCAGGCCTACCCGTTAGGCGCACTGAATCAAGTACAGGCTGAACTATCCTTCGGCGAGCAAGTGAAACCCTATAACTTCTGTACCGATGAGAATGTGACAACCACAACGACCTGTAACCGCTTTGACGAAGGTACCAACATTCTGGAAGTCACTCGGTTCCGGATCCAGAAATACTGGGATAACTACGAGCTAATCAACCGCCGGGATGGCCGTGATAACTTCTACGATTACAAGTTACAGGAATACACTATCGGCCGTTGGAGCCAGTTCAATGAAATCCGAGAAGTGGTCGAAGATCTCGGTGAAATTGACTATCAATTGGCGCAGTTACGCGGTGCCGAAGACAGTTACGGTCAAAATGTTGCCAACTACTACACCGACAACTGTACCCGCGCCTCAACCCGCAACAATTTGCCACAGGGCGCCCAGATGGTGTGTGACACCTTTGACGCAGCATTGGAAGCGGCGGACTTTTTCGTCAAAGTGATGAGCACCCCGGATCACATCTGCGAGCTGAAGGTGACGCCTTCGGGCAGTCAGCCGATTTACCGCTTTGTGCCCCTGTCCGATCTCTGGAGCAGCTACGGGCCGGGGATCCAGCATAAGACCGACCTGCCGCGATCGTGTTTTGATCCGGATTTAGTCGCCGCTATGACAAACGGGTACGATAAAATCACCGTGCTTTCCGAAACCCGGGATGGCCGCTCGCACGCCAATATGCGCGCCAACAACCCGTACCAGACCTCAGCCACGGCCGTCGATCTGCTCGGGATCTGGCCGGACAAACTTCTGGCAGCCCAAATGCTGGTCAAACGTGGTGATCAACGGTTCAGTAGAGATAAGTCGAATATGGCCCTGTTGGATGTCTCCGATCCGCGCAGCGGCACCCAGGGCACCCCTCAGAAAGTCCAGGCTTACCTCGGCTACCTTGGCTTTGACTACGACCAATACCCGGCGCCGATTTTTGTTGACCAGGATGGTAACCGCAAGGCTACCGTCACGCCGTTCCGGCCGGATATCAAACGGGCGATTGATGTACCGCCATATCTGTCGGGACTGAAACGTTACTTCCAGATGTCACGAACAACGGTCACCCCGATGTATTCGGCTCTACTGCATAACTTTGTTGCTTTTGGCACAGTCCAAGAATATGGCCTGTCCGACAGCTCACAATACCTAATCGACGCGATAACGCTTAATCGACCAGGTTCGGATATTGATATGGAAAATGGTTTTGAATTCAGTCTCAAAGCCAAAAATTATGCTGTAACACGCCGCAACCGACTGGGTTTCCGTATGGCTGAAAAAGCCCTGTTGATCAATGGTAAACCAGAAGAACTGGCCAAGCTGGAGAACGCACACTCCACCACCAAACAAAACTTGAAAACATACGGGATCAGAAGCCTGAACGATTTCACCCTGTTTATGTTGCGTGATACTGAAGCAGTCAACCTGCTGCAGACAACGCCGTATTTTGAATCCCTGTTCAGGGGATCCATTTTCTCCCCGGCTAAGTTTACCTATGACAAGACCAACGACTGTTATTCACCGACAACCAATGACAGTCGCTGCCACACCAAAGATAACCTACTGGCCGCCTGGAATGCCATCCGCAGCTACAAGGATGAGGATCCGGAGTACCTGGACGCTTTGCTGAGCAGCGCGGATAGTTATGCAACTGGAGTTGCAGAGGCTATCCAGACCCGGCCGGAAGAAGCCAAGGTCTACGATGTCGACCCGGAAATCATCTGGCTATGGAGCACCCGCGAATACATCCAGTATCGCCATGCGCTAGAGCAGTTGCCGGTTCTTTAGACTTACTACGAAGTCATCCAACCCAGCCGGATATCTCAGATATCCGGCTTTTTGACTCATCTGCGGTACGCAACACAGAGCGCCTGATTTCACCTGCAAGGTGGAACCAGCGCACGTTCCCAGATGAAACCGGCCCAGCCAGGGTACTCAACACCCGGTTGCCGGAAAGCCTGACGATAGGATGTAAAGGAGTCTGCTTTGCTTGCATATTTTAGCCGACGATTACTACTGATCATTCCCACCTTTATCGGCGTGACCCTGCTGGTCTTCGCCCTGACCCGGTTTGTCCCCGGCGGTCCGGTGGAACGAATGATTGCCCAGATGCAATCCCAATCCATGGAAAGCGGCGGCGGAAACCAACAGGGATCACAAACGCTGTCTGAGGAACAGATTGCCGAACTGAACGCCTTCTACGGGTTGGACAAACCGATGTTTGAAGCCTATACCGAATGGCTGGGTAAGCTGATCACCCTGGATCTGGGAGAATCCACCCGCTATTACGAGCCGGTGTGGGGTATGATCAAAGAACGCCTGCCCGTCTCCCTGTTCTACGGACTGCTGACATTTCTGATCAGCTACCTGGTGTCGATTCCGCTCGGGATCCTCAAAGCCATGAAACACGGCTCCCGGTTCGACCATGTCAGCTCGGTGATGGTGTTTATCGGCTACGCCCTACCCAACTATGTGGTCGGGGTCTTTCTGCTCTCTTTCTTCGCTTTTCACCTCGACTGGTTCCCGATGGGCGATTTTGTCAGTGATGATTTCGACGACCTGCTGTGGCCGGACAAAATTGCCGACCTGTTCGCGCATGCAGCCCTGCCCCTGCTGTGCTATATCATCGGCGATTTCGCCATTCTCACCATGACGATGAAAAACAACCTGCTGGAAAACCTGGCGGCAGATTATGTCAAAACCGCCATTGCCAAGGGGCTGCCCTTCCGGCAAGCCGTGCGCAAACACGCCCTGCGCAACAGCCTGATCCCGATTGCCAGCCATTTGGGGAACGTGGTTTCGGTCTTCGTTGCCGGCTCGTTTCTGATTGAGGTGGTATTCAATATCGACGGCATCGGCCTGCTGGGGTACGAGTCAATTATCGAGCGGGACTACCCGGTGGTGATGGGGATCCTGGCGATATCATCCCTGCTGTTGATGCTGGGCAATATCCTCTCGGATCTGTGCGTTGCCCTGGTCGATCCACGGGTTCAATTCGGGAGTTAAATGATGGCGTTCAATCCACTGACCCTAAAAAAAATCAACCGCTTCCGCTCGATCAAACGAAGCTACTATTCCTTTGTGCTCCTGACGGCCCTGATCCTGCTCTCCTGTGTCGCTGAGCTACTGGTCAACAGCCGGGCGCTGGTTGTCGCCTATGAAGGCGAACTGTTCTTTCCGACCTACACCGAAGTGAACACTGGAGAAACATTCGGCCTGAACTACGGCTACGAGGCCAATTATCGCGAGCTGAAGCAACACTTTGCCGCACAAGGCAAAGGCAACTGGGTTCTGATGCCGGTGGTTCCCTGGAATCCTTACGAGCAGGACTTTGACGGGACAAGCTATCCGCCGAATCCGCCGTCGCTGGACCGGCAGCATTATCTTGGTACCGATGAGTCCGGGCGCGATGTTCTGGCCCGGCTGTTCTACGGTTTCCGCATTGCCATCTGGTTCGCCATGCTGACCCTGATCCTGTGTTACACCATCGGCGTGTTGGTGGGATCGCTGATGGGATACCTCGGCGGTAAATTCGACCTGGTGATGCAGCGCGTGATCGAGGTGTGGTCCATGGTGCCGTTTCTCTACGTCATCATGATCATGGTCTCCATTATCCAGCCCAGCTTTTTCCTGTTTGTCCTGATCAATGTGATGTTCGGCTGGATCAGTATCACCTGGTACATGCGAACCATGACCTATAAAGAAAAAGCCCGGGAATACGTCCTGGCTGCCCGGGCGCAGGGCGCCAGCCTGTGGCGGGTGATCGTCCGGCATATCCTGCCCAATACCATGGTGATGGTGATCACCCTGGCGCCGTTCGGCATCGTTGCCAATATCACCACGCTAACGGCACTGGACTATCTCGGGCTGGGCCTGATGCCGCCGACCCCGAGCTGGGGCGATCTGTTGCAACAGGGGAAATCAAATCTGGATGCGTACTGGATCATCGGCTCGGTAGTGTTCGCCATTGTGTCGATCCTGACCATGGTGACCTTCATCGGCGAAGGGATCCGCGAAGCGTTCGATCCGAAGAAATATACCCGGTATGTCTGATACCAACACCACATCCGATGGATGGCGACACAGACATTAACCGAGACAAGCATTGATAAACACACCCCTTTATCAACACAACGACCGTGCAACAGTCGCAAGGCGCGACCGTTGACAGGTATGGATGGAATGACCATGAAACAATTTTTGATGGCCCTACTGCTCACAGCACTGACGGTGCTGTACCAGAGCGGGGGGCTGGCCGCAGAGCTCCCGTCGGGGCTCAAGTGGATATCCAATTCGGATCAGCCACTGTTTGCCGACAGCCGGGCCAAACCGGGCGGCACTTATCGGCTCCATATTTCAAGCTTTCCGCTGACCCTGCGCACCATCGGCCCCGATGCCAACGGCAGCTTTCGCCCCTTCCTGCTTGACGGCAACCCGGCGCTGCTGCAGCAACAGCCCAATACCCGGGCGTTTCTGCCGGCAATTGCCAAACAATGGGCCTTTGGTGACGATCACCAAACCCTTTATTTCCGGCTCGATGAACAGGCCCGCTGGAGCGACGGAAAGCCCATCACCAGCCGGGATTTTGCCTTTGTGTTCGACTACATGAGAAGCGAACATGCCAAGGCACCATGGTACAAGGAGTATTTCACCAATAAGGTGGCGGGGATCACCGTCTATGATCCATACACCTTTGCCCTCCACTCTGCCGATCCACTGGCGGACGACGAGTTGCTCATGCGGTTGAACCTGATGCCCAAACCGGCGCACTTCTATCCGGGCGGGCAACTGCCGAAAGACTTCGTCCGCCGTTACAACTGGAAAGCCGAGCCTGTGACCGGGCCATATTACGTGAGCAAAATCCGCAAAGGCCGGGCGATCCATCTGAAAAAAGTCGACAACTGGTGGGGCTATACCAACCGGTATTACCAGCACCGCTACAACGTCGACAAAATTATTCTCAAGGTGATCCGCGATACCGACATTGCGCTGAAATACTTTGAGCGCGGTAAACTGGATGCTTACAACATGATCTTTCCGTCGCTGTGGCATAACAAAGCCAAAGGACCACTCTATGATCAGGGCTACATCCACAAATCATGGTTTTATAACAAATCGCCGCAAGGCGCGGCCGGCGTATGGCTGAACCTGCAGGCGCCGTTGATGGCCAATGACGCCATCCGTCACGGCATCGCTCATGCGCTGAATGTCCCGAAAATGATTGCGGTTGCGCTGCGCGGGGATTATGTCCACCAGCAAAGCTTCGGCTCCGGTTATGGTGACTACGATAACCCGGAGATCCAGGCGAAACCCTTTGATCCGGCCCAGGCTGCCGAGTATTTCCGGCAAGCCGGGTTCAAGCACCTGGACAGCGACGGCATCCGCATCAACGATCAAGGAGAGCGCCTGAGCATCACCCTGACCTACCGCACCAAAATGCATACGGCACGGGTGGTGGTGCTGAAAGAGGAAGCCAAAAAAGCCGGACTGGAGATTGAACTCAAACTGGTGGACGGTGCCACCGGGTTCAAATCACTGTTGGAGAAAAAACATCAGGCGGCATTTCTGGGGATGGGAACGGACGCCCTGCCGGTTTACTGGCAGTTCTTCCACTCCGCCAATGCCAAGCCGCAGACCAACAACTTTACCAACTACGCCGACCCGGACATGGACCGCCTGATAGAAGCATTCGACACTGAGTTCGATGTCCGCAAAAAAGCCGGGCTCTCGCGCCAAATCCTGCAAAAAATAGCCGATTGCGACTGCGTCATCCCGACCTATGCCGTGCCGTTTACCCGCGGTGCCCACTGGCGTTATGTCAAATTGCCGCAAGGTCTGGGGACCGAGTTGTCCCAGGATATCCTGGATGCCAACCGGATCGAACTCGGTCTGTTCTGGATCGATCTGGATGAGAAAAGGGCCACCAAGCAAGCGTTGGAGGATGGGCGCACCTTTGAGCCCGTGACGACGACCGACCGACGATTTATCCAGGGATGAAGGGAGCCAACATCATGTGTGATACAGAAAACAATATTCTGACCATCAAGGATTTAGAAACCACCTTCACCACAGACGAAGGGGATATCAAAGTGCTGGACGGCGTCTCATTCACGGTCGCCCAAGGCAAAACCATCGGGGTGGTCGGCGAATCCGGCTGCGGCAAAAGTGTCACCGCAGCATCGATCATGGGGCTGCTGCCCCGTCCATACGGCCAAGTGACCGGTGGCTCTATCATGTATCAGGGTACTGACTTGGTCAGCATGGCCCCGGCCGATCTCTATCAGACCCGCGGTGCCAAGATCTCGATGATTTTCCAGGATCCGATGACCGCCCTGAACCCGGTCCACACCATCGGTCGCCAGCTCTGTGAAGTGTATGAACTGCACCGGCCGGAGTTATCCAAAACCGAGCGCAAGCAAGCAGCCCTGTCGATGCTTGAGCAAGTCGGCATCCCGGCCGCTGCGCAACGCTTCCATGTCTACCCGCATGAGCTTTCCGGCGGGATGCGCCAGCGGGTCATGATTGCCATGGCCCTTGCCTGCAAACCGGATATTCTGATTGCCGATGAGCCGACCACCGCGCTTGATGTGACGGTTCAGGCCCAGATCCTGGAGCTGATGCGCACCATTCAGGCCGAAAACAACATGGCCATCATCTTCATCACCCACGATTTGGGCGTAGTCGCCGAAATGTGTGATGACGTCGTCGTGATGTATGCGGGCCGGGTGGTCGAACGCGCCGATGTGTTCACGCTGTTCGAATCCCCGCAGCACCCCTATACCCAGGGACTGCTGCGCGCGATCCCCCGTCTTGAAGGTCAACCGAAAACCAAACTGGAAACCATCCCCGGCTCAGTCCCTTCACTGCAGGAAATGCCTTCCGGCTGCCGGTTCCGCAATCGTTGCCATGACCAGAGCGAGCGTTGCGGCGAAACCGTCCCGCAGCCGCACACCGTCTCCCCGGGGCACGATGTGAGCTGCCTGATGATCAATGAGGTAAATCATGGCTGAAACAATTCTGAAGTTAGTCGATCTGAAACAGCACTATCCGGTCCGCGGCTCACTGTTTGGTCCAGCCAAATCCGTCTATGCCGTCGATGGGGTGTCTTTCGAAGTCAACGCCGGGGAAACCCTGGGACTGGTCGGCGAATCCGGCTGCGGTAAAAGTTCGGTCGGGCGGACCCTGCTGAAACTGCACGAACCCACGGCCGGGCAAATCATCTACAACGGGCGGGATATCACCGGCCTGAGCGCCTCGGACATGGTTTCCCTGCGCAAAGAGATGCAAATTATCTTTCAGGATCCGATGGAGAGCCTCAACAGCCGCCACACCATCGGAACCATCCTCGCCGAGCCGTTCGAGATCCACGGCATCGGCTTGCCGGATGAGCGGGAAATCTGGGTTCAAGAGTTGCTGCAAAAAGTCGGGCTACCGGCTTCTGCGGCCAGCCGATATCCGCATGAATTTTCCGGCGGACAGCGCCAGCGGATCGGCATCGCCCGGTCTATCGCCCTGAATCCGAAGCTGATTGTCTGTGACGAGGCCGTATCGGCGCTCGATGTATCGGTCCAGTCGCAAATCATCAATCTCCTGCTGGATCTGCAAAAGCAAATGAACCTGGCCTTGATCTTCATTGCCCACGACCTGTCGGTGGTGCGACATATCTCAGACCGGATTGCTGTGATGTATCTGGGGCGTATCGTCGAAATTAGCGATACCGAAACGCTGTTCCGTCATCCGCAACACCCTTATACCCAAGCACTCATCGCCGCGATCCCGATCCCGGACCCGCGCCAACGGGGCAAACGCGTCATGTTGCAAGGGGATGTGCCATCACCGATGAACCCACCGCCCGGCTGCCATTTTGCTTCCCGGTGTACGCACGCCACCACACACTGTACCCAAAGCTACCCGGCACTCACGGAATCGGCCACGGCTGAAAACGGCACCCGGCATTTCGTGGCCTGCCACCTGGCCAAGCCCGCCTGAACCACGGAGAAGCCACCACGCCGGGGCCATCACGTCCCCGGCGCTTCACACCTGTCAATCGCAGCTTTCACGTCCTGAAGAAACGAATGGGGCAAGGAGCCGATCCCTTCGGAGAACACCAGCGGCTGGTGCTGGGTGACAAACAGCAGCACATTACGCAGCAGATCTGCCTCCGTCTCACTGTTTTGCATATTTTCACTGTGGTATTTGAGGATCTCTTTGGCCAGCAGTTGGTTGAGCTCGCCAAGCTGCGCCTCGGTTAAATACATCCGGGAAAACCCGACCCGGACACAGTCCGGATTATCCAGGGCCTGCTCCTTGAGGATCGTCTTGTACTTTTGGCTCAACTTGGAGTTTTCGGAAAACCGGTAATAAAACGGTCCTACCAGCTGGATCTTGTTGTCTTCAGCCAACTTCACCAGGCCCAGCATTTCCAGAGCACGCAGGTAGCCGTAAGTCGAGGATTTGTTCAGACCATACTTCTTACGCATGTACGTATAGCTGTCCTGTTGCCGCAGGTGTCGCAGTTCGCGATAAAAATCATAGAGCTGGGGAAACTGGTAGAAGATTTCATCCTGGGTTTGGCTGAAAAAGCTGTCGTTATCATGCTGCAGCTTGATCGCCAGTTTCTGCAATTCATCCAGGGTCGTTCCCACTTCCTGGCAATAGTCGAGCAACTTCTCCAGAGTAATGTTCGGGCTGTACAGGTGACGCTTGAAGGTCGACAGGGGCACCCCGAGCCGTTCGGCCAGCTCTTTGTAGGTGAGTCCCTTGGCCTTGATGATATTTCTCAGTGCCGCCAGTAGATACTCTGAATTTGCTGCGCGCATAAGGCCCCGACTCCTTTATCATTATTCTGTGCGAGTGGCTTGTATTCGGTAAGCGATGTGACACGTTTTGGCAGGCGTCGACGCAATTACCCTTCCAATAACCTACTTAATTACAATTGACAGAGTCAATAACACTGAAGATAAAAGCAGAAAAAGACGAAGCGGGAACCCGGAGCCAGAAACGACAAAGCCCCAGCTTTCGCTGAGGCTTTGTCGTTTGAAAATGGTGCCCGAGGACGGACTTGAACCGTCACTCCCGAAGGAAACGGATTTTGAATCCGTCGTGTATACCAATTTCACCACTCGGGCAATGCGTCGTATTATACGCAGCTCGATTTGAGATACAAACGCTTCTCCTCCGCAACCGAGCTGATTGATTAGAAATCGTCCGTTTTCAGCGTGGATGGACACTGTCTCGCAGCCGGAGCTCCGGTTGAAAATGGCAACAGGTCTCACTCGACTGCCCCTGGATTTGGCTGATCAACAACTCAACCGCCGATTGCGCCATCTCACGGATTGGAAAATGCACCTCCGAAACCGGCGGATACAAGCTGGCACACAAGCCGACACTGTCAAAACTGATCAAAGACAGTTGCTGGGGAATCGCCATATTATGCTGATGGAAAAACAGCAACGCCCCGAGCGTCATTTCTTCGCTGCAGGAAAAAACCGCGGTTATTTCCGGGCAGGCGCGATAAATCGCCTGCGCAGCCCGATAGCCACTCTCGCGGCTGTAATTCCCCTCTTCAGCCCAGCTCGGCTCCTGGGTGATGCCGGCTTCCAGTAAGGCTTCCACGTATCCTTGATAACGCTGAAAACTACTGGCCCGGCTCAAAGACCCGGAGATACAGGCAATTTTACGGTGACCCTGCTCGATAAGGTAGCGCACCGCCTGCTTGGCAGCCAGCCGGTGGTCAAAGGTAATACAGCGCGACTCCAATCCGGTCACCTGCCGATCCAGCAACACAAACGGAATGGGCTCCCGCGCCAGTTCGCGCAGTTCTTCATCCGACAGATAGCGACTGTTCAGGACATACCCGTCACAGCGTAAATGATGGAACCGCCGGATCGCCTCCCGCTCCCCCTCGGCAGACAGGTGCCCCTGCGCGGTGATCAGGAACTTACCGTGTTTATCCAACTCAGCCTGAACCTGCTCCATCATTTCCCCGAAAAACCCACCGGTGTAATAGGTCACCAGGAGCCCGGCCATATTGGAAGAAGCGGTCGCCAAAGATCGGGCGATGGCACTGGGACGGTAGTTCAGCTCAGCCATGGCCGATTCAACTTTGCGTTTCGTATCTGCGCGAAACTTACCTTCACCATTGATGATCCGTGAAACGGTGGAGCGGTGCACTCCAGCCAGCGATGCAACATCTTGAATACTTGCCATATAAAGGGCCACCTTGGTCTGCCAATGCCGGAATATTCTCTCAGGGCATGAAAACACTGATCCCCCGACAAAATATCGGTATCGTCATCAATGAGCAACGAAAAAATAGCAGGCTGCCAGATGCTCGCCTAGTGACAGGGGGATAGGCGCTGGCAGCCGCTATTCGACTCAATTTACGGGCGCCCGGATCAGCCCGAGGCGACGGCGCTCCGTTTAAAACTGCGGTCTACGGGCAAAGATTGAAAAGTCACTGATCCGGATACCCAGGGTATCCAGAGCCGCCTTCAGAGCCGGATCGGTGAGAATTGCCAGCTCCTGCGCCCGCTCGACCTGATAGGAGCTGATCTCGAGCAATGGCTGATCCACATAGGCCGGGTGCGTCATGATTTCCAGCACATCGCATTGCCCCTGATACGGTTTGATCAGCGCCAGCAAGCGCTCAACACTCAGATCACGGCCATAAAAATGATACTCAAACTGATAGCGACATTCGCTGCTCGTGCCATCGAGATAACCCGTCGCCCGAAGTGGCACGGGGTAATCCTGCAGCACTTCCGCCACGACTGGAAAAATCTCCGGATGCGAATGGGCATGGTGGTGACTGTCCACGTGGCTGAGTTTCAAGCCGCTGGCCTGAAATGCGTCGAGCTGGGCAATGACTTCATCCGCAATGTCACGGCTGGAAAACCCGCGTCGATGCCAGAACTGATCAGGACGATAAAATTGACCATCCTCCCCCACCAGCGATGCTGCTGCGGTTAACGGACGCCCTAAGGTAAAGCGCAAATGCAGTCCCACATTCAGCGCCGACGTTTGCCGCGCCAGGGCCACCGCCTGAGGCTCCGCCGGCATCCCGACCATCATCGTCGTCGAACGCACCACCCCTTGGCGGCAAGCCTCAACGATTCCCAGATTGACGCCGGGTGTCAGACCATAATCATCTGCATTAAAAATGACGTGCATAACCTTTCCAGATAGCTAAGCGGCAAATGCACAGGCCATTTGCCGCTGATACGCCCGCTTACTGATGAAACTGCGGTAGGTAATCATGATTGGTTTTGAGGATCTCATCGAAGATCAACTTTGCCTTGTGAATATCCGGTACCAGCGGATTACTCGCCAGCGCCATCAATCCTTTGTCATAATCACCATGAACCGCGGCCTCTACAGTCAGCTGCTCATAGGCTTTCACCTGACTGATCAAGCCCAGCACCTGCGGCCCTAACCGGCCCACGGCAATCGGGCGGGCTCCCCAGCTGCCGACCACGGCGCTACACTCAATCACCACATCATCCGGAAGCGACGGAATGGTGCCGTTATTGCAAACATTGACAACATGAATGGACTTCTGATCGTTATAAATCGCATCCACCAGGTTCAGTGAAGCATCCGAGTAATAAGCCCCACCTCGCTTCTCGAGCTGCTCCGGCTTCTCCGCCAGAGACTCATTCTGATAAAGTTCAAACAGTTCCTGCTCCGTCTTCATCACCTGCTCAGCACGGGTGCCTTCCTTCTGAGCCGTGGCTTTCTCCTCGGCCAGCATCACCTCGGTCTGATAGAAGTAACGGTGATAGGGGCAAGGGATCGCGCCCAGGGCATTCAGGAAGTCCGGGTCCCAAGGCTCTTCACTGATATTTTTCATGCTGTAGCTGGCGCCGTCTCCGACCTTCTTCAGCACGTCAGCCGTAATATCCCGGCCATGTAACCACGCCCGGTGTGCCCACACCAAATGATTCAGCCCTGCACATTCCAGCGTCAGCTCTTGTGGCTGACAATCCATCATCTCGGCAATCATCATTTTCATGGAAACCGGCACATTACATAGCCCGATGGTCTTCACCCGGGTATATTTCTGCACCGCTTCCGTCACCAGACCAGCCGGATTGGTAAAGTTCAGCATCCAGGCATTGGGCGCCAACGCTTCAATATCTTTACAGATGTCCAAAATGACCGGGATGGTCCTGAGTGCCTTGGCAAAACCACCCGGCCCAGTTGTTTCCTGGCCAATCACATCATATTTCAGAGGGATCCGCTCATCATTGGCTCGGGCCTGGAGCCCCCCCACACGAAATTGCGTCATTACGAAATCAGCACCTTGGATCGCAGCCCGGCGATCCATGGACGCAGTCACGGTAATATCCGCCCCTGCTTTATCCACCATACGCCGAGTCAGTGCCTCAATCACGGCCAGCTTCTCTTTCCCCGCTTCCACATCAACGAAATGCATCTCTTTCACCGGGATCCGATCGAGCCGTTTTAAAACGCCTTCAACCAACTCAGGGGTATAACTACTGCCACCTCCGATAATGGCGAGCTTCAGCGGAGATTTAGTCATCATATGTTCCTATTATTTCGCCAGGTTTTCGTACATACCCACCATCTCGGTCACCAGTTCATGGGCCAGAATCGTGGTCATCAGGTGATCTTGTGCATGCACCATCACCAGGGTCATCGGCACCTTGCCTTCGCCCTGATCGGCTTCAATCAACTGGGTTTGGGTCAGGTGTGCTTTGTTCAGGCATGCCTTTGCTTGTTTCAGTAAATCACGTGCCTGGTCCAGCTCGTGCTTTTTCGCCTTGCCCAACGCTTCATAACACAGACTGCGCGCTTCACCGGCATTGACGATAATTTCCATGACAACAGCTTCTTGATCCATCATTTCTCTCCTCAAATGGCTAAATAGGGGCTACGGAAGATCCCGTAGCCCAACACGAAATTATGCGGTTGCCGGTGTACCTTCCGCGGCATCCTGTTGCTCTTGCTCTGCAGCAACTTTCTTCTCATCTTCAAGCAATTGTTTTTCGAACATTTTGAAGAATGGCAGGTAAATCAGCAGATCAATAATGAGCAGGCCAACCACCAGTAACACAGGGGCAAATGTCCAGCCCGTCCCCCAAGATGCGCCGATGATCGCAGGGGTCGTCCATGGTGTTGTGGCAACGCCCATGCCGACAAAGCCCATTTTCACGGCGGTGAAGGCAATGATTGCGTTGACGATTGGGGCGAATACGAAAGGAACAAACAGCATTGGGTTCATCACAATTGGCGCACCAAAGATGATGGGTTCATTAATCTGGAAGAAACCAGGCACCGCACTCATACGTCCCAAGCTACGCAGGTGAACGGAGCGGCTGAATACCATCAGAATCGCCAGTGCCAGGGTTGCACCCGAACCACCGATGAAGATGTAGAAATCCCAGAATGGCTGCGTAAAGATATTTGGAATCGGCTCACCCGCAACAAACGCCGCCGTGTTGGCGCCAATGTTAGTCAGGAAGATTGGTGACAACAGACCCACAACGATTGCGGCACCGTGGATCCCTGCAAACCAGAGTAACTGTGACAGCAGTAGTGCACCGATGATTGCCGGTAGGGTATTCGACGCAGAGACAAGTGGTCTGAACAGGTCCATCACCACATCAGGGATCAGCATGCCAGACTGGCTTTGGACGAACAGGCTGAGCGGGTACAGCGTCATGAAGACAATCAAGACCGGGATCAGCATCTCGAAACAACGCGCAATCGCAGGAGGGACCTGCTCCGGCATCTTGATCGTGATATTGTGTTTTTGCAGGAAGCGAACCAGCTCAACAGCAAAGAAAGCACTCAAGACCGCAGTAAAGATCCCGGTTCCGCCCATGTGGTTCGCGGGTAAGGCTCCATCCGTAACCGGCGCACAAATCAGGAGGAAACTCATCAGCGACAAACAGGCACACGTAATACCGTCCATCATATAGGCGCGCGCCAAACTATACGCCACCCCGAGGGACACAAATATCGTCATAATGCCCATCGACATATTGTAGGGCATCATGATGGCATCAAAGTTTTCTGTCGCAAAATCCAGCCAGGCACGACCAAAAGCATTCGTGGTATCTTCCGCAAACGGCGGAAATGCAAAAATCAGAATAAAACTACCGACAATAATAAATGGCATTGCGGTAATAAAACCATCCCGCATGGCACGCACATGTATCTGCGAACCGACCTTCGCCGCTATAGGCGCGACTTTGTTTTCTACGACGTTCATCAACTTATCGTAAAGCTTCATAATCATTAATCCTTTGATTTAAAGATAAAGAACCCCGCCCCGCATTGACGAATGCAGAGTCAAAATAAATCTGTCCTTAAATTTAATTGAGCCGAATATAATTCGGCTCAATGCATGGGTTACTTACTTCATGAGCGACAAGGCCTGATCGAGCACCTCTTCTCCCTTCATCATGCCGTAAGCCATCGGAGAAATAGCATCCACTTGCTTCCCATGCAGGCTCGCTGTTTTCCGCAACTCTTCAAGCTGAAAGCGGACCTGAGGCCCGAGCAAGCATACATCATACTGTTGAATCTTCTCTTCAAACGTCGCCACCGGATGGGCTTCAATCTGGCATTCCATCCCACGCGCTTCCGCGGCTTTCACCATTTTCTGAACCAACATACTGGTCGACATACCGGCACTGCAACACAAAAGAATTTTTTTCATCCCACTCTCCACCTTTTAATTATTCCGCTTTTTTAGCGACGTAAAAATTGTAACCAAATTAGATAAAAGTAAAAAGCGCAACCGGTTGCATTAACGTGAAGAAGTTCTCAAATCACAAAAGAATTAATATTTAAAAAACGAAGCGGCGCACGTGAAATATGACGTTCAAAAGAATTGAATGATCAAGAAATCTGAAAATATAAATCTAAAAGTGCGAAGTGAATCCAAACAATTTTGAAAATGAAAATTTCAATTTAAATACATTGTTTTATAACACGCATATCAATTATACCGCTGTAGATCTCCCTCATCCCTTCTTGAGCTAATGATAGACAAGAGTGGATATCCACTTCGGCGTTGATGCCGTCTCTACACCAAAATGTTGAAAACTCTATCCAAATAGGAATACAGTCATGAAGAAAACATTACTTTCAGTTTTGTGCTCAGGCACCTTGCTTGCTGCTGCCATATCAGCGCAGGCGGCCCCGAAAGGCACCATCTATCTGACGTTTGACGATGGCCCGGTCAATGCCACCATTCCGATGGTGAAGGTCATGAATGATGCCGGCGTGAAGGGGACCTTCTATATTAATGCCTGGCACCTGGACGGGATTGGTGATGAGAATGAAGATCAAGCCGTAGAAGCCCTGAAGTACCTGCTGGATACCGGCCACGTCGTCGCCAACCACAGCTATGATCACATGGTCCATAACTGCCTGGGCGAAAACGGCGACAACACCGCAGCTGCCTGTAACGTAACCGGCAACCACCAAATCGACTCCTACCAGGATCCGGTGTATGACGCCTCCATGTTCGATAAAAACCTGACCGTCATCGAGTCCTATATTCCGAATGTTCATTCTTATCCGAATTATAAGGGTGAAAACTTGGCACGCTTACCCTATACCAATGGCTGGCGCGTTGCGAAGAACTTCAAAGGAGATGGCTTGTGCGCAACCTCTGACGATCTGAAACCTTGGGAGCCAGGCTATGTCTGCGATCCGGCCAATCCATCAGACAGCGTCAAAGCGTCTATCCAGGTGGCCGATATCCTGACCAACAAGAATTATCAATTACATGGCTGGGATGTGGACTGGGCACCGGAGAACTGGGGGATCCCAATGCCGGCCAACAGTCTGACCGAAGCAGACGTCTTCCTGGGTTATGTTGATGCCGCCATCAATGCCTGTGCGCCAACCACCATCGAGCCGATCAACTCAAAGACCCAAACTTTCCCATGTGGTACCTCACTGCATGCCGACAAGGTGATCGTCCTGACCCACGATTTCCTGTTTGAAGATGGCAAGCGGGGCATGGGCGCGACCCAGAACCTACCGAAACTGGCGAAGTTTATTAAGATCGCAAAAGAAGCGGGCTATGTCTTCGATACCATTGACAACTATTCACCACAATGGACTGTCGGGACCGCCTATGCTGAAGGGGATTACGTCCGTCACGATGACATCCTGTACAAAGCCGTCACCGCGCATACCGCACAAGCCGACTGGGCGCCGTCATCAGCCTCCAGCCTGTGGGTGAACAGCATGCCGGCCATCGTCTGGCGTACCAATGTCAGCTATGAAGTCGGTGATGTCGTCACCTATAAAGGCGAACGCTACAGTGTCGAATCTGCACATATTTCACAAGCGGCCTGGACCCCGGAGACAGAGCCGACATTGTTTACCAAACTCCCGGCCATGTTCTAACCCGACTGAACACCGGGGGAGCCGCATCGTTTCCGCGGGATGACGTCGACATAATAAGAGGAAGCCGCCCTGGCTTCCTTTTTGTCGTTCGAAACCTCACCGAATTCAACCCGGCCTCCGCCATGGAACACAACTTGTTGCGTATTTGCTAGCAAGATCAACCAAAGAAAATGATAAGCAATATCATTTTCATGTAGAATTCTCAGCCTTATACGCAACCAGGTCAATAACCCCATGAATAAAAGCATCGCCTTCACCCTCTTACTCATCCTCACCGGCTGTGATGATACATCGACCTCCCTCGCCCCCACGAATAAAACCGAACAACCGGTCGTCGCACACCAGGAGCAAGAACAACCCCAGCAAGCACAGGCCATCCAGCTCACCACGGCGCCTTCATTCTCGGTCCGCAAACCGGGCCGCCATATTCAGGATCAACTCGCGTTTCACTTTACCAAGACCGTCAATGCGAGCTTGGTGGTCCGCGACCCAAATGGCAACGAGATCTTCAACAGCAGTTCACATGAAGCAACATCCGAGCATACCTTCAACCTCGGCTCCACCTATAACGCCACCCCACTGAACTACGGGGTGTACCAGTACACCTTAACCGCAACTCTGAGCAACGGCTCAGAAACTCAAACCATCGAGGGCCAGTTTGAAAAAGGATTGCGGCCAATCCATGAATTCGACCATAAAATTTCGGATCTCAGCATTGACCAAGACACCCTGTATGTTGCAACCGGTGACTACATGCGCCCCATCGAAATCCACACCATCAGTACACAAGATGACACGGTCAACACCCTGGCCATTGCTGGTGCTGATCTCCCAAAACCGATTTATGATATTCACCGGATCGGAGATTCCCTGTATTTCGGCGGACGCAAGCAGGACTGGATCGGGGGCAACTTATTGGTCCAATACCATCTTGGCACTCAGACTATCACCGTCCTGGATGACGCCTTGGCCTGCCAACGAGACAACAACGATGAATGCAGCGCCGTCTTCAGCCTCACCTCACAGGGCGAAACACTGTACATCGGGACCAGCGACGGCCTCTATACCTACCGCAATAATCATTTTGCCAAAGTAACCCGGCATGGTCTGGATGCGTACAGCGATATCAAATCTCTGTTTGTGGACAGTAAACAGCGGGTTTGGGCCGGTTCAATGGCGACAGGCGGGCTGACGTACCTACATCAAGACACTTGGCATCCAATGACGGAAGGCAACAGCAAAATGCCGGCTGGCGGGATCATGGCCTTTGCTGAAGGCGCGGAAGGTGAGATTTATATCGCCAATAACATCAATGGGTTAACCCGTTATCAACCTGGCTCGGGTGAGATCGCCCAATTTACTCCCTATAACTCCAACATCATCGACCATAACCTGGTTTCCGTCGCCTATACCGACGGCATCATTGTCGGCTCCCATGACTATGGGATCGCGAAATCAGTCAACGGCACCGTATGGACCACCACCGATCACACCAACTCCTTGATGACGCAAATCAAAACGGATGCCTGTGAATTTGACCCGGATGCCGTCGGTTGCCAGAAAGTTCTGGTGGTTGAGCGCATTGTCGAAAGTCAGGATGGCCGCGTCTTTGCCGCAATCGGTAAAAGCGTTTATGAACTCTACTAACTGACCAGCACTCTGCCTGTCACTGTCCGATCCATACCTGACGCCCATACACCAGACATGGATGTCTCTTCGGGCAAAGCAAGAATCATCACCATAAGTGCAGAGAAGAAGAAGTGACGGGCAGCGCAGCAAACCAACGACGTCTCGCCAAAAACTGACAACCCATACCGCGCCTGATGGAATTGTCAGACGATAGAAACAACAAAGCCCCGACCGAAGTCGAGGCTTTGTCATATAAGATATGGTGCCCGAGGACGGACTTGAACCGTCACTCCCGAAGGAAACGGATTTTGAATCCGTCGTGTATACCAATTTCACCACTCGGGCAAGTGCTGGCTATTATACGGATACGGGGTTGATATACAATCATTTTTATCACGCCGAACGGCTATTCACTGACAACTGCTGAAAGTTTATCCAACTGAGTATCTCCACCCCACCCAGTGCTGCTCAAGCGAGCCTCGGCAACTTGCCGAGGCGTTGAGAACATCACGGAGATCGCGAGATCAGGTCGCCGCCTGAGCCTCCGGTTCCTGCTCCTGTCGTTCCTGCTCAATTTCCAAGTCCCGCATTTTGAACTTCTGCAGCTTGCCGGTGACCGTCATGGGAAAATGCTCAACGAACCGGATCACTTTGGGAATTTTAAAGTGGGCCAGTTCGTCCTGACAGAACGCCTGCAGCTCTTCAGCACTCATGTCTTCCCCGGGATGCAGTTGAACCCAGGCCACCACTTCTTCGCCATAGAACGGCTGTGGTACCCCGAACACGGCAACCTGCTGAATTTTCTCATTGGAATACAGGAACTCTTCAATTTCCCGCGGATAGATATTTTCACCACCGCGAATAATCATTTCTTTAATTCGCCCGGTGATCCGCACATAGCCGTCTTCGTCCATGATCCCGAGATCCCCGGAATGCAGCCAGCCCTGGGGGTCAATAGCCTCCCGGGTTGCAGCCTCATTGCCGTAGTATCCCCGCATCAGGTTATAACCGCGAAAACAGATTTCCCCCGGTTGCCCCAGCGGCACAGTCGCCCCCGTTTCAATGTTGACGACTTTTACTTCCTGGTGCGGCAGATTCTTACCCACCGTTTCAGTGCGGCGCTCCAGTGAATCATCAATCTCGGTTAAATGGCTCAGCGGCGCCGCTTCCGTTTGCCCGTACCCAATCAGGATCTCACGGCAGTTGAGCTCTTCCATCACCCGCATCATCAATGCCGGCGGGCAAGTCGCCCCGGCCATGATCCCGGTCCGCAGTGAGCTGACATCAAAGTGCTGAAACTCAGGGTGATCCAACTCAGCTATAAACATGGTCGGGACCCCGTGCAAGGCGGTACATTGCTCCTGATCTACGGCTTTGAGCACGGAGAGAGGATGGAAGTGTTCGGCCGGGATCACGATACAAGCCCCGACAGACAAGCACAACAGGTTCGCCAGCACCATGCCGAAGCAGTGATAAAACGGCACCGGCACACACAAGCGGTCATGCTCGGTAAAATGCATCGCCTGCGCCGAGAAGTAGGCATCGTTGAGGATATTCAAATGACTGAGTACCACAGCTTTGGGAAACCCGGTCGTGCCCGAGGTGTACTGAATATTGATGGGGTCGTCGCAATCGAGGGTATCGCTCACCGCATCCAGCTGAGCATCTGAAATGCTGCGCCCGGCTTCAATCACATCCCCCCACACCGCAAATCCCGGTGCCGGACGCTCGGTTTGCATCGGTTGCAGCGGATCGTAGACCACCACCTGGCGCAGGAAAGGAAATTCCGCATGCACCGGCGGGGAAGCAAAATCACAAGAAGCGCTGCTGAGCGCTGGCAATAAATCGGTCAGAATGTCGAGATAACAGCTGTCGCGAAACGACGGGATCACAAACATCCCCTGGACTTCAGAACATTGCAGCGCGTAGGCCAGCTCTCGCTTGCGGTAGGCCGGATTGATATTGACCAGCACAATCCCGACCCGGGCCGTGGCCATTTGCAACAAAATCCACTCCAGATTATTGGTCGACCAGACCCCGACCCGATCCCCTTTGCCAAATCCGGCGGCCAGCAGCCCCTTTGCCAGCAGATCAATTTCATCGGCCAGTTCACGGTAGGTGAGGCGGCGCTGTTGCGGTATCGCCACCACGGCCTCCTGGTCCGGAAAAGCCGCGGCAATATCAGCAAATTGCTGCGAAATCGTTTTTCCAAGCAGCGGCTGGTTGCCGCCTCGATGAAAATAACTCTTAGCTGCCATATTATCTCCCTATATTGGTAGGCACATTGTCAGCGTGTTCCTGTGCGAAGACTGCAATAACTCCGGACGACTCTCGCCCCGGTTCCAAATGCGGTACAACTGTTCAGGCCTGATTCTGCGCGATACCTTTCCCTGCGCCTCTGTCCTGATGGCGTATGGCCAATCACAGGGCACGGAAAAACAGCAGGCATTCGCAAAGCCGTATAGAGAACATAGCCAGCTTCTTCGCGACCAGGCGGACAACTCCGGCAGGGAATCGCGAAAATACGAACTGGATAGCAAAGCCATTATTTTCACAGGAAAAATAAAGAAAACCAGCTACCTCTCATTTCCCGCTGTCCGGCCATTTCCCGGTTCAGGAGAAATTGCTACACTGCGCCCAGCCTTATGTGATTAACTTTTGGACACTCCCGTGAAAAAGACCAAACAACAGGACGTTTCTTCTGCCAAAGTCTATCCCGGCCTGCTGCGCCGCCTCGGTGCCTGGCTCTATGATCTGCTCGTCGTGGCTGCCATTCTGATGCTGGCCGGCGGTGTGGCCACCGCGCTGGTCGCCACCCTGCTCCACTTTGGCGTGATCAGCCTCGGCCCGTACGAAGATGCCAGCGCCTATATGAGCCAGCACCCGGTCGTCAGTGTGATTTATTCGATTTACCTGGCTGTGGTGATCGCCGGATTTTTTGCCTTTTTCTGGTGCCGCGGCGGCCAGACGCTGGGGATGCGCGCCTGGAAGCTCCGAGTACAAAACAAAGACGGCTCCAATCTTCGCCTGACCCAGGCGCTCATTCGCATGGCCACATCGGCCTTTGGCCTCGGCAATCTGTGGGCCCCGTTCAACAAAGAAAAACAATCGCTGCAGGATCTGATGGCCAACAGCGAAATGATTGTGCTGCCCAAGCCCAACTAATGCGATGGGCAACCCATAAAAAAAGGAGCTCGAAAGCTCCTTTTTTGTTTCCGTGTACGGGGGCCGTTATAACTTACGCCGCAGCAAATACAGCGTGATGAACAGAAAGACCAGACTCGGTCCCAACGCGCCGACAATCGGATGCAGGCGATAGACGATACTGAGCGGGCCGAACACCTCGTTGGAAATATAGAACGCAAACCCGAAGATCACCCCAGACAGGACCCTGGCACCCATGGTCACCGAGCGCAAGGGCCCGAACACAAAGGACAGCGCCAGCAGCATCATCACGGCAATCGACACCGGCTGCAGCGCCTTGCGCCAGAAAGCCAGCTCATAGCGCGACGCATCCTGCTGCGACTCCTTGAGGTACGACACATAGTTATACACCCCGGACAACGCCAGCTCTTCCGGCTTCACGGTCACCACCGCCAGCTTGTCCGGCGTCAGTGTGGTCTGCCAGGCCAGGGTGGCGTATTCCCGGTTTGACTGCTGGATGTCATCAATATCAGTCACCGTGACATCGGCCAGCATCCAGCCTTTTGCTGCATCATACGAAGCGCTGCGGGCAAACACGGTCTGTGCCAGTTTATCCTGCTCGTCAAACTGCCAGACATTGACCGCATCGAGCTGGTTTTGCTCATGGACCCGGCCGATATAAATAAAGTCATTGCCGTCTTTGGCCCACACCCCGCGCTGCACCGACAGCATATTCCCACCGGACGTCCACAGCGCCCGCAACTCACGCGCGGCCTTCTGCGCTTCCGGCGCGCCCCACTGGCCCAGTAAGGTCACAATCAACATCAAAGGAACCGCCGTCTTCAGCACCGACAGCCCGATATCCAGTTTGGAAAAACCGGCCGCCTGCATCACCACCAGCTCCGAGCTCGAAGCCAGGGCGCCCAGGCCAATCAGGGCGCCCAGCAGCACCGCCATCGGGAAGAACATCTCAATATCACGCGGTACGCTCAGCAGCACGTATACCAGCGCTTTCCACAAATCGTAAGTACCGTCCCCGACCTTGCGCAGCTGCTCGACATATTTAATGATCGCCGACAGGCCCACCAGGGTCGACAATGTCAGGGTGGTGGTTGCAATAATCGTTCGGCCAATGTACCAGTCCAGAATCTTAAACATCAGCCGCGTCTCCGTAATTTTTCTCTCAGCTGTCGCACCGGTAACGTATCCCAGGCATTGAGGGCCACGGCAATCAACAGGATGGCGAGGTTGATCCCCCACAACCCGATCTCCGACGGCAACACACCATCTTCAACACTGGATTTGGCGGCACTGATCGCCAGGAAATAAGCCAGGTACAGCAACACCGCCGGCACCAGCTTGGCAAAGCGGCCCTGACGCGGATTCACCGCCGACAGCGGCACCACCACCATCGTCAGCAACGGAATACAGAGCACCAGCGACACCCGCCACTGGAACTCGGCCTTCGCCGCCAGCTCCGGGCGCTGCATCAACGCCAGCGTCGGCAGCGCATCCCAGTCCCGGCTCTTCTCGCGCACGGCCCGCTGGCCGATCAGCGCCTGATAGCCGTCAAATTCAGTGATGGCATAATCGAGCCGGGTCGGGATCCCTTCATAACGGGTGCCGTCCTGCAGATCCAGCACCTGACGGCCATCCGCCAGCTCACTGACATAACCCCGGTCAGAGACCAGCACGCTCGGGCGCAACGCTTCCCGGGCCGTCAGCTGCGCCACAAAGACATTGTGCAGCTTGGTACCGCCATCGGTGATGTCATCGACAAAGACCACGCCTTTCCCGTCCGGCGCAGCCTGAAATTGCCCCTTCACCAGCAAATCGAGGCCGGAGTCGGCTTCCACCTGCTCCATCACCCGGGTCTCCTGCTCCACACTCCACGGCGCCAGCCACAGGGCATTGAAGCCGGCAACCGAGCCGGTAATGATCGCCAGCCACAACGCGGCGCGGATCAGGAACTTATTGCCGATCCCGGTGGCATTCATCACCGTAATTTCACTCTCGGCATACAGGCGGCCGAAGGTCAGCAAAATCCCGATATACAAACTGAGCGGCAGCATCAGCAATGCCATCGACGGCATGTACAGCCCCATCAGAGTCAGGATCAACTCAGTGGGGATCGACCCTTCGGTGGCCGAAGCCAGCACTCGAATAAATTTTTGGCTGATAAAGACAAGAAAGAGCACCAAAAGAACCGCAAATTGGCTCTTTAATGTCTCACGTGTCAAATACCGAACAATAATCACGCGTTATACACCCATAGAAAACTTGTTTTTTTGCTGGAATCACTATAGTTTTTCGGTTAAGTAGTTATTTTTTAATCTTTCGGCTAATCGTTAGCCTGCACTTTGATCCTATACCGAAATCACGGTCCAACAAGTAAGTGCGGCATTATCTAACATTTAGCTTTAATTGTCTTTATAGGATGTAGGAGTACGCATGGAGTTCAGTGTAAAAAGTGGTAGCCCGGAGAAACAGCGCAGTGCCTGTATCGTCGTCGGCGTCTTCGAACCACGCCGCCTCTCTCCAATTGCTGAGCAACTTGATAAAATCAGTGACGGCTATATCAGCTCGCTACTGCGCCGTGGCGACCTGGAAGGTAAGCCGGGCCAAATGCTGCTGCTTCACCATGTCCCCAATGTATTATCTGAGCGTGTATTACTGGTTGGTTGTGGGAAAGAGCGTGAGCTGGACGAACGCCAGTACAAGCAGATCATCAAGAAGACTATCAGCACCCTCAACGAAACCGGCTCCATGGAAGCGGTGTGCTTCCTGACTGAGCTGCACGTGAAAGGCCGCGATACCTACTGGAAAGTCCGCCAGGCCGTCGAAACCACCAAAGACAGCCTGTACACCTTCAACCAGTTCAAGAGCAGCAAGCCGGAAACCCGCCGCCCGCTGCGTAAGCTGGTGTTCAATGTGCCGACCCGTCGTGAGCTGTCACTGGGCGAGCGTGCGATCTCGCACGGTCTGGCCGTGGCCTCCGGGGTGAAAGCCGGTAAAGATCTGGGCAACATGCCGCCAAACGTCGCCAACCCGGCTTACCTGGCCTCCCAGGCCCGCCGCCTGGCCGACGATTTCGAAACCGTCAGCACCAAAATCATCGGCGAGCAGGAGATGCAAGCGCTGGGCATGACCTCTTACCTGGCTGTCGGTCAGGGCTCTAAAAACGAAGCCATGATGTCAGTCATTGAGTACAAAGGCAGCCCGGATCCGGACGCGAAACCTGTGGTACTGATCGGGAAGGGCCTGACCTTCGACTCCGGCGGTATCTCCATCAAGCCGTCCGCCAACATGGATGAGATGAAATACGACATGTGCGGCGCGGCAACCGTCTTCGGCGCCATGAAGTCGCTGGCCAAGCTAAACCTGCCGATCAACGTCGTCGGCATCCTGGCCGGCTGTGAAAACATGCCGGGGGGCAATGCCTACCGTCCGGGCGATATCCTGACCACCATGTCCGGCCAGACCGTCGAAGTCCTGAATACCGACGCCGAGGGCCGCCTGGTGCTGTGTGACGCGCTGACTTATGCCGAGCGCTTCGAACCGGACTGCGTGGTGGATGTCGCCACCCTGACCGGTGCCTGCGTGGTGGCGCTGGGCAACCACATCAGCGGCCTGATCGCCAACCACAACCCGCTGGCGCACGAGCTGATCAATGCCTCTGAGCAAGCCGGTGACCGTGCATGGCGCCTGCCGATGAGCGATGAATACCAGGAGCAACTAGCCAGCCCGTTTGCCGATATGGCGAACCTGGGCTCTCCGGGTGCCGGCACCATCACGGCCGGCTGCTTCCTGTCCCGCTTTACCAAGAAGTACAACTGGGCACACCTGGATATTGCCGGGACAGCCTGGAAAGGCGGGAAAGAGAAAGGCGCGACGGGCCGTCCGGTCCCGCTGCTGGTCCAGTTCCTGCTTAACCGTGCCGGCCAGGAAAACGTCGAATAAGATGACACCCAGGGGCCGATACGGCCCCTTTCTTTTTGAGAGCAACCGCAATGACTCATGCTACTTTTTATATTATCGATGACAGCCGAAACGCCACGGATCGCGACTATCCGCTGCATTTTGCCTGCCATCAGGCAGCATTGAGTTATCAACAGGGGCACAAGGTTTACCTGCTGGCCGCCTCTAAAGCGCAGGCCGAGCAAATCGATGAGTATCTGTGGCAGCAAGAGCCGGATAACTTCGTCCCGCATAACCTGGTGGGTGAAGGCCCGCGCGGCGGATCGCCGGTAGAAATCGGCTGGCCGGGGTTACGCCACAGCGGACGAAGGAGCGTGCTGATAAATTTGAGTCAGGATGCACCAAATTTTGCTGTTACCTTCTCACAAGTGGTAGACTTCGTTCCTTGCGATGAAAAACTCAAGCAGCAGGCCCGCGAACGCTATAAGGCCTACCGGCTTGCCGGTATTCAGCTTCAGACCGCCGCTGCCCCTGAGACGCCCTAATTCCCATATAGATCCTTCTAAGAGCGCTATGGAAAAGACATACAACCCACAATCAATTGAAAAAGCGCTGTATCAGCGCTGGGAAGAGGCTGGCTACTTCAAGCCTCACGGTGATACGACGAAAGATGCCTACAGCATCATGATCCCACCGCCAAACGTCACGGGCAGCCTGCACATGGGCCACGCGTTCCAGGATACCATCATGGATACCCTGATCCGCTGTGAGCGTATGAAAGGCAAAAACACCCTGTGGCAGGTCGGTACCGACCACGCCGGTATCGCCACTCAAATGGTTGTGGAGCGTAAAATTGCCGCCGAAGAGGGCAAAACCAAGCACGATTACGGTCGTGATGCCTTCATCGACAAAATCTGGGAATGGAAAGGCGAGTCTGGTGGCACGATCACCAAACAGCTGCGTCGCCTGGGCGCCTCGGTCGATTGGGATCGCGAGCGCTTCACCATGGATGACGGCCTGTCAAACGCCGTTCAGGAAGTTTTCGTACGCCTGTACGAAGAAGATCTGATCTACCGTGGCAAGCGTCTGGTGAACTGGGATCCGAAACTGCACACCGCGATTTCCGATCTGGAAGTGGAAAACAAAGACAAGAAAGGCCACATGTGGCATTTCCGCTACCCGCTGGCCGACGGCGTGAAAACTGCGGAAGGCAAAGACTACATTGTGGTCGCGACGACGCGTCCGGAAACCATGCTGGGTGATACCGGTGTGGCCGTGAACCCGGAAGATCCGCGCTATAAAGATCTGATTGGTAAAGAAATCATCCTGCCAATCGTCGATCGTCGTATCCCAATCGTCGGTGACGAGCACGCGGACATGGAAAAAGGCACCGGCTGTGTGAAAATCACTCCGGCGCACGATTTCAACGACTACGAAGTTGGTAAGCGTCACAGCCTGCCGATGATCAACATCCTGACCCTGGATGCCAACATTCGCGATACCGCGGAAGTCTTCACCACCAATGGCGAGCCAAGCGATGCCTACAGCGCAGCGCTGCCAGCCAGTTACCACGGCTTAGAGCGTTTTGCCGCGCGGAAAGCCATCGTGGCAGAGTTTGATACCCTGGGCCTGTTGGACGAAATTAAAGATCACGACCTGACCGTGCCTTACGGCGACCGTGGCGGTGTGGTGATCGAACCGATGCTGACCGATCAGTGGTACGTCCGCACGGCGCCGCTGGCCAAGCCTGCAGTTGAAGCAGTCGAGAACGGCGACATCCAGTTCGTACCGAAGCAGTACGAAAACATGTACTTCGCGTGGATGCGTGACGTGCAGGACTGGTGTATTTCCCGTCAGCTGTGGTGGGGCCACCGGATCCCGGCCTGGTACGACAATGACGGCAACGTCTACGTCGGCCGCACCGAAGCAGAAGTGCGTGAGCAAAACAACCTGGCACCGGTTGTGGTGCTGCGCCAGGACGATGACGTACTGGATACCTGGTTCTCCTCTGCACTGTGGACCTTCGGCACCCAAGGCTGGCCGGAAAACACCGAGGCCCTGAAGACCTTCCACCCGTCGGATGTGCTGGTGTCCGGTTTCGACATCATCTTCTTCTGGGTTGCGCGCATGATCATGATGACGCTGCACTTCGTGAAAGATGAAAACGGCAAACCGCAGGTACCGTTCAAGACCGTTTACATGACCGGCCTGATCCGTGATGAAAACGGCGACAAAATGTCGAAATCCAAGGGGAACGTGCTGGATCCAATCGACATGATCGACGGCATCGATCTGGAGTCGCTGGTCGAAAAACGCACCGGCAACATGATGCAGCCACAGCTGGCCGCCAAGATCGAGAAGAACACCCGCAAGACGTTTGAGAACGGGATTGAACCATACGGGACTGACGCCCTGCGTTTCACGCTGGCAGCCATGGCTTCGACCGGCCGTGACATCAACTGGGACATGAAGCGCCTGGAAGGTTACCGTAACTTCTGTAACAAGCTGTGGAACGCCAGCCGCTACGTGCTGATGAACACCGAAGATCAGGATTGCGGCTTCGCCGAAGGTGCCGAGCTGGAATACTCACTGGCAGACCAGTGGATCGAATCTCAGTTCGAACTGGCCGCGAAAGATTTCAATGCCCACATTGAAAACTTCCGTCTCGATATGGCGGCGAACACTATCTATGAGTTCATCTGGAACCAGTTCTGTGACTGGTACCTGGAGCTGACCAAGCCGGTCCTGTGGAAAGGCAGCGAAGCGCAGCAACGTGCAACCCGCCGTACCCTGATCACCGTGCTGGAGAAGACGCTGCGTCTGGCCCACCCGGTGATCCCGTACATCACCGAAACCATCTGGCAGAGCGTCAAGCCATTGGTAGACGGTGTTGAAGGCGACACCATTATGCTGCAGGCGCTGCCGCAGTACGACGAAGCCAACTTCAATGCCGAGGCCCTGGCGGATATTGAGTGGGTGAAGAGCTTCATCACCAGCATCCGTAACCTGCGTGCCGAGTACGACATCGCACCGAGCAAGCCGCTGGATGTGATGATGAAAGCCGCAGATGACAAAGACGCAGCGCGTCTGGAAGCCAACAAGGCCGTACTGGTGTCCCTGGCGAAACTGGAAGATATCCGTGTGCTGGCCGCCGGCGAAGCAACCCCGGCCTGTGCTACGGCGCTGGTTGGCAAGTCTGAGCTGATGATCCCAATGGCCGGTCTGATCGACAAAGACGCTGAGCTTGACCGCCTGGCGAAAGAAATCCAGAAGACCGAAGGCGAGATCAAACGCATCGAAGGGAAACTGGGCAATGAAGGCTTCGTCGCCAAAGCGCCGGAAGCCGTGGTTGCCAAAGAGCGTGAGAAGCTGGACGGCTACAAAGAAACATTGGTGAAACTGGCAGAGCAGCAGGCGACCATCGCGGCGCTGTAAGCTCTCTCGGACAGATCCGCCGAACGCAGGCGGGTCTTGCCAAACCGATCAAGGCTGACGAGCATTCGTCAGCCTTTTCTTTTTTCCGGCTTCGCTGCTCAGATGTTCAATCCCTGCTTCTGCATCCTGGTCGCCAGGCCATCACGACCAGTCCCTCCCTGCGATTCCTTCACTGCAATTCCTTCACGGCCATGTCCCGACTGTGATTCCTTCACAAACAGATGATAGCCTTCAACTATCAATTTAATAGTAACAATCAACTTTCACTATTGATAATCATTCGCAATACTCAGGGTATCCAAACGAGGAAGCCGTGATGAAAAAGACCCTGAGTTTTGCCGCGATTCATTTTACTGTTGCATTGAGTGTCGCCTACCTGCTGACCGGCGATCTCATTCTCGGCAGCCTGATGGCAATGATCGAGCCGATGGTCAACACCGTTGCCTTCTACTTTCACGAAAAAGTCTGGCAATGGGCGCCGCTGAAACGCTCACAGTTCAGCAACCCGGGTCGTAAAACCCTCAGCTTCGCCGCGGTCCACTTCAGTGTCGCCTTCACCGTGGTCTACCTGCTGACCGGCGATGTGCTGATCGGCAGCCTGATGGCGATGATCGAACCGGCCATCAACACCCTGGCCTACTATGCCCATGAGCGTCTGTGGCAGCGCCGGGAAGCCCGGCAAGTCCACCCGCTCAACGGCTTCGCCTGCCATCACTAGCTCAGTGGTGCCTCGTCCATCAAAAAATAAAAGGCCGACCCGCAATTCACGGGCCGGCCTTATCCGGCATCACAATCTACATTGCAGATCTCAGCGCGACTGCGCTTCAGCGGCCGCAGCAATCGCGTCAAGCCGGTGCTGCATGCCCGGATGGGTACTGAGCCATTCCGGCCCATCTTTCCATGCGGTCGCCGCTTCCAGACGCTCAAACATCTGCTGCATCGGCGTCACGCTGCCATACACCCGCTGCATCTGCGCCAGCGCATAAGTATCGGCCTCGGCCTCATCCGCCCGGGAATAGCCCTGAGTCAGGATAAACACCCCGCCGCCCAGAAAGTTATCCGCCAGTCCGGTACTTTCGCCCGTCATCAGCGCCACAGCGGTGGAGATCAGTGCCGAGCGCACCAGGGATGTCATGACATGCTGGTATTCCAGATGGCCCAGCTCATGCAGCAAAATGCTGTTGAGCTGCGCCGGCGTGTCGGCCAGTGTCACCAAGGAATCCATCACCACGATCGTCCCGTCGCTCAGGGCCAGTGCATTCGGCCCGGCCTCCCAGCGCCGGAGCTGCAACCGGGGAACCACCGGGGTCGGCGGCACCTGTGCCACCAGTGTGACAAACTGCTGGTGCAGCTCTTGCTGGCGTGCCTCACTGAGTGCCGTCGGCTGGAGCAGATGTTCATCCAGCGCCGCCAGCGTCTGCTCCCCGACATGAGCTGCCACCGCTTCCGGCAGCAGATGAACCAGTACGCGGCTCAGCCCCGGCAGGCCATGGCTGAACATCAGCACCATCAGCAAGGCCACGGCCAGCACACTGCCGCCGATGGCCAGCCAGTGTCGCTCCCACCAATGCAGCCGGTTGCCCCGCCGGGCCCCTTTCAGGGCCGCAGCCAGCGCCTGGCTGTCCTGTGGAATAAACTGGTGCCCGTCAGGGAACGTCAGGGTCAGCGGCAACCGGCCGAGCGACGGGGTCATGTCGACCCGGGAGATGGGCCAATCCCAACTCCCGGCATCGCAGCACAGACGGAGCTGCTGCTGCGGCAACAGCGTCAGCTCGGCATCGAGCTTACTGGCACTGTTCGGCGGATGGCAAAAGCCGCGCCAACTCATCCGATCCCGACCCCAAGATCAAAGGCATTCGCCACTTCATCGGCAATCGCAGCACCTTGTGCCATCTCTTTACCTTCGGCCTGCAACAGCGCCAGATCGCCGATGACATAAGTTACCCCGGCCAGGTAACGCGCGGTTCTCACTTTGACCCAAGGCCGGGCCAGACCCAGCGTGACGATCAACAACAGCACATTACTCAGGATCAGGCCAACCAGCCCGGCCACGGTCATCCGCGACGCCAACTGATACACAGGCTCTCCCTCAATACTCACCTGGCCGAACAGGTAATTGCGGATCCGCGCCCGGATAAAGCCATTGACGATCATTGCAGCCAGCGCCATCAGGCCGTAGATGACAAAAATCATCACCTGCCACTGCGACATCCCGCCATCCAGCGCTGCCGGATCCTGGAACGTCGCCAGGGCATTGATCCCAAAGGCCAGCGAAGTGAGCAGCAACAGCACCGCAGTCATCCCGACCCACAGCAATCCGGCCAGCAAGTAGGTCTTGATATACGCCTTGAGTTCAACCTCAGCACGGAACTCCCGGTTGCCGTAGCGGTAACCGTTCAGGTAGTAGGCTGCAATCTGTGACGCCACCCAGGCGTAAATCACAAAGGCCAACACGAAAGTCAGCAGGAACAGTACTCCGCCAGCCACCGGGCTGTTTACCACCACCGAGAAGGAAAGAAATAGTGCCCCGCCCACCAGCAGGTAGCAGAGGATCGGCCAGCCCAGGAACACGCCATACGCGGCCTTCAGCGTCCCGGCGAAATCGAAGCGCACATTACGGTAGCTGGTCATGCGGGCATCAAATCGCGCATTGTTGCGCAGCAGCCAGGGCATCAGAGCAACCCCCACCAACATCAGCACCATCGCAACCGGCGGGAAGAACTGGCTGGCGACCACCCAGATCAGGACACAGATCATCGCAATGATCCGCCCGATCAAAATCTGTTTTGGGGTGGCGTGATAATCAAACCGATCGCCAGCCAACTCGGTGTTGCCGTAAAAATATTTATTCGTGCGGACCGTGGCCCAGGCTGAATAAATCCCGAGCGTAACCACCGACAGTAATACATTGACGATCCAGATGCCGAAGAACTCCTTGCCCTGGCCGTGAAACCTAACCTGATTTTCCATTCTTATGATCTCTACTGTGAACAAAAAAGACTGGGTACCGCCCAACCAGCCCCAATCAAACCAGCAGAAATTATCACACAACAAGCGCAACAATGCTCATAGTGATATTGAAAAATACAGGGATAAGAGCCACTTGCGTACGCAGATCACCGGAAGCTTCCTGCGCCGCTTGATCTAATTGCGACACACAACTAAACTAAGTTGCGAATCACAACCAAATAAGCCCATGAGGTACTGAATGGACGCAAACACCCTGAGACAACTCTCCCGCCAGCTGGTCCGTCAGTTGGGAATGCTGGACGGCCAGTGCGGCAATATGGCCTTAACGCCGGTCCAGGCCCACACCCTGATCGAGCTGGCCGACCAACCCGCCACGGTCAACGAGATGGCCACCCGGCTGCAAGTGGATAAATCGAACGCCAGTCGCAATCTGGCAGTCCTGCTCAACCAGCAATGGGCCGAAACCCGGCCTAACCCGCAAGACGGGCGCAGCCAGATCTACCAGTTGACGCCGCAGGGCGCGCAGCAGCTTGAGCAACTGCACGGCGTGCTCAACCGCGAGGTGGATGCATGGCTGGCACAAATGGATACCGATGAAGTGGCGCTGCTGGGCCGGAGCCTGTCGCGTTACAGCAAATCAATTCAGGCGGCGGCGAAACAGGCCGGCTATCAGATCCGCCCCATCACTGCGCTGGACAATGCCGCTGTGGCGGCGGTCATTCGCCGGGTCTCAGCAGAATACGGCCTGACCGCCGACAAGGGATATGGGGTTGCCGATCCGACTTTGGATCAGATGAGCGCCGTTTATCAGGGCGACGGCTGTGCTTACTGGGTGATTGAGCATCAGCACCGGATCCTCGGCGGCGGCGGCATTGCCCCGCTGGCCGGGGAAGCGACGCTGTGTGAGTTGCAAAAAATGTACTTCCTGCCCGAACTACGCGGCCGGGGGCTGGCCCGCAAGCTGGCGGTCCAGGCCCTGCGTTTTGCCCGGGCGCAAGGCTACCGCGGCTGTTATCTGGAAACCACCGCCAATCTGAGCGAAGCCATCGCACTTTATGAATCCCTTGGCTTTGTCCGGATCCCGCAAGCG
This sequence comes from Photobacterium sp. TY1-4, assembly GCF_025398175.1. Classification (NCBI taxonomy): domain Bacteria; kingdom Pseudomonadati; phylum Pseudomonadota; class Gammaproteobacteria; order Vibrionales; family Vibrionaceae; genus Photobacterium; species Photobacterium sp. TY1-4. The sequence goes on from NZ_CP099734.1 coordinate 3,101,937, forward strand.
CTGGGCAACACCGGCCATGACGCCTGTGAAGTGCGGATGCTGAAAACGTTCTAGGCCGCCAGCGCTGAGCGGTGCGATCAAAAAAAGCTGGCCCGGGCCAGCTTTTTGACATTCAGAGATAATCGCCCGGAAGCTTACGCGTCGTCGTCTTCCGCGTCTTCATCTTCTTCGCCCGACTCGAAGTAAGTCCCCCAGCCGTCGTAATCAATCTCGTATTTTTCAGCCAGTTGGATCAGCTTTGCCGCCTGCTCATCGATCAGCTCCGCATTCAGGGCAGATTCCATCACAGCATCAAAACAAACCACTTTGCCGCCACCGTCTTCCGGGGCCAGCTCCAGCTCTTCGGCTTCCATCACTTCAAAGCCCATTTTGAACGCTTCAACCGCTGCGGCTTCCAGCTCTTCAAACGTATCGGCTGAAAAATGGTGCTCAATAGAATACAGGGCATCCGGATCACTGCCATCTTCCAGCAGGGCCGCAATAATCTCGCGGGTTTCTTCCTTCTGCTCTTCAATCAATTCAGCATAAGTCATGGGTTCACTCCAGCTAGGCATAAAATTTTCCGCAAATATGGCACGGATTGCCGCCAATTACCATGCTGACAGGCAAATTTGATATGTATCAAACAAAGACCGGATTTTCCGCCTCCGGCTTCCGGACGCCAAACTGCATAATATTCCCGGCGACCACTTTCCCGTCCGGCGTGATCCCCATCTTTACCCATCAAAACAGCATAGCCAGATCCCGGTGCGCCGCCGCTCGGGACGCATGGCCTGACCCGGTAGCATGCAACGACAGGGCCGATTGCATAAAACCAACCTCGCCAGGCATTCCCCAACAGCATAATCACGCACAACCGTCCTCAAAATACCCTCACCGTCGCAATCGGTGGTTCTGCCGCCACATTCGTCCGGCAAAAAAGTGTGAAGCCCTCCAAAGTTAAACCGGATCAGTCGGCTTAAAATCATCGCAGATAACAAAAAAAGCAGACTCGCCGTTCAGCGGTGAGCAGTGAAACAATAGAGAGATACGATCATGAGAAAATTCCATTCTGGCCCCGGTCGCCGAAGGCGATCCTTACCGCGCCGCCTCCGCTGCGTACTGACGCCGACCAGCCCACGGTGTTGCCAGGGCGCCCCCTTGGCAACACCGCGGTGCAGCGAACGGCTCCCGTCAGCGTAGAGGCGACTTCAACCGCACACGTCCGTTTCGGCTTGCGCTCAGCCCTCAATCGCTGAACCAGCCACCGGATCCCTTGCCTGACCCGCACCGGGCACAGGCAAACCGCACCCCAATCTGTACTGGGCCAAACCCGCTTTGGCATCCAGAGAGCACTGTCATGCCGGTCAACGGGCCGGCGCACAACATGACCAGAGGTGTGCCGCGGCACACTCGGTAAGGAGATGACAATGACGACGCAAACCGTACACAAAGAAGAAAAAGGCGGCTTCTTTGCCAACTTCAAGTTCCCCTCCGCCTACACCATTCTGTTCGCCCTGATTGCCCTGGTGGCCCTGATGACCTGGATTGTCCCGGCCGGGCAATACGAGCGGGTGATGAACGAAGAGCTGGGCAAGCAAGTGCCGGTCACCGGAACCTACCAACCGGTCGACAGTAACCCGCAAGGGGTGGTCGATGTCCTGCTCGCCCCGATTGACGGCTTCTACGACCACAACAGTTACGAAGCCGCCGCCATCGATGTCTCCCTGTTTATCCTGGTGATAGGTGGATTTTTGGGCCTGGTAACCAAAACCGGCGCCATTGATGCCGGGATCGAGCGCGTCACCGCCCGCCTCAGAGGCCGGGAAGAGCTGATGATCCCGATCCTGATGGCCTTGTTTGCCGCCGGCGGGACGATCTACGGCATGGCGGAAGAATCCCTGCCCTTCTATACCCTGCTGGTTCCGGTCATGATGGCTGCCCGGTTTGACCCGCTGGTCGCCGCAGCCACGGTCCTGCTGGGCGCCGGGATCGGCACCCTGGGCTCCACCATCAACCCGTTTGCCACGGTGATCGCGGCCAACGCGGCCGGGATCCCGTTCACCGATGGCATTCTGCTACGCGTCGCCATCCTCGCCATCGGCTGGCTGATCTGCGTCTGGTACGTGATGCGCTACGCCAAAATGGTCCGCGCCGATCAAAGCAAATCCATCGTCTACGACAAGTTCGAAGAAAACCGGGCCCATTTCCTCGGCAACCAAAGCGAAGAAATGCTTGAGTTCACCCCGACCCGCAAAGTGATCCTGACCATCTTTGCCGCGTCCTTTGGCATCATGATCTACGGGGTCGCCGTGGCTGGCTGGTGGATGGCGGAGATCTCCGGCATGTTCCTCGCTTCCACCATCATCATCGGCCTGATTGCCCGCATGAGTGAGGAAGAGTTTACTTCGAGCTTTATTGATGGGGCCCGCGACCTGCTGGGCGTTGCCCTGATCATCGGGATTGCCCGCGGTATCGTGGTGATTATGGACCGGGGGATGATCACCGACACCATCCTGAACTCGGCCGAGCATGCCGTCACCGGCCTCTCCTCGGTGATCTTCATCAATGTGATGTACTGGCTGGAGATCCTGCTGTCCTTCCTGGTACCGTCTTCATCCGGCCTCGCAGTCCTGACCATGCCGATCATGGCACCCCTGGCTGATTTCGCCGGCGTCGGGCGGGAGCTGGTGGTCACGGCGTATCAGTCTGCCTCCGGCATCGTTAACCTGATGACCCCGACCTCCGCAGTCGTCATGGGGGGGCTGGCCATCGCCCGGGTGCCTTATGTCCGGTGGGTCAAATGGGTGGCGCCGCTGCTGGGGATCCTCACGGTCCTGATCATGGCGATGCTCAGTGTCGGGGCGATGCTCTAACCCCGAATATTGAACATTGATAGCTTAAAACCGCCTGCGGGCGGTTTTTTTATATCCTTTCCCCGGTCTGAAATATCTCGTCAGATTCAACTCAAAAATCACACCTCAAATATAAAGACAAAAACCCTCTCACCAAAATCATAGTCCAACCCCAAAATATACGCCCCAAAAATTAGCCCAGAAATAAATAAAAAACTCATTGCTAAATAATAAACCCATATATCCCCGGAAGTAGCATCACGATTTAATTCATGTATAAAAACTACAAAAACAGCTCGTTAAAAATTAAAAGGAAAAATATTTGTTATCAAAAAGAAATATTCAGCCGGGGTTGATATAGCTAGCTAAAAAAAGTGCATAAGTTCATCCTGCTCATCACTTTCGCTTGTGGCAATAGAGTGAATAAACTTCCACCCGCAATCAGGTAGACCATAAAAACCAATCAAAAACAACAACATAAACTCAACCCCGCATTTAAATATCGCCAAATCGCCCATAAATACCCGGTCATTGAAACTCAATAACACCTGCATAGATAATGTTAATAAAATCTATTTCCAGCCACTTTAAACAATAATCAAATTGTGACCCACCTCTAAGACCCCAAGGTTTGAAAGCGTAGAATGAATAACAGAAACAAAGCGGAACAATAATAAAAACCGTGAAATAAAACTCCTACAAATAAACCAGTCACCCTGGAAAAATAATAGAGAGAAACGATCATGAGTAAATTCTACGTAGGTTCTGAAATTGGTCAATTACGTCGCGTTCTTGTTCACCGTCCGGAACGAGCCCTCACGCATTTAACCCCATCGAACTGTCATGAATTATTATTTGATGATGTCCTGGCTGTGGAACGTGCCGGTGAAGAGCATGATGCCTTTGCCCAAACCCTGCGCGATCAAGGCGTCGAAGTTTTCCTGCTGAGCAATCTGCTGGCTGACACCCTGGCCGTCCCGGAAGCCAAAGACTGGCTGCTGAGCACACAGGTTTCCGACCTTCGCCTGGGCCCGCGTTTTGCCAATGACGTCCGCTGCTTCCTGGCCGATCTGCCGCATCAGGAGCTGGCTTCCATTCTGCTGGGCGGCCTGAGCTATGCAGAGCTTCCAATTCAGTCCTCTTCGATGATGCAAAGCATGTACGATGCACATGACTTCATTATCAAGCCCCTGCCAAATCATTTGTTTACCCGCGACACTTCCTGCTGGGTGTATGGCGGTGTCTCCATTAACCCGATGGCGAAACCAGCCCGCCAGCGCGAAACCAACCACCTGCGGGCGATTTACCGCTGGCACCCGACCTTCGCCGGACAAGACTTCATCAAATACTTCGGCGATGAAGAAAAGAGCTACGACAAATCCACCATCGAAGGCGGCGACGTACTGGTGATCGGTAAGGGTGCTGTCCTGATTGGGATGTCTGAGCGCACCACCCCGCAAGGCGTCGAGCAACTGGCGTCCAGCCTGTTCAAACACGGCCAGGCCAAGCAAGTCATCGCCATGGAGCTGCCGAAGCACCGCTCCTGCATGCACTTAGATACCGTGATGACCCATATGCGGGAAGACACCTTCTCGGTCTACCCGGAAGTGGTGCGCAAAGACCTCAAATGCTGGAGCCTGACCGGTGATGCGAGCGGCACCGTGAACGTCAAAGAGGAAGGCTACTTCGTCCATGCGATTGAAAAAGCTCTGGGCGTCGGTCAGTTGAATCTGATCACCACCGGCGGCGACAGCTACGAAGCCGAACGCGAGCAGTGGAACGATGCCAACAACGTGCTGACCGTCAAACCGGGCGTGGTCATTGGCTACGAGCGGAACGTCTACACCAACGAGAAATACGACAAGGCCGGGATAACTGTCCTGCCAATCCCGGGGGATGAACTGGGCCGCGGCCGCGGCGGCGCACGCTGCATGAGTTGCCCAATCGAGCGTGACGGTATTTAAGCGCTGCAGTTTTGAAACACATGAGGATTGGAACGTGACAGGCGCCAACCTGACACGTAGTCAACCCAAAAGCAGTCAACCCGAAAAAAGATGGCCGGCACCACGTCTGCCGGCCCTGACCAAACGATGAAGAGAGACGATCCCATGACCAAACAAACCGTCGTTGTCGCCCTCGGTGGGAATGCCCTGCTCCGCCGCGGCGAGCCACTGGAAGCTGATATCCAACGGCAGAATATTGCGACCGCCGCCAAAGCGATTGCCGATATCGCCACCGAATACAATGTCGTACTGGTTCACGGCAATGGTCCGCAAGTCGGCCTGCTGGCCCTGCAAGGACTGGAATACAAGCAGGTGAATCCTTATCCGCTGGATGTACTGGGCTCCGAAACCCAGGGGATGATCGGCTATATGCTGATGCAAGAGCTGAAGAACCTGCTGCCGGATCAGCAAATCTCCTGCATGCTGACCCAGATGAGCGTCGATCCGAACGATCCGGCGTTTGCCAATCCGACCAAGCCGATCGGTCCGGTCTATGACGAAGCCGAAGCCCGGACATTGGCAGAAAAATACCACTGGACCGTGAAACCGGATGGCCCTTACTTCCGCCGTGTGGTGCCGAGCCCGCTGCCAACCGGCATCATCGAAGATGAGGCCATTACCACGCTGATTAACCAAAACCATCTGGTGATCTGCACCGGTGGCGGCGGGATCCCGGTCAAAGAAGAAAACGGCAAGCTGGTCGGGGTGGAAGCGGTGATCGACAAAGACATGTCGGCAGCTTTCCTGGCCAAGCAGCTCGGGGCCGATGCCCTGCTGATCCTGACCGACGCCGATGCCGTCTACCTCGACTGGGGCCAGCCAACCCAGAAAGCACTGCGCAGCACCACCCCGACTGAACTGGCGCAATACCAGTTCGACGCCGGCTCCATGGGACCGAAAATCGAGGCTTCCTGCGAATTTATTCGCCAGGGCGGCAAGCTGGTCGGCATCGGCTCGCTGGAAGACGGCCTGAATATCCTGAAAGGTGAAGCCGGAACAAATATTATTTCAGAATAACAGAATAGTTATTCACAAATTCACCCAAATACGTTACACATGACACAGACGCACCGGCCAGGCTTGAGACGGATCGCCATGGCCGGGACAGAGAGATACCGATTATTGAGAGGAATACACCATGGCTTTTAATCTTCGCAACCGTAACTTCCTGAAACTACTCGACTTCACACCACGCGAAATTCAACATCTGCTCGAGCTGTCGGCCGAGCTGAAAAAAGCCAAGTACAACGGGTATGAGCAGCCACGCCTGACCGGCAAGAACATTGCGCTGATCTTTGAAAAAACCTCCACCCGTACCCGCTGCGCATTTGAAGTTGCCGCCTTCGACCAGGGTGCCCAGGTTTCTTACCTTGGCCCATCCGGTTCACAAATCGGCCACAAAGAATCGATGAAAGACACCGCCCGCGTCTTGGGCCGCATGTATGACGGCATCGAATACCGCGGCTTTGGCCAGGCCATCGTCGAAGAGCTGGGCCAGTATGCCGGCGTGCCGGTATGGAACGGCCTGACGGACGAATTCCACCCGACCCAGATTCTGGCCGATTTCCTGACCATGCAAGAGCACGGCCGCGGCAAGCAACTGCACGAAATCACCTTCGCCTACCTGGGCGATGCCCGTAACAACATGGGGAACTCCCTGATGGTCGGCGCCGCGAAAATGGGGATGGATATCCGTCTGGTGGCTCCGAAAGCCTTCTGGCCGGAAGACGCTCTGGTCGCGCAGTGCCGCGAGATTGCCGCGCAGACCGGCGCCAAAATCACCCTGACTGAAGATGTGCAGGAAGGCGTGCAAGGCTGTGACTTCCTCTACACCGACGTCTGGGTCTCCATGGGTGAATCCAAAGAAGCCTGGGAGGAGCGGGTGAAACTGATGACGCCGTATCAGGTGAATATGGATGTCATCAAAGCCACCGGCAACCCGCATGTGAAATTCATGCACTGCCTGCCGGCGTTCCACAACGACGAAACCACCGTCGGGAAGGAAATTGCAGAGAAGTACGGTATGGCCGGCCTGGAGGTCACCGAAGAGGTGTTTGAGTCTGAGCATTCCATCGTCTTCGATGAGGCCGAAAACCGCATGCACACCATCAAAGCAGTCATGGTGGCAACCCTAGGCAACTAAGCGCCCCGCCACCGTCCATGCACCCGCCGTCCCCCGATCCGGCGGGTGCATTTTTCTTCACGCCCCCAAAGAACAAAACCACGTTAAACCACTGAATATCAAGCCGTTGTTGCCATTTGTTATGCGCTTTTCTCTCTTGCCCAAATGCATAAATTTCCGCCCGGTGAATAGTTTTGGCAAACGCTTGCGCTCACAAAAAATGGGCGTATAATCCTCCGCAATTTGTCAAAAGGGCACGGAAAAATGAACCACGTTTCGCAGTACAACCTGACGCGAATCCGCCGAATCTCGGCGCTGGTCCCGTTTTTCTGTTTTTACCATTTTGAAAAAAGAGCCTCCTGATTTTAGGGGGCTTTTTTTTGTCTGCAGCCAGCATCAGTGCAGAATCGTGTTCAGTAATTAATCATAGGGAATAGCAGCCATGGCGAATACGTTGTTTCAAAAACACATCATCTCCATTCCGGAACTCAGCCGAAGTGAACTTGAACTTATTGTGGAAACCGCAGGGCAACTGAAAGCAACGCCAAATCCAGAGCTGCTGAAAAACAAAGTCGTCGCCAGCTGCTTTTTCGAGCCGTCGACCCGCACCCGCCTGTCTTTCGAAACGGCCATCCAGCGCCTCGGCGGCTCCGTGATCGGCTTTGATAACGGCGGCAACACCTCGCTGGCGAAAAAGGGCGAAACCCTGGCCGACTCGGTTCAGGTCATCTCCTCCTACGTTGACGCCTTTGTCATGCGCCACCCGCAGGAAGGGGCCGCCCGCCTGGCATCCGAGTTTTCCAACGGCGTACCGGTGATTAACGGCGGTGACGGCGCCAACCAGCACCCGACCCAAACCCTGCTGGACCTGTTCAGCATCTACGAAACTCAGGGCCGTCTGGATAACCTCAACGTTGCCTTTGTCGGCGACCTCAAGTACGGCCGCACGGTCCACTCCCTGACCCAGGCACTGTCGAAGTTCAACAACATCAACTTCTTCTTCATCGCCCCGGAAGTACTGGCAATGCCGGACTACATCTGCGAAGAGCTGGACGAAGCCGGGATCAGCTACAGCCTGCACAGCAGCATGGAAGAAGTGATCCCGCAGCTCGATGTGCTGTACATGACCCGGGTCCAGAAAGAGCGGTTTGACGAGTCTGAATACGCCCACATGAAAGCGGCCTATATCCTGACCGCCGACATGCTTCAGGAAGCCCGCGACAACCTGAAAGTGCTGCACCCGCTGCCACGGGTCGATGAAATCACCGTGGATGTCGACAAGACCCCGTATGCCTACTATTTCCAGCAAGCCGAAAACGGCGTGTATGCCCGCCAAGCCCTACTGGCCCTGGTACTGAACGAAGCCATTTAAGCAGGAGATGAACATCATGACCAAAGAAACCCAACTGCAGGTTGAAGCGATCAAAAACGGTTCTGTGATCGACCATATTCCGGCCAACGTAGGCATCAAGGTGCTCAAGCTGTTCAAAATGGACAGCACCAATCAACGCGTCACCGTCGGTCTGAACCTGCCGTCTTCTGCCCTCGGCGCCAAAGATCTGATCAAGATTGAAAACACCTTCCTCAGCGAAGAGCAGGCCAACCAGCTGGCGCTGTATGCGCCGAAGGCCACAGTGAACCAGATCGAAAACTACGAAGTGGTGAAAAAGCTGACCCTGGCACTGCCGGAGCAGATCCACGGCGTGTTTAAGTGCCCGAACACCAACTGCATCACCCACGGTGAGCCGGTCGACAGCAGCTTCACCGTGCGGACCAAGAAAGAAGATGTCCAGCTCAAGTGTAAATACTGCGAAAAAGTCTTCTCCCGCGAGATCGTGACCGAGTGTAACTAACCGGCCCGATTGTCCCGGCAACCTTGTCAACAAGCTAAGAAAACCGGCTCACCTGTGAGTCGGTTTTTTCATTCTCATTTCTAACGCGAAATCCCGCGGCCTCTCCCGCTACCTTTGTACCTGATAACTCCAAAATAAGCGGCGCGGATGCGCCTGTTCCCCCGGCCGGACACAACGGGCCCCTGAGATTCAGAGGAACACGGCATGACGTTGTTGGTACACCTGAAGCGATTTCACCGCCCCTCACGCACCGGGCTGTGCCTGAGCGTCTGCATGCTGGCCAGCTGCGTCACGAGTAACGGGCCGGTCAGCCCGGCCAACCCCCACCAAGCCAACCAAATGGTTGTGGTCGGCATCCCGCTGCTGCTGGGCGGATTCGGCTCCGCGGTCCCCGTCAATGACCAGTACATGATCACCGCCAAGCATGTCGCCAGGCTGTCGTGGGATTTCGAGGTGATCCACCATCCCTTCTGTGATCTGTCACTGATCCGCCGCCGCGCCGATTTTATTCCGACCTGGGGACTGATCTACCCGGATCAACCCGTTTCGCACCACGGCCATTCACTGCTCGGCAACACCATCAAGGGCAAGGGGAAATATCTTCAGGACGTGATTGATACCAACACCGACTGCCTGTATTCCCTCAGCGACGCCCCGGTCATGTCAGGCATGAGCGGCGGCCCGGTGTTCAACCAGTACGGGGATATCGTCGGGATCACCGTCGCGATCGTCAACAATCCCGAGGATCTGCGCAACCTGCGCCCCGCCCGGCGCTATAGTCAGTTTGTCCCGGCGACCCTGATCTTTGACTGGCTTGATGCGCTCGGTATCGCCACCACCGCTGCCACTTCGGAACTGGCGGCGATCCAGGTGTCTCCGTACGTGCGCCGGCTCAACCGACCGGGAGTGACCCCAACAGAGCTGGCCCAAACGAAGCAGCCCCAAACAGAACAGAGCCGCATCGACGGCTTAACCCCCGCCGTATCCGACAGTGCTGCGGCACTACGCTCCCCGGCCCCGGTACACCACGAGCCGCTGGCAACCCCGCAAACCGGCAGCCGGATCCCGGTCGCCCCGGCCTATCTGCCCCCGGGCCAGCACAGCGTACCGGCCAGCAATGCCGAAGCCCTGTCCGGACTCCGGCCGCAACCCGAGGACGACACCCAGCTGGCTGCCAAGCCTTCGGGGACACCAGCTTCGCCGCCGTTCAAGCGTCGGTATTTATTCGGCGGTTCGGAATATAATGCCGATCAGTAATGCTCATTACGGAATATTATTTTGGTGACAGGGGTCAAGAAACCCTGTTTTCATTATTGATATGATGCTTATGCAAAGTCATGCAACCTGAACATACCTGAGACGATCCCTGTTCCTGAAATGAATGAGAGAGGAGTTGCCCGTGATTGGAGCCCATTCGCACGGCGCGATGAATGCATTTCCCCCCGATGAAAATATCGCTGCGGCCTGTAAGCGCCTGCTTCAGCAACAAAGCTTTACCACCCAGGATGACATCCGCCAGCGGCTGATCGACCTGGGCTATGACGATGTCAGCCAGTCGACGGTTTCACGGCTACTCTCGCGCCTGGGCGTCGCCAAAATCCCGAACGCCTACGGCAAGAAGGTCTACTGCCTGACGGTCGAAAGCGAACCGGTCCAGGTCGGCTCTTCCATCGCCTCGCAAATCGAATTCATTACCCACAACCAGCTGGTGGTAGTGGTCAAAACCCATCCCGGCAGTGCCCAGCTCGTGGCCCGGCTCATCGATATCCAGCCCCATGCTGAAATTCTCGGCACGGTCGGCGGCAACGATACCGTGATGGTTGCGCCGAAAGACATCACCCGGATCGAGCAATGTGAGCAAGTGGTCAAGGCCCGGCTGGGTATCCCAAACTAGCATAAAAAATCCTGCGGCGGTCACAGGAAAATACTTTGACCTCAACCGGTTTGAGCTGCACACTAAAGCCCTCTCAAATTCGTTGTAACTGACTGAGTAAGGACAACCAATGACTCAAGTACTACACACCGATCAGGCACCGGCAGCGATCGGCCCTTACGTTCAGGGCGTTGATCTGGGCAATATGATCCTGACTTCCGGCCAGATCCCGGTCAACCCGGCCACCGGCGAAGTTGCCGAGGATATCGCCGAGCAAGCGCGTCAGTCTCTGGAAAACGTGAAGGCCGTGGTTGAATCATCGGGCCTGAAAGTAGCCGACATCGTGAAGATGACGGTCTTTGTCAAAGATCTGAACGACTTCGGTATCGTAAACGAGGTGTACGGAAACTTCTTTGACGAGCACAACGCGCCGTATCCGGCCCGCTCTTGTGTGGAAGTCGCACGTCTGCCGAAAGACGTCAAAATTGAAATCGAAGCGATTGCGGTCCGTAAATAAGCGATCGCCCGGTTGTGAATAACGCGGTAAAACGTGATAAAAAAAGCTGTCTTCGGACAGCTTTTTTTTTGGTTCATTTCGACGGACGGTCAGTGTGCCTGCACATAGGCCAGTACCTGCGGGAACCAGGCCGTGAACTGCTCCGGCGTCTCTGCCACCGCCTGCACCAGTTCTTGTTCCGGCCACCAGCGATGCGCCATCACCTCATCCGGGTTCGGGACCACTGCCAGCGAAGAAACACACGCCACCAGCACATGGTCCAGCTCATGCTCAATCAGCTGGTTGTCCAACTCGGCACGGTAGACAAAACGGGCGATGTCTTCCAGCTGCGCCACTGTGGTGATCCCCATCTCTTCCGACAAGCGGCGGATCCCGGCCTGAGCCAGGGTTTCTTCCCGGCGCGGGTGGGAACAACAGGTATTGGTCCACAGCCCCCCGCTGTGATATTTGCCCAGCGCGCGCTGCTGCATCAGATACGCCCGCCCTTGTGGCGTCTCACGATACAGCAACACCGAAAATGCCAGGTGCAACGCACCCTCCCGGTGAGCCTGCATTTTTTCCCGGGCTCCCAACACCCGCCCCTGCGGGTCGACTAATACTACCTGCTCTTGTGCCATATTCTCTCTGGATCAATTCACAAACAAAAAGGACACGCCCCGCATGTCCTTTTGTGATTTTCGCTGTTGCCAATCATAAGCTTAGCGGTTACTTGTTGGCTGCACGCTGAACCGCTTCGGCATTGAGGGCTTCCAGCTTGGCGGCCATCATCTCATGGCAGGTATTCGACAGATGGCGGACGTCTTCTTTAGTGTAGCCTTGTGTGGAGACCGGCGGCATCACTTCCACAATCACCACCCCGTTATCCCAGCGGTTCATCTTCACGTGCTCTGTCGAACTGCAGACAATCGGCACCACCGGCACACCGGCGCCAATCGCCGCGTGGAACGCCCCGGTTTTAAACGGCAGCAGACCACGGCCGCGCGAACGAGTCCCTTCCGGGAACATCCACACCGACACGTTGCGCTGTTTAATTTTCTCAACCACCTGACCGATGGTCCCGGCCGCTTTGCTGCGGTTGGCACGGTCAATCAGGATGTTACCGCTCAGCCAGTACAGCTGCCCAAACAGCGGCGTCCAGGCCAGGCTTTTCTTACCCACCGTCACCGTACGCGGCATCACCGCACCGGAGACCGTGAACAAATCGAAATTGTTCTGATGGTTCGCCACATAGACGCTCGGCCCGACCTGATCGGCCCCGTCAGCGTAGCGGATTTCCAGCTTGATCCCAAACACCCGGGACATCTTGCTGAACAGACGACCGAAGGTGTGCACGTGCTTCGGGTTCCGTGGGCTGAGCAGGCAATAGCCACAGCCAAAAACAAACATCACTACGGCAAACACAGCAACCGCAATCATTCGCAAGACAAAAATCATGTAACTCTCCTCAGCGTACAAGCGTTCGCTAGTATACTCAGAGAGCAGGAAATTACACCTCTTTCGTGGATAATTTACGCGCGCTTGGCTTTCGGGCACAAAAAAGCCCTCCGAAGAGGGCTTTGCACATCATCGTGCTGCGGGTTTAGGCCTCGTCACTGCCGCCCGGCAGCTCGATTTCCATCCGGGTCACCCGCTGCAGACCGCGGGGCAGCATAGTTCCGCGACGACCGCGCTCACCGCGGAAGTTGTCCAGATCGGACGCTTTCAGTCCCAGCTTGCGCTTACCGGCATACAGCGTAATGGTCGCATTGGCCGGCAACACCGCCAATTGCGACAAATACTCCTCACGGGCCTTGGAGCGGGCCGCCGGAATATTGATGATCTTATTGCCCTTGCCCTTACCGAGCTGCGGCAGCTCTTTGATCGGGAACAGCAGCATCCGGCCTTCATTGGTGATCGCCAGGATCTCATCCTGCTCGAGATCCCCAATCGGCTGCGGCGGCATCACCTCGGCACTTTCCGGCACCGTCAGCAGGGCTTTCCCGCTCTTGTTCTTCGACACCATTTCAGCGGTCTTACAGATAAAGCCATAGCCGGCATCCGAGCCCATCAGCCATAGCTGGCTCTCTTCGGCCATCAGTACCTGACGCATGCTGGTGCCCGGCGACAGGTTAAGTCGGCCGGTGATCGGTTCGCCCTGGCTTCGGGCCGAAGGCAAAGTATGCGACTCCAGCGCGTAGCTGCGACCGTCGGTCGCCAGGAAAATCGCCGGTTGGTTGCTCTTGCCACGGGCATGGGCCTGGTAGCCGTCCCCGGACTTGTAGCTCAGCGTGGTCGGGTCCACATCATGCCCTTTGGCATGACGGATCCAGCCTTTTTCCGACAACACTACAGTGATCGGCTCACTCGGCACCAGATCACGCTCGGTCAGCGCCTTAGCTTCTTCCCGCTCGATCAGTGGTGAGCGGCGATCATCACCGTACTTCTCGGCATCCGCCAACAGCTCTTTTTTGAGCAGCGTATTGAGGCGACGCTCGGAGCCCAACAGTTTCTCCAGCTTGTCACGCTCTTGCGACAGCTCGTCCTGCTCGCCGCGGATCTTGATCTCTTCCAGCTTCGCCAACTGGCGCAGCTTGATTTCCAGGATCGCATCGGCCTGGATCTCCGTGAGGCCGAACCGGGCCATCAGCTCGGCCTTCGGGTCGTCCTCGGTCCGGATAATCTCAATCACCTCATCAATGTTGAGGTAAGCGGCCAGCAAACCTTCCAGGATATGCAGGCGGGCATTGACTTTATCCAGACGGTACTGCAAGCGGCGGCGCACTGTTTCACGACGGAAGATCAGCCACTCGCCGAGAATATCCATCAGCCCTTTCACCTGCGGACGGCCATCGAGCCCCAGCATATTCAGGTTCACCCGGTAGCTCTTTTCCAGATCGGTCGAGGCAAACAGGTGGTTCATCAGCTGCTCGCAATCGACGCGATTAGAGCGCGGGACGATCACGATCCGGGTCGGGTTCTCATGGTCCGACTCGTCGCGCAGATCTTCGACCATCGGCAGCTTCTTGGCTCGCATCTGGTTGGCGATCTGCTCCAGCAGCTTAGCGCCGGAGACCTGGTGCGGCAGGGCCGTCACCACGATGTCGCCGTTGTCCTTGTGCCAGACCGCGCGCATTTTGATACTGCCGCGGCCACTGCGATACACTTTTTTCAGCTCGCTTTTCGGGGTGATGATTTCCGCTTCAGTCGGGTAATCCGGGCCCTGAACGAAGCTCATCAGCTCATCCAGCTCCGCCTTGGGGTGGTCAATCAGATGCACCACCGCCTCGGTGACTTCACGGGCGTTGTGCGGCGGGATATCGGTCGCCATCCCCACGGCGATCCCGGTGACCCCGTTGAGCAGGATATGCGGCAGGCGGGCCGGCAGCATTTTCGGCTCTTTCATGGTGCCGTCAAAGTTCGGTACCCAGTCCGCGGTGCCCTGACCCAGCTCGCTCAGCAGCACTTCCGAGAAACGGGACAGGCGCGATTCGGTATAACGCATCGCCGCGAAAGACTTCGGGTCATCCGGCGCCCCCCAGTTGCCCTGGCCGTCCACCAGCGGGTAACGATAGGAAAATGGCTGCGCCATCAGCACCATGGCTTCGTAACAGGCAGAATCACCGTGCGGGTGATATTTACCGAGCACGTCACCGACGGTCCGGGCCGATTTCTTATACTTGGCCGTCGCCGACAGCCCCAGCTCGGACATCGCGTAGATGATCCGCCGCTGCACCGGCTTGAGGCCGTCACCGATAAACGGCAGGGCACGATCCATGATCACGTACATGGAGTAATTGAGGTAGGCGTCTTCGGTGAACTTCCGCAGCGGAAGCTGTTCCACGCCATCCATTGAGACATCAGTCATCGTGGGGTATTCCGTTCAATCATTCTTGGTCGCCGCCGGTACCGGGTACCGACGGCGTATATCTTGGGTCTGCAGGCGCAATGGCAGCCGTTGCGGAATGGCCCCCGAAACCGGGGCCATCCCCTCACACTTCGGCCATGTCTCCTTTCGACTGCAGCCAGTGGCGGCGATCTTCCGCCCGCTTCTTGCCCAGCAGCATGTCCATCATCTCCGCAGTCTGCTGATCGTCATCAATCGTCAGCTGAACCAGACGTCGGGTATTGGGATCCATGGTGGTTTCGCGCAGCTGCAACGGGTTCATCTCACCCAGACCTTTAAAGCGCTGTACGTTGATCTTGCCGCGCTTGCCGCTCAAGCGCTCCAGCACGCCTTCTTTCTCGGCTTCATCCAGCGCGTAGTAAACCTCTTTGCCCTGATCGATCCGGTACAGCGGCGGCATGGCAATAAACACGTGGCCGGCACGCACCAGCGCCTGGAAGTGCTTCATAAACAGCGCGCACAGCAGGGTCGCGATATGCAGTCCATCGGAGTCCGCATCCGCCAGCACACAGATTTTGCCGTAGCGCAGACCGCTCAGGTCGTCGCTGTCCGGGTCGATCCCCAGTGCCACGGAAATATCATGCACTTCCTGCGAAGCCAGCACCTGATCAGCCGAGACTTCCCAGGTATTCAGAATTTTACCGCGCAGCGGCATGATGGCCTGGAAGTCGCGATCCCGGGCCTGCTTGGCAGAGCCGCCCGCCGAGTCCCCCTCGACCAGGAACAGCTCGGTCCGGCTGAGATCCTGCTGCGAGCAGTCCGCCAGTTTACCCGGCAGCGCCGGACCGGAGGCGATTTTCTTGCGCACCACCTTCTTGCTGGCACGCATCCGGCGCTGGGCGTTGGCAATACACACTTCGGCCAGTTGCTCGGCCAGCTGCGGGCGCTCGTTGAGCCACAGACTGAAGGCATCTTTCACCACCCCGGAGACAAAAGCGGCGCACTGACGGGACGACAGGCGCTCTTTGGTCTGACCGGCAAACTGCGGATCCTGCATTTTCACCGACAGCACATAGGCACAGCGATCCCAGATATCATCGGCGGTCAGCTTGACCCCGCGCGGCAGCATGTTGCGGAATTCACAAAACTCGCGCATGGCATCGAGCAGGCCCTGACGCAGGCCGTTGACATGGGTCCCGCCCTGCGCAGTCGGGATCAGGTTGACGTAACTTTCCGTCAGCAGCTCGCCGCCTTCCGGCAGCCACAGCAAGGCCCAGTCGGCCGCTTCGGTCTGGCCGCTGAACGCGCCGGTAAACGGCTCTTCCGGCAGCAGGGTGTAGCCCTTGACGCCTTCGGCCAGGTAGTCTTTCAGGCCGTCTTCATAGCACCAACTCAGGATTTCATCATTGACCTTGTCGGTGAAGACGATCTCCAGCCCCGGACACAGCACGGCTTTGGCCTTGAGCACGCTTTTCAGGCGGGAGACGGAGAATTTCGGGCTGTCGAAGTATTTGGCATCCGGCCAGAAATGGACCCGGGTTCCTTTGGCCCGGCGGCCACAGGTGCCGATCACTTCGAGCTCAGAGACCTTGTCCCCGTGCTCAAAAGCAATCTGGTAGATCTGACCATCGCGCTTGACGGTGACTTCCACCCGGTTCGACAGAGCATTGACCACTGAGATCCCGACCCCGTGCAGACCGCCGGAGAACTGGTAGTTCTTCCCGGAGAATTTACCCCCGGCATGCAGCTTACACAGGATCAATTCAACACCGGACACCCCTTCTTCCGGGTGGATGTCCACCGGCATCCCCCGGCCGTCATCAATCACCTCAAGGGACTGGTCGGCATGGAGGATCACTTCGACTTTGCGGGCATGGCCGGCCAGCGCTTCATCGACACTGTTATCGATGACTTCCTGACCAAGGTGGTTCGGCCGCGCCGTATCCGTGTACATCCCGGGACGACGCCGTACGGGCTCGAGGCCATTGAGAACTTCAATGGCGCCAGCGTTATAGCTCTGATCTGTCATAGTTTACGGAAATTTACGAGAAAATTTTTGCCACAATACTCAGTAACCCCAGCCCGGTTGTCAAGCTGAGGGTATAGATAAGGGCCACAATTGTGAGTCGCGCTCCACCCGCCGGGCCGCTCTCAGCACCGGTCAGGTCAGGTTATAACCCGAGGAACGCAATGATGTCTGAGGGAAAACGATCGAATCCGACGAAACTGTGGTCGCCACCCGGCTCCACGGTCTGTTTGCAAGCGGCATATTTGGCCACCGCCTGGCGGTAATCCAGTACTTCGTCGCCTTCCTGCTGCAACAGCCAAAAATTCGCGGGCGTGGCCAGATCCGCCACATCCAACTGCCGGAGTTCATCCATATGCTGCGGTTGCAGCACATAGCGTTCGCCGGTATACGGGTTTTCCTGCTCGCCCAGATAATCGACCAGCAACTCATACGGTTTCACCGCCGGGTTCACCAGCACCGCCGGCAAGTCATAACGCTGGCTAAGCCAGGTCGAGAGATAGCCGCCAAGCGAGCTGCCCACCAGGCCAATCCGGTAGTTCGGCAAAGCAGACGCGACCAGCTGGTCGATCAACTCAGCCGCCGCTGCCGGATAACACGGCAGTTGCGGGATCTCGACCCGAATATCCGGCCGGTGCAGGCGGCAGTAGTGGGCCATCTGCTGCGCTTTGAGCGACTGCGGCGAGCTGTTAAAGCCGTGCAAATACAGGAGCAGGGACGGTTTCATCAGTAGCCTCCGGCATCAAACTGCGGCTGAAACTGATCGCCCGCGATCCGGGACACCTGGGTGATCACCTCGCCCTGGTTGGTCAGCTCCAGATAGCGCCAGCCCGGATTTTTCGGATCCAGCGCAAAGTCGTGTGAATCAGGCAGAAACTGAATACAGGTCGACGGTGTCGCCAGCACCCGCACCCCGCGGCACAAACGGTCCAGCTCCTGGTGAATATGGCCGCACAAAATGGCCTTGACCTGCGGGTACTTGTCCACCACCTGCCAGAATGCCTCGGCATTGTGCAGTTTGTGCTGATCTAACCAGGCGCTGCCGGCTTCCAGCGGATGATGGTGCAGCAGCACCAGCGCATGGCGCTCCGGATGGGCGGCCAGCGCCTGATCCAGCATGCTGAGCTGGGCCGGGCTGAGTTCGCCGTGCGGCACGCCCTGAACCTGGCTGTCGAGCAGGATCACCTGCCAGTGGGCTCCGGCCAGCACCTGCTGACACGGCTTGATCTGCGGCGACGGCAGTACGGCGGTCATACTCGGCTGATAGTCATGGTTCCCCGGCAGCCAGAAACACGGCTGGGGCCAGCGGGCAATCCCGTCACAAAAGCGCTGATAGGACTGCTGGGAGTGATCTTGCGAGATATCACCCGTGGCCACGACTGCATCAAACGGCCGGGCAGCCGCGTCCACAGCATCCAGCACCGCGTGGAAACTGTCCCGGGTTGCAACACCCAGCAGACTACCTGCCGCATCGGCAAATAAATGGGTATCGGTAATTTGGAGGAGAACCACGCTGTCGGGGTTCGTCTGCGGCAGAGAATACGTCTGCAAAACGTCAAAAACCTTGTTTATTTAATACTGTTAACAAACCGATTGCTTGCTGATCCCATGCCGGAGGCAATAGGCCAGCCAGTCTCCCAAAAAGCGATTAACCTGATGCTTTTCATCTTGTTGATGCATTCGCAAATTGGGGTAATCATACCGCGGCTTCAGCCGGGAAATCTGCTGGGCGGTACACACTTCTGCGACTCTGGCATCATGGTATAACCGGACCGTCAGCCGGGGGATCAGATACAACGGCAGCTCCCCGTCCGAGCGCTGCCACAGCTCAACCAGCGTGGTATAACGGGTTGATTCGGTGATCGTCAGTTGGTACTCCAAGTCACAAACCTGGTAGACGCACACGTCTCCTACCTGATCACTTTTAGGCAGTAATGGGAGCAGCTTCGCATAGTTGGTTTCATACAGTCGCATGATACCAGCGAGATCCACGGTGTATCGTTTATTCAATCGGAGTCCTTAAGCCTGTGGACTGGTTACTGAGTTTTTGCCTGCAAGTCTAAATAGTTTAGTTGCAACCATTGTAGCGCAATGATTGAGGCGGCATTTTCAATTTTACCAGATTCTACCCACTGGAAGGCTTGCTGACGGGAGACTACACGGACCCGGATATCTTCTCCCTCATGAGCCAGACCATGGATCCCGGCGGCCTTGCTGCTGTCGACCCGGCCGACAAAGATGTCCAGCGTTTCCGAGCAACCGCCGGAACTGGACAGGTAGCGGGTAATTTTTTTCAGCCCGCTGACCGTGACCCCGGCTTCTTCGACCGCTTCCCGGCAGACCACGTCTTCGGCACTCTCGCCCGGCTCGATGATCCCGGCGACAATTTCCAGCTGCCACGGGGCACAATCCGCGGCCAGGGCACCCACCCGGAACTGCTCAAGCAGTACCACGGTGTCGGTCTTCGGATCATAGGGCAGCAGCGCCGCGGCCTGGCCGCGCTCAAACAGCTCCCGCTCCAGCGGCGCACTCCAGCCCCCGGCGAACAATTTGTGGCGCAGGCGATATTTCACCATCCGGAAAAATCCCTGGTACGCCGTCTCGGTGGACAACACCTCGACATCCGCCTTGCTGAAGCCGTCCTGGCCTGTAGATTGCTTATGACTCATGCGGTTATCTCCCTTTGCCTTATATCTTTTCATTCATAGCCGCCGGCAGCAATGGTTTAATTCAACATTTATGACAAATATTATGATTTTTTTTAAGTCCAAATTTAGAGTTGGATAGATTACAATCACCTATGAGAAAATACATCAGGTTAAATTCAAGTAAAATATGAGCGATGATCAGTTTCAGGCAAGGTTCCTGGGTGTAGACTGACTATCTTTGCACTGTTTTTGTCAGGATCAGGAAAGGCATCAATGAAAAAATTGCTTCCGCTTATTATTAGCGTCGCGCTTGGCGGCTTGAGCCAAGCTGCTCTGGCGGATGATCTCGCCGAGATCTACCAACAAGCCAAACAGAATGACCCTCAGCTGCTCCGTGCTGCTGCCGATAGAGATGCAGCGTTTGAAGCGATTAATTCATCCCGCAGTCAGCTGCTCCCACAAATCAACCTCGGTGCCGGCTATACCGTGGCCCGCATGGACGGTGATGATGAAGGCTTCAACGGCGGTCTGACCCTGAGCCAATCCCTTTATAACCGCGCTAGCTGGGTCAACCTGGACATCAGCGAGAAGCAGGCCCGTCAGAGCGATGCCTCGTATGCGGTCTCCCAACAAACCCTGATCCTTCGGGTGGCCAATGCTTATTTCGACGTACTGCGTGCGATGGACAACCTGGAGTTTGTCCGGGCAGAAAAAGCCGCGGTCGGTCGCCAACTGGAGCAGACCAAGCAACGCTTCGAAGTCGGTCTGTCTGCCATCACAGACGTGCATGATGCCCAGGCCCAGTACGACAGCGTGCTGGCCGATGAGATTCTGGCAG
The DNA here is from genome assembly GCF_025398175.1 of Photobacterium sp. TY1-4. NCBI lineage: Bacteria > Pseudomonadati > Pseudomonadota > Gammaproteobacteria > Vibrionales > Vibrionaceae > Photobacterium > Photobacterium sp. TY1-4. The sequence continues at coordinate 3,122,474 of NZ_CP099734.1, forward strand.
AGAACAGCCTGACCAACAGCTACGAAGGGCTGCGTGAAATTACCGGCCAGGCCCACACGGACCTGAGCATTCTCGACACCAACCGCTTTTCGGCCAGCGGCCCGAAAGCACGGGTCGATCAGCTGATCAAAGATGCGGAAACCGAGAACCTAAGCCTGCTGACGGCGCGTATTACCCAGGATGTGGCCCGCGATCGGATTTCGCTGGCCGAAACCGGTCATCTGCCAACCCTGTCGTTTGACGCCGGTTACGACTACAACGAATTCAATCACTCGGATGACGGCACCCTGAGCGCCGGGATCAACCTGAAGCTGCCGCTGTATACCGGTGGCCGCGTGACCTCTGAAGTGAAACAGGCGCAATTTGCCTACGTCTCGGCCAGCGAAGGCCTGGAAGGCTCCTACCGCAGCGTGGTGAAGGACGTCCGCGCCTTCTACAACAACATCAATGCTTCGATCGGTGCCCTGCGTGCTTACCAGCAGTCAGTGGTCTCTGCCCGCTCTGCGCTGGAAGCCACCGAAGCCGGTTTCGATGTCGGAACCCGGACCATTGTAGATGTGCTGGATGCGACCCGCCGTCTGTATGATGCCAACCGTCAGCTGGCCAATGCCCGCTACGACTACATCATCAGCCAGCTTCAGCTGAAGCAAGCGGTCGGGACCCTGAGCGAGCAGGATATCCTCGACGTCAATGCCGGTCTGACCGAAGGGAAATAATCCAATCTTCCGGCCTCCCGGTTGACATCGGGAGAAGCAGCCGGGAGCAGCAGCCGAATAAAAAAAGCGCCATCAGTGATGGCGCTTTTTTGTTGCCCGCAACCTCAGGTCGCGGAACGGGAACCAACGGGGGCGATTAGCCGCGTCCGCCGCGGATCGCTTCGATGATCTCCGTCGTCGAGCAGCCGTCTTCAAAGTTCAGGACTTTGACTTCGCCACCGGCAGCAATCACTTCCTGACCCCCGGCAATTGCTTCCGGCTTGTAATCCCCGCCTTTCACCAACAGGCTCGGCAGAATTTCACTGATCAGGCGCTGCGGGGTTTCCTCGCTGAACGGTACGACCCAATCAACAGCCCCCAGCCCGGCCAGCACGGCCATCCGGCGATCTTCCGGATTCACCGGACGTCCCGGACCTTTCAGCTTCTGCACCGAGCTGTCAGAGTTCACCGCCACAATCAGGCGATCGCCCAGCTTGGCCGCTTCATTGAGGTAAGCCACGTGACCGGCATGCAGAATGTCGAAACAACCATTGGTCATCACCACTTTCTCGCCCCGGGCACGCGCGGCTTTCACCGCCTGCTTGAGCTGCGCTTCGCTGATCACGCCGAAGCCGCTGTCCTGACTGCCGTGAATCGCATCGGTCAGCTCGATGGTCGACAGCGTCGACGTCCCCAGTTTACCGACCACGACACCAGCGGCGGCATTGGCCAGCTTACAGGCATCCGACAGCGATTTACCGGCCGCCAGCGACGCCGCCAGCACCGAAATCACAGTATCACCGGCACCGGTCACATCGTAAACTTCCTTCGCCTGAGTCGGCATGTGCAACGGCGCCTGACCTTTCTGCAACAGGGTCATCCCGTGCTCACTGCGGGTGACCAGCAGGGCTTCAAAGTCAAACTGCTCGATCAGCCCCAGGCCTTTTTCAACCAGGTCATCATCGCCGTTCACTTTGCCGACCACCGCTTCGAACTCCGACAGGTTCGGCGTCAGCAAAGTCGCGCCGCGATAGCGCTCGAACTCGGTCCCTTTCGGATCCACCATCACCGGCACACCAGCCTGGCGGGACAGCTGGATCATCGCCTGAACGTGTTCCAGTGCACCTTTGGCGTAATCCGACAGGATCACCGCTTTGACATTCGGCAGGGACTGCTGCAGGCGCGGCAGGATCAGGTCGGCATTCACATCGTGAAAACCTTCTTCAAAATCCAGACGGATCAACTGCTGGCCGCGGCTCATGACCCGCAGCTTGGTGATCGTCGGGTAATCCGGCAGCGACACGAAATCACAGCGCACGTCCAGAGATGATAACTTTTCGGTCAACGCCTTGGCCGCTTCATCAATGCCGGTCAGACCGACCAGACGGGCGTGACCGCCCAGGGCTGCGATATTCATCGCGACGTTGGCCGCGCCGCCCGGACGCTCTTCGATCTGATCGACCTTCACCACAGGCACCGGTGCTTCCGGCGAAATACGCCCGGTCGGGCCGTACCAGTAGCGGTCCAGCATCACATCACCCACCACCAGCACACCTGCTTGATCATAATCAGGAAGTGTCAGTTTCATTATTATCTCCGGGATAGAAAAAACGGAAAAATACTACCACAAGCCCTAACCGTCTGCATCTGACGGAAAGCACTGCTGCCAAATCTGCGCCACCGTATCACGCTCGACCCGGAACTGCTCCTCCGGCACATAGGCCGGCAGCCCCAGCAGATTGAGACGGTGGATCTCATCACGCAGGTGACAATAGGCCTGCTTCAAAGCCGCCGCCTGCGCCGGACTGAGGATGTCACAGTCGGCCATGGTTTCAAAAATCCGGATATTGTCCGACCAGCGAGTCAGTGCCCGCTCACCGCCGGCATGGCACAACACCAGGTACTGCGCGATGAATTCGATGTCGGTAATGCCGCCGACATCCTGTTTCAGACCAAACATGCCCGGCTTTTTGCTGCCGAGGTGGTCGCGCATTTTATGGCGCATCGACACCACCTCAGTCTGCAGGGCCGCCGCCTCGCGTGGTTGCATCAGCGTCGCCTGGCGCACCTTGGCAAAGGCCTGCTGCAACGGTTGATCGCCGTACACCATGCGCGCCCGGACCAGGGCCTGATGCTCCCAGGTCCAGGCTTCCTGCTGCTGATACGCCGAAAAGGCATCGATGGTGCTGACCAGCAAGCCGGAAGCCCCGGACGGACGCAGCCGGACATCCACTTCATACAGCACCCCGGACGCCGTCCGGGTCGAGAACAGGTGGACAATCCGCTGGGCCAGGCGCAGGTAAAACTGACGACCGTCAATCTCTTTCGGTCCGTTGGTATAGATATGCTCCGGGCAGTCATGGAGGAACACCAAATCCAGATCCGAGCCGTAGCCGAGCTCCCAACCGCCAATCTTGCCGTAGCCGAGGACGCCGAATCCCTTACCGTCCCGATCCTGCAGGTGGGTCGGCTCGCCGTATTTCTCTGCCATCTGCAGCCAGGCCTGGTTGACGACGGCGGCAATAATAGCTTCGGCCAGATAGGTTAAGTGATCACTTACTTTCATCAGCGGCAATGCCCCGGCAATATCCGCCGCCGCAATCCGCAGCAACTGAGCCTGCTTGAACTGGCGGATCGCTTCCATCTGCTGCTCCATATCCTCTTCCGGGATCCGGGCCAGGTACTCGCGCAGTTCGTCCTGGTACTGATCCAGCGGCGTCGGATGATACAGATGTTGCGGGTCGAGCAGTTCATCGAGCAGGATCGGGTACTGGGTCAGCTGCTCGGCCACCATCGGGCTGGCCGCACACAACCGCACCAGCTGATCCAGCGCCGCCGGGTGCTCGCTCAGCAGCTCCAGGTAGGTGGTTCGGGTCGCCACCCGAACGATCAGCTTGGTAACCCGTCCCAACACATGCACGGCATCGGGCCGGGTGGTGATCCGCGCCAGCACCTCCGGCATCAGCTTGGCCAAGACCTCGCGCCCGCGCGGGCCGAGGGTCCGCTTGGACAGCTCGGCTTTCATTCCCAGCAGGATACTGGTCTGGCTGGCACCGTCCGGTGCCGCCAGCTCATCAAAAATACTCAGCAGCACCTCTTCATTTTTCACCATCGCCCACATTTCGTGGAACCGGGCGTCAATCGCAGCCTGCTCTTCATCTTCGTCGCTGCCGATGATGTGCTCAAACACCTGGTGAATTGCTGCCATCTGGCTGTAAATCGCCTGGTGCAGGGCCGCCCAGTCTTCATAACCGAGCGCCGCGGCCAGCCGCAGCTGATCCAGCGGCTTATCCGGCAGGGTCTGGGTTTGCTTATCATCAATGGCCTGCAGCAGATTCTCAACCCGGCGCAGGAAGCTGTACCCTTCCACCAGGGCATCCACCTGCGCCGCCGGCAGCAACGCCAGCTCCCGGACCGTGGCCAGTGTCTCAAACAGCCCCCGATGGCGCAGGCCCGGCTCGCGCCCGCCGCGGATCAGCTGGAAGGACTGGGCGATAAATTCCACTTCCCGGATCCCTCCGGCCCCGAGCTTGATATTGTTGCTCAGGCCCCGGCGCCGGACTTCACTGCTGATCATCGACTTCATCCGCCGCAGCGACTGAATGGCACTGAAATCAATGTAGCGGCGGAACACAAACGGCCGCAGCATCTGGCGCAGCGCCTGGTAATGACTGACACTCTCACGCCCCATCACCCGGGCTTTGATCATCGCGTAGCGCTCCCAGTCGCGCCCCTGCTCCTGATAGTAATCTTCCAGCGCCGCGAAGCTCATCACCAGCGGACCGCTGTCCCCGAACGGGCGCAGCCGCATGTCGACCCGGTAGCAAAAGCCGTCAAACGTCTGCTGGTCGAGCACCTTGATCAACCGCTGGCCGAGCCGGGTAAAGAACTGTGCATTGGCCAGGCTGCGCCGCCCGCCCTGGGTTTCGCCGTTTTCGGGATAAGTGAAAATCAGATCGATATCCGATGAGAAGTTCAGCTCGCCGCCGCCCAGTTTGCCCATGCCGAGGATCAGCATCGGCTGCGCCACCCCATTAGCATCGGTGGGCGTGCCCCACTCCTGGCTGCACTGGCGATACAGCCAGAGGTACGCTTCCATGATCAGCGCTTCAGCCAGTTGGGACAAATGTGCCAGGCTCTGCGTCAACGTGGCTTTGCCGGTAAAATCACGCCAGGCAATCCAGACCATTTCCTGACGGCGGAACTGACGCAACAGGCGCATCAGGCTGTTTTCATCGGTTGCCGCGGCGAGCCGCTCGGCCAGCGTTTCCCGGTAGGTCGTGGCATGATCGTCATCCTCAAGATGCTGCGCCAGCCAGGGCAGCAGGTTGCCGTCCCGGACAATCGACGCGGCGACAAAATCACTGTACCCCAGCACCTGATGCAACTCGGCCTGGCGCTCGGCCGGCCAAGCCGCCCAGAGATCCGGATGGGCGTGCTCGATGTTGTGGCGTGCCTTGTCAGCGGCAGCAAGTAGTAGATCAGGCTGGGTCATTGCGATTCCTTTATTCTGATTCCCGGCAACGCGGTCAACTTGTCCTAAGGGTTTACCATACTATAACGCCCGCAAAGGAGCGGGCGTTAGGCTTAAAACGATTTCCATGCCCCCGTCAGGGCTATCGGCTGACGACCGGCTCAGATCCGAAATGCCTGGATCTTGGCTTCCAGATCCGTGGCATGGTTCTGCATAGTTTCCGAGGTCTCGGACAGCTCAGAGACCACGACGACGGACGCTTCCACCAGCTCACGCACATTGGTCAGGTTCTGGTTCATTTCATCGGCGACCGCACTTTGCTGCTCAGCCGCCGAGGCAATTTGGAAGTTCATGTCATTAAGGCGGGTGACCTGCTCAACAATCTTATCCAGCTCCCCGCCGGCACTGGTCACCTGATCAACCCCTTCCGCGGCTTCGACCACCGACTGCTCCATCAGGCCGACCGCCTGCTGGGCACTGTTTTGCAGCTGGGTGATCATGTCCTGGATCTCAACCGTCGCCTGCTGGGTCCGCTGGGCCAGGTTACGCACTTCATCCGCCACCACGGCGAACCCGCGACCGGCCTCACCGGCCCGCGCCGCTTCGATCGCCGCGTTCAGGGCCAGCAGGTTGGTCTGCTCGGAGATCCCCTGAATGGTGACAATCACGCTGCCGATCTGTACCACGCGCTCTTCCACCTGGTTCACGGCATTGGCCGACTGACTGATGTCCTGCGACAGCTGGTTGATGGTTTGAATGGTTTGAGAGACAAACTGCTGACCCTGAGAAGCCTGCGCCGAGGTGCCTTCGGTGGCGTTGGACGCTTCCCGGGCATGATCGGCCACCGTCTGCACCGTGGAGCTCATCTCGCTCATTGCCGATGCCAGTTGGTCGATCTCATTGAACTCTTCCTGCGCCGACTCCTTGGTTTCCATCATGCTGATCGACAGCACTTCCGCCAGTCCGGACAACTCCGACGCCGCATCGCGCTGGTTATGGATCACCTCATTGAGCTGAATCCGGGTTTTTTCCAGTTCGCGGGCCAGATCGCCATACTCATCCCGGCAATCCATTTCAATTGGTTGTGACAGATCCCGGGCCGCCAACAGCTGGATGCTGTCCGCCAGATAGCGGGTCTGGCGCAGCATCACACTGGAGCCACCCAGCAGGATCACCACAAAGGCGATAATCATCATCCCGGTCTGCCAGGCCACCTGAACCAGGTATTCATTGTAATGAGCTTCGGCTTCGGAAGCAGGTTGTGAGGCCACGACCAGCCAGTTCCAGTGCGGCAGCTCAACCGCAAACTCAAAACGACCCGGTTGCTGCAACACCAGCGCGCCGCTGCCCGACAGGGAAGTTAACTTCCCGACCAGATCGCTGCCGTCTGTCAGGGTTGCCGATAAATCGCGCAGGGTACTGGCCTGCGGATGACCCAAGACCTTGCCGCTGTCCCGCTCAACCAGGTACAGGAAAGCACCGTCATTCCAGCTGCCCACCTGGGCAAGTATCACCTGCTCGGCCAGCGTTTTGCCGGATGCGCCCTGTTCATGCAGCTTGCCCAGCAAGGCCGCGCTGGCCTGCGCTTGCTCCTGCGCCCGGTCTTGTTGAATTTCAATGACGGACTGGTAAAAGGTACTCGCATCCCACAGTTGCTTTCCGATCAGCAACACCGTACTGAACACCATCAACAGCACCAATTTCGGCACCAGCCGAATATTGGTCAGCCCTTTCTCCCATGGTTTGAATACCATCTTCGCCATTTGGAATCTCCATTTATATTCGATGCGTTCCCGGCAGCGCTGCTGACAACCAAAGTGCTCACATCAGCCGGTTATCATGGCCTGTGCCCGTCATCACGAGCAATATCCCCCGAAAGCCATGATGCATCATGGGTTTCGATATTCTATAGGTCGGCAGCAAATAGCGGAAATTTAATGCTAAAAAATATCGATGCCGTCAAACATAAGCCAGATCACATCCGGCTTGGCCAACCGGGGGAGAGCATACATCAGTTGGATAAAAAAACGTCCTGCGCGGGCAGGACGTTCATGGATGGACACATGCATGTGCAGCCGCTGGGAGCTGCCGGCCACTCAGGGCCAGTACGGCGCCTGTTCGATACCGATCTGGCGGCTCTGATCCATGGCATGGATCAACGACTCTTCCTTGCGTTGCAGCCATTTGGCAATCTGACGTCGATCTTCTTCGTCTTCCTGCAACGCCTGCAGGGCGCGGATCGGCTCCAACTGGCGCAGATCCTCGATCCCCTGCAACAGATCCAGCCAAGGCAGGCGGAAGCTGGCACGGCGCTCTTCTTCATACAGACCGGCCAGACAAATGCCGCTGAGCAGATTGCGTTGCAGACGGGGGTGCTGATCCAGATAATCGGCCCGGCTGAGCTGGCGAACCTCTGGGAAGGACTCTTCCAGCTCCTGCCAGGATTTGGCCAGCACCGTATCGGCGAAGCCTTTGACATTCCCGGCCAGACGCTCACGCGCCTTGTCATCCAGGAACGGCTGCCAACCGCGGCTTAAGATCCAGCGACTCAGATCCAGCAACAGGCCGCAATAGCGGGAGGATTCCAGCAGCGTCATCACCGCCTCATCTTCCGGCAACTCATCTTTGCGGGCTTTGAGCTGTTTCACCATCGCTTTGCGGGCATTGAGTTTTTTCAGCGCATAGCCTTTATCGGCCAGCAGGCGCTCAATGCTGAGGTACTCGTCAATCCAGTCCAGCTCCCCTTCCAGCCAATTCAGCTCCTGGCGAAGCAGGGCGCTGGCACGACGCGGGATCATGCTGCCGAACAGGGACAGCGTCTGGCGGATCAGGCACAAGGCTTGGTAAATTTCCTGCAATGCCGGCAGCTCCAGCCGCTCGGCAAAAATCTGTTCATGGTAATGCCAGTGATCCAGGGCATGCTCCAGGGTCCGCACGAACAAAGATTCAATCGAATCGCTGTCCTGCACCGGCACAAAAGCGAGGGGTTTGACGGCATCACCCAGATAACCGGCGGCCAGGCGGTAGCCACGGGCCGCCTTGCTCAGGTTCCCCAGTCGCATGCCGCCGTCGCTGCACAAATCCCGGGCCAGGGTAAATAAGGCGTCTGTCTGGCCGGATTTCAGCTCCAGCTCCACTTCGCAAATCGGATTGCTCTGATCATTGGCACTGACTTCGCCCTGATCAAATGCCAGTTCGATCTGGCTGCCGTCAGGCATCGCAATCAGCCATTGCTGACGTTCAAAATCAGTCGAGAATAGTGGGGTCAGTTGCTGCTGGACCGCGGCAACATCAACGGTTTCCGGCCAGGCATCTGCCGGATGCAGCGAAAGATCGGGAGCGGGGCCTGAGATTTCCGCGTTATATTCGGGGCGCTGGTGTAAACCGGCAACCACCCGTCCTGCGGTTTTCAGGGTCTGAACAAACACATCATCATAACGACGGACCCGCAGGCCGATATCGTGCTGGCGAAGAATTTGGTCTGGTGTGTCGAAATAGACATTGCCTAATTGTCGACGACTTTGTTGCAGAATTTTCGCTTCGGCAATTTTGCGTAATAATTGACTCGAAAATTCCGGTGAGACGAAAAACTTCAGTTCTATCTCGGTTTCCATAGTTATACCTATAAACAGTGGCAAACCAAGGATATTTCCAATCTTGCTCCGGGGCAAGCAGGAAATATCGACAAAACCTTGATCAAAATTAGTTCCCCTGTACTAACTTATACGTTAACATGCGCGCCTCTGTGACCATCGCTCAAGAATTAGCCTTTTTAGGCGCTCTTTAGGTTGATCGGCTATGCCAGTAAATACAATTATGGGGCTCTTTGCTAAATCCCCAATCAAACCGCTGCAACGTCATGTTACCCGGGTAACTGAATGTTGCGAACTGCTTGTACCATTTTTCGAGGCGTGTCACGCCGGGGACTGGGATAAAGCAGCCACCTTACGCGAACAGATCTCGCAACTTGAAAAAGATGCCGATGTCCTCAAGCGTGAGATCCGCCTCAAACTTCCACGTGGTCTGTTCATGCCTGTCGACCGGACTGACATGCTCGGCCTCCTTACCCAGCAGGATAAACTCGCTAACCTGTCCAAAGATATCGCCGGCCGCGTTCTGGGCCGTCAGCTTCAAATCCCTGTCGCAATGTACCCCGACTTTATTGCCTATGTTCAGCGTTGTCTGGATGCGGCCAATCAAGCCAGCCGGGTGATTAACGAACTGGATGAGTTGCTGGAAACCGGTTTTAAAGGTCGTGAAGTCACCTTGGTGGCTGAAATGATCAATCAATTGGACGTGATCGAAGACGATACGGATTCTATGCAAATCCAACTGCGTCAGCAGCTCATGTCCATTGAAGATCAGCACAACCCGGTTGATGTCATGTTCCTGTACAAAATTCTGGAGTGGGTTGGCGCCATCGCCGATCAGGCACAACGTGTCGGCTCACGCCTGGAAATCATGCTATCGCGCTCATAAGCGAAAGATTGTAACAAAAACAAGGTTTTACAATGGAAATCCTGGCTAATTACGGCACCATGATTATCGTGGTGGCGGCTTTATTCGGCTTTTTAATGGCGATTGGTATTGGTGCCAATGATGTTGCCAACGCCATGGGCACCTCTGTAGGCTCCAAAGCGCTAACCGTGAAACAGGCGATCATCATTGCGATGATTTTCGAATTTGCCGGCGCCTATCTGGCCGGCGGTGAAGTGACCGATACCATCCGTAAAGGGGTGATCGAGACTGCGCACTACGCCGATCAGCCGGAAGTACTGGTTTACGGCATGATGTCCGCCCTGCTGGCCGCCGGTACCTGGCTGCTGCTGGCCTCTTATATGGGCTGGCCGGTCTCGACCACGCACTCCATTATCGGTGCCATCATCGGTTTTGCCTGCGTTTCTGTCGGCACCGAAGCCGTCGACTGGGGCTCAGTCCAGGGGATTGTCGGTAGCTGGATCATCACACCGCTGATTTCCGGCTTCTTTGCCTACGCGATCTTTATCAGTGCCCAGCGCCTGATCTTTGATACCGATAACCCGTTGGTGAATGCCAAGCGCTTTGTCCCGGTGTACATGTTCATCACCGCGATGGTCATTGCCCTGGTCACGATCAAAAAAGGCCTGAAGCACGTTGGCCTGCACCTGTCGACCACTGAAGCCTGGCTTGCCTCAATTGCAGTTTCGGCAGTGATCATGCTGCTAGGCTACCTCTACATCAACCGCAAGTATTCTGATGATGACGGCCAGGCCGTAGACAGCAACGGCTATGCCGGTGTTGAGCGTGTGTTCAGCGTGCTGATGGTGGTCACGGCTTGTGCCATGGCATTTGCCCACGGCTCCAACGATGTGGCCAATGCGATTGGTCCGCTGTCTGCCGTGGTTTCAACCGTTGAGCACCTGGGTGAGATCGCAGAGAAATCAACGATTGCCTGGTGGATCCTGCCGCTGGGTGGCTTCGGGATTGTGGTCGGTCTGGCGACCCTGGGCCACAAAGTGATGGCGACTGTCGGCACCGGGATCACCGAGCTGACGCCAAGCCGTGGCTTCGCTGCGCAGCTGGCAACCGCTTCAACCGTGGTACTGGCCTCAGGTACAGGTCTGCCGATCTCCACCACACAAACTCTGGTGGGTGCGGTACTGGGTGTGGGTTTTGCCCGCGGTATTGCAGCCCTGAACCTGGGTGTGGTCCGGAACATCGTGGCTTCCTGGGTCGTGACCCTGCCGGCGGGCGCACTTCTGGCTGTCATTTTCTTCTACGTGATGCAAGCAGTCTTTGGTTAAAACCCGGCACAACTTCAAAAGAGGGAGGCATTGCCTCCCTCTTTTCTTGCACCCGAGACGCAAAATTTTTAGTATTTGAGCTCTTTGAATACACAGACAGGCTCCTCAAGGATCATATTGTGAAGCATCTTATCCACATCGTATTACTCGTTTGTGCCGTGGTGGCAGGCCAGGCGCAGGCTGAGCAGGTTCGCTACATTTCTGACGACCTGTTCACTTATATGCACCGGGGTCCGAGTACACAGTTCCGGATTATGGGCAGTATCAATACCGGAACAAAAGTCACGCTCCTTGAAAACAACAAGGAAACCGGCTTCAGCCGCATTACGGATGACCGCGGCCGGACCGGCTGGGTGAAGACAGACTACCTGTCGCCACAGGTCGGCCTGAAAGCCCGTTTCCCGGTGTTGCAGAAAGAGCTGGCGGAAGTGAAAGAAGCTCTGGCCCATGCCAAGGAATCGGAAGAAGCCAAAACTGCGGGTCTGCAGAACTCCCTGAAGATGCGCAATGAGCAAATCGCCGAGCTGGAGTCCCAGAACAGCCAGCTGAACGAGCAGCTGATGACCTCTCAGAGCGAGATCCGCGAGCTGCGTGCCAAGCTGGATACGCAGAAAGACGACCTGCTGATGAAGTGGTTCACCTATGGCGGCATGGTTGCCGGTGGTGGCCTGCTGTTTGGCCTGGTCCTGCCGCATATGATCCCGCGCCGTCGCCGTCGCAACAACGGCTGGGCATAAGCCCGACGGGTTTCCCGCCGACCGCAACGCACGATCAAAAATGGCAGCCACTGGCTGCCATTTTTAGTTTCAGGCTATCCAACCTACCACTCCGACAGGGCCGGCATCGCCACCAGGTACGATTCAAAATCAAACACCACCTGACGCGGCTCGATCCGGCGCAGAATCACGCCCGGCGCAATCTCATCCCCTTCAAACGCTTCACGACCGTTCACTTTCACCCAGCGACTGTTCGCCGAAGAGGAATAGATATGGGTCTGAAAGTTCAGCGTCGGGATCCGGCTCTGGACCGCGGCCGGCAACTCGCCCAGGGCGATCGTCGACAATGCCGGTTCAGCGCGCTGGGCCGGGACCGACGGCAGTGACTTCGGCGCCTCATCCGTCGCGGCAATAGCCGATTTTAACTGGGCTGCCAGCAGCGGTGATAACTCGGAATAGTCCAGCCCTTCCAGCCCCCACGCCGCAGCGTCTGTCGCTTGCGGCTCCCCGCTCACCGGGATCACCGCAGCCGGCTCGGCAGACAGCTCGGCAGCCAGAGCCGGCCTGCCCCGCCCGGAGGCCGCCGATTCAACAGCCGACACCGATCCGGCAACAGGCAGCGGCTCGGTGCGCAGTTCCGGGTACGGTAAAAACCGAACCCCGCCGACAGCGTCCGCCGACACAAGCGTCGAATGCGGTGCCGGCGTCGATACTTCACGATGAACCTGAGCCACCGGTCCCTGAACCATCCGGGGCTGCGGCACCACCACCGGGCTCATCTCCCCCGACGCACTGAGTAAACTGCTGTACGCCAGCGTGGCCGCCACCGGCGTGAGCATTAGCAGCGTCGGCGCGACCCAGGACGGCCAGCGCCGGGACGCATCCGCGGGTGAGCTCCGGCGATACCGAGCGGGTGCCGGCTGCTGCTGGTGCTGTTGCTCCGACTGGGCAATCGCCTTTAACAAATTAGACATTAACTTTTCTCCGGATGCAGGGTTGGCCCCGGCAGGTTTAACGCTGAGTCGATCACCATCAGGGTCTGCGGCCCGGCAATGCCGTCAGCCGCCAGATCCTGTGCCCGCTGGAACCGGCGCAGCCGCTCCAGCAACACCTGGTCAAACCGATCGCTGCGGGTCGGACTTTCCCCCAGCAGAAGGCTCAGGTGCTGATCCAGCCAACGAACCCGCTCGCCACGCTGGCCGTAACGAATGGTCGACTCCTCACCCAGCGGCGGCCGCCATAACAAGGTATAGCCCGGCTGCCAACGCTGTTGCAGCCAGTCATAGCCCACGGCAATCCGCTCGCCGCCGAGCAGCAACTCGACATGCTCCGGCGCCAGGGTGTACACCACCGCGTAATACGGCGGCTGGCCCGGCTCCTGCAACGTCACCAGCACCGGCCGGTTGATGATCCGCAACTGCTCCAGCGCTGCCGTCTTGCCCTGATAGCAACTCAGTGCCACCCGCTGGCTGGTTTCACAGTTGGCCTGGCTCAGACGGGTTTCATATCCCCACAGGCGATACAAGGTTTGCATCGCCTGACGCTCAGAGCGGCTTTGGGTCATCACCGCCTGCCAGCGTTGCGCCGGATCGGGCTGCGGCGGCGGCGGGGAAATGGCTGGTTGTTCCGGCGGCAACACCAGATTCGGGACCGAAGTCTGCACCACTAGCTCAGGCTCCGGCGCAGGGTGCACTGCCACCACCGTACTCATCGCCACGGCTTGTCCGTCGTTCGCAGCCGTATCCGTCAGCGCCAAACGCTGCCCGAGCTGCGACAGCCAGTCCGAGGGTTGCACCGCCTGATAGACGATCCCGGCAGAAAGCAAGCCCCCGGCCAGTAACGCCCCGCTCAGGAGCAGTGCCCGGCGGTGTCGCGCCGGTTCCGCACCGGCCGCTGCCCCGTTCGTCGCCGGCAACTGCCAGCTCAGCACCTCGTCACAGGCCTGGCTGACAATCGCCTTGCTCGCCTGGTGACTGGCCTGCTGACACGCCAGCAGCATCGCTTTGTCGCAGACCAGGTTGATCAGACGCGGGATCCCGCCGGTCGCCCGGGCGATCTGCCGGGTCTGTGCCGGTTCAAAAACCTTGTGCAGACACTCCACCGCCTGAAGGCGATAGTGGATATATTCCTCCACTTCACTGTCTGTCAGCGGCAGCAGGTGATAGCGGGAGGTGATCCGTTGCGCCAGCTGGCGCAGGCGCTCTTGCTGCAACAGCTGCTGCAATTCCGGCTGCCCGACCAGTACCACCTTCAGCAGCTTGATGCTGTCGGTCTCCAGGTTGGTCAGCAGTCGCAACTGCTCCAGCACATCCGGCATCAGGTGCTGGGCTTCATCCACCAACAGCAGGGTCTGCTTCCCGGCGCTGTGATTGGCCAGCAGATGGCGATAAATGCAGTCGGTCAGCACCTTGTAACTGGCGTCCTGCGGGTAGTCCACCCCCAACTCATCACAAATGGTGGCCAGCAGCTCCTGGGCCGACAGCGCCGGATTCAGCACCATCGCCACCTGGGTTTCCTGCGGCAGGCGGGCTACCAGCGCCCGCAACACCGTGGTTTTTCCGGTCCCGACCTCCCCGGTCAGCAACCCGAACCCGCCCCCACCCGACAGGCTGGCCAGCATATGGGTTAAGGCTTCCCGGTGCCGCTCACTGAGGTAGAGAAAGCGGGCACTGGGCACAATTGAGAATGGGGACTCGGCGATCCCGAAGAAATCCTTGTACATGCCGTCTACTCTTGGTCCTGTTTCGAATTAAATTACCTTTGCTGGTCAATATTGTATACCCTGAACCGGTATTGAAGCGATCGATGGCACACCTGTCGTCGTATTGAACCTGAAAGTGGTAATAAAGGAGTTGAGTGTGCAGACCTATCTGGTGGGCGGCGCCGTACGTGATGCGCTGCTGGGACTGACGGTAACCGATAAAGACTGGGTGGTGGTCGGGGCCACGCCGGAGCAGATGCTGGATCTCGGTTATACCCAGGTCGGCAGCGACTTTCCGGTGTTCCTGCATCCCAAAACCAAACAAGAATTTGCCCTAGCCCGGACCGAGCGCAAATCCGGCCAGGGATATACCGGGTTCATCTGCCATTTCGACCCGGAGGTTACCCTGGAACAGGATCTCCAGCGCCGGGATCTGACCATCAATGCCATCGCCCAGACCGCTGACGGGACGCTGGTTGATCCTTACCACGGCCAGCAGGATCTGGAGAGCCGCCTGCTGCGCCACGTCTCCCCGGCCTTTGTCGAAGATCCGCTGCGGGTACTGCGGGTCGCGCGCTTTGCTGCCCGTTTTGCCCATCTGGGCTTTACCGTAGCCCCGGAAACCCTGGCCCTGATGCAGGAAATGGTGGTCACCGGCGAGCTGGCCGCCCTGACCCCGGAGCGGGTGTGGAAAGAGTGGGAGAAATCCCTCTCGTCGGCCAACCCGGAAGTCTTTCTCAAAGTGCTGCGCCAGTGTGGCGCGCTCGGCGTGGTGATGCCGGAGATCGACGCCCTGTTCGGTGTCCCGCAACCGGAAAAATGGCATCCGGAAATCGACACCGGCATCCATACCATGATGGTCGCAGCGCAAGCCGCCCGGCTCAGTGCGGATCTCACGCTCCGCTTTGCCGCCCAGGTGCACGACCTCGGCAAGGCCCTGACGCCCGAAGCCGAGTGGCCGAGCCACAAACGACATTGCCAGAGCGGACTGGGAGCCATCCGGCAACTATGCCAGCGCCTGCGGGTGCCGAATGAGTACCGCGATATCGCCCTGATGGTTTGTGCGCAGCACACCAAAGTGCACCATGCCGACGAACTGCGTCCGGCGACCTTCGTCAAAATCTTTGATGAGATTGATGCCTGGCGCAAACCGGAGCGGGTGCACCAGTTGGCGCTGTGCTGCCGGGCCGATGTCCGCGGCCGGACCGGCTTTGAAGACGCCCCTTATCCGCAGGCCGATCTCCTCGAAGCTGCATTTGCCGCCGCCCAGGCCGTGGCCGTCAAGCCGATTGTCGAGGCCGGCTATCAGGGTAAAGCCATCAAGGAGCAACTGGCCCTGCGCCGCAGCGACGCGGTCACAACCTGCCTGGCGCGCCTGCGCTAACAGGGACTGGCAAGCCGAGTGAGCCCCAAAAGAAAAGCCTGACATCATGTCAGGCTTTTTTGTCTGCGATTTTCTCGGTGCGAGGGCACGATGATAAGCACTCTACTGACTCAACAGGAAGGTAATCAGACCGACGCCGAGCAACAGGCGGTAAATCACAAACGGCAGCATCCCCAGCCGGGTGACCAGCTTGAGGAACACATGAATACAGGCATAGGCACTGACGAAGGAAACCGCCAGACCAATCCCCAAACCACCGAACTCAATCGGTGCGCCGCTGGTGACCAGCTTCATTCCCAGGTAGCTGCCGGCCAGCACAATCACCGGGATCGACATCAGAAACGAGAATCGCGCAGCTGCTTCACGGGTAAAGCCCAGGTGCAGGGCTGCGGTCATGGTTGCGCCGGAGCGGGAGGTGCCCGGGATCATCGCCGCCGCCTGCGCCAGACCGATAAACAGCGAGCTTTTCCAGTTCGCCTGATATTCATCGTCCTGCTGGGTCGCCCGGCGGTCGACCCACCACAGCAACAGACCGAAAATAATCGTCGTCGCGGCAATCACCCAGGCCGAGCGCAGGTAAAGCTCAATAATATCTTTCATGAAAAAGCCGAACACACAGGCCGGGATCGTCGCCAGCACGATCATCCATGCCAGCTTGGCTTCGCCGCAACGGCGGCCGTTGAAAATCGAACCGAGCCAGGCGCCGAGCAGGGTGGTAACTTCCTTGCGGAAATACAACACGACGGCCGCCAGGGTCCCGAGGTGAACCGCAACATCAAACGCCAGTCCCTGATCGGCCCAGCCGAAGATTTGCGACGGCAAAATCAGGTGGGCGGAGCTGGAGATCGGCAAAAATTCGGTCAGTCCCTGGATCAGGGCCAACGCAAAGGCTTCAAAATGACTCATGGCTTCTATTCTTTCTATCCTTAACTGACGGCACACTCAACCGGCCACAAGGCCTGCGAGTGCTCAAACCCTTGCCATACCTGGGCAATGGTCCGGCCATCGCCCGGGATCACCAGATCCGGAGACAGCGCCATCATGGGCAATAACACAAATGCAAATTTAAACAGATCCGCGCGGGGCAACACCGGTCCGGTCGGCCGTACTTCGTCGCCAAACAACAGAATATCGAGATCCAGCGTGCGATCCTGATTCTTCCGCGCATCCGGCGCGCGCCCGTATTTCAGCTCCAGCTGCTTCAGGGTCTGCTGCAGCATCGAAAGCGACAGGGGCGTTTGAAAGACAACAACACAGTTGTAAAAGTTCGGTCCGTGAAAGCCAACCGGCTCCGCTTCATACAGCGGCGACACCCGGCACTCGCTGCCGAGTCGCTTCAGCTCCTGGATCGCAGCCCGGATATGATATTCGCGCTCAATGTTCGATCCCAGGCTGATATAGGCCGTGGTCACTTACTGCCTCGTTCAATCAGCACCCCGACCCCGCGGGCATTGGCGACCGCACCCGGCTTGGTGACCCGAACCCGGATCCAAGGCACCGAAAATTGCGTCATGATGAGCGTCGCCACTTCCTCGGCGACCCGCTCAACCAGCAGGAACCGGCCGTTCTGGATGTGCTCGGTCACCGCCGTACTGACAGCCGCATAGTCTAAGGCATAGGCCACATCATCGCTGTCGGCGGCGGGGCGGTTGTCGTGCGCCATTTCCAAATCCAGCACGAGTTTCTGCTTGATGGTCTGCTCCCAGTCATACACACCAATCGTGGCGATGACTTCGAGATGTTCGATAAATACTGAATCCATGTTCAATCGCTAATTTTGTTAGAGGTCGGATACCTAATTTGAGCAAAAACGCGTATTATCAGGGCGTAATCGTCAAAATTAATGACTTTCATTCCTTGCTCGGCCAAGCCTGTGAGCCGGATGTGCAAAGCACTATACCACACACAGTGTGCCAAAGCGGAATGTAAAGTCAGGGGTCGTACCGGAATGCGGCCTTGTGTCCACCAGCAGTTGGAATTTTGCATGACACCACTCGCGCTTCTGATCATTATCGCCGCCTATCTGCTTGGCTCCGTGTCGAGCGCCGTCCTGATTTGCCGGCTGTTCAGGCTACCGGATCCCCGCGATTACGGCTCCGGAAATCCGGGAGCAACCAATGTCCTGCGCCTCGGCGGACGCGGCGCGGCCGCGCTGGTGCTGCTGTGCGATATGCTCAAAGGGATGCTGCCGGTGTGGCTGAGCTACTTTATCGGGATCAACCCCTTCCTGCTCGGGGTCATCGGGATTGCCGCCTGTCTCGGGCATATTTACCCGATCTTCTTTCATTTCCGCGGCGGGAAAGGTGTGGCGACAGCACTCGGTGCCCTGGCCCCCATTGGCTGGGATCTCAGCGGGATGCTCATCGGAACCTGGCTGCTGACGGTGCTGATCTCGGGCTATTCCTCCCTCGGCGCACTGGTCACCGCACTGGCGGCGCCCTTCTTTACCTGGCTGATCAAGCCCGAGTACACCATGCCGGTGTCGATGCTGGCCTGCCTGATCCTCTTCCGTCACCACGACAACATCCGCCGCCTGAGTGAAGGCAAAGAGCACAAGATTTGGAATAAATTCGGCCGCAACAGCAAGCAACCCGGCAACCATTCATAACATGCGATGCCTTCAACATCGCCGCCCTGGTCCCGGCTGCCTGCTGCGGCGGCCGTATAAAGTAAATGCTGCGGATTATTAGCCGTTGATCGGCTTGAGGGTGTCGATCGGCCAGCGCGGATAGGCCTTCACGCCCAGATCCATGATTTCCTGGTTTTTCAGGCGCTGCATCCCGGCATAGGCAATCATCGCGCCATTATCGGTACAAAACTCCGTCCGCGGATAGAACACTTCACCGTTCATCTTCGCCATCATGGCTTCCAGCTGCGCACGCAGGTGCTTGTTGGCACTCACGCCACCGGCAATGACCAGGCGCTTGAAGCCGGTTTGCTTCAGGGCGCGCTTACATTTAATCGCCAGGGTATCGACCACGGCATCCTGAAACGCGTAGGCAATATCGGCCCGGGTCTGATCATCATCGCCGTTGGCACGGATGGTGTTGGCGGCAAAGGTTTTCAGACCGGAGAAGCTGAAATCCAGCCCCGGACGGTCAGTCATCGGACGCGGGAAGGTAAAGCGCCCCGGCGTACCTTGCTCGGCCAGCCGTGACAGCAGCGGGCCACCCGGATAATCCAGCCCCATCAGCTTGGCGGTTTTATCAAACGCTTCACCGGCGGCATCATCGATCGACTCACCCAGGATCTGGTATTCACCAATCCCGCGCACTTCCACCATCATGGTATGACCGCCGGAGACCAGCAGCGCGACAAACGGAAATTCCGGCGGATTGTCTTCCAGCATCGGGGCCAGCAGGTGGCCTTCCATATGGTGCACCGCCACGGCCGGCAGATCCCATGCGTATGCCAGGCTGCGACCAATCGTCGCCCCGACCAGCAGCGCGCCCACCAGGCCCGGGCCGGCAGTATAGGCCACGCCATCCAGGTCTGCCGGGGTCAGGCCGGCATCGGCCAACGCCTGTTTGATCAGCGGAATAGTTTTCTTCACATGATCCCGTGAAGCCAGCTCGGGCACCACGCCGCCATAGTCAGCATGCAGCTTAACCTGACTGTAAAGCTCATGAGCCAAAAGGCCTTTTTCATCATCGAAAATAGCAACGCCTGTTTCGTCACAGGAGGTTTCGATGCCCAGTATACGCATAACAACCTCTATACTTATGGTAATCGGGGAGCAATACTACCGTCGTTGACAGAAATTAACCAGTTCGGGGTTGCAGAATGCTTTACAAATGCCCCCGGATCAGATTAGAATTTCGCACCATTTTTAATCAGCTGACACTTTTGAACGTCAGCGTTAACCGAATCACTCTGAGGTGAGTATTACATGCCAGTAATCAAAGTACGTGAAAACGAACCGTTTGACGTAGCACTACGTCGTTTCAAGCGCTCTTGCGAAAAAGCAGGTATCCTTTCTGAAGTTCGTCGTCGTGAGCACTTCGAAAAGCCGACAACTGTACGTAAGCGCGCTAAAGCAGCGGCTGTTAAGCGTCACCTGAAGAAATTGGCTCGCGAAAACGCGCGTCGCGTTCGTCTGTACTAATCGTCCCGATTAACAGAAGGAACGTGTTATGACTCTGATTGAACGTCTGAAAGACGAACAAAAAACGGCGATGAAGGCGAAGGACAAACCTCGCCTTGGTACCATCCGTCTTGCTCTGGCTGCCGTCAAGCAACGTGAAGTTGACGAAAAGATCACGCTTTCCGATGACGACGTGCTGGCAGTCCTGACCAAGATGGTCAAGCAACGCCGTGATTCTGTAGCTCAATACGAAGCTGCAGGACGCCAGGATCTTGCTGATGTCGAGCTTGCTGAAATTAAAGTACTGGAAGAGTTTATGCCACAACCGCTGAGCGAAGACGAAGTCGTTGCTCTGCTGGATGCGACCATTGCTGAAACCGGTGCTGCCAGCATGCAGGACATGGGCAAACTGATGGCGGTGCTGAAGCCTCAGGTTCAGGGTCGTGCCGATATGGGGAAAGTTAGCCAGCTCGTGAAAGCGAAACTCGGCTAAAACTCACCCAATTCTGCAGCAAGCCGTGCTTTCCAAGTTGATTGGAGTGCGCGGCTTGTTTGTATTCAAGCGTCAGATTTTTTACACTCTTACTCCGTTTTCTCAGGTAACACACTCTCTATGGCAGGAAGAATCCCTCGTTCTTTTATCGATGATCTGATCTCACGCCATGACATCGTGGACGTGGTTGATGCCCGAGTGAAGCTCAAAAAGCAGGGCAAGAACTTTGGTGCCTGCTGCCCTTTCCATAACGAGAAAACCCCCTCTTTTTCAGTCAGCCAGGAAAAACAGTTCTATCACTGCTTCGGATGCGGCGCCCACGGCAATGTGCTCGACTTTGTGATGGAATTCGACCGGCTGGAATTTGTCGACGCAATTGAAGAGCTGGCCTCGCAGCTCGGGCTCGAAATCCCGCGCGAACAAGGCAGCGGCGGCGGCCAGTCCGGCACCCGCAGCAAAGAAAAACTCGGCCTGTACGAGATGATGGGCCAGATTGCCCAGTTCTACCAGTCCCAGCTCCGCACTCCGGACGGACAAACCGCCGTGGATTACCTCAAAGGCCGCGGCCTGTCCGGCGAAGTGGTGAAGAAGTTCGACATCGGTTTTATCCCGGACCAGTGGGATCTGGTCAGAAACCGCTTCGGCCGCGATCCCGAATCGCAAAAAGCCCTGGTCACCGCCGGGATGCTGATTGAAAACGACAACGGTCGCCGCTACGACCGCTTTCGGGGCCGGGTCATGTTCCCAATCCATGATCGCCGCGGGCGGGTGATCGGTTTTGGCGGCCGGGTCCTGGGCGACGGTACCCCGAAATACCTCAACTCGCCGGAAACCCCGATCTTCCATAAAGGACGGGAGCTGTACGGGCTGTACGAGGTGCTACAGACCTACCGCGAGCCAGAGCAGCTGCTGGTGGTGGAAGGCTATATGGACGTGGTGGCCCTGGCCCAGTTCGGCGTTGATTACGCCGTGGCCTCACTCGGCACCTCGACCACCGGCGACCATATCCAGACCCTGTTTCGCCAGACCGGCACCGTGGTGTGCTGCTACGACGGCGACCGGGCCGGCCGGGATGCGGCCTGGCGGGCGATGGAGCAAGCCCTGCCGTACCTGACCGACGGCCGCCAGCTCAAGTTCATGTTCCTGCCCGACGGCGAGGACCCGGACACCTACATCCGCCAGTACGGTAAAGAAGGCTTCGAGGCACAGATCGAGCAGGCGATGTCGCTGTCGGAGTTTATGTTCAATTCCCTGGTCGCCCAGGTGGATATGAGCAGCCGGGAAGGCAAGGCCAAACTCAAGACTCTGGCCAAGCCGCTGCTGGAAAAAGTCGCCGGAGAAACACTTCGTGAGTACCTGCTCAATACTTTGGGCTATAATTTAGGGTTGCCACCCGATCAAATCCGGCTCGAGCTCAAGCGGGATGAAACCCAGCGACCTCAGCAGCAACAACAAAATATCAAACGCACCCCGATGCGGGACGTGATCGCCCTGCTGTTGCAGCACCCGGGCTTTGTCGACAGCCTGGCGTTTGAGATGGCGGCATTTGAAGGGATAGAGATCCCTGGACTAAATTTATTGATATCAATAGTTGATAAATGCCGGGCCAACCCCAATATCACTACAGGCCAGTTACTAGAGTCCTGGCGTGGCAGTAAGAACGAGCAAATGATGGCTCGCCTGGCAGCATGGGAACTCCCGCTGGCCAAGGACGAAGACAACACTCTAGATGTATTTTTAGACGCGATGGATAAAGTTATCGATCAGTGCGTCAAACAACAAATCGAAAAGTTGCAGGCTAAATCGAACACCGTCGGCTTATCAGTCGAAGAAAAGCGGGAATTGCAGTTACTGATACTCAACCGTCCCGGCTAATTTATAGTCAACAATTGGAAAGTTTGTTATATTAACAGGTTTGCATCTCTGCATACTAAACTCTCACTCAGACCCGAAGTTGGATATCGTCTATGGAGCAAAATCCGCAGTCTCAGCTGAAGTTACTTGTCGCAAAAGGCAAAGAACAAGGCTATCTGACCTACGCCGAAGTAAATGACCACTTACCGGAAGACATCGTTGATTCCGATCAGGTGGAAGACATTATTCAGATGATTAATGACATGGGTATTAAGGTGGTGGAAACCGCCCCTGATGCCGATGATCTGATGATGACTGAAGATAATGCAGACGAAGATGCGATTGAAGCCGCTGCCCAGGCGCTTTCCAGTGTTGAGAGCGAAATTGGCCGTACCACGGACCCGGTTCGCATGTACATGCGTGAAATGGGGACCGTTGAGCTGCTGACGCGCGAAGGCGAAATCGACATCGCGAAACGTATTGAAGATGGGATTAACCAGGTTCAGTGCTCCGTGGCCGAGTACCCGACTGCCATCGCTCACCTGCTTGAACAGTTCGATAAAGTAGAAGCGGACGAGCTGCGCCTGACCGACATTATCTCAGGCTTCGTGGATCCGAACGAAGAAGAAACCTCAGCGCCGACCGCGACCCACATTGGCTCAGAACTCAGTGAAGCCGATCTGGAAGACGAAGACAAAGATCTCGAAGACGACAGCGACGACGAAGAAGAAGAAGAAGATTCAGGTATCGATCCGGAAGTGGCGCGCGAGAAGTTCGATGAGCTGCGTATCACTTACGAAAAAATGGCCCTGGCGATCAACACCTACGGCCGTAACGATGCCAAAACCGTGCAAGCGGTTGAAGAGCTGTCTGATGTCTTCAAGCAGTTCCGTCTGATCCCGAAACAGTTCGACAAACTGGTTGGCTCGCTACGCGACTCCATGGATAAAGTGCGCACCAACGAGCGCCTGATCATGCGCATGTGTGTCGACAACAGCAAAATGCCGAAGAAAACCTTCGTCACCCTGTTTGCCGGCAACGAGTCCTCGAGTGAGTGGATCGACGAAGCGCTGAACTCGGGCAAGCCTTATGCTGAGCGCCTGAAAAATTACGAAGAAGAGCTGCGTCGCTGCTCGACCAAGCTCCGTATTCTGGAAGAAGAAACCGGACTGTCGGTTGAGCGGATCAAAGACATCAGCCGCCGCATGTCGATTGGTGAAGCCAAAGCTCGCCGTGCGAAGAAAGAGATGGTTGAGGCCAACCTGCGTCTGGTTATTTCGATTGCCAAGAAATACACCAACCGCGGCCTGCAGTTCCTGGATCTGATCCAGGAAGGGAACATCGGCCTGATGAAAGCGGTTGATAAGTTCGAATACCGTCGTGGTTACAAGTTCTCGACCTACGCCACCTGGTGGATCCGTCAGGCGATCACCCGTTCGATTGCCGACCAGGCCCGGACCATCCGGATTCCGGTTCACATGATCGAGACCATCAACAAACTGAACCGCATCTCACGTCAGATGCTGCAGGAAATGGGCCGTGAGCCGCTGCCGGAAGAGCTGGCCGAGCGCATGCAAATGCCAGAAGACAAAATCCGTAAGGTACTGAAGATTGCCAAAGAGCCAATCTCGATGGAAACCCCAATCGGTGATGATGAAGATTCACATCTGGGCGACTTCATTGAAGATACCACGCTTCAGCTGCCAATGGACGCCGCCACGGCAACCAACCTGCGCATGGCGACCAACGAAGTACTGGCTGGCCTGACGCCGCGTGAAGCGAAAGTCCTGCGGATGCGTTTCGGGATTGACATGAACACCGACCATACGCTGGAAGAAGTGGGTAAGCAGTTTGACGTCACCCGTGAACGGATCCGTCAGATTGAAGCCAAAGCCCTGCGTAAACTGCGCCACCCAAGCCGTTCCGACGTGCTGCGCAGCTTCCTGGACGAGTAAGCAACACCCACACCAAAAAACGGGCCACTGGCCCGTTTTTTTATACCCGCGCATCACGAAAAAATTCAATCACTTACATCATCCCCTTCCCCGCCAGCACCGGTCCCTAACTGCCGAAAAAGCAAGCAAAACAACCACTTTATTCGCTAGACAAGATCAGATGCATCCCATATAATTTCACCCGCTTGGCCCCTTAGCTCAGTGGTTAGAGCAGGCGACTCATAATCGCTTGGTCGACAGTTCAAGTCTGTCAGGGGCCACCAAATTCCAGAAGGCTTATGGAGAAATCCATGAGCCTTTTTTCGTGTTCCCTGATGGCGGTTGTTCACCACCAATTCTCACTCCCCCAACCCACTGTCACAACGACACTTTCGTGTCGAATTCACACACTTTTTGCATGTCAATTAGACAGCAGTTTTTTGCTACATAGGCGAGAAGCCGCGATCTATCAAGTAATCATTTAGTGGCATACTCCTTGCTGTAGTCCTTTTGCTTACCTTTGTTGATGCCGACAAGCATAAGTACAGGATATTTGAGACAAAGAGCATGCTGATATTCCACCGAATAGCAAAGCTGCCACATTCTGTACCACCCTATAACCCATGCCGGCATTTTGATGATCCTTACAATGGAGTCCGTGACTATGTCTGAACAAATCGCTACTCGCCCGGAACAACTCGAAAGTGCCACCCGCCGTGATTTCTTTAAAGGCGCGACCGCCGCGGCCGTCGGGGCTGCTACCATTGCCGCATTTGGCAGCGTGTCGGCCCAGGCGTCATCCTCGGCAGCCTTCAAGCCTATTCCGAATGTCGACATCGCGTCTTTACAGCGTGTGAAGCAAAAACTGGTCCAGCCGCCGTTTGTTCCGGAACATGATCAGGTGGCCACCGGCAAGCCCAAAGTGATCGAAGTACGGATGGAAGTGGAAGAGAAGCTGATCGAAGTCGATCAGGGCGCCAAAATCTGGGCCTGTACCTTCAACGGCAGCGTGCCGGGTCCCCTCATTGTCTGCCACCAGGATGACTATATTGAACTGACGCTGGTCAACCCGGCCACCAACCAGCTGCAACACAACATCGATTTCCACGCCAGTACCGGTGCAATGGGCGGCGGTGCGCTGACCGAAATTATGCCCGGCGAAGAAGTGGTGTTTCGCTTCCGCGCCACTAAGGCCGGTACCTTCGTCTATCACTGCGCTCCGGGCGGCCCGATGATCCCGTTCCATGTGGTCTCCGGGATGAACGGTGCCATCATGGTGCTACCGCGCGACGGCCTGAAAGATGAGAACGGTAATCCCGTTCGCTACGATCACGCCTATTACGTCGGTGAGCAGGACTTCTACCTGCCGAAACACAGCAACGGCACCTATAAGCAATACGACACCATGATGCATGGGATGGCCGATATGCTGGAAGTGATGAAAACCCTGACCCCGAGCCATGTGGTATTCAACGGTGCAGTCGGCGCCCTGACCGGCAAAAATGCGCTGAAGGCCAAAGTCGGCGAGTCGGTGCTGATCATTCACTCCCAGGCCAACCGTGATACCCGGCCTCACCTGATTGGAGGCCACGGGGATTTAGTCTGGACTGCCGGCTCCTTCACCGACCGCCCGTCCACCAACCTCGAAACCTGGCATATCCCTGGCGGTGCCGCGGCGGCAGCGCTGTATACGTTCCACCAGCCCGGTCTGTATGCCTATGTGAACCACAACCTGATCGAGGCCATTTTGCTCGGTGCCGCAGCGCACTTCCAGGTCGAGGGGGACTGGAACGATAACCTGATGACCCAGGTCCGCAAACCGGGGCCAATCACGGCATAACCCAGCATAGCCTTCATTGAAAACCCACCCACCGGACCCAGGTTCCGGCGGCCAAGCGGACTACAACAGGATTCAGGACGTCCTGAATCCTGTTTCAGGTCTCTTAAAATCAATCACTTCGGATAATGGCCTCACATTCATCAACTCTGAGGTCAACCATGCAACAACTCTGGATCGCCCTGATCGCACTCCTGCTTCTCAGCAGCCCGGCTGCGGCGTCAACTAAAGCTGCGTCAACTGAAGCGCCCGCAGCGGATCACGCCCACCCCCAAAAAACACGCGAAGCCACGGAAAGCGACATCGGCTTCCGTCAAATCCACCTGCAAGATGACCAAGCGCAGCGGCCGCTGACCGTCAGCCTCTGGTATCCGGCCCGGCACGATACCGGCCAGCCGGTCAAACTCGGCGACAACCCGGTGTTCTACGGCGTCCCGGTGCTGAAAGAAGCCCGGCTCTCTGCCCCCGAACCGCTGCCGCTGATCCTGATGTCGCACGGTTACCGGGGCCACTGGCGTAACCTGAACTGGCTGGCAGCCACCTTGGCCCGGCAAGGCTATCTGGTGGCCGCCCCCGATCATCCGGGCACCACAACCTTCGACACCGACCCGGCGCAGGCTGCCCAGTGGTGGCAGCGCCCGAGGGATCTCTCACGCACCCTTGACGGGCTGCTCGCCAGCCCGACGTACGGCAGCCACATCGATCCCCACCGCATCGGCGCCATCGGCCATTCTCAGGGCGGCTGGACGGTTGTCAGTCTCGCCGGCGGTCAAGTCAGCAGTGCGCATCTGGCCCGCCAGTGCCGGGAGCCCGGACTGAGTAATGGGTGCGGCTTAATCACCGAATTAGGGCTGGCGCAGGATAGCGACGCACAAGGACGAAGCCGGAATCTCGGGCTGCACGACCCGCGGATTGCCGCCATCATCAGTCTGGATCTGGGGCTTGCCAACAGTTTCACGCCGCAGAGCCTGGCCGCCATCATGGTGCCGACGATGATCCTGGCCGCCGGGGTCAATAACCACAACCTGCCGCAGGCGCTGGAGTCCGGCTATCTGGCCAAGTATTTAGATCCGCGCCTCACCGATTATCAGGTGCTGGCCAACGCGACCCATTCCACCTTTATGGGCCGCTGCAAACCCGGCGGCAAGGCAATTGTCGAGGAAGAAGCCCCCGACGAGGGCAAAGTGTGTGATTCCGTTCCGGGCACCACCCGCGCACGGGAACATCAGGCGATTGCGCGCCATGTGACGGATTTCCTTACCCGGCACCTGTAAGGCAATTCAGTCCGCCGAGCGACGATAGGCGCTCGGCGTCATCGCCGTCAGTCGGGAAAATTCGCGATTAAAGTTTGATTTGGTGTTGAACCCGGCCATGCCGTAAATCTCGGTAATGCTGAAATCCGTCTCTTTCAGCAATTGCCGGGCTTTTTCAATCCGGTACTGGTTGATCAGCTGCGAGACATTGAGTCCGGTTTGCCGGTTCACCGCAGCAGAGAGCTGCCGGGCCGGGATCCCGGTTTTTCGGGCCAGCACGGTCAGGGTTAGATTCGGATCCAGGTAGAGAGCCTGCTCGTGCAACAGGGTCGTCAGGGCCTCCATGGCCCGGGCGTCTTG
The DNA here is from genome assembly GCF_025398175.1 of Photobacterium sp. TY1-4. Lineage (NCBI taxonomy): Bacteria > Pseudomonadati > Pseudomonadota > Gammaproteobacteria > Vibrionales > Vibrionaceae > Photobacterium > Photobacterium sp. TY1-4. The sequence continues at coordinate 3,150,042 of NZ_CP099734.1, forward strand.
CTCTTCTGCTTGATGAACCACATCATCTGATGAATCGGCGGATCCCGAACCCGGTGCAGAAACAGGTGCAGTAACAGGCATCGAAGCAGACACAGTCGCCTGCGTGTCAGGGACTGTAGTTGGGGTTGAGGCTCGGGCCGGGGTTAAGTCGGGAGTCAAGGCCGGGACCTGCGTCGCGGGCAGCTCAGCCCCGCCGGCGATCCGGCTGACGGTAATCACGGCATAACTCAGCCCGGTGACAACCAGACATTGCGATATCGTCAGGATCCTGATGAGCGACTGCCCCTGCCCCAGCCAGGCATCCAGAGCGATCGCAACATCGGTCACCACCGAAAACAACAAAAATAGCCCGGCCCCGAGACACAACCGCGGCACCCCATGGCACTGACTGAACATCACCTGAGAAAAATCATCGCTTGAGCGGCGGGAGAGCCGAAACAGCAGCGCGGCATGGCCGAGATAGCTGAGGCTGATCAGCACATCCAGCCCCTGTCGCCAGCCGACCGGACCGAACATCAGCACCGGCACCAGCCCCACCGGCAGCCAGCTGAGCAACCGACCAGATGCGGCATAGCCAATGGTTCGGGTAAAACAGAGCCACAGCAGCGAGGGCAGCAACACCGCCAGCATGGGTTGAACCATCGCCATCGCGGGCCACTGATAATGCCAGCGCAGCCCGACGCAGGCGACCAGTAAGGCACAGAAACTCAAAAAAGCGACGGCCAGCCGGGCCGACTTTCCCCGTTCACGGGGCAACTGCGCGGCCAGGAGGATCAGGAGCAGCGCGATGACAAAAGGGAGCGGGATCGCAGGCATCTCGTTCTTATCTTTTCCTTGATATCAATCAGGTTGCAATCATAAGCAATCTGACAAGGACCGCCAAGGTGAGACGCTGCAAAATCAGAGCCGCCGGAGCAATCCAAGATCGCCCCGGCTTAGCTTGTCGTGTCAAAGATAGCTTCGACTATCGGATCTGCTCGCTTCGCGAGACCAAGGTGCCATCTGCGCCAATATCGATTTGATACGGCGAGGCATGCACCCCGTATTGCTGAAAGAGCTGGTTGTCGACATCAAAGACCACCGGCACATCAAGCGTATGCTTCTCGGCAAATGCCCGGGCAATCGACTCATCAATATAAAAGCCGCTGATCACCCCGACCCACTGTCGCTGTGGTGAGTCCTGAACCAGCGCGCGCCACTGCGCCAGCTTCGCCTCACAATCCGGGAATTGCGGCATCGGACACAACGCATCCATAAACAGCAGGCTCACCGGCTGACCACCCGCGGCCGGGTTCAGTAACCCTGCCAGGGAAAGCCGCTCACCCGACAGGGTCTCGACCGTAAAAGGCGGCGCGGATTCACCGGGCTTCGGCACATGATAAACCGTCTTGTTGGCCAAAAGAGCTGCTTCCTGCGCCTGTTCTTGGTCCTGAACCTGAACCTGAGCCTGTTCTTGGGCTTGGAGCGACGCAGACGGCTCAGGCACGTCCTGATTCAGGTAACGCAGCAGCGCCGTATTGTCGCCCTGAAACACCACTTTTCCTTCTTCAACCAGCACATGAGATGGGGTTTGCCAGAACTGAAACTGCCGTAGCAACTGCTGAGACCGATCCAGCACCAGCGGGGCAACCATCGGATAATAGCCCTGAAATTCTTTCAACTGTGCGGTTGTGACATTGATCTCCGGCTGGATCCAGATCTGCTGGCTCTGTGCCAGGAAATCTTCCGGCAGGGCCGCGACAAACTGCTCGGCGCCCTGCCCGGCATAACTGTTCCAGATATCCATAAACACCAGGTGCGCGGTTTTATGCTCAGGCAGCGTCAGGAATCGGCCATGAATGGTCGGCTTTTCAGCCAGCAGTTGTGCCACATCCGAAGACAGTGCCACGGACGGTGCCACTTCCTGAGCGTTAACCTCCGGCGGCGAAGCCATGGCCAGCGGCGCAGGCGCGATCGTCAGCAGGGCAATTCCCGCCAGCACATTCAGTTTTGTATTCATCAACAACACTCCTTATGGTTAATGGGCGGTTTCGGCAGCCGTTTGGCCCCACGACGTTACCAGCGCATCCAGCTGATCGGTGGCCAGGAAGGTCTGGTAGGCAATCTTGCCCTGCTTGTCGATCAACACATGGTAGGGGGTGCCCACCACCTGATACTTGCGGGTCAGCTCGCCTTGTTGATCAAACACCGTCGGCAACTGGTATCCGTGCTGCTGATAGAACTGTTGAATGTTGGCCTTTGAATCATTGAGTCCGATATTGACCGTCAGGATTTCAATCGCATCGCCATATTGCTGAGCAATAGCATCCAGGTGCGGCATCTCCGCTTTGCAGTAACTACACCAGGTGGCCCAAAATTTCAGGTACACCGGCTTGTTGCCGCGATAGTCCTGCAGATCAAACGTCCGCCCGTCCAGGGTGGTGGCCTGGAATGTCGGCGCCTGTTGCCCGGCGGCCAGAGGCTCGGCCATCCCCTGCCAGCTACTGCCGAGCAAGCAGGCAGAGAGCACCCAGCGGCCCAGCGGCTTGCGTGCAAACATCATCATTTTCATCGTATCTCCTTGTTTATAGAGCCAAATAGAAAAAATAGAGCCCGGAACCTGCCATCAGGGACGCCATCAGCCACTTCACCCCGTTCATCCAGGGGCCGGAGCGCGGCATGATCGTCAGGGCGCCACTGAGGCAACCGGCCAGTACCAGCAAGGCACTCATCCCGATGGCAAATACGAACATCAGCAGCGCCGCCCAGTACGGATCACCGGCCGAAGCCACATACATCAACAACATCCCCAGCACCGGCGAGGTGCAGGGAGCCATCACCAGCCCGGAGCAGGCCCCGGCAACAAAGGTGCCCAGCAGGGGATGGCGGATGGCGGATCCGCTCGGGATCCCCAAATCAAGCTGCGGCAGCCGGATCCAGCCCAGCATCCACCCCGCCATCAACAGGCAAAGCAGGGCGACCCCCATTAAGGTCAGCGGGTGGCTGGCAACCGCACCGAACAGCTGGCCGGTACTGGCCGCCAACATCCCCAACAAGGCGTAAACCAGAGACAAGCCGAGCACATAAGCCGACGACAAAACCGCCGCCTGGGCCTGACTTTTCGCCTGACTGCCGACCACCGAGACCGTGATCGGTAACATGGGATACACACAAGGCGTCAGGCTGGTGAGGAGCCCGGCCAGAAAGACCGTCCCCACCACCCACATCCCGTATTGCTGAGTCATCAGCGCTTGTTGAATAACCATTTCCATCGCCAACATCCGTCCTATGCAGAAATTCTGGAGCCAGTTATACGCAACACCGGGCGGGCAAATATGAAATCGGGATAAAATCGAGGTGAAATCGAGATGAAATGAAATAATCACTTTAAAAACATACATTTAGTTAAAATCAAAATTCGCAAAAAATATTGAATTACGAGCATCGCACCGTAGAATATGAACTCATTCTTCTTGACGCACGGACGCCGGATGACCCGTTATCACTTCGCTTCATTTGTTTTTGACCCCACTTCAGGCGCACTGAGCCAATGCCCCCCGTCGGGGGAGCCGGAAACGGTTTACCTGCGTCATAAGGTCAGCCAACTGCTGGCCTACCTGCTCGCCCATGCCGGGGAAGTGATCGGCAAAGACGCCTTACTGGATGCGCTGTGGCAACATGGTGAGTACCGGGAAAACTCCCTGACCCAAAGCATCCGGGAGCTGCGCAAAGCTCTGGGCGACAGTGCCCAGTCCCCCCGGTTCATCAAAACGCACCCGCAACGGGGGTATCAGTGGATCTGCCCGGTGTCCGAGCCACCGGTGCCGACCGAAGCCGAAACGACTTCCTCTGCTGCCCCATTCGCATCAACCCCAGCAGGATCGCCGCCAGCAGACTCAGCCCCACCAAACACGACGGCACTCGACAAGGTCCGTCGCCGCACACGCGCCTCCTGGACCGTGGCTGCCAGTGTCCTGATATGTCTGGTGATTGCCGTGGCGGCCTGGCGCCTGTATCCGGCCGCTCAACCCGAATCCGCCGAACAGGCATCCGCCTTGCTGGTATTGCCGCTCAGCAATGAAACCGGCGATCCCCAGCTTGACTGGATGGCCTTAGGGCTGGCCGACATGCTCGGCGTGAGCCTGGGGCAACAGGGCCGTCAGCCAATCACGCCGCCGGCAATGGCCAATCTGTGGCTGCTCGATAATGAGCTGAGCTGGCCGGCGTTACCGGGCCAAATCCGGACCTTGTTGCAGCAAAAACACCACCGGGTCGCCTTATCCGGCAGTGTCCGGCTGCACAATGGCCAGCAGGTGCTGGATTTTCAGCTGATCTATGCCGACGGCACCATTCAGCAGGGCAGTATTGCCTATCCGTCCCTGGCGACGGCGACCCAGGCGATCAGCCGTCAGTTGCAACTGATGCTCAACCCACAGCGCGCGCCCGCCTCGCCGCCGGTCGATGAATCCACCATGCAGGTCCAAACCCTGGCACAGGGGCGCCACCTGCTGCAGACGGCCGGGGCATACAAAGCACGAAAATATTTTGAAGCCGCGTTGGTCCTGCAACCCGAGGATGACTGGGCCCGGATTCAGCTCGCCCAGGTCGACCTGCTGCTTGGTGATTGGGACCGGGCCCGCGCGCAGCTCTCCGCCTTGTCGGACACCCGGCTGCAACACGATCACGCCCTGCGCGCAGCGCACGCCTACTGGCTCAGCGAGCTCAGCTACCGAAGCGGGGAAGCGAATGCGGCGAGCCTCACCGAAGAAGCCATCGCCGCGGCAGAGTTGGCGGACAACCCGATGCTGAAAGCCCGGGCCTACCAACTGAGTGCCCAGCAGGCCTGGAACCGAATGGACTGGGAGCGGCACCAGCAGGACACCGTCCGGAGCATCGCTTTGCTAGGCGACAGCCACGCTTTGCGTCAGGATGCGGACAAACAGTTCTATCTGGGCAATCCGGCCAATGAAGGGTTGGAAAAGAGCCCCACCGTGGATCTGCGCGCCAATCAGCCGCGCCTGCGCAAAGCCCTCAACTTTTATCGTCAGCTCCATGACCAACCGAAACTGGCGGCGACCCAACTGGCCATTGCGCAGAACTATACGTTCCCGCTGGATCAGCGGGAGGCCGCGCTGTCAGATGCCATCGCGCGCTACCGCCAGCTCCAACAACCCTATGAGCTGGCCCAGGCGCTGCTGTATCAGGGCTTTTACCTGATGCAGCTGCATCAGGGCAAAGAGGCCGATCGCTATTTCAAAGAGGCCAGCCAGATTGCTACCGGCCTGGGCGCCCGAACGCTCCTGCAGGACAGCCAGTTTTACCGCGCCTTTGCCGCCATGGACCAAGGCCTGGATCAGCGGGAGCGCGGCGGGCATGGCCCGGTTCCGGTGCAACTGAAGCGGGCCTCCGACGCTTTCCACACCCTGCTGGCGCAGAATCCGCCCCCCCAGATGCAGGCCAACATCCATCTGTTCCTCGGCTGGATCCTGACCCAGCAGGCAGCGTACGAGGCGGCGAACGCCACACTTCAGCACGCCGAACGTCTGGCCAGCCAACAAAACATGGCGACAACCCTGGCCTATATCCGCTATTCCAGGATGCGGGTTGCGCTGGCACAGCAAGACTACGACGCGGTGATCGCGATGGCTCAGTATCCCGTCATTACCCGTCTCCAGGCGGTGTATCTGGCCCGGGCTTACTTTGAAACCGGTCAGGCCGCGACAGCTGTTCAGGTTCTGGATCAGTTTCGCCGCCAGCGGCCCGAGCAATGGCAGCCGGACGATCAGCGCCGCCGGGTGCACTACCAACGGGCAGGACAGGGCCAGCCCGTTACCCTGGCTGCTGAGCCGAACGCCCATCTGGTGTATTGTGAAACGGACTGGCTCACGAGCAGCAGTCCGCTATGATGCGCGGCGTCCCTGTTTCTCAGCACTTCGGCGACATCCGGCGAAAAGAAAAAGGGCCCAGCCTTGGCTGGACCCCTGACACACGGTGGACCCCTTAATCACATAACCGGTGCTGGCTATAGCGATTGAGCTTAGTCGCGAGCTTGCCAGCGGTATAGCTATCCCAACTGCCCGGATGATATCCTAGGTGCGAATAGCCGCCCTGCTCCAACATTCTTTGCGCCCGCTTCATCACCCGGTCCGATTGATCACAAGTGCGGTAGCCGAGATCGCGGCTGAGCGTGGCATGCATCAGCTTGGTCGCCAAATCATCAGCGCTGCCCTTGCTCGAGTCATGATCCAGCAAGACCGAGAGCTTGTCGCAATGATCGATCGGATAATACCCCACCCGATAGCCTCTGCCGCCAATCATTTCATGCGTCACATAACGGCCATTGAACGGCTGGTCATAACACGCTGTTGGCTCCGGATCCTCGGGTTGATACGGCTCATCAGGCTCATACGAATCATACGGATCGAGGTACTGCATATTATCGATCACCATCTTCAGAATCTGACCCGGTTTCACCGTAAAGTTGACACAGTAAGTCTCCGGCTCGGGACTGCTTCCATAGCCGCCGTAACTCCCGTAACTCCCCTCGCTTTCACCATTCAGCAGGTAGACCGAACTGATGCCATAATATGGGTGAACCGGCGCCTCCGTTGTACCCTCCAACTCTTCCAGAATGGTTTCCGGATAGCCGTCTTTATTGAAATCCATCAACCAGACCGGGTGCCAGCCAACAGGGATCTCCGTTTCACACAGGGTGTAGATATCACCCGGGATCAATTTTGCCCCGTCAAAGTCGAGGTAAGCCTGGGGCGTTTGCGCCGCGGTGTTGAGGCCGGGACCGGTCAGGGTAAAGTGCCAGATGTCATTGGTTTGATACCCATTCGTCTTTTTAATGACTTTCACCATCCCGCTCTCACGGTTGGTAAAGGTGCAGGTCACCGTCTCCCCCGGATCCAGCTCGATGCCGACCATTCGCGTCGCCTGATTCGGGGTCGAGTTTTCAACGTCCGATTCGGTACAGGTTAAATCCGCCAGCTGGAAGGCCGGGCTCGGATCATCTTCAGCCACCTGATATGTTCCCGGCAAGACGTCGGTAAAGGTCTGGGTCTGGCCATGATCGAGCGATAAGTTGGTGCCGTTCTCTCCAATGTTATGACTAAAGCTGAAACCGCTGCCGTACTTCGGCTCGGTCAGCTTTTTCACCACAATCGTCCCGAGTTTCTGGTTGGTGATCACGCACTGTTTGGTCTGCCCGGCATCTGCCACTACATCCACCGTAAACGAACAACCACTGCTGGCCGTCTGCGCCCAGCCGGGGCGTGGCGTTTCGGTAATGGTGTAGTCACCGTCCTGCAGCTCAAAGTCACTGTTATCGATCTGGAAGACTTCAAACGTTGCCGGATCGCCGTCCGTGCTCAACGTAACGCCTTCCGAAGGCAATCCCGGACCTTGCAGGGTCATTTCCCAACCGCTTTCATATCCGGCCGGCAACGTCACCTTATTTACCGCGACAAGCACGGGATCATCAGGCTGAGGAGCTTCCAGGGTGAAGGTCAGGGTATCAGCACAGTCGGCAAGACTCGGCTGCGCTGGCAGGGTCATATCAATCGTCTTGACCGTGGTGCCGACCAAGTTGCCACAGCTGGTGACCGTCGCGGTATAGCTGTCCGGCTCGATATCCTCAGCAGTTTCGGTCAGGGTCGTTGCACCAACAGCATCAAACTCAAACACCAGGTTCTGAACCACGTTATTGCCGCTGTCTTTCACCTCCACATTACACGTCAGGTCTTGCGCCGCCGGAATCGTCAGTTCCACGTCGAGATCCACCAGCGCGGCAGCGGTCACCAGAATTGAGACCGGGTTATTGGCGTCACCGCTTGATGCCGTGGCGCCGTTAGAAGCCGTCAGCAGCGCCCAATCCGACAGCGTCCCGTTGGTGGTGGTTACTGCCGCCGCTGCAATGGTTTTGGTAAACTCGACAAAACCGACCGGGCAACCGGTATCAACGGCACAGGTGCCGGATGGTTGTTCCTCAGAAGTCCATACCAGATCCGGATCAGACTCAGTCAGGAAAGTGCCCTGGCTGTAGCTGTTACTAAAGGTTCCGCTGGCACTACCGCCGGCAATACTGGCCACCGCATAGCTGAGGCCGTCACCAACGATCTGCTCAGTATCCGAAATGGTTGCGGTCGTTTCAGTTTGCGACCCAGGCTGGATGTCACTATTCGGCAGGTCGAACGTGACTTCAATCGTTTCGGCAAAAGGCTCATTGGTCGCCGGGTCGATAAAAGTCAGAACCGCGGTATCGCTCAAGTCACTGGCATCTGCCGGCGCATCAAACAGATGGGTCAGCACCAATGTTTCGCTGCCTGCCGGCACCGGGACATCTTCAGCGGTAGCGACATCATTCACAGCTGGGGTTCCGTTGCCTGTCAGCGTATCCGTCACATCCACCAGAATATCCCGCGATGCCGGGTTGGTAGCATAGATATTGGTGACCACCGCCACGGTGCCGGCTTCGGTCGGACGCACTTCCCAGCCCACCCGGATGGTCACATCTTTTTCATTGGCCTCATTGACATCACAGGTGTTACCTAAGTCAACCTGAGCCGGCAGTGCCTGCTTGGTGACGTTCCACACCAGACCGCCACCTTCGGTGGCCGACATGTCTTTCCGCGCTGCCGCGGCTTCAATATCTTTGACCGGGATCGGCACGGTGCGTTTGCCTTTTTGAAAGTCCGGGGCTTCAAACATATAGGCCTGGAGTGAAGAGCCGCTGAATTGGCTGGCCCCGATAGCAAGCCGGTTGGCCCAGTCAATCACACAGGTGGTGTTTGCCCCCTGGGTGATCGTCAACTGGCGATAAATGACTTCTTGGATCCCGCCCGTCACCGTACCAGATGCATCGATCAGCTGTGCTCCGACGACGAGGCTACAATTGCCATCCGAAAAGACATTGAGCGTATCCGGCGCCTTAATCAGCTGCACATCAAAGATCCGATCGTACCCCTCAATCCCGCTGGCCAGGGCATGATCCGCAGCAATGATGACATCATAAGTCACGGTATCGTCACTATTGCCATTTTTAGCAATTAAACGGTGCGGTACCAGATCCAGCTCATGCCAACCTTTGCCCAGGTTCCCGGTGGTATAAGGGGTATCATTCCCTCCCAAAGTGGATGGATCCTGGCAAGTAAAATTATTCTCCGTATTCGGCAAGGTATTACTCCCTGCAATCAAAGTCGGGTTGCCGTCATTGCGGCACCCTTCCAGGGTAAACTGCACGGTATTCGGGGGCTCTACAGCCCAGGCGGATCCCACTGCCGTCAAACAAAGCAATGAAACGCCCAGCGCATGTTTTATCCCCCTCAGGATAACGTCAGGTTTCATTTCTCTTCCTCATGGTTAGACTTCTTCATAGATGGCGCTCACTGATGCCGATGAAGGATCCGCCAACTCCCCGGCAGCATTCATCACAACAGCGCATCAGATTGATATGAAAATAGTCAATAAGCAGTGCATGGCAGAGTGGCAAACCTGAGACAGTCTCAGGATCCGGCGTCCTTGTATGCAAAACAGCACTTAAACATGAATAAACAGTCACGACTTTTCAGTCATTCGTACCAAGGCAGAACCAGCTTGTAGAAACACTGTATTCACACACAGAAACAAAGTGGTAACCTTTCCTTGTTTTCCGACCAGAAATAAGCCAACTATTGATACACAACAAGAAAAATCTGTGAAATACGTAGATAATTTCGACGCTGACTGAAATGGGGGAAAAAGCTTGCTCATTATCACAAGGTGATAAAAGAACCGGGCTATGCTATGATGATGAGCTTGTTTCTTAGCCTGATTTATGGCTGGAGAACATCATCTCGTCACAATGATATGCGAGTCTCCTCCCGGTCAGCAGGGCGATGTACCGCGTTGGCCTGCCAGACAGGAGCAGCCTTATCAAAGCAAGCCGATGCTTTCATAAGGCTATATTTTTTGTAAAAAATTTGTTTTGCCACTGCGTTCTGAGGACTGAAAGTTAAAAAATTTTGAACTCCGCCACAGTTTGTAGGCGATATTCAACATAAATGAACTTTCATTTTCAGGTATAAATCAGTGAATCAAATTTCCCTTGGGTAAAAGTTTGTCCGGAGACAATCCTCAATGAAAAAGACTAAGATCGTATGTACGATTGGACCGAAAACAGAATCAAAAGAGATGCTGACCAAGCTGGCAGAAGCCGGCATGAACGTAATGCGTCTGAACTTCTCGCACGGCGACTTCGCTGAGCACGGCCAGCGTATCCAAAACCTGCGTGACGTGATGGCGGAAACCGGTAAGCAACTGGCCATTCTTCTGGACACCAAAGGTCCGGAAATCCGCACCACCAAGCTGGAAAACGGTCAAGATTTCTCACTGGTAGCCGGTCAGGAATTCACCTTCACCACCGACACCACAGTGATCGGTAACCAAGACCGCGTTGCCGTGACCTACCCAGGCTTTGCCCAAGACCTGGCGAAAGGCAACACCATCCTGGTTGATGACGGCCTGATCGAAATGGAAGTGCTGGAAACCACCGACACGGAAGTGAAATGTAAAGTGCTGAACAACGGCGACCTGGGCGAAAACAAAGGTGTGAACCTACCGGGCGCTTCTGTCAAGCTGCCAGCACTGGCTGAAAAAGACAAAGCCGACCTGAAATTCGGTTGTGAGCAGGGCGTTGACTTCGTGGCCGCTTCTTTCATCCGTAAAGCCGATGACGTGAAAGAAATCCGTGAACTGCTGAACGCCAATGGCGGCGAAAACATTCACATCATCTCGAAAATCGAGAACCAGGAAGGCGTGGATAACTTCGACGAAATCCTGGAAGTGTCTGACGGTATCATGGTTGCCCGTGGTGATCTGGGTGTTGAAATCCCGGTTGAAGAAGTGATCTTCGCGCAGAAGATGATGATCGAGAAATGTAACCGTGCCCGCAAAGTTGTCATCACGGCAACCCAGATGCTGGACTCGATGATCAAGAACCCACGTCCGACCCGCGCCGAAGCCGGTGACGTGGCCAACGCCATCATGGACGGTACTGATGCCGTCATGCTGTCTGGTGAGTCTGCGAAAGGGAAATACCCAATCGAAGCCGTGACGATCATGGCACAAATCTGTGACCGTACCGATGGCGCCCTGAAAGCTGAGCTGGGCTCTCGCCTGGACAGCCCACGCCTGCGCATCACCGAAGCCGTTTGTAAAGGCGCGGTTGATACGTCTGAAAAACTGAACGCACCACTGATTGTTGTGGCCACTGAAGCCGGTAAGTCTGCCCGCTCTGTACGCAAGTACTTCCCGACCGCAAAAATCCTGGCAGTCACTACCAATCCGAAGACCGCGGCTCAGCTGACGCTGACCAAAGGGGTAACACCGGTTGTGGTTGAATCAATCGACAACACAGATGCCTTCTACGCCCGCGGTAAAGAGCTGGCCCTGGAAACCGGTCTGGGCACCAAAGGCGATATCGTTGTGATGGTCTCCGGCGCGCTGGTTCCTTCAGGCACCACCAACACCGCGTCTGTTCACGTCCTGTAATTTCAAACGTGAAGCTGTACCGATAATGACGGGAGCCAGTCGGCTCCCGTTTTTTATCCCCCGGCAACAGCTCCTACCTGTACCCGAACGTTCACAGAACGCCGCTTTATCTATCGCCCTGTCAATCTATCCTCTGTATACTCGAGCTGTAGCAAAATTCCCCAAAGGTATAGGAAATCGCTGATATCCTCCCCGATATCGGTGCCAGACTATCGGCCTTTTTTGCTCCCTGTACCCTCTCCAGGCATGAGATGCCCGGGGCACCATAACGAAAACAATGAGGATACACGTGTCTAGCCCGACGTTAACCAATAAAGTCATGGAGATGATCCGGCAGGATATTTTGCTCGGCGAACTTGCGCCCGGCCAAAAGCTTGTCGTGGCAGAATTGAAAGCACGATACGACGTCGGAGCCTCGCCGATCCGGGAAGCCCTGGTCCAGCTGTCGTGGAAGAAGTATGTCATCTTTGCGCCACAAAAAGGCTGCTGGGTCGCCCCCGTTTCAGTCGCCGAGCTGGAAGAGCTGTTCGAAGCCAGCCAGTTGCTGTCTCAAACCCTGCTGTCCCAAGCCATCGACCAAGGCGGAGAAGCCTGGGAGCTGAACATTCTGACCAGCTTCCATAAGCTCAGTCGCCTCAACCCGGCGGCGCAGGATATTGATTTCAATGAGTGGGAGCAGCGGCACAGCGACTTTCATCTCGCCCTGTTAGAGGGCAGCCAGTCCAGCGTGATGCTGGCGCTCTATCGCGAGGTCTACGAGCAAATCGAGCGTTACCGCCACATTTGGGTCAGCCGCACACGACGCTTTGAGGAGCGCTACCATGATCACGGCGAGCACGAAGCGATGATGAAGGCGGTGCTGAACCGGGATACAGCAACCGCTCTGAAGCTGCTGACCAACCACTCGCAGCGGGCCATGGAGATGATCAAAACCTACCTCTGAGCCCCCCGCTCACGGGCCCACCATCAGGGAACTTACCAGAATATTTCCTTATGGTGGGTGTTGAGCAGCAGCACTGCCAACAGAAAGTACAACGCACTGACCTGAAATCCCAACAAGAACAACCCCAGCGTTGTCAGCCGGACCAGAAACTTATTCACCATGACTGCACACCTTTCCTGCACGCCAAGCGCGCGCGACACCTATTAGACTTTAGTCGAATATGGCGGCGCTTTCCGGTGCAAAATTCAGACGCTGATCTGGCGGGATTTCGAGATCAAAACAGCCCGACTCAGATCTCCCTGAGTCGGGCTGTTCAATCAATCAGGGGGCCTTGCGATCAGGCTTTCAGCGCGCGCTCCCCGCGGGCAATCCCCACCACCCCGCTGCGGGCCACTTCGATAATATCAGTTGCCTCAGCCACCGCGGCGATAAAGGCATCGAGTTTGTCACTGGTGCCGGTCAGCTGAATGGTATAGATCTGGGCGGTCACATCGACAATCTGGCCGCGGAAGATATCCGCCGAGCGTTTCACTTCCGCCCGGGCAAAGCCGCTGGCTTTGACTTTCACCAGCATCAGCTCCCGCTCAACATGATCGGTTTCCGTCACATTGCTGACCTTGAGAATATCGATCAGCTTATGCAACTGCTTCTCGATCTGCTCCAGGGCAGCATCGTCGTCCACATGGGTGGTGATATTCAACCGCGACAGCGTTGGATCATCGGTCGGCGCCACTGTCAGCGATTCAATGTTATAGCCGCGTTGAGAGAACAGGCCAACCACCCGTGACAATGCGCCCGATTCGTTTTCCAGTAAGACCGATACAATTCTGCGCATTAGGTTCTCTCCGTTTTACTTAACCACATTTCACTCATCGAGCCCCCCCGGATCAACATCGGGTACACGTGCTCAGTCTCATCCACACTGATATCAATAAACACCAGCTTGTCTTTCATCGCCAGCGCTTTTTCCAGTTCACTTTCCAGCTTGGCCGGATCGGAAATCCGCACCCCGACATGGCCGTAAGCTTCGGCAATCGCGGCAAAGTCCGGCACCGAATCCATGTAGGAATGGGAATGGCGGCCCTGATAAATCATGTCCTGCCACTGCTTCACCATCCCCAGGAACCGGTTGTTCAGGTTGATGATCTTCACCGGGATATCGTATTGCAGCGCCGTGGACAGTTCCTGGATATTCATCTGGATACTGCCGTCACCAGTGACACACACCACCTCGGCATCCGGCAGGGCAAACTTCACCCCCATCGCTGCCGGCAGGCCGAAGCCCATGGTGCCGAGGCCACCGGAGTTGATCCAGCGACGCGGCTTATCAAACGGATAATACAGGGCGGCAAACATCTGGTGCTGACCGACATCCGACGCCACATAAGCATCCCCGTGGGTCAGTTTGTGCAGCACTTCGATCACCTGCTGCGGCTTGATCCGCTCGCTGTCAGTGGCATAGCTCAGGCACTTGCGGGCACGCCAGGATTCGATTTCGCTCCACCAGCTGTCGATGGCCTGGCCATCATTGCTGCCGTCCTGCTCGTCGAGCATCTTCAGCATGCTGCTCAACACGGTTTCAGCCGAGCCGACAATCGGAATATCCGCGGCGATCGTTTTCGAAATCGAAGACGGGTCGATATCGATGTGCATCACCGTGGCATCCGGACAATACTTGGCGACGTTATTGGTGGTCCGGTCATCAAAGCGTACCCCGACCCCGAAGATCAGATCCGAGTTGTGCATGGCCATATTGGCTTCGTAGGTACCGTGCATCCCCAGCATGCCCAGGCTATTGTGATGGGTGCCCGGGAAAGCGCCCAGCCCCATCAGGGTACTGACCACCGGCAGGTTCAACCGCTCGGCCAATTGCAGCAACTGCTCGCCGCACTCGGACATAATCGCACCGCCGCCGACATACAACACCGGCTTCTTGGCCGCCAGCAGGGCGCGCAGCCCGCGCTTGATCTGCCCTTTATGGCCTTGCGTCGTCGGGTTGTACGAGCGCATCGCAATCGACTCGGGATATTTGTACGGGTAGGTTTCAGCCGGGTTGAGCATGTCTTTCGGAATATCAATCACCACCGGGCCGGGACGGCCGCTGGATGCGATATAGAAGGCTTTTTTGACGATGTCCGGAATGTCTTCCGGATTCTGTACCAGGAAGCTGTGTTTCACGACCGGGCGGGAGATCCCCACCATGTCACACTCCTGGAAGGCATCATTCCCAATCAGGTTACTCATGACCTGACCGGAGAACACCACCATCGGAATGGAGTCCATGTACGCGGTAGCAATCCCGGTGACCGCATTAGTCGCCCCAGGCCCTGAAGTCACCAAGACCACCCCGACATCGCCGGTTGCCCGGGCGTAGCCGTCTGCCATGTGGACTGCCGCTTGTTCATGGCGAACAAGCACGTGTTCAATATCACTCTTCTCATGCAGTGCGTCGTAAATATCCAGCACTGAACCGCCAGGGTATCCGAAGATATGTTTTACGCCTTGATCGATCATGGACCGCACGATCATCTCGGCGCCGGACAACATTTCCATATTTTCTGCCTCCAGGTCGCGTATATCATCCCATATAGCTAATTCTTCCGGTCCGTTTCCAAGGCGTTCCTGCTCAGCGCGGGCAAGCCGGAGGGGCAAGGCTGGCCGACACGTCACAGTTCGGTAGAACCACCGCAGGTTGCGGCCGGAGAAAATACCGGGCTGACGTGCAAAGTCATCCCCACCGTATTTTTCCAATTAGCTATACGGGCTGATATCACATAGTTAGGGCTTATTTTTAGCCTAAGTTGAAATCATTTTCGTCTCTCTATGTTCGCCGGCGTCAGTCATAACAAACGCCGGTAACCCGAAACAACTGTAACGTTTTTTTATCAATCAAGTCTATCGGTCTACACCAGTTCACAGTATTCCTCTGCAACATGATGAATTCCGACCAATTCCTTCGGCAGGGTTCGCACTGAACAAAGATCATACACTGGGAATGAAACGATATTGAGAGAATCGCGCTGTGAGACAGCGGCGCAGGGAAGCAAAAGCGAGAGATTGCAGGGCGGGGCAAGAGCCCGGGTGCGGCACGCACCAAAAAGCCGGGCAAGGGCCCGGCTGCTTTTGAGGGGAGCGAGGGTTTAATGCGGACGTGGCGAGCGCTTATGGCTCTCTTCGTACATTTTCTCAATCTCCTGATGATAGCGATCCTGGATCACCTTCCGGCGCAGCTTCTGGGTCGGGGTCAACTCGCCCTGATCCATCGAGAACGCCTTCGGCAGCAGGGTGAACTTCTTCACCTGCTCGAACCGGGCCAGATCTTTTTGCAGCTCCACCACCCGCTTCTCAATCAGCTCGATGATCTGATTATGCTTGATCAGCTCCAGGCGATCCTGGTACTTGATATTCAACTCACGGGCGTGGGCTTCCAGCGTCTCAAAACACGGGACAATCAGGGCCGAAACAAACTTGCGGGTATCGGCGATCACTGCGATCTGCTCAATGAAATGATCTTTACCAATCGCCCCTTCGATGACCTGCGGCGCGATATATTTCCCGCCCGATGTTTTCATCAGCTCTTTGATCCGGTCGGTGATCAACAGGTTGCCGTGCTCGTCGAAATGACCGGCATCACCGGTTTTGAGGAAGCCGTCTTCGGTGAAGTTTTTGGCGGTTTCTTCCGGCATATTGTAGTAACCGCGCATCACCATCGGCCCGCGCACCAGAATTTCGTTATTCTCGCCGATCTTCACTTCCGCGCCCGGCATCGGCATGCCGATCGAATCCGGGTTAAAGCACTGATCATCCCAGCAGGACACGGTTGCCGTGGTTTCGGTCATCCCGTACCCCAGCTTGACGTTGATCCCGATGGCATGGAAGAAACGGCCGATGCTTTCATCCAACTTGGCCCCGCCACACGGCATAAACTTGATGTTTCCGCCCAGCAGATCCCGCAACTTGCTCAGTACCAGCTTGTCGGCCAGGGCATAGCTTTGTTGCAGCAGCCAGGACGGCTGGCGACACTCCTGACGCGCCAGCGCCATCCGCGCCCCCATATTGACCGCCCAGGTAAACATCACCTTGCGATGCAGCGGCGCCCGGGACACTTTGTCATGCACCGCCGAGTAGATTTTCTCATACACCCGCGGTACCGCCGACATCACATTCGGCTTCACCTCGGCCAGCGCGTCTTTAAGCAGATTGGTATCCGACAGGTAACAGTTCACACCGCCGCGATGGAGAACGTAAAACGTCCAGGCGCGCTCGAACACGTGCGAGAGCGGCAGGAAGCACAGCGAAACATCGCCCTCTTCCAGCGCCAGCTTCTGGTCGTGTCCTTCGATCTGTGAGGCAATGTTGGCATAATCCAGCATCACGCCCTTCGGCGTGCCCGTGGTGCCCGAGGTATAGATCAGGGTCAGCAGATCATCCATCCGGGTTTCGTCCAGGCGCTGGGCCAGCACGGCCGCATCCGCTTGCGGGGCATAGGTGTCGATAAAGTCACGGTAATGGCAAACCAGCGGGTGATCGGCCAGTACCACAGTGTCGTCCATCACCACAATGCGCTCGAGCTGCGGACAGTCGGCAGCCAGGGCCAGCGCGGCATCATGCTGCGCCTGCTCGCCGACAAACAACACCCGGACATCGGCATCATTGAGGATATAAGCGGCTTGCTGCGGGGTATTGGTCGGGTAAATCGGCACCGTGACACAACGGTTATACAGGGTGGCAAAATCCGCAATGGTCCAGCGCGGCATGTTGTTGGAGAAGATCCCGACCTTGTCCTGAACCTTCAGTCCCTGCCCGGCCAGCGCCAGTGCCAGCTGGTGGATCTGCGCGCCAAACTCGCGCCAGCTGATCTCCTGCCACTGACCGGCGACCGGATGACGCAATGCAACCCGATCGCCCAACCGGGCAATCTGGGCTCGAATTCGATTGACGATATGAAAATCAAGTTTAGCCATAACTACATTCTGTTACTTTAGCTTACACCTGTAAGCTCATTAGAGATGCGCAGTCTACAGCCGAGAGCAGAAAAGGCAATCAATAACCGTCGGCATGTCGCGGTTATGCTGGTCTGATCTCAGTCCAGTCCAGAAAAACAGTCCAATTGGTACAAAAGTTGCGCCGCCTTTACCGCTGAGCGCCAGGTCATAGGGGGAAACGAAGGGAAAATCGGGCGGGGGTTGCGGGCCGCACAGAGTCGCAGGGGGCCCCGGTGCGCCAGGCCCAATCACGGGCGCGCCAATGTGCGCCCGTCACGTCGCAGGTTCAGGCCGTTCAGGCGGTGGTGTCCCCGCAGACCGTCATCAGTTGATCGCGCATCCAGATATGGCCTTTGTCTTTTTCAGACGATTCATGCCAGCTCAAGTAACCGCTGATCCGGTCATGCTCAAACGGCAGGCTCAAGATGTTCAGCTGCAACGCCTCCTGCGCCGATTCCGCCAACCAGCGCGGTACTACCGCAATCAAATCGGACTGGCCGACCACGTACATCATATTGCTCAGACTGGCGCCCTGGTAGGCTTCATGGAAATGGGTCGGCTGAGTATAAATGCGATCGGCGAACAACTTCACCCCCGGCACGGGCTTGAGCACGGCATGTTTTTCCGCGGCAAATTCCGCCGCACTGATGGTGTTATCCAGACGCGGGTGGTTGTTGGCCGCGATCACCACCAGCTCGTCGCTGAACAGCTCAGTGCTGCTAAAGCCCGGCTCGTCAAAGCGAACGTAATCGATCACGAAATCAATTTCCTGATAGCGCATTTTCTGCGGCAGCTCAGCATCAAACTCAGCTTCCAGGTGAATTCGCAGATTCGGTGCCTGCGCGGCGATCTGGCTTAAAATCCGTGGGGCAAACCGAATATCAGACGGGCTGCACACCGCCAGCTTGAACGCGCGGTTGGAGGTTTCCGGGTCAAAAATAGACGACGGCAGCTCATTGCGGACCAGTTGCAGCGCCTGACGGATCGGACCGAAGATCTGCTTGGCCCGCAGTGTTGGCTGGATACCGCGGCCATGACGAATGAACAGCTCATCGCTAAACATCACTTTCAACCGAGCCACCGCGTTGCTGACTGCAGGCTGGGACATGCCCAGATTCTGCGCCGCACGGGTAATGTTCTGCTCTTGCATCACCGCATCAAATACCGTCAGCAAATTCAGATCCACCCCCCGTAGCGTTGACTCTGTGCCAAAACTATCCGTCGGATGAATAGGAGAACTTCTTCGCGTCATTGTTTGCCTCTACTTGAATACCTTCCGGGGCAAGATCCGTTGTGCCGCCGCTAAAATGGAAAGAGCTGCTCCCCAGCCCTCGAGCAACAGACTCATGCTCGGCGTGCGGCCAAGTATTATTCAAATAGATTGACGAAACCAATAGCCGAATGTCAGCAAATGTAAAGGCAGCTCAAAAAGAGACAAAAACACCTAACAAAAACCAGCAAAAACAATAAATTGATAAACTTCTAAAATGTTCTAAATCTTTCTTAAACCACCTGAAACGCTGCAAAACGGGACGATTTCCCGCCGAAAATCACCCCGACAAACGCAACGCACCACCGGGTTCGCCACAGATTAATAACTCCCGCTGATTGAAAAAAGCGGGCTGTTCGCCTGCGCCGGCGGGTCAAATTCTGCCATGGCTTCTCGCACCATTTCCGGGAATTCCACCAGTTGCCAGAGCTGTTGCCATAATTCATCAGACTGATGCCACTCCCCGGCCAGCACCCAACGGGCAATCGCCAGCGCCACATCCGGCAGCACCACCGCCCCGACCGCCTCGCTGTCGAGCCACTGGCGCACCGCAGACGGATCCAGATAAGCCATCGACATCGCCAGGCCCATCTGCTCCAGCGTTGCCACGTTGCTCTGCTGCTCGTACTGGCCCTGCAGCGGCTTGAGCAACAACTTTTTCCCCAGGCCAATCGCTTCGGACGGGAGTTCAAAGCCACCATTGGCAATCACCCCGGCACAGCGGTGCAACCGGTGATGGAAGCTGTCCCGGTTGAGCGCGCGGATACTGATATTTTCCAGCTCCTGATCCTGCTTGACCGCCGGGTGATAACAGTAAAAATGGATTTGAGAGAAACGGGTCAGCAGGGCCAGGACCTTGCCCAGCTCTTCAAACGGCAGGTAGACCAAAATACTGCCGTCGCTGTCGGGGATGAGCCCCTGGGTCGGCGGGACGATCGGCGGCAGGATCAAATGCCCGAAGTGGTGCCAGTGCAGTCCCAGTTGCTGGGACGTCGGGGCAAAATAGCGGGTGATCAACCGATCCACGGCCGTCTCGGCTTTTTTCGGCACTGGATGGAGAAAAGCATTCTGGTGGCTGATCCCGATGCTGTGCACCTTCTGTCGCTTCGCCGCCCAGGCCGACACCGGCTCGAAGTCGTTGAGCACCACATCATAATCGCGGAGATCCAGCTGGCGCACATCGCGCAGAAACGCTCCCGGCCGATTATGAGTCAGGGTTTTCCATTGGTTCAGCTGACCGTTTTCCGTCACGAAGGTCAGGCCGCGGCGGGTCTGGAAATCCCCGAAGCAGGCCATATCGAAATATTGCGCCGCAGGGCGGCCGGAAAACAGGTAGTCCACCTCGACGCCGAGCTGGCGAAAGGCCCGGGCCATTTCCCGCGCCCGCGAAATATGGCCATTGCCGGTTCCCTGGATCCCGTACAGTATTTTCATAGCGCCCCCAACACGAGCTCAAAACACACCAGACCGAGTACGGCACCGGCAATAATATCGGTAATAAAATGGACCCCGAGCAGCACCCGGGACAGCCCGACCATCATCGCCCAGGGCCAGACGATCCAGGCGGCTGCGGGATAAAAGGTTGTAATGAGCGAAGCCATGATGAAGGCGGCAGCCGTATGGCCGGAGGGCAAGCTGTACTTGTCAGACGGTTGGATAAAACTGGGCAGCTCACGGGGTCGTTCCCGCTTGAACATATTTTTCAGCACCAGGTACACCGGCAGCTCCAGCAGGAAGGCCAGCAACCCGAGCGTCAGCACCTGGGCACCCTGCTGCTTATCACACAGCCAGGCCACCAGGCCAAAAGCCACATAGAGCGGCCCATCCCCGGAACGTGACACCGCGCGACTGAAGGTCGCAACCTGGCGGTTAAACCGGTGGCACAGACAAAGACTCGAAAACGCGGTATCAAAACGCTGTATCGGTGCAAGAACGGTCATATTCAAACCCTTCGCTGACTAGATTATCGCCAGCCTAAAAAAGGGATGTGACAGGGCCGTGACGTTTTCAAGGAGCCTCAATGACAAATGCCGCCCGACCTCTCCGGTGCCCGGCCGGGGCAGACATCAGGCGGATTTTTTGGCGGCGGCCTCCGCGAACGACGGGGCCAGCACCCCCTGCATCAGCACGTTGACATTGTGATCCGCCAGATCATTGAGCCAATCCTCATCCATGGTGATCCCATGAAGTCCCAGCAAAGACGGTGGCGCCAGAAACGGAAACACCATCATGCTGATCATCGTCATCTTGGCCATCTCCGGCTCCACGTCGGCCCGCAGCAATCCCTGGTCCTGCACCTGATCCAGCATCAATGACTGGGCCAGCGGCGCGATGTCGCGAAAGATGGCCTCGATGGCCTGGCGCTGAACATCTCCGGGCGCCAGCATCATCGCACGCACAATCAGCTTCGGCAGATCCGGATTCGGGATCATAATCCGATAGTAGGTGCGCATCAGTTCCCCAATACAATGGATATTCCCGGCTTTGATCATTTGATTGAGTTGGGTCTGGATCGGCGCGATCGACTCCCGCAGCATGGCTTCAAACAAGCCGCCCTTGTTGCCGAAATAATACCGGATCAAAGCGACATTCACTTCCGCCCGGTTGGCGACCATCCGAGTCGAGACCTTGGCGTAAGGCAAGGCCACAAACAGTTGTCGGGCGGCCTCGATCAGCCGCGCCCTGGCATCGGATCCCCCCACCGGGCGACCTGCTTTTCCTGTCATCTGCACACTCCGTAAATTAATCACATGATGAATAACATACGTGAACTCCCTCCCGGCGTCGCCCCCCTTTAATTCAACACCAAGGCCGCAATGATGAATTTTTCGCAAAAATCGAACGCCACAGGCCGGGCAACAGGGAGCCGCCATGGGGGAAACCCAGCCCCTCTTCACAAAAGCCCTATTTATCAGCACATTAATTATATCTGCTAAATATTTATTCAATTTATGGTTGACGGTGAACCTGTCTATTTGGTATTCATTTGTTAATCAACTTTGTGGATATTATTGAAAACATGCAAACACGTTTTTCCCTCCTCATTAGCCTCCTCCTTATCGTGAACAATCGCGCGGGTAGCTGATGGGTGGAAAACACCACGAAGAATTCAAGAAGCCCGCGCAATAGCGCGGGTTTTTTATATCAAAAGCCGGCGCAGCGGATGCAAACACACCAGGCAGGCAACAAAAGGAAGCAGCCATGAATGATCAGGTCATAATTTTCGACACCACCTTACGCGACGGCGAGCAAGCGCTGTCCGCCAGCTTAACGGTCAAAGAAAAACTGCAAATCGCCTATGCATTGGAGCGACTGGGCGTCGATGTGATTGAGGCCGGTTTCCCTGTCTCCTCGCCGGGTGACTTTGAATCGGTCCAGACCATCGCCCGGCACATCAAAAACAGCCGGGTCTGTGCCTTGTCCCGCGCGGTGGCCAAAGACATTGATGTCGCTGCCGAATCCCTGAAAGTTGCCGAAGCCTTCCGTATCCACACCTTTATCTCGACCTCGACCATCCATGTTCAGGACAAACTGCGCCGCAGCTATGACGACGTGATCGAGATGGGCGTCGCCGCGGTCAAACGTGCCCGCCAGTACACCGATGATGTCGAATTCTCCTGTGAAGATGCCGGACGTACCCCGATTGACAACCTATGCCGGATGGTCGAAGCCGCGATCAACGCCGGGGCGACCACGGTCAACATCCCGGACACCGTCGGCTATACCCTACCGAGCGAGTTCGGCGGCATCATCACCCAGCTGTTCAACCGGGTACCGAACATTGATAAAGCCGTGATTTCCGTCCACTGCCACGACGATTTGGGCATGTCGGTGGCCAACTCCATGGCCGCGATCCAGGCCGGAGCCCGTCAGGTTGAAGGCACCATCAATGGCATCGGCGAGCGGGCCGGGAACTGTGCGCTGGAAGAGATCGCGATGATCATCAAAACCCGCGCCGAGCTGCTGGGCGTCCACACCGGATTGAAGTATGAGGAAATCTCGCGCACCAGCAAGCTGGTCAGCCAGTTGTGCAACATGCCAATCCAAGCCAACAAGGCGATCGTCGGTGCCAATGCCTTCAGCCACTCCTCCGGCATTCATCAGGACGGCATGCTGAAGAACAAGAACACCTACGAGATCATGACCCCGGAATCGATCGGCCTGAAAAACCAGGCGCTGAACCTGACCTCGCGCTCCGGCCGCGCCGCAGTGAAGAGCCATATGGACACCATGGGCTACAGCGAGAACGAGTACGACTTGGATACCCTGTACGCCGACTTCCTGAAGCTGGCCGACCGTAAGGGCCAGGTGTTCGACTACGACCTGGAAGCGCTGATGTATTTCGCCAACCTGCGCGACGAGGACGATTACTACAAACTGAACTACCTGAGCGTGCAGTCCGGCAGCGTGATGGCCACCACCAGCATCAAGCTGCAATGTGGTGAAGAAGAAAAATGCGAAGCCGCAGTCGGCAACGGCCCGGTAGACGCCCTGTACCAGTGCATCTACCGGTTGACCGGCTATGACATCGTGCTGGATAAATTCGACCTGACCGCCAAAGGCGAAGGCGAAGACGGTCTGGGTCAGGCCGATATCATCGCCAACTATAAAGGCCGCAAATACCACGGCACCGGCCTGGCGACCGACATTGTCGAAGCCTCCGGCCAGGCGCTATTGCACGTGATCAACAGTATTCACCGTGCCGATCAGATTGAGCAAATTAAACAAAAATCCCATATGGAGACCGTATAACCATGGCAGGTACTTATCAAATCGCCGTTCTACCCGGTGACGGCATTGGCCCGGAAGTGATGCAGCAAGCCCACAAGGTGCTGGACGCCGTCCAGGAGAAGTTTGGCTTCACCCTAAACTGCAGCGAATATGATGTCGGCGGCATTGCCATCGACAACCATGGCTGCCCGTTGCCGGAAGCGACCCTGAAAGGCTGTGAAGCGGCCGATGCCGTGCTGTTCGGCTCGGTCGGCGGCCCGAAATGGGAGCACCTGCCGCCCAATGATCAGCCGGAGCGCGGTGCCCTGCTGCCGCTGCGCAAGCACTTCCAGCTGTTCTGTAACCTGCGTCCGGCGCAGATCCATGCCGGCCTGGAGCGCTTCTCGCCGCTGCGTGCCGACATTTCCGAGCGCGGTTTTGACATCGTCGTCGTGCGCGAGCTGACCGGCGGGATCTACTTCGGCCAGCCGAAAGGCCGCGAGGGCGAAGGGGCCGAGGAAAAGGCATTTGATACCGAAATTTATCACCGTTATGAAATTGAGCGGATCGCCCGCATCGCATTTGAGTCGGCGCAGCTGCGCGGCAAGAAAGTCTGCTCGATTGACAAAGCCAACGTGCTGCAAAGCTCAATCCTGTGGCGCGAAGTGATTGAGGAAGTCGCCCGGGACTATCCGGACGTCAGCCTGAGCCACATGTACATCGACAACGCCACCATGCAGCTGATCAAAGATCCGTCCCAGTTTGACGTCATGCTGTGCTCCAACATCTTCGGCGACATCATCTCGGATGAGTGCGCGATGATCACCGGCTCGATGGGGATGCTGCCTTCGGCCAGCCTGAACCAGGACAAGTTCGGCATGTACGAGCCTGCCGGCGGCTCCGCCCCGGACATCGCCGGGAAAAATATTGCCAACCCGGTGGCCCAGATCCTGTCCGCCGCGCTGATGCTGCGCTACAGCCTGGGTGAAGAGGCCGCGGCCCGCGCCATTGAGCAGGCCGTCTCGCAGGCGCTGGAAGCCGGTGAGCTGACCGCCGATCTGGCCGGCACCCACCCGGCGCTGTCCACCAGCGAGATGGGCGACAAGATCGCTGCCTACACCCGCCAAGCATAATCAGAACGAGGAGCACCCGAGCAATGTCAAACACAGAAGCAAAAGCGCCGAAGACGCTTTACGAAAAAGTCTACGATGCCCACGTTGCCGTCGCGGCGGAAGGCGAAACCCCGATCCTGTACATCGACCGTCACCTGGTCCATGAAGTGACTTCGCCGCAGGCCTTTGACGGCCTGCGCGAAAAAGGCCGCAAGGTGCGTCAGGTCGGCAAAACCTTCGCCACCATGGATCACAACGTCTCGACCCAGACCAAAGATATCAAAGCCTCGGGCGAGATGGCGCGGATCCAGATGGAAACGCTGGCCAAGAACTGTGAAGAGTTCGGCGTCACCCTGTACGATTTGAACCACAAATATCAGGGCATCGTCCACGTCATGGGCCCGGAGCTGGGCATCACCCTGCCGGGCATGACCATTGTCTGTGGCGACTCCCACACCGCCACGCACGGCGCATTCGGCTCACTGGCGTTCGGCATCGGCACCTCCGAAGTCGAACACGTACTGGCAACCCAAACCCTGAAGCAAGGCCGTGCCAAAACGATGAAAATCGAGGTCAGAGGCAAGGTCGCGCCGGGCATTACGGCCAAAGATATCGTGCTGGCGATCATCGGTAAAACCACCGCCGCCGGCGGCACCGGCTATGTGGTTGAGTTCTGTGGCGAGGCCATCACCGACCTGTCGATGGAAGGGCGGATGACGGTGTGTAACATGGCCATTGAGCTGGGCGCCAAAGCCGGGCTGATCGCCCCGGACCAAACCACCTTTGATTATGTCCAGGGCCGCAAATTTGCCCCGACCGGGGCTGATTGGGATGCCGCCGTCGCCTACTGGCAAACCCTGAAAACCGACGCCGGAGCCGAATACGATGCCGTGGTGACCTTAGAAGCCAAAGACATCAAACCGCAAGTGACCTGGGGCACCAACCCAGGCCAGGTGATTGCCGTCGATGAACCGATCCCGGCCCCGAGTGATTTCGCCGACCCGGTCGAGCAGGCATCCGCCGCCAAGGCCCTGGCCTACATGGGCCTGGAAGCGGGCAAGAAGCTGTCTGATTTTGCCATCGACAAAGTCTTTATCGGCTCGTGCACCAACTCGCGCATCGAAGATATGCGCGCCGCAGCTGCCGTGGCCAAAGGCCGCAAGGTCGCACCGAATGTACAGGCGCTGGTGGTCCCGGGCTCTGAGCAGGTCAAAGCGCAGGCCGAACAAGAAGGGTTGGATAAAATCTTTATTGAAGCCGGTTTTGAATGGCGTCTACCAGGCTGCTCCATGTGTCTGGCAATGAACAACGACCGCCTGGGCCCGGGCGAGCGCTGCGCCTCGACCAGTAACCGTAACTTTGAAGGCCGCCAGGGCCGTGACGGCCGTACTCATCTGGTCAGCCCGGCGATGGCCGCTGCTGCTGCCTGTGCCGGTCACTTTGTCGATATCCGCGCGCTGGAACCAGAAGCCGCGACTGCGTAATTCAGAAGGAACGAAAGCAATGACAGGATTTAAACAACACACCGGCCTGGTAGTTCCTTTGGATGCTGCCAACGTGGATACCGATGCCATTATCCCGAAACAGTTTTTGCAGAAAGTCACCCGCACCGGCTTCGGCAAGCACCTGTTTCACGACTGGCGCTTTTTAGATGATGCCGGTAAGCAACCAAACCCGGATTTCGTGATGAACGCGCCGCGCTATCAGGGTGCCAGTATCCTACTGGCACGGGAGAACTTCGGGTGTGGCTCATCCCGCGAGCATGCCCCGTGGGCACTGGCCGATTACGGCATCCAGGTGATGATTGCGCCGAGCTTTGCCGACATTTTCTACGGCAACTCCATCAACAACCAGATGGTGCCGGTGCGCCTGAGCGACACCGAAGTCGACGAGCTGTTCACCTTCGTTACCGCCAACGAAGGCGCGGAAATCACCATAGATCTGGAAGCCATGACGGTCACCGCCAACGGTAAGCAGTACCATTTTGAAATCGACGAGTTCCGCCGCCACTGCCTGCTGAACGGTCTGGATAACATCGGCCTGACTCTGCAGCATGAGGACAAAATCGCTGAGTATGAGCGCAATATTCCGGCATTTCTGGCCTGATTACTGATACTATCCCCCTCGCCCCGGCCACCGTGCCGGGGCTTTTTTCATGGTTGCGACTTGGTTTGCCTAACCGCTGTAAGAAAACAGCGGTTCGCGGGTCTAACCTTTGAATCTCCCGGAAACTGAAGGACACCCCATGCGATCCCTGATGGCCCTGACCCTGCTGTTACTCTCGGCAAATCTGTTTGCCGCCCCAAAAGCCGATCTCTGGCCGTACTGGCAACCGCATCACGCCGCCAGCACCGTGCAGGTCGACCACAGCCGCTGGCAACAGTTGCTCGATACCTATCTCGTCACCCAACCGACCCAGACCCTGTTTCGCTACCGTCAGGTCAGCGATGCCGACCGCTACGAGCTGGGCCGCTACCTGCGCGATCTGAGCCAGCGCGATCCGCGCCAGCTCAACCGCCGCGAGCAGTTTGCCTACTGGGTCAACCTGTATAATGCCCTCACCGTCCAACTGATCCTCGAGAACTACCCGGTGAGCTCGATCACCAAGCTCGGCGGCCTGTTCAGCTTCGGGCCCTGGAATGACACCGTCATCACCATCAACGGCAAAGCGCTGACCCTCAATGACATTGAACACCGGATCCTGCGCCCGATCTGGCAAGACCCGCGCATCCATTACGTGGTGAACTGCGCCAGCCTCGGCTGCCCGGATCTTCAGCCGCAGGCCTTTACCGCCGCCAATGCCGAAACCCTGCTTGAGCAAAGTGCCCGGCGTTTTATCAACAGTGACAAAGGCGTGGCGGTGCAAGGCAACCAAGTACGCCTGTCGTCAATTTATGACTGGTACGGCAGCGATTTCGGCACCCGTGACCAGTTGCAGCGCCACCTCAACCGCTACCGGGATGGGGAACCCGTGACGCTCAACCGCGTCAGCTACGACTATAACTGGGCCCTGAACGAGGCCCGTTAACGGACGGCGGCTCCGGTCTAACGCGCCTCGCCTTTCAGTCGATCCCGAGAAACTGGCAACCCACCGCCGGGCGGATTACAATACCGGCTGTTCTCATGGGGTGCCTGAGCCCGCTCAGACTGAGACTGCCAACGCAGAACCCATTGAACCTGAACCAGATCATGCTGGCGTAGGAATTGAGATGATTTGAAGTGCCTTTGCTTTTCCAAGTCGCTGCACGATGCCGCGAGCCCTTCTCAACCCTAAGCCGCTCAACCGATTTTTTCTCTTGCAGGACGCAAGAGTATCAGGAGCGCACCGTGAAAAAACACCTGTCGATCTTAACGCTGGCGATGGCCGCCGGCTCTGCCTGGGCTGCCGACGACACCCTGACCGTCTATACCTACAGCTCGTTTGCCTCTGACTGGGGACCGGGCCCGGCGATTGAAAAAGCCTTCGAGGCCCAGTGTGGCTGTAATCTGGAATTTGTCGCCCTGGACGATGGCGTGTCCATCCTCAACCGTCTGCGCCTAGAAGGCAAAAACACCCAGGCCGATATCGTGCTGGGGCTGGATAACAACCTGATCAGCGAAGCAAAAAATACCGGCCTGCTGGCCGAGCACCAACTCGACACCAGCAAGCTGGCCCTGCCGAACGGCTGGCAGGACACCACCTTTGTCCCGTATGACTACGGCTACTTTGCCTTTATTTATGACAGCAGCAAGCTGAGCAATCCGCCGAAGAGCTTAAAAGAGCTGGTTCAGCGCGACGATCTGAGCATCATTTACCAGGATCCGCGCACCTCCACTCCGGGCCAGGGCCTGATGCTGTGGATGAAATCCGTCTACGGCGAGCAAGCCAGCGACGCCTGGCAGCAGCTGGCGAAGAAGACCGTGACCGTCACCAAGGGCTGGTCGGAAGCCTACAGCATGTTCCTCAAGGGCGAATCGGATCTGGTGCTCTCTTACACCACCTCCCCGGCGTATCACCTGATTGCCGAGAACGAAGGCAAGTATAAAGCAGCGAACTTCAGCGAAGGCCACTATATGCAGGTGGAAGTGGCTGCCAAGCTGAAAAACAGCCACAGCCAAAAACTGGCCGATCAGTTCCTGGCCTTTATCCTGACGCCGCAATTCCAGGCCGAAATCCCGACCGGCAACTGGATGTACCCGGTGATCAAACAGGACCTGCCGCAAGGGTTCGAGCAGTTGACGCTGCCGGCCAAATCGCTGGAATTTACCGCAGAGGATGTTGCGGCGAATCGACGTGGATGGATCCGTGAATGGCAACATGCACTGACCCGTTAATAGCGAGACTCTGTTGAATACCCGCGTAACCCAAGTTCTGCCCGGCCTGATCTCGGCCGGGTTCATTGTGGCTCTGGTGATCAGCGCCCTGAGCGCCCTGATCAGCCAGGCCCACGCCCTGAGCCCGTGGCTGATCTGGCAGGATCCCTACCTGCGCCATATCACCGGTTTTAGTTTCTACCAGGCATTCCTGTCCACGCTGCTCAGCATTGTCCCGGCCATTCCGATCGCCTATGCGTTCTCCCGCCGCCGGTTTCCCGGTCGTCAGCTGCTGCTGCGCCTGTTTGCCATGACGCTGGTGCTGCCGGTGCTGGTTGCCGTGTTCGGCTTGCTGGCGATATACGGTAAGAGCGGTCTGCTGGCCCAGTGGCTGGAAAGCTGGGGCGGGTCGATGCCGTTTTCCATCTATGGGCTCCACGGCATTTTGCTGGCCCACGTCTTTCTTAATCTGCCGCTCGCCACCCGACTGCTGTACCAGAGCCTGGACGGTATTCCCTATGAGCAGCATCAACTGGCCGCCCATCTAGGGATACGCGGCTGGAGCAAGTTTCGCCTGATCGCCTGGCCGCGGTTGCGCCAGCAGTTGCCGCAGGTCATCGGCCTGGTGTTCATGCTTTGCTTTACCAGTTTTGCCGTGGTGATGTCGCTCGGCGGCGGCCCCAAGGCAACCACCATTGAGCTAGCGATCTACCAGGCGCTGCGTTATGACTTTGATCTGGCCGGCGGGGCCATGCTGGCCCTGTGGCAAATGCTGATCTGCTGCGGCCTGGTGTTGTTCAGCCAGCGGTTTGCCAAGCCGTTGGCGACCCAGAGCGGCGCGACCGCACGTCCGTTGCCGCCGCAGCATGACAGCTGGCAGGCCCGGGCCTGGGACGGACTGTGGATCGGCCTGACCCTGCTGCTGGTGCTGCCGCCGCTGCTGGCCGTGATCAGCGCCGGGCTGAACCCGCAACTCCCGGGGCTGCTAAGCAACCCCGACTTGTGGCAGGCGGTCGGCACGTCCCTCAAGATTGCCTCGCTGGCCTGTCTGCTGGCATTGCTGGGCGGGGTGACGATCCTGCTGGCCAGCCGTCAGTGGCGGCTGCGCCATCACGGCCTGTCGGCCGACGGCATCGAGCTCATCGGTACCATGATCCTGGTGACGCCGGGACTGGTGCTGAGCACCGGGATCTTCCTCCTGCTGCGTCAGTTCACCGATGTCTTTGCTGCGGCCTTCTGGGTGGTGGTCTGCGTCAATGCCCTGATGGCCCTGCCCTATGTGATCAAAACCCTGAGCCAGCCGATGCTGCACATCGCCCAGCAGTACAACCCGCTGTGCCATAGCCTCGGCATGCGGGGCTGGACCCGGCTGCGGCTGGTTGAATGGCCGGCCCTGCGCAAGCCGATCGCCCAGGCGCTGGCGATGGGCTTTGTGCTGTCGCTGGGCGATTTGGGTGCCATCGCCCTGTTCGGCAGCCAGGGCTTCCAGACCCTGCCGCTGTATCTGTATCAGCTCCTCGGCAGCTACCAGATGGATGCCGCAGCCGTGGCCGCGCTGGTGTTGCTGCTGCTGAGCCTGGGCCTGTTTACCCTGGTGGAAAAATTGCTCATTCGGAATCCATGATGTTAACCCTGAACCAACTCACCCACAGTTACGTCCAACCGGGCCGCGATCACCAGCGTGAACGCACCCTGTTTTGCTTTGATTTTAATGTCGAGGCCGGCGAAATCGTCGCCCTGCTCGGGCCTAGCGGCGCCGGGAAAAGTACCCTGCTGGCGATGGTTGCCGGTTTCCTGACGCCTGACAGCGGCGAGCTGATCATCAACGGTCAGCGCATCGAACGCCAGCTGCCGTCCGAGCGTCCGCTGTCATTGCTGTTTCAGGACCATAACCTGTTTCCGCACCTGAGCGTGTTCGACAACCTCGGTCTGGGGCTACACCCCGGCCTGAAGTTGACCCATGAGGATAAAGAGAAAATCGTGGTGGCGGCGGCCCGGGTCGGGATCCAACCTTATCTCGACCGGTTGCCCGAGCAGCTCTCCGGCGGCCAGAAACAACGGGTCGCCCTGGCGCGCTGCCTGCTGCGCAACCGCCCGCTGCTGTTGCTCGACGAGCCGTTTTCTGCGTTGGATCCGGCGCTGCGCAACGAAATGCTGACACTGGTGAAAAGCCTGGCGCGTGAGCACCGCACCACCGTCTTGTTGATCACCCACAGCCCGGAAGAAGCGCTGAAGATTGCCGACCGCTGCGCCTTTATCAGCCAGGGTCAGATCCAGCTGGCCGGCCCGACCCGCGAGGTGCTGGAGAGCCCGCAACATGACGATCTCAAGCGCTACCTCGGGCGGGCTTAACCGCCCCCCCTCCCTCCCTGAAAAGCAACCCCTGAAAATCACAAGGAGCAAGGGGGTTTCCCTTGCTCCTTGACGTTCAAATCAGTGAATGAATGGCCGACCCGCGGCCGGAAAATTACAGGTTCTCTTCGGCAAATTCGGCCAGGCGACTACGCACCACGCCGTTCAGGTACACGTTGGCACTTCCCTCGAAATTCTTGAATCGCTCGACGATATACGTCAGGCCCGAGGTCACAGGAGATAAGTAAGTGGAGTCAATCTGCGCCAGGTTCCCGGAGCAGACAATTTTGGTGCCTTCCCCGCATCGGGTGATGATGGTTTTGATTTGCGAGGCGGTTAAGTTCTGACACTCATCCAGCAAGACGAAAGCATTCTGGATCGAGCGTCCGCGCATGAAGTTAATCGATTTAAACTGAATATTGGCTTTGTCATAGATGTATTTCATGGAGCCGTCAGTACATACGTCATTCTTGTGCAGGGCTTCCATGGTGTCGGTCACGGCCGCCAGCCACGGCATCATTTTCTCTTCTTCGGTCCCCGGCAGGAATCCGATCGATTCGGCGATCTCCGGCGTGTTCCGGGTCACGATGATCTTGTCGTACATCCCTTTCTCAATCACCTGCTCCAGGGCTGCCGCCATGGCCAGGATGGTTTTCCCGCAGCCCGCCGGGCCGGTCAGGATCACCAGATCGATATTCGGGTCCATCAGCGCATCGAGTGCCATGCCCTGGTAGATGTTTTTCGGATGGATCCCCCAGGCCTGCCGATGCATCAAGCGCTCCTGGCCGATGTCTTTCACCACTACGTCCTTGCCGTCGACCGACTGGACCCGGGCCGCGAAATCCGTGCCCTCGTCATACAGGTACTGGTTCACAAACGGGGTTTCGAACAGCTCCGCCGGTAAGGTATGCAGCGTCGAACGCCCCTCAGCTTTCGACTGGCATTCCCCGACCCGCTCCCAGAAGTTGCCCGGGAACTGATAGAAGCCCTTGGTCAGCAGCCGGACATCATCGATCAACTGATCCGAGCGATAGTCATCGACATGATAGACCCCGGCGCCCTTGGCCCGCAGCCGCATGTTGATGTCTTTGGTGATCAGCACCACCTGGCGCGGCGCATAGTCGGCCTGGAGAAACAGCACCCCGTTCAGGATCCGGTTGTCCCCGGCCTTGTCGGCAAAAGCGTGGACGGTTTCAGTCACCTCGTAATCGGCAAAAATGGCAATCGTCCCAGTGCCCTCACCATCTTTGGATAAAGGGATCCCGGCGGAGATCTCTTCCGGGGTAGCATCGTGGAAAATGTCTTCCAGCGCCCGAATCGCAATCCGGGCATCCCGGGAGACGTCACGCTTGCTATCCTTGATTCGGTCCAGCTCTTCCAGCACGGTCATGGGGATGACCACGTCATGCTCTTGAAATGAATATACGGCGAGGGGCTCATGAAGCAGAATATTTGTATCGAGTACAAACACTTTCCGATCAGTGTCGTCCATAGATACCTCCTTGGTAACAGTCTGACGGCAACTGTTGTGCCGCTATTTTCAGCGTACGCCAACCACGTTATCTGACTTCTATTTATGACCGGATTTAATGAAAAAATTGTGACAATCGACTCGAAAATGACACAAGCCAATTCTGTTAACTTTCACCGTGACCTTGCTCACAGCATGCAGTACCATTACCCCCCTTTTATGGCCGGTGCAGATTCTGACTTACACTTATATTTCAGTGTAGCGCACAAAAAGAAGAGCACCCGCTTAGCATCTCCTTAATATCAAATAATTAGAAGGTTTTAACCACTATGCCATTTGCTTTGGGTCAACGTTGGATCAGCGATACTGAAAGTGATCTGGGACTAGGCACGGTCGTCGCAATGGACGCCCGCACCGTCACCCTGATGTTCTCTGCGACAGAAGAAAACCGCTTGTATGCGCGCACTGATGCCCCCGTGACCCGGGTGATGTTTAATGTCGGCGATGTGATCGAAAGCCACGACGGCTGGTCGCTGCAAGTCGAGCAGGTGGATGAAACCGGCGGGGTGTTTACCTATTTCGGGACCCGCACCGATACCGGCGAAGAAAACGTCCCGCTGCGCGAGATTTTTCTCAGCAATCAGATCCGCTTCAACAAGCCCCAGGACAAGCTGTTTGCCGGTCAGATCGATCGCATGGACCGCTTTGCCCTGCGCTACCGGGCGCTGAACAATCAGTATGAACAACATAAAAGCCCGCTGCGCGGCCTGTGCGGCATGCGTGCCGGGCTGATCCCGCATCAGTTGCACATCGCCCATGAAGTCGGTCGCCGCTATGCACCGCGCGTATTGCTGGCCGATGAAGTGGGTCTGGGGAAGACCATCGAAGCCGGGATGATTATCCACCAGCAGGTGCTGTCCGGCCGTGCCGAACGCATTCTGATCCTGGTGCCGGAAACCCTGCAACACCAGTGGCTGGTCGAAATGATGCGCCGCTTCAACCTGCATTTCTCTATTTTTGACGAAGAGCGCTGCGTCGAAGCCTTTGCCGATTCCGCCAACCCGTTTGATACCGCCCAGTATGTACTGTGCTCGCTGGATTTCCTGCGCAAGAGCCGCCGCCGCTTCGAGCAGGCGCTCGAAGCCGACTGGGATCTGCTGGTGGTCGATGAGGCCCACCACCTGGAATGGAGCGAAGACAACCCGAGCCGCCAGTATCAGGTCGTCGAAGCCCTGGCCGAGAAGAGCCCTGGCGTCCTGCTGCTGACCGCAACCCCGGAGCAACTGGGCCACCAGAGCCACTTTGCCCGTCTGCGTCTGCTCGACCCGGACCGCTTTTACGATTACGACGCTTTTGTCGAAGAAGAGCGCCAGTACGCCCCGGTGGCTGACGCCGTCTCCCGCCTGCTGTCCGGCGACAAGCTCGATGATGTGGCCAAAAACAGCCTGACCGAGCTGTTGCCGGAGCAGGACATTGAGCCGCTACTGCGGATCATCGAGGCCGGTGACATCGACCCGGCACAACAGGCCAGCGTCCGCCAGGAGCTGATCGACAACCTGATGGACCGCCACGGCACCGGCCGGGTGCTGTTCCGTAATACCCGCGCCGCGATCAAAGGCTTCCCGCAGCGTCACCTGAACCTGTACCCACTGGCGCTGCCAACCCAGTACCAGACCGCGATGCGCGTCGCCGGAATGATGGCCGGCCACATGTCTCAAGAGCAAAAAGCGGCCAAGCTGCTGTATCCGGAAGATATTTATCAGGAATTCGAAGGGGAATCCGCAACCTGGTGGAACTTTGATCCCCGGGTCAACTGGCTGCTGGACATGCTCAAAGCCAACCGCAACGAAAAGGTGCTGGTGATCTGCTCTCGCGCCCAGACGGCGATGACCCTGGAGCAGGCCCTGCGCGAGCGCGAAGGGATCCGGGCCACCGTGTTTCACGAGGGCATGTCGATCATTGAGCGTGACAAAGCCGCCGCATACTTCGGCCAGGAAGAAGACGGCGCCCAGGTGCTGCTGTGTTCGGAGATCGGCTCAGAAGGCCGCAACTTCCAGTTTGCCAACCAGCTGGTGATGTTCGACCTGCCGGACAACCCGGATCTGCTGGAGCAGCGGATTGGCCGTCTGGACCGCATCGGCCAGAAACGCGATATCGAAATCCATGTCCCGCACCTGCAAGGCACCTCGCAGGCCCTGCTGGCCCATTGGTACAACGAAGGGCTCAATGCCTTCGAAGAAACCTGCCCGACCGGCCGTGCCATCTATGATGCCGTCGGTGCTGATTTGATCGAATTGCTGGCCAGCGACAAGCCGGATGGCGAAGCGCTGGAAGCCCTGATTGAAAAAAGTGCCGCCATGCACCAGGCGCTCAAGGCCAAACTGGAGCAGGGCCGAGACCGCCTGCTGGAAATCCACTCCAACGGCGGGGCCGATGCCCAGGCGCTGGCGGAGCGTATTGCCGCCAAAGACGGCGATACCAACCTGGTCACTTTTGCGCTGGGCCTGTTTGATACCATCGGCCTGAACCAGGACGACAGGGGTGAGAACGCGATTGTGGTCACCCCGTCGGAGCATATGATGGTGGCCAGCTATCCGGGCCTGCCGTATGACGGCTGTACCATCACCTTTGACCGCGACACCGCACTGGCCCGCGAAGACATGCATTTCATCAGCTGGGAGCACCCGATGATCCAGGGCGGGATTGACCTGCTGCTGTCGGAAGGCGTCGGCACCACCGCCGTCTCGCTGCTGAAGAACAAGGCCCTGCCAGTCGGCACCCTGCTGCTGGAGCTGATCTACGTGGTCGATGCCCAGGCACCGAAGCAATCAGGGATTGCCCGCTTCCTACCGCACACGCCGATCCGGATCCTGCTGGATGCCAAAGGCAACAACCTGTCGGCCAATGTCGAATTTGAAGGCTTCAACCGCCAGCTCAGTCCGGTCAACCGCCACCTCGGCAGCAAGCTGGTCAACTCGGTGCAAAAAGACATCCATGTCCTGATTGAGCATGCCGAGAAGGCCGTGGTCACCGAGCTGGATACCGTCCGGGCCAACGCGCAGCGCGAGATGGAAACCACCCTACGCGCTGAACTGGACCGCCTGCAGGCGCTGAAAGCGGTGAACCCGAATATCCGCGACGACGAGCTGGCATTGATTGAAACACAGATCGAGGAGCTGACCGGCTACATTGCCAAAGCGCAGATCCAGCTCGACTCGCTGCGCCTGATCGTGGTCAGCCACGGCTAACCGCAGGTTCAGTCGCCCAGCGACGCAGCCCCCAACAGAGCAGTCCCATGCCGGTCCCCGTGACCGGCATTTTTTTCCCGTTTCCCCCACCACGCACGATACGCACGGGTCAGTCCGGTATGCTATGATGCCCGCCTTACGTGCCACCAACCCGACGACACTTCACATGAGACCACTGCCGATACTGGACTACAATCCGCCGACCGATCCCTGGCTGGATGTGCTCTATCACGATCAAGACATCATTGCGGTCAACAAACCCTCCGGACTGCTGTCCAACCCGGGCCGGGATCCGGCTTTTCACGACAGCATTTACACCCGGGTGCTGACCGAGTCCCCCGACTCGCACATTATCCACCGTCTGGATATGGCCACGTCCGGGCTGATCGTTCTGGCGCTGAACAAACAAGCCGAACGCCACCTGAAAGCGCAGTTTCGCGATCGCCTGACCGAAAAAGTCTACTATGCCCGGGTGTGGGGCCACATCGCCGCCGATCACGGTACGGTTGATCTGCCGCTGATCTGCGACTGGCCGAACCGCCCGCGCCAGAAAGTTTGCCATGAAACCGGCAAGCCCTCCGTCACCCATTACCAGGTGCTGGCCCGGGAAGACAACACCACCCTGGTTCGCCTGCGCCCGGTAACCGGCCGCTCGCACCAGCTTCGCGTCCATATGCAGGCGCTCGGCCACCCAATCCTCGGCGATGGCTTCTACGCCCACGATGAAGCCTATGCTCTGGCGCCGCGGCTTCAGCTGCATGCCGCCGAGCTGACCTTCAGCCATCCGGCCACCGAGCAGCCGATGCATCTGTTCGCACCGTGCGATTTTTACCCGGACGCCCCGCGCAGCACCCTGCCCGAGCGTCTCGGAGACCCGGCATAAATCATCATCCGGGCTTGAGCTGAAGAGCGAAGTTAGTGTTAACTATCAACACCATTTCTCAACGTCAGCCAAGCCCATGGAGCAGATCGTCTTTCTCGACCGGGATACCATCCCGGCGCATATTCACCTACCAACACCGCAGTTTGCGCACCAGTGGACAGCCTACCCGGCAACCGCGCCGGACCAGGTGCTACCCCGGTTGCAAAACGCCACCATCGCAATCACCAATAAAGTCATCCTCGATGCCGACACCCTGCGCCAGTTGCCGCAGCTCAAGATGATCGCCATCGCCGCCACCGGCACCAACAACGTCGATCTCGACTACTGCCGGGCACACGGCATTGTCGTCAGCAACATTCGCGGCTATGCCACCGACTCGGTGCCGGAGCATGTGATCGCCATGATGTTTGCCCTGCGGCGCAATCTGCTGGGCTATCATCAGGATATTCAACGGGGGGTATGGCAGGAAAAAGGGCAGTTTTGTTTCTTCAACCATCCGATTGGCGATATTCGCGGGGCGACCCTGGGGATTGTCGGCGGCGGCAGCCTGGGACAAGCGGTGGCGGATTTGGGCCGGGCGCTGGGCATGACGGTGCTATTGGCCGAGCGCAAAGGTCAGCCGGACTGCCGGGCGGGCTACACCCCGTTTGAGACGGTGCTGGCCACTGCCGACGTGCTGACGCTGCACTGTCCGCTCAGTGAGCAGACCCGCAACCTGATCGGTGCGGATGAGCTGGCCGCGATGAAAGCGAGCGCGATCTTGATCAATACCGGGCGGGGCGGGCTGGTCGACGAGCAAGCCCTGGTCGATGCGCTAACCCGAGGCACCCTCGCCGGGGCCGGAGTTGATGTCTTTACCGAGGAGCCGGCACCGAACTACAACCCGCTCGTGGCCAACAGCCATTTACCCAACCTGCTCTTGAGCCCGCATGTTGCCTGGGGATCCGACTCCGCCATTCAGACGCTCGCTGACCAGCTGGTCGAGAACCTCAACCACTTCGTCGCCGGCCAGCCGCAAAATCAAGTCTGAAGCTCCACCATAAAAAAACACGGCCCGGTTATAAACCGGGCCGTGTTGAACACTGTAATCGCTGATACGGGCACCTACTTGAGCCCTTTTGCCTTGCGGATCAAATCATACGCCGCCTGCAATTCCTGGGTTTTCTGCTTCGCCAGCTCCATCATCTCCGGCGGCAGGCCTTTGGCCGCCAGCTTGTCCGGGTGATGCTCATTCATTTGCTTGCGGTAGGCCCGTTTCAGCTCCTGCGCCGTTGCAGAGGCAGGCACCCCCAGCAGCTCATACGCATCGGCCAGCTGATCCCGGGTCGGTGCCTGACGGAACCCACCCTGTTGCTGATATTGCTGCTGAAATCCGCCCTGCTGGAAACGAAAGGCCGCTTCCTGCATATGCAGCCGCTGTTCCAGTTGCTGCGCGGAAAAGCCCAGGCCGCGGGCAATGACATGCAGCAATTCACGCTCGCGCGGATGCAGGCTGCCGTCGGCAAAAGCGGCCTGGATCTGCAGTTCAAGGAAGAACTGCAGTAAATCCGACCGACCGGCGCAGCTCATGCGCACCTTGGTCAGGGTTTCCCCCAGCGGGAAATCCTCTTCTTTCCCTTCCCGGAACGCATTCTGGGCCTGGTGACGCGACTCGCCATGCAGCCCCATCCGATCCATCAGGGCGCTGGCGACCCGGATTTCCTCCTGAGTGACCCGGCCTTTGGATTTCGCCAGGTGGCCCATCACCGCAAAACCGGCGTAGAAAAACTCGGCCTGCCGCTCGGCACTGTTGGCACGCCCGGCACCAAATCCGCCAAAACTGCCGCCAGAATAAATATTTGTCCGCGCTTTATCGAACTTATGGCCGAGAAAGAGGCCTAACAGTAACCCGAACGGCCCACCAAGGAGGAAACCAAAAAATGCGCCTAAAATCTTGCCCCAAACCTGCATTCTCTACTCTCTGGTAATTTGCTAAATTTAGATATATTTCTTCGACTTTACCCGGCCTTCGCAACGCCAAGAGATGCTGTCGGGCTGAATTTGCATTATGATAGCTGGCATTTATCGGGAATGCTTGCAAAAAGCACCAACAATCCGATTTCAAACGCGCTATAGATGAATACAGGAAAGTGTAACTAGATGTCATTAACTTCCCGCAGCTTACTGGCCACCATGATCAGCCTCGCGCTTTATGGCCCGGCCATGGCTTCCGAGACCCCTG
Source organism: Photobacterium sp. TY1-4 (assembly GCF_025398175.1). Classification (NCBI taxonomy): domain Bacteria; kingdom Pseudomonadati; phylum Pseudomonadota; class Gammaproteobacteria; order Vibrionales; family Vibrionaceae; genus Photobacterium; species Photobacterium sp. TY1-4. The sequence goes on from NZ_CP099734.1 coordinate 3,189,041, forward strand.
CTTTAAGCGAAGATGTCAATGATGAGTCTGCGGCTGTCAATGGCGCGCCCGATCACCTGGAAATGGTCCGGGGCACCTGTCTGGCGCCTCAGGACCAACCGGCCGATCCGAACAATGAACCGATCACCGTCAGCGCCGATACCGCGGAAGCGCAGCCGAACCGGAAAGTGACCTATGCCGGCGACGTGGTGCTGCAGCAAGGACACCGCACCGTCGCGGCAGATACGGCCACCCTGCACCAGCCGGAAAATGTGGTCACGGCCGAAGGCAATGTCTATTTCCACGACGGCTCGATTGAAGTCTATGCCGACCGCATCCAGAGTAACCTCGACACAGAGGACTCCGAGATGAACAACGCCGTCTATAACATGACCTGTGAAGCCGGCCGGGGTGAAGCCGAGCGGGTGACCAAAAACGGCATCTCTTACTACCGGCTGAAAAACGGGACCTATACCACCTGTCCGCCGGGTGACAAGAGCTGGCAGTTCACCGCCTCCAGCATCGAGCGTGAGGCCGATTCTCCGTTTGCCGATCTGTATAACGCCCGGTTTGAAGTCGCCGATGTGCCCGTCTTTTACCTGCCGTACCTGCGGGTGCCCGTCGGGGATCAACGCCTGACCGGTTTCCTGTATCCGTCGCTCAGCTACGGCTCCCGGGACGGCTTTCAGCTCGAGACGCCGTTTTATTGGAATATCGCGCCCAACTACGACATGACGATCACTCCGAAGTACATGACCAACCGCGGCTTGCAGCTCAATACCGAGTTCCGTTACCTGACGGAAGCCGGAACGGGCCATCTGCGCGGGGAATACCTGGGGGATGATCAGGAATCACCGGACGGCGATCCACGCTGGGGCTATAACTGGACCCACAACGGCATGTACAACCAGCACTGGCTGTTCGAAGTCGACTACAGCAAAGTCAGTGACGTGAACTACTTTGCCGACATCGATTCCAACATCGGGGAGCGGGAAGACAACAACCTGCTGCAAACCGGGGAAGTTTCTTACCGGGACCGCTACTGGGATTCCACGTTGCGGGTCCGGAATTTCCAGGCGCTGACGCCGGGCGTCTCGTCAAACTACAAGCTGCTGCCGCAGCTGGCGTTCAACTATTACCGGCCGGACATGCCCTACGGCTTCGACTTTCACCTGAACAGCCATTTCAGCCGGTTTGAAAACGATGCCGACGATAAGCCATCCGCAGATCGGATCCATCTGGAACCGACCCTGACCCTGCCGTACGCCACCCCGTGGTGGTCACTCACCTCTGAGGCAAAACTGATGTATACCTATTACAATCAGGATTTTAATGCCAATGTGGATGAACTGGCCTCACTCGAGGAAACCGCAACCCGGACCGTGCCGAGTGCCCGGATCCACAGCGGCCTGTACTTCGAGCGGGATGCCTGGTTGTGGGGCGAGGACTACACCCAGAGCCTGGAGCCGCAGGTTCAGTACCTGTATGTGAAAGATGTCGAGCAACAGGATATCTACGCCAGTTATGACACCACCTTGCTGCAAACCGACTACTACGGCCTGTTCCGCGATCGCCGCTACTCCAGCGTCGACCGGATCGCGGCAGCCAACCAGTTCACGGTCGGGGCAACCACCCGTTTCTTTGACAGTGAATTTATCGAACGTTTCAACCTGTCGTTCGGCCAGATTTTTTATCTCAACAGTTCCGGCCGCAACTTGGACGAAGCCGGCGAGTCTTCCCCGAACTACTCAGCCTCGGCGTTTGAGTCCGACTTTAACTATGATGACTGGCTGTTCTTCCACGGCAGCCTGCAATATGACGCCAGCGAAGATGTCATGCAGTTTGCCAACGCCGCCGTCGAATACCGCCAGGATGATGTATTCAGCCAGCTCAACTACCGCTATGTGTCGAAAGACTATATCAAGCAGAGCCTGCCGGATAACGATCAGATTGATAACTACACCGAAGAAGGGATCTCGCAACTGGGCTTCTCAACCGGGTTCCCGGTTTACGGCAGCCTGAGCCTGCGCGGGGACTACTACCATGATTTGACCGAAAACCAGATGCTGGAAGGCCAGATCACCCTGAACTACCGCTCGGCCTGTTGGATGATCAGCCTGGGCTACAACGAGTACATGAAGTCGCGCAGTAACGTCAACACCCAGTCGGCCGAGTACGAGCAGAACTTCAGTATCTCCTTCAGCCTGATCGGGCTGGCGGGGGCCACACCGGCGAGCTTGTCGAATGCCGACGGCGGCAATGCCATTGCCTACGGCCGTCCTTTCTACCTCAATAACTGATTCAGCTGCCGCGACCCGGTCGCGGCTGAGCTGAAAGAACGCGCTGATGCGCACAAATGGAAAGATGTATGAAAAAGTGGAAGTCTTCCCTGCTGGGCCTGACCTTATGGAGCCTGGCCGCCGGTAGCTTTGCTGCCCCGCAACAACTCGATAAAGTGGTCACCATCGTCAACGACAGCGTGATCCTGCAAAGCGACGTCGATGCCATGCTGAAAACCGTGCGCATGAATGCCGCCGGTCAGAACCAGCCGCTGCCGTCCGATGACATCCTGATCGATCAAATCATGGAAAAACTGATCATCGAAACCCTGCAAATCCAGCAGGCGGATCAGTTCGGGATCCGGATCGACGACAACCGCCTGGATCAGGCGATTGGCCAGCTGGCGGCAGAGCGCCAGATGTCGGTCGCCCAATTGCGCCAGTACCTGGCCGACAACGGCATCAGCTTTGCTGTCTTTCGCGAGCAGATGCGCCGTGACCTGACCGCCAGCGAAGCCCGCACCATCCAGGTGCGCCGCCGGATCAACATCCTGCCGCAGGAAGTCGAGCTGCTGGCCGAGCAACTGAACAAGCAAAACCTGCAAGACACCAGCTACAATATCAGCCACATCCAGCTGCGTATCAGCGAAGATGCCAGTGCCGAAGCGCGGGAAGCTGCACAGCAGCAAGCCAAGGAGCTGGTCCAGCAACTCAAGCAGGGCGCGGATTTTGCCAACTTGGCCTATCGTTACTCCAAGGGCCCGAAAGCCCTGCAGGGTGGCCAGTGGGGCTGGATGCGTAAAGAAGAAATGCCGACCATCTTTGCCGACCAGCTCGGCAGCAGCGGTAAAGGCGCGATTATCGGCCCGTTCCGCAGCGGCGTGGGCTACCATATTCTCAAGATCAACGCCGTTCAGGGACTGGAAACCGTCTCGGTGACCGAAGTCAATGCCCGCCATATTCTGCTCAAGACCTCGGTCATTCTGAGCGATGAAGGTGCCAAACGTCAGCTGGAGAAGGCACGACGTGCTATCATGGCCGGAGAGAAGAGTTTTGCGGATGAGGCCCAGGTCCTGAGCGCTGATCCGGGCTCTGCTGCCAATGGCGGTGAGCTGGGCTGGCAAACGCCGGATATTTACGTTCCGGCGTTTAAAGACAAGGTCGAAACCTTGCCGGTCGGCACCATCAGCGAACCGTTCAAGACGGTTCACGGCTGGCATATTGTCGAAGTGCTGGAGCGTCGCGATGTCGACCGCACTGACGCCGCGGTGAAAAACCGCGCCTATCGCATTCTGTTTAGCCGCAAATTTAACGAAGAAGCCCAGGCGTGGCTGCAAGAGCTACGCGCCGGGGCTTATATCGAAAAGCCGGAAGAAACCAATGACCCAAGTTAAACGTATCGCGATCACCCCCGGCGAGCCTGCCGGGATTGGTCCGGATCTGGTGATCGCCCTGGCCCAGGAAGACTGGCCCCATGAGCTGGTGATTTGTGCTAATGCCCAGCTTATGGTAGAACGTGCGGCCCAGCTGGGACTTCCACTGCAAGTGATCCGGTATGATCCGGCCCAACCGGCCCGGCCACACCAGGCCAGCACACTGGTGGTTGCCGATCATGCCCTTGCCGCCCAAGTCACCGCCGGGGAGCTGAACGAGCAAAATGGCCACTATGTGTTAGACACGCTGGCCCGGGCAGCCGACGGGAACATGAGCGGCGAGTTCGCCGCCGTGGTCACCGGCCCGGTCCACAAAGGCGTGATTAACCGCGCCGGGGTCTCGTTCAGCGGGCATACCGAGTTCTTTGCCCACAAGGCCAACTCCTCCCAGGTTGTCATGATGCTGGCCACCGAAGGGCTGCGTGTGGCCTTAGTCACCACGCATATCCCACTGGCTTATGTGTCGAAAGCCATCACCGAGGGGCGGCTCCAGCAGGTGATCCGGATCTTGCATGACGATCTGGTCAACAAGTTCGGGATTGCCGAGCCGAAAATTTACGTGTGCGGGCTCAATCCGCATGCCGGCGAAGACGGTTGCCTGGGCATGGAAGAGATCGAAGTGATCTCCCCGACCCTGGAAAAACTTCGCCAGGAAGAAGGCATGAATTTGATCGGTCCGTTACCGGCCGATACCATCTTCCAGGAAAAATATCTTGCCGATGCCGATACGGTGTTGGCGATGTATCACGATCAAGGGCTGCCCGTGCTGAAATTCAAAGGTTTTGGCAAATCGGTCAACATCACGCTCGGCTTGCCCTTTATCAGAACTTCAGTAGATCATGGTACCGCACTGGAACTCGCCGGTACCGGACAGGCGGACACCGGTAGCCTTCGGACAGCGCTATCGCACGCCCTAGAATTGGTAGAAAAACAAACATGAGCAGCGATCAGGTCCATCTCGGCCACCGCGCCCGTAAGCGCTTTGGTCAGAACTTTTTGAACGACCCATACATCATCGACGGCATTGTCTCGGCCATTAATCCGAGACCAGGCCAGAACCTGGTGGAAATCGGCCCGGGCCTGGGCGCGATCACCGAGCCGGTCGGCAAACAGGTCGATAAATTCTCGGTCATCGAGCTGGACCGGGATCTGGCCGAGCGCCTGCGCAACCATCCGGATCTGGGCAGCAAGCTGACCATTTATGAAGGCGATGCCATGCGCTTCGACTTCACGCAGCTGATCAAAGAGAACAACAAGCTGCGGATTTTCGGCAACCTGCCGTACAACATTTCCACGCCGTTGATGTTCCACCTGTTCAGCTTCCATGCCCATGTGCAGGACATGCACTTCATGCTGCAAAAAGAAGTGGTGAACCGTCTGGCAGCGGGTCCTGGCAGCAAAGCCTACGGCCGCCTGACTGTGATGGCGCAGTACTACTGTAAAGTCACCCCGGTACTGGAAGTGCCGCCGTCGGCCTTCAAGCCGGCGCCGAAAGTAGATTCTGCCGTCGTTCGCCTGATGCCGTATGAAACGCTGCCGCATCCATGCACCAGCCTGAAGTGGCTGGATCGGGTGTGCCGCGAAGGATTCAACCAACGCCGTAAAACCATCCGCAACTGCTACAAGCAACTGCTGACCGTCGAGCAACTGGAAGCGCTGGGGATTAACCCGAGCATGCGTCCGGAAAACCTGACGCTGGAGCAGTTCGTTGCGATGGCTAACTGGCTGGATGCCAACCATCAGCCATCCTAACGGGTCATCCGTCTGCCCGGGCCGCCGGTCCGGGCAACAGCCAACGAAAGGAAGCAAAACTGTGACATCCAAGGCGATCCCAACCATCAAATGCAGAGTGGTCACCCACTATCTCGAAGAGCAATCCGAGCCTGAAAACCAGCGCTATGTGTTCTCTTACACCATCACGATTTGCAACCTGGGAAGCGGTACCGCGCAGCTGCTCAAGCGTCACTGGCAGATCACCGATGCCAACGGCAAAACCCTGATCGTCGATGGCGAAGGGGTGGTCGGTGAGCAACCGAGCATTGCTGCCCATGAAGAATATACCTACACCAGCGGCACCATTATCGAAACCCCGCTCGGGGTGATGCAGGGCCACTATGTCATGGTCAATGAGCAGGGTGAGCACTTCAAAGCGGATATCGCACCGTTCCGGCTGTCTCTCCCGAATATTCTGCACTAAGGCACACCATGGCGACATATCTGGTCGGCGACATTCAGGGCTGTTTTGACGATCTCTGCGACTTGCTGGATCAGGCCAACTTTAACCCGCAACACGACGAACTCTGGCTCTCCGGCGATCTGGTCGCCCGCGGCCCAAAATCTCTGGAAACCCTGCGCTATGTCAAAAGCTTAGGGGATAAAGCCACCGTGGTGCTGGGCAACCACGACCTCCACCTGCTCGCTGCCGCCCACGGGCTGGCCAAAGTCAAAAAGCGCGATCAGGTGCAGCCGATCCTCGATGCGCCGGATCGTGACGTGCTGCTCGACTGGCTGCGCCACCGACCCGTGCTGGCTGAGCACCCCGAGCACCCGTTTGTGATGGCCCATGCCGGGATCCCACCGCACTGGGATCTGGCCACTGCCCGCCGCGAGGCCCGCAGGGTCGAAGCCTGTCTGCAAAGCCAGGATTTCCTCTGGCTGTTGGAGCATATGTACGGTGATGGCCCGGACGCGTGGCACCCCGACCTGAGCGGGATCGCCCGCTATCGCTATACCATCAATGCCCTGACACGGATGCGGTTCTGTTACCCGGACGGCCGGCTGGATATGGCATGCAAGCTATCGCCGGATGATCCGGCTATCGGTGATCTGACGCCCTGGTTTCGCCTGCCGCGCCCGCCGTTGGGGAAAACCGTCATTTTCGGTCACTGGGCTGCCTTGATGGGGCACCAGGACTCACAAGTCATTGGCCTCGATACCGGCTGCGTCTGGGGCAACAGCATGACCCTGCTGCGCTGGGAAGACGGCGCCCGTTTCGAAAAAGCCTGCCCGGCTTACGCGTAACCCGGCCTTCTTCTGAATCACAAAAGGGCTGACCTAATGCAGGTCAGCCCTTTTTGATCTCAGACTTTATTCCGTGTCTTCGACGCCCGAACCTTCAGGCACTGCCGGGCCCCCAGGCGTCAGAAGCGCATTAGTCCTCAGGCGCCGGCGGCTCGCTCCAGGATCACAAACCGCATGTCGTGGGCATTTTTCTCATCCGCAGCATGGGACTCGCTATGCACCTCTTGCCAGCCTTCGCCCCAGTCCGGGAACCGGGTATCGCCTGTCACCTCGACGTCAATAAACGTCAGATAGAGGCGATCAGCTTGCGCCAGGCAGGCCGTATAAATCGCCCCACCGCCAATGATCATCAGCTCATCGACGGCGCCGGCAGCAGCTTTGGCCGCAGCAATATCGTTCACCACCGTCACGCCGTCGGCCTGAAAATCCGGATTGCGGCTGATCACGATATTGTGGCGTCCCGGCAAGGGCCGGCCAATGGACTCAAAGGTCTTGCGGCCCATCACCACCGGCTTGCCTAGGGTTGCCTGCTTGAACCAGGCAAAATCGGCCGGCAGGTGCCACGGCATCGCATTGTTCTTGCCGATCACCCGGTCGTGCGCCATTGCGGCGATCATACTGATCTTCATCTTGTTCCCCTCGCAAATCTAGACCACAGGCCGGCGACGATAAAACAATAGGCCCGGCATTGCCAGCCCGATGGCCAGGGCAGCGACAATAAATACGGCCTTGATAACATTTTCCAGTAGCAGGGTCCACAGCTCGGGGCTGAATCCGCGATGATTGATCTCCACCAGGGCAATCATCGCTTTGAACGCAAACACCCCGGGCACCATAGGGATCATGGCTGCCACAGTAAACACTTTGGGGTGGGCGAGAAAACGATGCGACCAGTGGACCCCGATCATGCCCACCAGCGTCGCAGCGCCCAAAGTTGCCCATTCAATCGGCACCCCCCAATGCATCAGGACAAAGCGGCTGCCGTGGCCCAGCGCGCCACCAATTGCACAATACTTCAGGGCCTTATGCGGCACATTAAACACCAAAGCAAAACCGACCGCCGGGATCATGGCAAAAAACATGTCATTGAGCAGTGCTAGCAAAAACTCCCCGACCGTCATGACACCCACCCCCAGACACCGAGAATATTCATCGCCGCCACGATCCCCATACTGGTTGACAGGGTGAGCAGGCTTGCCATCACCCAGCGGGCAATCCCCATATCGATATACCCTTTGACCATGTCCGCCACCGCATTAATCAGCGGAAACCCCGGCACCAGCATCAGCACCGAGGACGCCATCGCCAGAAACGGGGCTTCCCCGATCTGCCACACCACGCCCAGTCCGGAAATCAGGGTCGTGACAAAAGCAGTAATACCGAAATTCACCAGCGGGTTAAAGTGTCGGTGGCCGATTTCCTGGCGCACCGTCATCCCGATCGCCGAAGCGACAAACGTCAGCCAGAACACCGGCCAGTCCGCCCCGGCCAACCGGCTGAACGAGGCACAGGACAGACCGATCATCGCCACCACCAGCCAGCGGTTATAGCGCAGCGGCTGGATCCGGTCGAGCCGCTGATGGACTTCCTCGACGCCCAGCACCCCGCGCTCAGCCATGATGCACACCCGCTGAATCTCCGTCACCACCTGCATGTTGATCCCGCGATCCTGGCAGCGCCGGGTGGTCGTAATACAACGCCCCTGGCTGAGCGTGGTGATCACCATCGAACTTGGCGAAAGCGACACCTCGACGCTTTCGACCCCCAGCGCCAGACCAAGCCGGCTGGTGACATCGGTCACCAGCGTACTCTCGGCCCCATGCTGCAGCAGCCGCTGACCGGCCAAAACAGCCAGCCGGGAGATCTCCCGCTGCACCGGCTCTGTTAATACCCGCGGCTCCATTTCCGCCATGTTTCCCTCTCCATTCCATCGTTATCGCACAATTATCAGGCTATCCGGATTCCGCCGCGTTGACCAGACACAAAAAAGCCGCTCCAAGGAGCGGCTATCTTTGTAACATTTGACCATCAGGCATTATGGCTTGTAGATAATTTCCACATCGTAATCATCTTCATTCCAGTCATCCCAGTCGTCGTCATCATCATCTTCGACTTTCTTGACCTGCGCTTCGTGGTAATCATCCCACTTGAACGCGACTTTCTTCTCTTCAGTCTCATCTTCTTCTTCGATGATTTCAACCGGCATTTTCTCAATCTGTGCCATCAGATCGTAGGTCAGCTCTTTGGTCCCCATGCGGTTCAGGGCAGAGATGCAGTAGTAATCCCCTTCCCATGCCAGCGCATCCAGGATCTCATCGATCTTGGCCTGTGCCTCTTCTTCCGGCAACAGATCCACCTTGTTGAACACCAGCCAGCGCGGCTTATTCGCCAACTTCTCGCTGTACTGCTCCAACTCGTTGAGGATAGTAAAGGCATTTTCAATCGGATCAGAGCCGTCAGCCGGCAGCAGATCGATCATATGCAGCAATACCCGGCAACGCTCCAGGTGCTTCAGGAAGCGGATCCCCAGACCGGCACCATCAGCCGCGCCTTCGATCAGCCCCGGAATATCAGCCACGACAAAGCTGCGCTCGTTATCCACCCGGACCACACCCAGGCTCGGGACCAGCGTGGTAAACGGATAATCCGCCACTTTCGGCTTCGCAGCAGAAACCGAGCGAATGAAAGTGGATTTACCGGCGTTCGGCAGCCCCAGCATACCGACATCGGCCAACAGCAACAGCTCCAGACGCAACTGACGCACTTCGCCTTTGGTACCCATGGTTTTCTGGCGCGGTGCCCGGTTCACAGACGATTTAAAGCGGGTGTTACCCAGCCCGTGGAAGCCCCCTTTGGCGACCATGATCTTCATCCCGTGCTGGGTCAGATCGGCAATCACCTCGCCGGTTTCTTCATCAATCGCCCGGGTCCCGACCGGGACCGACAGCACGCAGTCTTCGCCCCGTTTCCCGGTACAGTTACCGCCACGGCCGTTCTCACCGCGCTGGGCGGCATGGAATCGTTCAAAGCGATAGTCAATCAGGGTATTCAGGTTTTCATCGGCCAGCAGGAACACATCACCGCCGTCACCGCCGTCACCGCCATCCGGGCCCCCTTTCGGGACATATTTCTCGCGTCGGAAACTGACGGTGCCGTTGCCACCGTCACCAGCATCAACTTTAATTACCGCTTCATCTACAAACTTCATCTTCTTCTCCGCACTATGGCGTGCTCATTCTGTCGACCAGGCACGTCACCCGCCCGATCGCTATTAACCTATTGTAACGGACCTGAGCTAGTTATGCTGCCTGATCAGCTTATGGCCGATCGCACTGAACATCGCTCCGAAAACTACCACGACAGCGCCCAAATAGCCCATCGCATTGAGTGGGGTTGCGGCAACATACTGCGGCCAAAACCAGCTGGCCAGGTCGACAAACACAATCGTACATAAGGGGGCCAGGGTGATCACCGCACTCACCTGCGATGCCTGCCAGCGGGCCATTGCCTCGGCAAACGCCCCATACCCCACCAGGGTATTGATACAGCAAAATGCCAGCATCCCGAACTGACGGGGATCCATCAGCTGGATCTGTGTCGGTGATGCCAGCGGCGTCAGCATGATCGTGCAGATCACATAGATCATCAACAGGATCTGAGGTGAGCTGAAATGCTTCAGCATCACTTTCTGCGCCAGCGCGTAGACCACCCAGACCACGGCAGCCATCACCGCAATAATCACGCCCAAAGTGTAATCCGACAGGCTGGTAAACAACTCGACCAGCCGTTCATTAAAAAAGAGTCCCAATCCCAGCACCAGGCAGGCCACACCGATGATCTGGTGTCGGCCCAATTGCTCCTTGAACAACCAGACACTCGACAGCAGTAAAATCATCGGTGCCAGCTGGATAATCACCCCCACGACTGCCGGATTCAGGTACCTCAGCGCCGTGTTGAACAGGACAAAGTTACAGGCCAGGCCCAGGCTTGCCGCCAGCAGGAGGACGCCGCCAGAGATGCTCAGCGCACTCAATTTGGGCAACTGGCCTCGCCAGTGGAGCCATGCCCCCAGCCCGATGGCCGCCGTCAAGAAGCGGTACCAGACAATGGTCTGGGGCGACATCACCTCGACGGCCTGCTTCATGGCAATCGGCAGCGCGCCCCAGAACAGGACCGTCACCAGGGCCAGCAACAGCCCGGCGGTCGGGTTTTGATTCGGCATTCCCCATCCCCATAACAAAAAGCCCCGCCGGAAGGCAGGGCTTTATCATTCTTGTCGAGTCTGAATTATTCAGCTTCGATAGAAACGAATTTACGGTTTTTAGGACCTTTCACTTCGAATTTCACTTTGCCGTCAGACAGAGCGAAAAGCGTGTGGTCTTTACCCAAACCTACGTTGTTACCAGCGTGGAATTTAGTACCACGTTGACGAACGATGATGTTACCTGCTAGTACAGATTCGCCACCGAAACGCTTAACACCTAGGCGTTTGCTTTCTGAATCACGGCCGTTACGAGTAGAACCGCCAGCTTTTTTGTGTGCCATCTTTAAATTCTCCTATTATTAAGCGCTGATGCCAGTAATTTTGACTTCAGTGAACCACTGACGGTGGCCCATTTGCTTACGAGAGTGCTTACGACGACGGAACTTAACGATTTTTACTTTATCGCCACGACCGTGCGTAACTACTTCAGCAGTTACTTTACCGCCAGCTACGAAAGGTGCGCCAACAGTTACTTCTTCGCCATTAGCAACCAGAAGAACTGAATCGAACTCAACGCTAGCGCCAGTTTCAGCGTCTAGTTTTTCTAAGCGAATGGTCTGGCCTTCGCTTACACGGTGTTGTTTACCACCACTTTGGAAAACAGCGTACATGTCTTACTCCGCTTTTCCGCATAGGCCATTTGCCGGATAAATTTTGGGCAATGGGTATGCGCTTAATCTTGTCATCAATAGGGCGCGAATGTTACGTGAAAAAGGGGCTTGTGGCAACCCATTAAGCAAAGAAAATTGGCGAAAAGCTAGCCAGCAATAAAACACCCTGATTTAACTGTCGCCGAAGATATGAAGGAAACACAATTTTAGTGTAGTATTCGGTAATTATTTTGGTGCCAATTCACAAAACTTGTTCGACAAATCAAGGCGTAGCAAAAAACCGCTTCATCAGCTGCAATGTAACGCGCCAAAGTCACCGCCCGGGGCCCGTCACCGACCGTGATGAAAGTGCCCCACCTGGCTGCCGATTTGTCTGTGCGAGTCCTTGTTGAATTGCATACCCTGAATCATTCCGCCTGGTGCGGCAACAATTTTGCTGGATGTACAATGGACTTCAAAGCTATCCAAGCACTTACCGCCAACGATATGGCGGAAGTCGATGCGAAGATACTGGCGCAGCTGAACTCTGAAGTGGCGCTCATCAATCAACTCGGATTCTATATTGTCAGCGGCGGCGGCAAGCGCCTGCGCCCGATTCTGGCTGTTCTGGCGGCCCGTGCGTTGGGTTACGAGGGCGACAAGCACACCACCGCAGCCGCCTTCATCGAATTTACCCATACCGCGACCCTGTTGCACGATGACGTGGTCGACGAGTCGGATATGCGTCGCGGCAAAGCCACGGCCAATGCCATGTTCGGCAACGCGGCCAGTGTGCTGGTCGGCGATTATATCTACACCCGTTCATTTCAGATGATGACCAGCCTGCGATCCTTGAAGATCCTCGACATCATGAGTGAAGCGGTCAACGTGATCGCCGAAGGGGAAGTACAGCAGCTCATGAACTGCAACGATCCCGACACCACCGAAGCCAGCTACATGCAGGTGATTTATTCTAAAACAGCCCGCCTGTTTGAAGCCGCGACCCAGGTCGCTGCCATTTTGGCGGAATCACCGGCCGAGGTCGAAGTGGCCCTGCAAAATTACGGCCGCTATCTGGGCACCGCATTCCAGCTGATTGACGATGTCCTGGATTACACCGCCGATGGCGAGGAGATGGGCAAGAATGTCGGTGACGACCTGGCCGAGGGCAAGCCGACCCTGCCGTTGCTCCATGCCATGCACCACGGCACGGCTGAGCAAGCGGCGATGATTCGAGAAGCCATTGAGCAGGGCAACGGTCTCGACAAGCTGACACCAATCCTGGCCTGCATGCGCGAAGTCGGCTCCCTGGCCTACACCCAGCAGCGGGCGGAAGAAGAAGCCGAGAAAGCGATTGCCAGCCTGGCGATCCTGCCGGAATCCGAGCACAAGGAAGCGCTGATCGCCCTGGCGCACCTGGCCGTTAACCGCAATAAGTAAGTTCGCGGTGCCAGAATCCGAAAGCCTGCCATCGTGCAGGCTTTTTTGTGCCGCTAATCTTGTGTCCGCCGATGCTCCTCTCGCTGGGATCCTGCTCCGGATCCTTGTCTTAAGATCTCGATCTCAACCGGCATCGATCGCCGGATCTTTGCGATGTCCTATAGTTAAAACAGATCCAACAGTTAAAGCAGATCCAAACCGATCCCATGGAGGTCGATGATGCAAGCTAAAGATCTGAAGCGCGGCATGTGGGTAGAGTGCCGGGAAGGCGTGGCAGAAGTGGTTGATATAGACGTCGAGCACAATACCGCCATCGTCGAAAACATGCGCGATCACAAGCGCATCAACGTCAACTGCGACGACATCAAGGAGCAGCCCCAACTACACACCGGCTGTGACAGCTACTACTGATCAGACGCAGCGCGATTGAACTCCCCCCGTAGAGTCCACGACGACCCCACGTTACAACAGACAACAAAAAAGCGGCCATGGGCCGCTTTTTCTATTCCAGGCAATTCGCCTCGGCTTACTTAGCCGCGAACTCTTCACCCAGCTTGATATCACCTTTCAGGGTATCCAGCATGCTTTCCAGCGCTTCCTGCTCAAAAGCACTCAGGGTGCCGTAATCCATGATCTCTTCCACACCGTCTTTGCCCAGTAACACCGGCTGTGCAAAGAAGCGCGCGTGTTTGCCGTCGCCTTCAACATAAGCACACTCGACAACACCCTGCTCACCTTGCAGCGCGCGAACCACAGACAGGCCGAAGCGACAAGCTGCCTGACCCATCGACAGGGTTGCAGAGCCGCCACCGGCTTTGGCTTCAACAACCTCAGTCCCCGCGTTCTGGATGCGTGGCGTCAGGGCCTTGATTTCTTCTTCGGTGAACTCAACGCCTTCAACCTGAGACAGCAGCGGCAGGATGGTCACGCCAGAGTGGCCGCCGATCACCGGTACAGACACCTGACCCGGATCCAAGTCTTTCAGCTCTGCAACGAACGTTTCCGAGCGGATCACATCCAGTGTGGTCACACCGAACAGTTTACGCTTGTCGTAAACGCCGGCTTTTTTCAGCACGTCGGCTGCAATGGCGACGGTGGTGTTCACCGGGTTGGTGATGATCCCGACCACGGCTTTCGGACAAACCACGGAAATTTTCTCTGCCAGTGATTTGACGATCCCGGCATTGACATTAAACAGATCCGCACGATCCATCCCCGGCTTACGCGCAACACCGGCTGAAATCAGAACCACATCCGCACCTTCCAGCGCTGGTGTCGGATCCTCACCGCCGTAACCTTTGATTGATACCGGCGTCGGGATATGGCTCAAGTCCGCCGCAACCCCTGGGGTTACTGGTGCAATGTCATACAGCGCCAGGTCAGAGCCGGCAGGCAGACGGTTTTTCAACAGCAGGGCCAGAGCCTGGCCGATACCGCCAGCAGCACCAATCACAGCAACTTTCATGTTCGTTCTCCTTTACGATAGAAGTATATTTTTCAGACCGAATACCAATCAGATGAAATCACTGCTGATATTAAGCGCATGATTTCATTTGATTGGCATGAATGGACGTTATAGCAACAAGCCCCGAAATACAATCAAACCCGGTGCGCTTTGAGAGCTTACGCATGGGCATGAACAAAATGTGCTACATGTTTATAACATGATTTGTTACGCAATGCAGCTCTCCCGGCGGCAGGGGCAAAACCCGTCTCTAAATAATTATGCAGCGGATGCGGCTATAATGGTGACAAGCACGCCAGTTTCGGCCTTCACTGTTTGCTCCGGCCCGGGGGCTGTGACAGAATACGGCACCTCGTCCCTGTATATGAAATTTACTTATGCGAAATTCAGATAAACAAGAGCGCTTAATCAAAGCCTTTAAAGCCATTCTCAAAGAAGAAAAATTCAGCTCACAAGGCGAAATCGTCGACGCATTGAAAGCTCAGGGGTTCGACAACATTAACCAATCCAAAGTCTCCCGCATGCTGACCAAATTTGGCGCGGTACGTACCCGCAATGCCAAGATGGAAATGGTCTACTGCCTGCCGGTTGAGCTGGGTGTGCCGACCACCAGCAGCCCGCTGAAAGAGCTGGTGATGGAAGTGGGCTACAACAATGCCCTGGTCGTGATCCATACCGGTCCGGGCGCGGCACAGGTGATTGCCCGCCTATTAGATTCACTAGGCAAGGCCGAAGGGATCCTGGGGGTTGTCGCCGGGGACGATACCATTTTCATTACCCCGACCCAGGCCCTGACCACCAAAGAGCTGTTCGACTCAGTATGCGAGCTATTTGACTACAGCGGCTGAAGCAGCCCCGGTACTCTCTCTCCGCAAAGTGAGAGAGAGTTCACATTCAGACAAACTGGGTCACCTGACCAACAAATTTCACAACCCATTGATTGATATAAATAATTATTCGATCCCGACTGATTTCCCCGCATTTTTCCCAGCCTTCCTTTCCTCACAGGCTTTAACATAATTTCAATTTTTCCCTAGGCTTTTGTTATCATCATTTTGATTTGCTTCAGCAAATATGCCTTTTCCACCGATGGAGCACGTGTCCATACTGGAGATAACAACAATTAGGAAGGGATTAACATGGCATTAAAACAACTCTTGAAAATCAGCGCATTAGCAGCGGCCATGACCACCAGTGGTCTGGCCGGCGCCCAGGACTTTATCACGATCGGTACAGGCTCTGTGACCGGCGTATACTATCCGACAGGCGGTGCCATCTGTAAGCTGGTCAACAAAGAACGCAAACAATACAACGTTCGCTGTTCGGTTGAGTCAACCGGCGGCTCTATCTATAACGTCAACACCATGCGTGCCGGCGAGCTGGATTTCGGCGTCGTGCAGTCCGACTGGCAGTACCATGCCTACAACGGTACCAGCAAGTTCGAAGAGCTGGGCCCGTATAAGAAGATCCGTGCGGTCTTTTCCCTCCATACCGAACCGTTTACCGTCATTGCCCGTGCCGATTCCGGCATTAACGGTGTCGCCGATCTGAAAGGCAAACGCGTCAATATCGGTAACCCGGGCTCCGGTGACCGCGCAACCATGGGCGTGGTGATGGATGCAATGGGCTGGACCAACGAAGACTTTAAACTGGCTGCCGAGCTGAAAGGCTCCGAGCGCTCGCAAGCCCTGTGTGACAACAAAATTGACGCCTTCGTGTACGTGGTTGGCCACCCGAGCGGTTCTGTCAAAGAAGCAACCACCTCTTGTGATGCCAAGCTGGTCCCGGTCACCGGTGCTGCCATCGACAAGATCGTGGCGGATAACCCGTACTACGCCAAGAGCACCATTCCGGGCGGCATGTACAAGGGCACCGACACCGATACCAACAGCTTCGGTGTGGCCGCGACCCTGGTGTCTTCAACTGATGTCTCTGACGATGTGGTCTACGCCCTGGTGAAATCCGTGTTCGAGAACTTCGACACCTTTAAGCGCCTGCACCCGGCGTTTGCAAACCTCAAACCTGAAAACATGGTGAAAGACGGCCTGTCGATCCCACTCCACCCAGGTGCGGTTCGCTACTACAAGGAAAAGGGTTACCTCAAGTAATCCCACCGGAACGAACCTTGGGCACCTTGTGCCATTCATGCGCCGCTCACGCGGCGCATGCTGTTTCACCACCCTATAAAAATAACAATCACGATTGATTTAACTACCTAGTCCATCAAAGAAGGATGATGCATGACGAAGACAACTGAGACGTCGACAGAGGTGCAGGAAATGGTGGCTCAGGCTGATACCGGGGCCAGAAACCCTGTCGGTATCCCCGGCCGAATTCTCTGGTTCGTGCCGCTGTGCTGGTCACTGTTCCAGTTATGGTACGCTTCGCCCCTCCCTTTTATCGTCGACTTCGGGGTACTCAATGACACCGAAGCGCGTTCCGTCCATCTGGCGTTTGCGATTTTCCTGGCCTTCACGGCTTATCCGGCCCTGACCCATTCACCCAGAGACCGGATCCCGGTCGTTGACTGGCTGTTGGCCCTTGCCGGTAGCTTTTCTGCGGCCTATATCTACCTGTTTTACAGCCAGCTTGCCGGACGGGCCGGCGCCCCGACCGGGATGGATGTCGTCGTCGCCGTCACCGGGATGATCCTGCTGCTGGAAGCTACCCGCCGGGCCCTCGGGCCACCGCTGATGGTGGTGGCAGCCGTGTTCCTGCTCTATACGTTCGGCGGCCCTTACATGCCGGATGTCATTGCCCACAAAGGTGCCAGCCTGAACAAGGCCATGTCTCACCTGTGGCTCACCACCGAAGGGGTCTTCGGGATCGCGCTGGGGGTCTCGACCTCATTCGTATTCCTGTTTGTCCTGTTCGGCGCCATGCTTGAGCGGGCCGGGGCCGGGGCTTACTTTATTAAAGTTGCCTTTTCCCTGCTGGGCCATATGCGCGGCGGCCCGGCCAAGGCTGCGGTCGTTGCATCCGGTCTGTCCGGCCTGGTCTCCGGCTCGTCGATTGCCAACGTGGTCACCACCGGGACCTTCACCATTCCGTTGATGAAGAAAGTCGGTTTTCCGGGCACCAAAGCCGGCGCAGTGGAAGTTGCAGCCTCAACCAATGGCCAGCTGACACCGCCGATCATGGGAGCTGCGGCCTTTCTGATGGTCGAATATGTCGGGATTTCCTATGTCGAGGTGATCAAGGCGGCCCTGCTGCCTGCGCTGATCTCCTACATCGCTCTGCTCTACATCGTCCACCTGGAAGCCTGTAAAGCCGGGATGACCGGGCTCAAGCGCCACTACAAACCCACCCTGGCGCAGAGCCTGCTGTCCTTCAGCGGCACAATCCTGGGGCTGGTTGTGTTAAGTGCAGCGGTTTACTACGGCATTGGCTGGACCAAAGATGTCTTCGGTGCGGCGGCAACGCCGATGATTGCCGTGGTGATCCTGATCGCCTATGTCGCGCTGGTCAGACTGTCCTCGCGCTATCAGGATCACCTGCTCGAAGATCCGAATGCCGAAATCACCGAAGTGCCGGATCCGGGCCCGACCATTAAATCCGGCCTCTACTTCCTGCTGCCGATTGTGGTGCTGGTCTGGTGCCTGACGGTTGAGCGCTTCTCACCGGGGCTGTCTGCTTTCTGGGCCACGATGTTTATGATCTTCATCCTGCTGACCCAACGCCCGCTGCTGGCGCTGTTTAACCGGGAGCAATCATTGGCACAAGCCGCGGTGGAAGGCGGTGTGGATCTGCTGGAAAGCCTGGTCTCCGGCGCGCGGAATATGATCGGGATCGGGGTGGCCACAGCTGCGGCCGGGATCGT
The DNA here is from genome assembly GCF_025398175.1 of Photobacterium sp. TY1-4. NCBI lineage: Bacteria > Pseudomonadati > Pseudomonadota > Gammaproteobacteria > Vibrionales > Vibrionaceae > Photobacterium > Photobacterium sp. TY1-4. The sequence goes on from NZ_CP099734.1 coordinate 3,207,332, forward strand.
CGTCGGGGTCGTCACTCTGACCGGGATCGGCCTGGTCATGACCGAGTTCGTCGAGTTTATCTCGGGCGGCAACATCATGCTGATGCTGCTGTTTACTGCGGTGATCAGTCTGATCCTCGGCATGGGCCTGCCGACAACCGCCAACTATATTGTGGTCTCCACCCTGATGGCCCCGGTCATCGTCACCCTGGGTGCCCAAAGCGGCCTGATCATTCCGCTGATCGCCGTCCACCTGTTCGTGTTCTACTTCGGGATCCTGGCCGACGATACCCCGCCGGTCGGCCTCGCGGCTTTTGCGGCAGCCGCAATCGCCAAAAGCGATCCGATCCGCACCGGGATTCAGGGCTTCACCTATGACATCCGGACCGCCATCCTGCCGTTTATGTTCATCTTCAACACCCAGCTGTTATTGATGGACATCGATTCCTGGTGGCACCTGTTCCTGACGGTCAGCTCCGCCATCATCGCCATGCTGACTTTCTCGGCAGCCACCCAGGGATGGTGGTTTACCAAAACCAAATGGTGGGAAGTGATTGCGCTATTGGTGATCACCTTCTCACTTTTCCGCCCGGGTTTTTGGTGGGATATGGTGTATCCGCCTAAATTGGACATGCCGGGAGTGGCCATCCAGGAGGTCGCAGGACAACTGGCCATCGGTCAGCCACTGGAGCTTCAGGTTAGCGGGGAAAACCTCGAAGGCAAGCAGGTCAGCAAACATGTCCTGCTGCCGTTTGACGCCGATGCTGGGGATGCCGAAGCGCGGATCGCCTCCACCGGCCTGATGCTCCGTCAGGACGGCGACAACATGCTGGTCGACCTGATTGAGTTCGGCAGTGCGGCAGAAGCTGCCGGGATCGATTTTGACTGGGAAATCACCCAGGTGAGTTTGCCGGCTGAGCGGCCAATGAAAGAATGGGTCTTTGTACCGACCCTGCTGTTGCTGGGCGCATTAGGGTGGAACCAGCGGCGGCGTGCCCGCCAGCTCGTCACGGCCTAGCCCGGTTAAGGACAAGCTATACCGGTCTAAACTATAGGGAGAGCCTGCTCTCCCTTTACCTCTGAGAGAATAATAATATGTACAGACAGATTTTAGTGCCCGTTGATCTGAATGAAGAAGGGTTTGCCGATAAAGCCGTCGAGCAGGCCGTTTGGCTGGCCCGACAATCCAATGCCACCATCCATCTGCTCAATGTCCTGCCCGGCATTCACATGTCGATGGTGTCGAGCTACTTCCCCAAAGATGCCGCCCGTAAGATGATGCAGGATACCCAGCACCAGCTCAAAGCATTTGCGGCCGAGCATATTCCGGATGAGCTGATGCACCATCAGTATGTTTCGGAAGGGAAAACCTGGTCGACGATTTTAGAGCATGCCGAGCGGGTCGGTGCCGATCTGATCATTATTCCGAGCCACAAGCGCTCCCGGCTCGACAAGGTGATGCTGGGCTCGGTCGCGGCCAAAGTGGTCGAGAACTCCCCGATCAATGTCATGGTGATCAAGCCTCAGGTGCATTTGCCTGAATAATCACCGACGTTGTGAACCTATAGCGATAACAAAAAGCCCGCAACTGCGGGCTTGTTCAAATCAACCTAGTGGTTTTTCTCAGCTCGGTTGTGACACCGCGCGCTGATCATATCCCCAGCGCGGTACCAGCCCCTGCTCAAGCCCGAGATGGTCCAGGATCCGGGCCACCATGAAGTCGACCAAATCATCAATGCTGGATGGCTGATGGTAAAACCCCGGTGCCGCCGGCATGATAGTAACCCCCATTTGGGACAGCTTGAGCATATTTTCCAGATGCAGGGTCGAAAACGGCGTTTCGCGCACCACCATCAACAGCTGCCCCCGCTCTTTGAGCACCACATCCGCAGCCCGCTCAATCAGGTTATCGGACATCCCGTGTGCGACTGACGCCAGGGTCCCGGCCGAACACGGACAGACCACCATCTGCTTCGGCGCCGCCGATCCCGATGCTACCGGCGAGAACCAGTCTTCCTTACCGCACACTTCCAGCTTGTCGGCATCACATTTCAGGTAAGCCGTCAGGGCCTGCTTCGCCGCCTCAGGCCCGGCGGGTAGCTTCAGCCCGTGCTCAGTGGCCAAAACCACCCGCGCCGCCGAAGAGATCAGCAGGTAGACCTGGTAATCCGCCGCCAGCAGGCATTCAAGCAGGCGCAAACCGTAAGGTGCTCCGGAAGCGCCGGTCCAGGCCAGGGTGATCCGTTTGTCGTGCATCTTGATACTCACTCTTCTTTCCGGGCCAGGGCAGCCAGCAATTTATCGTGGATCCCGCCAAAGCCGCCATTGCTCATCACCAGGATCTGATCGCCCGGTTGCGCAGCAGCGGCAATTTTCGCCACCAGCGCATCCAAATCACCATCGGTTTGCGCCGGCTGGCGGCAGGCATCCGCAATCTCCTGGACAGACCAAGGGATATTGTCGGGCTGATAAATGAACACTTCGTCGGCCTGGGCCAGCGCCGGGGCCAGATCCAGCTTGTGCACCCCCAGCTTCATGGTATTGGAGCGCGGCTCCAGCACCGCCAGGATCCGCGCAGTGCCGACTTTGGCGCGCAAACCGCCCAGGGTCAGTTCGACTGCGGTCGGATGGTGAGCGAAATCGTCATAGACGGTTACGCCGCCCTGCTCACCCTTGAGCTCCAGGCGGCGCTTGGTATTGATAAATTTATCCAGTGATTCACAGGCCAGATCCGGTGTCACGCCGACATGGCGGGCCGCGGCAATCGCCATCAGCGCATTGCTGACATTATGGTCGCCCACCAGCTCCCAGTTCACCGTACCGGCCAGTGCGCCGTCCAGACAGACCTCGAAGCAGCTGCCATCCGCAATTTGCTTGCGGGCCTGCCAGTGGCCGTCCTCACCGGTATATTCCAGCTCGCTCCAGCATCCCATGGCCAGGGTTTGCTCAATCGCCGCCGCGCCCTTGGGCGCCAGGATCCGACCATTGCCCGGCACCGTACGCACCAGATGGTGAAACTGGCGTTGGATCGCTTTTAAATCGTCAAAAATATCTGCGTGATCGAACTCCAGGTTGTTCATAATCAGGGTTCGTGGTCGATAATGAACAAACTTAGAACGCTTATCGAAAAAAGCACTATCGTATTCGTCCGCTTCGACGACAAAGAACATACTCTCCCCTAACCTCGCGGAAACACCGAAGTTTCCGAGCACGCCACCGACCAGAAATCCCGGCTGATAGCCGCAATCTTCCAGGATCCAGGCCAGCATACTGGCCGTTGTGGTCTTGCCGTGCGTACCGGCAACCGCCAGGACCCAGCGATCGTGCAGCAGGATCTCCTGTAACCATTGCGGCCCGGAGGTATAGCGCAGGTTATGGTTCAGCACATATTCCACACAAGGATTGCCCCGGCTCATGGCATTGCCCACGACCACGAGGTCTGGTGCCGGATCGAGCTGCGCAGGATCATAACCCTGAATTATTTCAATACCTTGCGATTCAAGTAAGGTGCTCATTGGCGGGTAAACGTTTGCATCACAGCCGGTTACCTTGTGGCCCAGCTGGCGGGCCAGAATCGCGGCGCCGCCCATAAATGTGCCGCAAATTCCGAGGATATGGATATGCATAACTGTCGGCTCACTGGATTAATTGTTGTTTATTTCACGCGAAAGCGTTACTTCAGTACCATAAAAAAGATCTTTATATACAATTCTTTATACGTAAATAAAGCACGTAATCACAGGCACACTGCCTGACAAAAGGTACATAAATTGTCCACCAGAGACATTGTACCTGACTTAACAGCCCCAATGACAACAAGATGCAAGGATTGTATATGTCCAATATGAGAACCCTTGGCGAGTTCATTGTCGAGAAACAAACTGACTTCCCCCACGCCAGCGGTGACCTATCTTCACTGTTGGGTTCGATTAAGCTGGCAGCGAAAATCGTCAACCGTGAAATCAATAAAGCCGGTCTGGTCGACATCACCGGCTCTGTTGGCGAAGAGAATGTGCAAGGCGAAGAGCAGCAAAAGCTGGACGTCTATGCCAACGACAAATTTAAAGCTGCCCTTGAAGCCCGTGATCAAGTGTGTGGTGTGGCCAGTGAAGAAGAAGACGAAGCCGTCGCCTTCAACAAAGAGCTGAACCGTAACGCCAAGTACGTCGTGTTGATGGACCCACTGGATGGTTCTTCGAATATTGACGTAAACGTTTCCGTTGGGACCATCTTCTCGATTTACCAGCGCGTGTCGCCTGTCGGCACCCCGCCGACTGAAGAAGATTTCCTGCAGCCGGGCCACCGCCAGGTTGCGGCCGGTTACATTATCTACGGCTCGTCCACCATGCTGGTGTACACCACGGGGAATGGCGTTCACGGCTTTACGTACGATCCGTCTCTGGGCGTGTTCTGCCTGTCGCACGAAAATATGCAAATTCCGCAGGACGGCCGGATCTACTCGATCAACGAAGGCAACTACATCCGCTTCCCGATGGGCGTGAAGAAGTACATCAAACACTGCCAGGAAGATGTGCCGGCGGATAACCGTCCTTATACCTCACGCTATATCGGCTCGCTGGTTGCAGACTTCCACCGTAACCTGCTCAAGGGCGGCATCTACATGTACCCGAGCACCGCGACGCACCCGAACGGCAAGCTGCGCCTGCTGTATGAGTGCAACCCGATGGCCTTTTTGATCGAGCAGGCGGGCGGCGTTGCCTCCGACGGTAAAAACCGGATCCTGGATCTCAAACCAACCGAGCTGCACCAGCGGGTGCCTTTCTTCGTCGGCTCAACCAATATGGTTCGCGACGTGGAAGCCTTCCTGGCCGAATTCCCGGACCACAAGTAATGCCCTCGATTTAACTTTCAACAGGCTGCCCCGGCAGCCTGTTTCTTTATCCGCCATTTTCAGCACTCCCCCGGTGAAAACGCGGCTCCAAATAGACAACGCGCAGATGAAGTTGGTATTATTATTTCTACACATCTACATCCAGTTAATTCACCAAAAGGAAAAACATCATGAGCCTTAACCAGGTGCCTGCAGGAAAGGACATGCCGGAAGATATCTATGTCGTGATCGAGATCCCTGCCAACGCGGATCCAATCAAATACGAAATCGACAAAGACACCGGTGCTGTATTCGTTGACCGTTTCATGGCAACGCCAATGTTCTACCCATGCAACTATGGTTATGTAAACAACACGCTGTCTCTGGACGGCGACCCAGTTGATGTTCTGGTTCCAACCCCGTACCCGCTGGTACCAGGTTCAGTGATCCGCTGCCGTCCGGTTGGCGTCCTGAAGATGACTGACGAGTCTGGTGAAGACGCGAAAGTGGTTGCAGTGCCGCACAGCAAACTGACCAAAGAATACGACCACATTCAGGACGTTCAGGATCTGCCCGAGCTGCTGAAAGCGCAAATCACACACTTCTTCGAGCGCTACAAAGAGCTGGAAGCCGGTAAGTGGGTGAAAGTTGACGGTTGGGAAGATGCAGCTTCAGCGAAAGCTGAAATCCTGTCTTCTTTCGAGCGCGCGCAAGAGAAATAATACCAATCAAAGTAAGTAAGTGTTCGGAAATAGCGCAGGAAAAGGGTTTGAGAGCAAGGCAGATTTTTTTGATAAGTAGTTATTCTACAATCAAAAATTCTAACGCAGTTATCGAGCATTTGAACAAGCTAGGATGACCCCTTATTTACTGCGATTGGTATAACTTGTTGCTGAGTGCTAAAAAGCGCGCCTTGCTCTTCGCAAGGCGCGCTTTCTTTTATCCGGCTCTCCGGCAACAGTACCCGCAGCGCAGGCTAACCCGTTTGCCGCCGGCACCAGTCGCCATGTGCAATCACCGGCAATCCGGCCACCGACTGCACATACAGATAGATCCACGCCATCCCGAACGCCGTCTCGACAAGCTCGCGGGTATAAACGGCCGGGTACTCCTCCAAGGCATCCAGCGCGGCAAATGTCTGGCTGTCAACTTCATAGACCTCCCCGACCAGCACACTGCCCGCCGGTTGGCGAATTGCCCCGGGATAATCGCCGAAATCATACAGCCGATATCCGGACGGCAGCTGGCAGCGACCCAACCGGGCCGTCTGCCGTAACAACGAATGGTTCGACTGGCCCGCGCGCAACGTGCCATAGACAAACACCTTTTCCACCTTTGCTCCTGAGAACTTAGTTAAACTCAAACTGATATAACAGGTCGACCGCGCTATCCAGCCCGGACACCCCTTCAACATACAGATCTTTCATCAGACGATAACGTACCGTGAACTCTCCGATGGCATTGAAGATCCCGACACCGTATTTCACCTGCAGCCCCGGCGCGATATAACCGCTGATCGTCACCTGGGAATCATCCCCGGAGCCGGCGGTATCAAGCGCCAGATCCTGGACTCCGAAGGCTTGCCCGACATTTCCGACCAGCTGGCCGCTTTTTGCCAGTCCCATACTGATCAAAGCCGTGGTCATGGCACTGCCGCTGCTGCCGGACTCGGTATCAATGTCTTTTCCGCGCAACAGGTAAGACAGGGCATTTTGCTGCGGCATTGCCGGATCGGAGAAAATATCCGCCCGCGGCTCGTCTGCCGGACCGCTGACCCGGATCCCCGCCGTCACGTCATCTTCAATACTGTTCGGGTTCCGAATCGCTTCAATCGCCAGGTACGGCTGGTCCGCCGGGCCGGTAAACAAGATCTGCCCTTTGCGGATCAACAGCTCCTGGCCAAACGAACGATAGGTCCCGCGGCGCAGGTTCACTTCCCCGTACACCATCGGTCCCTTGTCCTGCTGACGCACATTCAGCTCCCCAACCAGCCCGGCTTTCAGGCCAAAGGCCGACAGCTTCACATTGTCGCCGATTTTCACCCGCACGTTGGTTTTCACGGCAAACGGGATCGCAGGCTCAGTTTCCATTGGCTGCAAATCATCGGTCAGCAGAATTTCATCATCCGACACCGCCACCGCAGATTCCGGCAACTGGTCCACCGTGATCCGCCCCCAGGGAATTTCCACCAGCCCGGAAATTTCCGCCAATTGCGGCGACGCCTTGATGGTCAGGTCCGGTGACACTTTCAACGCCAGCATCGGCGGCACATTCACCTTCAGCTCGCGGCCATTGATCTGCAACTGGCTCTGCCAGGCCGCCAGATCCTGCCAGCTCCCGTTCCCCTGCAGCCGCAGCTTGCCGTCCGGCGTCAACAACTCACCGTGCAACGTGCCGCTATAGCCACTGAAGCTTGCTGTAATATCGGCATGATTGATATCCAGCGGGACCTCACGACCAATCGCCTTCACCCGGGAGATATTAAGCACCCCGTTGACTGCCGGATGCATCACCGGCCCGCGAACCAGCAGGTCGGCATTCACCTGGCCATCAAATTCCTCATAACCCTGGATCAGCGGCGTCAGGAACCCGAGGGTAAAGCGATCGATTTTTACCCGGGCATCCAGTTGCTGCTCGCCCGTGAGTTCGGTGATCCGGGCCTGACCGGTAATATTCCCGTTATCCCGGATGTTGATCGCCCAATCCGACCGGAGCACATTGCGCTTCACCTCGGCATTGAGAATGACCCGCTCCCAACCGATTTTCAACGGCTCGGCTTCCAGATCGTCCTGCTTCACCACAGTCCCCGCCGGCAGCAATACCTGCGCCTTCACATAGGGCGCAGCTTCAGGTGCCCAGGTTGCTTCAACCGTGGCCCCCAGGGCTCCTTTCAGTTGTACGCTGTCCGGCATAAAGGGCGCAATCAGGGTAAAATCAAAGTTGTTCACCGCCAGCTTTGCATGACCCGAGGCCCCCGCTTCCATGGCTTCGGTCAGACACAACGCCGATTTATCCTGCTGCCAGCAATGCGGTGCGACGCTGACCAGCTGATTTTTGAAGCCAAAGCCCAGCTTGGTCGGCCGGTTCAAACGCCAGGGGCCAATCTCCGTCCCGATCTCGCCTTGCTGCAAGATCCCCTGCCAGCCGATTTCCCGGTTGAGCTGCCCGTTCAGCTGCAGCGCGGCGCTGACCGGCTCGGCATCGAGATCCAGCACCAACCGGTGCTTGGCTTCCGTCCCCTGAAAGGCCAGCGACAAAGTCTTCAGCCTGGCGCCATCCGCCACGCCATTGCTGGCATTAAGGCGAATATCCGCCTTCAGCGCCGGCATCGGCGTCACCCGCCCTTTCAGGTTCAACTGCTCCAGCGTCGCCAACTCCTGCCAGGCCAGCCCATTGGCATCGAGCTGCACATCAATGTCCGGCTCGGCCATTTTGCCACTCAACACGATGTTCCCCTGGATCCGCCCCTTGGCATCCGGCAGCGAGCGGGACAGATCCGGCGCATTCACCTGCGCTGTCATATCCCAGGTTTCGCTCAGCTTACCTTTTGCCGTCAACCCGTTAGGTCCATGCTGCAATCGCAGTCGTTCGGTCACCAGCTCAAGATTGCCTTGGCCACTCTTATCGCTGGCATTGAGCTGGCCATCCAAGGTAAAACGTTGCGCCATCAGCAGACCATCAACAGCCAACTCCGGGAGCTCAACATACCAACCGCCTTGCTCGGTAAGCCCGCCTGCGGTACGTAACTTGCCGCTCAGATCTCCTTTGGCTTCCGGCCACTCCAGCCCCGGCTGAATATGGCTGAAATCCAGCGCCCCCTGCCAGCTGACCTGATCTTGCCAGCTGGCTTTGGCATTGCCGGTAATGGTCCCGCCCAGGGTCTCGACGGTCAGTTTCTTCAGCGTGACTTGCGTCAGATCGCCCTGGCCTTCCAGTGCCGTTTTCACCGCCGGCATCGGCACACCATCGACGGCGGTCGCCACCGTAAAGGTAAAGCCATTGAGATCACCGTCGGCCTTGACCGCGGTGTCGGAGACCTCAAACTCGGCCTTCTGATCGATCGGCCACTGAATATGCCGGCTGCTCAGGTTGATATCGAACGGCAACGCCGGATCCAGCGGTGACAGGGAGCCCTTGAGAACCGCATCAATCGTCCCTTTCAGGTTAGCATCCAACGAGAGCTTCTCCAGAGAGCCACCCGCCTTGAGCTGCAACTGATGGTTTTGCACTGGTGCCATCGCAATATCCAGCGCAGCATCGAGCTGCAAGGGATAATCCGCCGTCAGGGCCACCGTCGCCGTCGCATCCAGTTTGGCTTGCGGCACGTCCACCAACAGCTTCTGGATAATGACATTGCTCCCTTCAGCCGTCGCGGCCAGATCCAACACACGGACCTGCTGCGGGGTTTCCCCCTGCAGAGTGAAATCCTTGACGGTAAATCGCTGTACCTCAACGGCCAGCGGTAACACCACTTCCGGTAACACTATCGGTTCCACAGCCGGCGGCTCTGTGGCTGGCGGTGCCGATGACGACGTCTGCGAGCTGTCAGCCGAGGTCGCCGGGGCCAGAGTCAGGTTGATCCCTTCCCAATCTGTCGGCTTGAGCACCAGGCGGCTCCCTGCCATCTCGGCAGCGGTGGAGAAATGCTGCCAGGCAACCTGGTTGCCCAGGACATCCAGTGCGATATCATCCAGCACCACCCGATCGATACGGATCGGCAACGGCATGACGATTTCGGTGACCGGCGCAGACGGCGACTCTGGCTCTTCAGCCCCCGGCGGCGGTAATTCAGGCATCGCAAACTGCACACCGGAAATCCCCAACTCGGCGATACACACCGCCGGCATCAGCAGGCAGTTGTCGTCAATCTCCAGCCGGAGCCGATCCGCCGACAGCGCAATCGGCGCATCATTATACTGGACTGTTTCGAGGGTGAAGCCCCGCAACAGGCTTCCCGAGGTGTCCCCTACCGACAGGGCCGGCAGCGCTTTCTGCGCGCCCCAAACCGCAACTTTGACCCCGGCCGGGGTATAAAGAAACGCAGCGACCGTAATGACGATCACCAGCAACAGGGCCAGCACTCCCCATGCAATTCGTTTTAACCAGATCATATTTCAGGCCCCAGCGTAAAGTGGATCTGGAACTTATCCCTGTCCTTATCCAATCCCCATGCAAAATCCAGACGAATCGGCCCCACCGGAGATGCCCAGCGCACACCGGTTCCGACCCCACGGTACCAATCCGGCGTCTCACTCCAGGAGGAGCCGTAATCGAAAAACAGCGCGCCCCACCAGTTTTCATAGACGCGATACTGATATTCCAGGGTCGAGGTCAGCATATATTCCCCCCCAATCAGCTTGCCTTTACTGTCCTTGGGCGCGATGGACTCATAGCTGTAGCCGCGCAGGCTGAAATCCCCCCCGACGAAGAAACGCATTGACGGCGGCACATCTTCGATCTGCTCAGCGAGCACCGCACCACCGTCAATCCGCGCAATTCCACGGTGATCCTCACCCGCGCTGCGGATCCAGGCCGTCCGGCCCCGGAAATGGGCAACACGGGTATCCGAGCCCCACATCGGATCGGCGTATTCGATGGAAATCAGCTGTTTATCGCCCCAGGTCGGCATAGATCCGCCCCGCAACCGGGTCCGATCATAACTGATCCCCGGGATCAGCATTCTCAACACCCCGGACTCCTCCGCCCCCTGCTTATAGTTCTCATACAGATAGCGCAGTGAGGCGACCCGTTTCCATCCGGACTCCAACTGCCAGTGCCGCTCGACCCCCAGGCTGGTTTCCGTACTGATGGTGTCATGGTTATCGACATAGCGGATCCCGCCGACGATCTGGTAATAATCGTTCAGCACATCTTCCAGCGGGATCTTGTAGACCGCCTCAACCTTAGGCTGAACCTGGGAGATTTCCGTTTTGATATCCAGGCTGTGCCCGGCACTGTTCAGCCAGGGCTTGCGCCAGTTAAATTTCAGCCGGGGGCCGACATCCGTCGAATAACCGATACCGGTCTCGATCTGGTTTTTGACCTGCGGCTCCACGGTGACCTTAATCGGGATCTGATCGCCTTCCAGGTGTTCAATGTCACCGCCGACAAAAATCGAGGAGAACCAGCCGACTCGAGACAAACGCTGGTTAAACTCCCCCAGGCTGGATGCCAGGTAGGGCTCTCCTTCTTCATAAGGCATCAGGGAACGCAGCCGGTTCTCTTCAATCTGGCTGCCGCTGAACAGCGTGTCGCCGAATCGGTATCGCTGCCCGGAGGAAAACTCAATCGTGATAAAGGCCTCGCTGCGGGTCGGTGCCACCTCCAGCTTGCTCTGAATGAGCTCCGCATCGAAATACCCTTTGCGCAGCGCCAGGCTGCTGAGGGACGACTTCAGCGATTCATATTTGCCGTGATTGAGGATTTTTCCGAGCCCCAACCCGGATTCCCGCACCAAAGCCAGGAAATCCGGATCATCTTTCGCCATCCCGGTGATCCGAATGTCACGACGAGCAATGCGCGTTTTGGGTCCGGCATCCACCGTCACGATCATCTGGGTATTGTCCCCTTCCTCCTGGATGTCGTAGGAAAAAGTCGGCTGATAGCGTCCCAACGCCTTCAGGGCGTCTTCAATTTCGCCTTCCAATTGTTCACGAAACCGGACCGATATACTGTAATCTTCCGTCGGGATCGCCGAGACATACGCCTCGACGTTATCTTTGAGTTTTCCGCTTAACCCCTGAATGGACAACGTTGTTTCCGCGGAGACCGGCGCAGAACACGCTAAAGCAAGCGCGGTCAAACTCAACCGCTTAAAATGTTTATTCATTCTTCACTGACTTCACTAGTGAACATTATTGTTGTTTCTCTATATGCATAAGTCATTCTGACAAAGGGACACGCTAACTGCCAGTTTTTCGGCTGTTTGCAACGCAGTATTGATTGTCGTTCCGGATTCCTCTACTTTCTTTGTGAAGACTGGGTAAAAGGAAATAACAATGTCCGTAACGAAACAACAGATGATCGCGCCGGAAGCTGCTTTGATTGGCCGCGCGACTCCCATCATCCCTTCAGTTCCCCACGCCGTGAACGGCACGCCGCTCGATGACATGCTGCCAGCAGGGCTGGACAGTATTATTCTGGGCATGGGCTGTTTCTGGGGTGCAGAGCGACTGTTCTGGCAATTGCCCGGGGTGTACAGCACTTCCGTCGGTTATAGCGGTGGATTTACGCCAAACCCGACCTACGAGGAAGTGTGCACCGGCAAAACCGGCCATGCAGAAGTGGTCCGGGTCCTGTTCGATCCGCAGCAAATCTCACTGGAAACGTTACTGACCAAGTTTTGGGAAAACCACGATCCGACGCAGGGCATGCAGCAGGGAAATGATATCGGGACACAATACCGTTCTGTGATTTATATCACATCTGAGGCGCAATTGGCATGCATCAACGAAAGCAAAGCCCGCTATCAGCAGGCCCTGGCCGAGCAGCAAATTGAACGCGCGATCACCACAGAGATCGTACCGGCCGGAAACTACTATTTTGCCGAAGACTACCACCAGCAATACCTGGCGAAAAACCCGAACGGGTATTGCGGACTGGGCGGGACCGGGGTTTGCCTGCCACCGCAACTTTCATCATAACCGTCACACCACATCGGTTTCCAGCAGCTGGATTTCCCGATTGACTTCCGACAAAACAGCCAGGGCATTGAGGTCCTGGCTTTTCGGGGGTAACAGACGTCCGCGGTCAAATTCAAACGCTCCTACGCCCATGATAAAAAGACGCCCCCGATAATAACTTTTCACAAAACGAGCCACCTGGCCCGGACGATACTGCTTAAAAACCCTGAACATACAGTCCCCTTTTCATTGATATTACATCAGACCATGCCGTAACGGATTCGTTTCGCCGCCATCGTTTTTGAAGCTTACGGATAAATACATCAAGAGCCCCGGAATTAATTATTCACTGTAGAACAGAAAGCGCATCGTTGCATAATACCGGCTTTGATTGGGCGTCACGCCCTTTCTTTGAATCAGCACGATTGGGTGACCCAGATCGACTTTTTTCAACTGGTTTTACCAGTTGAACGTAACTGTTCTAAGATAATTGGGCGTCTAACAATAAACGGAATAAATACAAATGAATAAGAAGCCACTCATCGCTTTACTTGCCGCCCTGCTCCCAGGCATTGCAACCGCACACACACTGAACATCGGTCAGCCGCTACCTATAGCTACGGTCACCGACCAGGGAGAGATCATGTTGCAAGGCGATGACATTACCTATCAGCCCTGGAATACCAGCCAACTGTCCGGCAAAGTGCGGGTGATCCAGGCGATTGCCGGGCGCAGCTCTGCCAAAGAAATGAACGCCGAGATGATGCAGGCCATCACCGCTGCGGGTTTCCCGGCGGATCAGTATCAGACCACAACGATCATCAATCAGGATGACTCGATTTGGGGCACCGGAGGATTTGTGAAATCTTCTGCCGAAGACAGCAAACGAGAATTTTCCTGGTCTTCCATGGTTCTGGATGCCGAGGGACAGGTCCGTGCCACCTGGGAACTACAGGAAGAGAGTTCAGCGATCATCGTGCTCGACAATGCCAGCAATGTCTTGTTTGTCAAAGAAGGAAAACTGAGCCAGGATGAGATTGCAACGGCTATCAATCTGATCAAGCGTCAGCTGTAACCACTCACCGAACACACGTAGCAGCAACAAAACCATGACCGACGCTAAAAAGTAATGTTATATTATTACAGTTGTAAGCCCTCATGGATTTGTTGCTGACGTGTTTCGGTATGCTCCCGGGTTAGCCCGGTTTTACTTCATCTTATATGTTGGTCTGATCACCCTGATCGGGCCAATATCAGTGCTGCATGCACTGGATGCCGATCCCCTGCATCACCATGTGCAAACCTGTACGATTTGCCATCTGGCAACTGATGCCGCCGGTACATTGTCGCTGCCTTTGTGGCACGCAACGTCCGCTCCGCTTCATGGTGCTCCGCTGCCATGTTTGGCCGGCCATGATCGGCCCAATCTCCCTCTGGCACGTGCTCCGCCCATCTACGCCTGTAATTGATCTTTTCCACCATTTCAATGTTTCTGATTTACAGGAGTTACTATGCCTTCTTTTCGTCTTTCTCACTGCGCGCTCATGCTGGGCACGTTGACCTTCACCCAATATGCCCAAGCAGATCACCACACTTATCGTCAGCACGACGCTCATGTCCACGGGGTGGTCGAAATGAACCTCGCTCAGGATGGCCAGGAAGTCTTGCTGGAGATCACCGCTCCCGGTGCCGACGTCGTGGGTTTTGAACACGCCCCGGAGACGCCAGCACAGCAACAGGCGTTAAAGGATGCCATTCGCCAGCTGAAGCAGACCAATACCCTGCTTGCACTCACCCCTGCAGCGCATTGCCAGCTCACTGACGTTCGGGTTGAAGAAACACTCACAAACGCGCATGACGATCACGATCATGAGAGCCATAACGAGCATGAACATGCCCAGCACGATCATGAAGACCATGACCACGCCCAGCACGATCATGAAGACCATGGCGAACATGACCACGCCCAGCACGATCATGAAGACCACGACGAACATGACCATGCCCAGCACGATCATGAAGGCCATGATGATCATGACCACGACGCGCATGATCATCACGAGGCACACCAGCACGGCGAGTTTTCGGCGCAATATACCTTCCACTGTGATCACATCGAGCAACTCAGCACGATGCAAGTCCACTGGTTCCGTCACTTCCCGAATACCGAGAAAATGACGGTTCAGGCGATCACCGATACGCGCCAGAAAGCCGCGCAGCTGACGCCCGATCAGACAACTTTTACCTTCTGATGGCTCATACCAATCAAAGTAAGTGATCAGAAATAGCGCAGGAAAAATGGTTGAGAACAAGGCAGATTTTTTAGATAAGTAGTTATTCTACAATCAAAAATTCTAACGCAGTTATCGAGCATTTGAACAAGCTAGGATGACCAGTTATTTACTGCGATTAGTATTAATAGAGATCAAACATGGTGGGAAGGACACTTCCCACCAGGGGTATGATATGAACGTAATCGAAGTCTCAAACTTAAGCTTTCGCTGGCCGGGACAGGACCTCCCGCTGCTCGACATTCCGTCACTGACCATTCGCCAGGGCGAAAAAGTATTCCTCAAAGGACCCAGCGGCAGTGGCAAATCCAGTCTGCTGAGCCTGCTGGCAGGGATCACCGAGCCGGACGCCGGAGAGATCACCCTGCTGGAGCACCCCTTCAGTGCACTCAAGCCAACCCGGCGCGATCAATTTCGAGCCAACCATATCGGGTATATTTTTCAGATGTTTAATCTGCTGCCTTACCTGTCTGTGCTCGACAACGTCCTGCTCCCCTGCCGATTTTCCCCACAGCGGACACAGAAACTCAATGGCGCGATGGCCCAGGAGGCCCGGCGGCTGCTCACCCAACTTCATTTGCCAGAATCGACCTTAACCCAACCTATTCACGCACTCAGTATCGGCCAGCAACAGCGGGTTGCCGCCGCCCGGGCACTGATCGGCCGGCCTGAACTGCTCATCGCCGACGAGCCGACTTCGGCGCTGGATCACGATAACCGGGAAGCCTTTATTCAGTTACTGATGGAAGAGTGTGATAAATCCGGCACGACTTTGTTGTTTGTCAGCCATGACGCGACCCTAGAGCCGCTGTTTGATCGGCAACTGGCACTGAACACCCTCAACCGGGCTGCCCAGAGGAGCGCATCATGACTGCAATTGCCCGACTGGCTTGGCAGAGCCTGGCCAACCGCAAAGCCACCGCGATGCTGACCCTGTTGACCGTCGCCATTTCCGTCACCCTGCTATTGGGCGTTGAGCGGGTGCGCACCCAGGCCAAAGCCAGCTTTGCCAATACGATCTCCAATACCGATCTCATTGTGGGTGCGCGTGCCGGACAGGTTAACTTATTGCTGTACTCGGTGTTTCGGATCGGCAATGCCACCAATAATATCGACTGGCAAAGCTATCAGGAAATTAGTCAGCACCGCAGTGTGAAATGGGCTATTCCGATCTCTCTGGGGGACTCTCACCGCAGTTTTCGCGTGATCGGCACCAGTACCGCCTATTTCGACCACTATCAATACGGACGCAAACAGCCATTGCAATTCGCCGCCGGAGGCGCATTTTCCGGCTTGTTTGAAACCGTCGTCGGTGCCGAAGTGGCCCGCCAGCTGAACTATCAACTGGGAGATGAGATCATCATCGCCCATGGCATCAGCGATCAGGCTTTCAGTCGCCACGACAACCTCCCCTTCAAAGTCGTCGGGATCCTTGCCCCAACTGGCACACCGGTTGATCGCAGTGTCCATGTCTCTTTAGCAGCCATCGAAGCGATCCACGTCGGCTGGGAATCCGGGGCCCGACTGGGTGCCACTCCGGACGCCGCCACCTTAGCCCATTACGATTTCGAGCCCAAGCAAATCACGGCATTCATGCTGGGACTGAATTCCAAGATCCAGACCTTCGCGATGCAGCGATACATCAACACCTATGCTAGCGAACCGCTAAGTGCCATCATGCCGGGGATTGCCTTGCATGAGCTGTGGGGGATGATGTCTGTTGCCGAGCAGGCGCTATTGATCGTCTCCGGCTTCGTCGTTGTCGCCGGCCTGCTGGGGATGCTCAGTAGCCTGCTGACCAGCTTAAATGAACGACGCCGGGAAATGGCAATCCTGCGCGCGATGGGCGCCCGGCCCGGTCATATTTTCTTTCTGCTGATCAGCGAAGCCACCATGCTGACCGCAGCCGGGATCGTGCTTGGACTCGGGGTGCTCTATGGTTTGATGGGGCTTGCCCAGCCGCTGATTCAACAGTACTTTGGTCTCTTTATTGAGATCAGTGCCCCGACAAGTTATGAGTTCACACTACTCGGAATCGTCCAGATGGCGGGCATACTCGTAGGTTTAGTCCCGGCATTACGCGCCTACCAGCATTCGCTGGCCGACGGCATGACAATTAAAGTTTAAGGAAGCAACAATGAAAAAATGGCTACTGCTCTTCTGCTGCTGGCTACCAGTGATTGCCCATGGCAGTGACGTGTTAACCCTGGACTGGCTCGATCTGGTACCGGAAAAAGAGCGCAATCAATTCAATCAAAATGCGATGCCGGTGATGGATCATCAGGGAGATGCAGCGAAGCAGTCAATGATCGGGGCCGTTCGCCCGGAGCTCAACGGCAGTACCGTGAAAATCCCCGGCTTCGTGATTCCCTTGGAAGGAGATGATAAGGCCATTACCGAGTTTTTACTGGTGCCTTATTTCGGGGCTTGTATTCATGTACCGCCGCCGCCACCGAATCAAATCATCTATGTCAAGTTTGCCAAAGGCGCACCGATCCAGCAACTTTGGGATGTGGTTTATGTGGTCGGTAAATTACAAACGCAGCATATCAGCCATGAAGTGGCAGAAGTGGGATACCTGTTAGAAGGAACAGCATTGGAAGCATATGATGATATGTAACCGCCACCAGGAAAGTTAACTCAATGTAAAATAGACTGGCTTATCTGATCAAAAAATGACAATTACACGTTCATCGCCAGATAAGCCAGTATTGAGGCATACCCCAGTATCAACAGCACGTCAGTCAGTCGTTTCCCAGACTTCTTCATCTGTACCTCCATCATTTTCAGTCCCATCTTCTACTTTCGTCTAACACGCAATAAATTTAACCATTGATTAACACAAAAGTCACGCATCTTCCCGAAATAGCGCCTTTGTTGATACAAGTAACATCATTCCTCCGATACATTTCACACCCCGACCGAGAAACTATTCATCCAAGCATTATCTCGTTCGCCATCCCCGCACGAACGAATCCCAGGCTCACCTCGACTCAAACCATTCAGCTCAGTTCAAAAAACAAACAGTTGACAGCTACATATCTTTATATCAAGATAAATTTGTCTTGATATAAAGACAAATGGAGCAAGTGATGAAAATACTCGTACTCGGCGCAACAGGGAATATTGGTCGCTATATTGTGGCAGAAGCGCTATCACGCGGTCATAACGTAAGCGCTCTCGTCCGTGAAGCCAGCAAAGCAGATAGCTTGCCGAGCGAAGTAAATACTGTGATTGGACATCTTGAAACCCTCCACTCAAATCACGACGTCCTTCGCCAGCAAGATGTCGTGATCGCAGCCATTCGACCACCACAAGGGCAAGAGCAACAGTTGATTGAGATGACCAGTACCCTGCTCAACGTGACGGCTCAGCACCAGGTGCGCTTGGTGATCTCGGGTGGGGCGGGCGGCCTCTTCTCCCCGAGGGCAGACCAACGACGTCTGGTTGATGATCCTGACTATGTCGGAGATGGCTGGAAAGACATTGCGATAGCCTGTGCAGAGCAACTGATTCACTGCCAACAGAGCACGTTCTCGCACTGGACGTATCTGGCGCCAGCGGCTTATATTGGCGGAGCAGAAAAGACGGGGCAGTTCCGACGGGGCACAGAGACCCTGGTAGTCGACGAGAAGGGACAATCAAGGATTTCGTTACCCGATTTGGCAATAGCGTTGGTTGAC
The DNA here is from genome assembly GCF_025398175.1 of Photobacterium sp. TY1-4. Lineage (NCBI taxonomy): Bacteria > Pseudomonadati > Pseudomonadota > Gammaproteobacteria > Vibrionales > Vibrionaceae > Photobacterium > Photobacterium sp. TY1-4. Next base: position 3,225,738 of record NZ_CP099734.1, read on the forward strand.
GAAGCCGAGACCGCACAATTTCAAGGCAACCAATTCACCATTGCCTATTAACCCTGCCTTTCAAACAAGGCCATGGGGCGGGAGCCAGGACTCGGAACTGGCTCCTTCGTTCCTGCCCCCACGTTTAACCAGATCCTCGTCCCGATAAACGGCTGTATATTGCCAAAAGCATCGCTTTGCTGATAAAAATAGCATCTCCCCTTCATTGATGAGCCCGCGATGAGTCAGACAGAAGAACAAGATGGCATCCCGACAGTCAGCAATCCCCCCGCCCTCCCTGTGGCTGAGAGTGATACGAAATCGACTCATCTTCACAACAGCCGAAGCCGTGCCAAAGCCCTTGCCGGTGAATACGCGATTGACTTCCTGATCACCCGTGAGGCAGAGCATGATCTCTTAGAAAGAGCCCGATTAAGAGAGCACAATGAAGTAAAGCGGCAACAAGAAAATCTGGAACAAATCAGCAAGCTTGCCTATGACAGCTGCGGTGAGGAAAAAGCCGGGATCCCTGATCCCGACTGGATGCATTATTTCCTGTCGATCGCGAAAAATATTCGCAGCACCGCCATGCAAAAGCTCTGGAGCCGTGTTCTCAAGCAAGAGATCACGACGCCTGGCACCACATCGATTCATACTTTGGATACACTGAGAAAAATGACCCAGCGTGAAGCCCAGATGTTTCACCGCGCCTGCATGCTGGCCTGTCACTTTGGTGGAGATGAACACAAAAAGTTGCTCACCGGCGTGACGCCACGTCAAACAGCCTTAAGACTGTTTCGTCCACGCCCTGCAGATAAACTGCCACTCGGCGGATTCCAGTTACCCTACTCCAGTTTATTAATCCTCATGGATTTAGGACTGATCCTGAGAGGAGAGCTCGAATCGGGAGAGATCGCCACAGACTCACCGCTGGCATTTGGCTACCAAGGCTATCAATATCGGCTCAGAACACCGAAAAAAGGCATCACCTTTACTTATTACCGCTTCTCCCCGACGGGACAGGAAATCGCCAGCCTGCTGGGCAATAAGCATCATGAACCGTTCAAGGAAAGTCTACTGGAGATCCTAGCCAAGCATTTCGTTGTTGAAGAAGTCCAGCAACCGACATAAACGCAGCAGATCGCAATTTCGCAGGGGATAAACGCGGAAGAAAGCTATCGTGACCCTAGCCGAAGTTTTGTGAGAGTCCATTCAAGATCCTACAAACGATAAAAAGCCCCGCTATTTCTAGCGCAATGCAGTTCACTTAAGGGGAGCTGCATGGCGATTAACCGGGTAGCGGGTCTTTGATATCTTAACTGCCCTGGGCCTAGATGGCCTGGGGCGATTTTCCTTGAAGAGCACTGACAGGTCCCCCCGTAGTGCCTTTAGCCTCTTGGGCGTGTTTCCCGGTGACAGTGCCTTACTCATTACCCTGAGCTGACTTGCAATAAACTGGCAGGCGTACTTGAAGCTTATTTCTGTGGGGGCTCTGTCATGCGCCACAGCCGCCTGGCTTGCCTCTCTCCTGACCAGGTTGTAGCCGAGAAGCAACCCCCATAACTCTTGATAAACCAGCTCGACCGTTTTGCTCCGCAAGGTAAGAGAATTGTGCTGCATGGAGCTCTTTATATCGCGGTAGCCCAGTTCAATCTCCCAGCGTTCGTGGTATAGGGTGGCAACCTGCTCGGCGCTGTACATCTCTCTTGGCAGGGAGGTGAAAACCGTTTTCTCTTTCCCGTCTACCTCATAGGTGACTGCCCGTACCTGCCATTTCTCAGGAAGGGTCGGATTCTTCTTTCTCGCTTGGGGCGAGACCTTCATCTCGATAAGGTTGTCATTGGTTTCCTCCTCGTCGAGAAGTGTGTATACCACGCCTTTTTTAGCAGGAATAAGCCAATGTCGGTTTGCCCCGCTGGCAGAGATGCCCAGCAACAGGCTTGCTCCGTAAAATCCCTTATCCAGCAAAGTCACCGAGTTATCCGGCAGCGAGTTGATAAAGGGTTGGGCCAGCGGTATTTCACCTCGGCGATAAGGGCTGATATCGGCATCAATGATGATATGGGAACGCACGTTCATCATGGTGACAAGACGGAGTACAGGGTAAGGTGTCTGGCGCTTTCCGGATGTGTTTCCCGAACCGAAGTGTTCGCGAAGCCCGGGGGTATCCGGGGTCCTGAACAGAGCCCCATCAACAGCAAAAACCTGAAGTTTATTCCAGCTGTCTTCCGGGTACCTTTCTTTACCCCATACCTGAGCACACTGTTTGAACAGCCATTTAGGCGCTTCCTTTCCCAGTCGCTGACGGGCTTGTGTCAGAGCACTCTTGGCCAGGAGTTCCTCGTTTGCCAACCCTTCGGCACAGACATTCATACGGCGGGCCACTTCAGCTATAGGCTCATTGCGGAAAAAGGCCATACCGACAATAAGCCAGAGCACCATATCACTGGGGAGCCGTCTTCGTCTGATGGTTGCCTGAGTCGATAAAGATGTAGCTCTGGCAACCCACTCGTCGGGAACGTGTTCAGAGAAAGTGGTCAGCTGGGAGATATCGACAGGAGACTCTTCAAGAAAATCTGTGAGTGCGGAAGCTAAGGGCATAAAAAAACCGGAAACCAGTAAATGATTTCCGATTTTGACGCATCAGAAGGATCAGTCAACCGATCCTTAACTGATCAGCATTGCGCTATTTCTAGCGGGGCTTTCGAAGAAGTGGCTGAGCAGATGGGGCTCAACGGCACGGCCAGTGCCGAGACCAAGAGACCGAAGGGCGAACATTATCTTTAAACGTAAAAAAGTCCAAGCATTTCTGCTTGGGCTTAGTATCAGTAGCAGAACTGCCGGGATCGCGCACGACCGGGACTCGAACCCGCGCCCCCGGCATGACAGGCCGCTCTGCTCTCAAGATAGATAGGCAAGGTAAAAAAACTAACCAACTGAACAACCGCTCTATACTGCGCATACAAAAAATCCCCAGCATTGCTGCTAGGGACTTAATGATTGGCGGAGTGGACGGGACTCGAACCCGCGACCCCCGGCGTGACAGGCCGGTATTCTAACCAACTGAACTACCACTCCGCACTAAATTGGAAGCCTGGCGATGTCCTACTCTCACATGGGGAGGCCCCACACTACCATCGGCGCTGCTGCGTTTCACTGCTGAGTTCGGCATGGGATCAGGTGGGTCCGCAACGCTATGGTCGCCAAGCAAATTCGACGTGAAGGGATTCACGAATATCGCGATGCCATGGATGGCAAGGAGCGATGTGACCCTACACTAAATCTGGAAAAGTTAACTAGTATCTCAAACACTCATTCAAGTGCTCATGGAGTCCGTAAAACCCCTTGGGTGTTGTATGGTTAAGCCGCACGGGCAATTAGTACAGGTTAGCTCAACGCCTCACAGCGCTTACACACCCTGCCTATCAACGTCGTCGTCTACGACAACCCTTCAGAAGGCTTAAAGCCTTAGGGATGACTCATCTTGAGGCTCGCTTCCCGCTTAGATGCTTTCAGCGGTTATCGATTCCGAACTTAGCTACCGGGCAATGCGTCTGGCGACACAACCCGAACACCAGCGGTTCGTCCACTCCGGTCCTCTCGTACTAGGAGCAGCCCCTCTCAATCATCCAACGCCCACGGCAGATAGGGACCGAACTGTCTCACGACGTTCTAAACCCAGCTCGCGTACCACTTTAAATGGCGAACAGCCATACCCTTGGGACCGACTTCAGCCCCAGGATGTGATGAGCCGACATCGAGGTGCCAAACACCGCCGTCGATATGAACTCTTGGGCGGTATCAGCCTGTTATCCCCGGAGTACCTTTTATCCGTTGAGCGATGGCCCTTCCATTCAGAACCACCGGATCACTATGACCTGCTTTCGCACCTGCTCGAACCGTCATTCTCGCAGTCAAGCGGGCTTATGCCATTGCACTAACCTCACGATGTCCGACCGTGATTAGCCCACCTTCGTGCTCCTCCGTTACGCTTTGGGAGGAGACCGCCCCAGTCAAACTACCCACCAGGCACTGTCCGCACCCCCGATAAGGGGGCGACGTTAGAACATCAACACTACAAGGGTGGTATTTCAAGGACGGCTCCACAGATACTGGCGTACCTGCTTCGAAGCCTCCCACCTATCCTACACATGTAGGGTCAATGTTCAGTGCCAAGCTGTAGTAAAGGTTCACGGGGTCTTTCCGTCTAGCCGCGGGTACGCAGCATCTTCACTGCGATTTCAATTTCACTGAGTCTCGGGTGGAGACAGCGTGGCCATCATTACGCCATTCGTGCAGGTCGGAACTTACCCGACAAGGAATTTCGCTACCTTAGGACCGTTATAGTTACGGCCGCCGTTTACCGGGGCTTCGATCAAGAGCTTCTCCGAAGATAACCCCATCAATTAACCTTCCGGCACCGGGCAGGCGTCACACCGTATACGTCATCTTTCGATTTTGCACAGTGCTGTGTTTTTAATAAACAGTTGCAGCCACCTGGTATCTGCGACTCTCAATAGCTCCATCCGCGAGGGACTTCACCGTCAAGAGCGTACCTTCTCCCGAAGTTACGGTACCATTTTGCCTAGTTCCTTCACCCGAGTTCTCTCAAGCGCCTTGGTATTCTCTACCCGACCACCTGTGTCGGTTTGGGGTACGATTCCTTACTATCTGAAGCTTAGAGGCTTTTCCCGGAAGCATGGCATCAATGACTTCAGTGCCGTAGCACCTCGACATCGGGTCTCAGCCTTGAGATGGTCCGGATTTGCCTAAACCATCAGCCTACACCCTTGAACCTGGACAACCGTCGCCAGGCCCACCTAGCCTTCTCCGTCCCCCCATCGCAATAGTAAGAAGTACGGGAATATTAACCCGTTTCCCATCGACTACGCCTTTCGGCCTCGCCTTAGGGGTCGACTCACCCTGCCCCGATTAACGTTGGACAGGAACCCTTGGTCTTCCGGCGAGGAGGTTTTTCACCCCCTTTATCGTTACTCATGTCAGCATTCGCACTTCTGATACCTCCAGCAGCCCTTACAGACCACCTTCAACGGCTTACAGAACGCTCCCCTACCCAATACAATAAATTGCATTGCCGCAGCTTCGGTGTATCGCTTAGCCCCGTTAAATCTTCCGCGCAGGCCGACTCGACCAGTGAGCTATTACGCTTTCTTTAAATGATGGCTGCTTCTAAGCCAACATCCTGGCTGTCTGAGCCTTCCCACATCGTTTCCCACTTAGCGATAACTTTGGGACCTTAGCTGGCGGTCTGGGTTGTTTCCCTCTCCACGACGGACGTTAGCACCCGCCGTGTGTCTCCCGGATAGTACTTACTGGTATTCGGAGTTTGCAAAGGGTTGGTAAGTCGGGATGACCCCCTAGCCTTAACAGTGCTCTACCCCCAGTAGTATTCGTCCGAGGCGCTACCTAAATAGCTTTCGGGGAGAACCAGCTATCTCCAGGTTTGATTGGCCTTTCACCCCTAGCCACAAGTCATCCGCTAATTTTTCAACATTAGTCGGTTCGGTCCTCCAGTGCGTGTTACCGCACCTTCAACCTGCCCATGGCTAGATCACCTGGTTTCGGGTCTAATCCCAGCAACTGCACGCCCAGTTAAGACTCGGTTTCCCTACGGCTCCCCTAGATGGTTAACCTTGCTACTGAAATTAAGTCGCTGACCCATTATACAAAAGGTACGCAGTCACACCACGAAGGTGCTCCTACTGCTTGTACGTACACGGTTTCAGGTTCTATTTCACTCCCCTCACAGGGGTTCTTTTCGCCTTTCCCTCACGGTACTGGTTCACTATCGGTCAGTCAGGAGTATTTAGCCTTGGAGGATGGTCCCCCCATCTTCAGACAAGATAACACGTGTCCCGTCCTACTCGTTTTCACTGATAAGATGTTACCGGTTACGGGGCTATCACCCTGTATCGCTGAGCTTTCCAGCTCATTCACCTGACATCAAACCAACTTAAGGGCTAATCCGGTTTCGCTCGCCGCTACTGCCGGAATCTCGGTTGATTTCTCTTCCTCGGGGTACTTAGATGTTTCAGTTCCCCCGGTTCGCCTCAATACGCTATGGATTCACGTATTGATAACTGCTTCTGCAGCTGGGTTTCCCCATTCGGAAATCGCAGACTCAAGTGGCTCTTACTGCCTCATCTGCGCTTATCGCAAGTTAGTACGTCCTTCATCGCCTCTGACTGCCCAGGCATCCACCGTGTACGCTTAGTCACTTAACCATACAACCCCAAAGGGTCTGTATCGTAAACAACCAAGGTTTCCATCAATTGCTTGATGGATTAATTTGTTTTGCCGGACTCTTTGTCTGTCTTCACTTTGAAAAGTGAAAGCAAACTTACACAAGACACTTGAATGTGTATTGCTTGAGAACTCGTTTCACCTTTCGGTGAAACAATAAATCAATCTTTTCGATTGAATTTACTAGTCAGCTTTCCAGATTGTTAAAGAGCATGTGTTTTCTCATCTCCGCAGAGACAGAACCACTTTCTAATGATTTTCGGCGGCAAAAAATCGGACTCAATAAAGTTAACCTTCATTGAATCTGCGATTCCGTGCAGAAAATGATTAGAAAGTGGTGGGCGATACCGGGCTCGAACCAGTGACCCCCTCCTTGTAAGGGAGGTGCTCTCCCAACTGAGCTAATCGCCCTCCGTATTTCAGCTTATTTTCACTTTTGTAAAAGTGAAATCAAACTGCCATCTTCGAGGAGAAGATGGTGGGTCGTGCAGGATTCGAACCTGCGACCAATTGATTAAAAGTCAACTGCTCTACCAACTGAGCTAACGACCCGTGGCGTCCCATAGGGGAGTCGAACCCCTGTTACCGCCGTGAAAGGGCGGTGTCCTAGGCCTCTAGACGAATGGGACTTTGGTTTCTAAGTTTGGGCACTTAGAAAAACATGTTCTTTCTATTTCGACCAAGCAATCTGTGTGGACACTGCATCAAACAATGCGTCATATCGTTAAGGAGGTGATCCAGCCCCAGGTTCCCCTAGGGCTACCTTGTTACGACTTCACCCCAGTCATGAACCACACCGTGGTAAACGCCCTCCCGAAGGTTAAGCTATCTACTTCTGGTGCAGCCCACTCCCATGGTGTGACGGGCGGTGTGTACAAGGCCCGGGAACGTATTCACCGTGGCATTCTGATCCACGATTACTAGCGATTCCGACTTCATGGAGTCGAGTTGCAGACTCCAATCCGGACTACGACGCACTTTTTGGGATTCGCTCACTATCGCTAGCTTGCAGCCCTCTGTATGCGCCATTGTAGCACGTGTGTAGCCCTACTCGTAAGGGCCATGATGACTTGACGTCGTCCCCACCTTCCTCCGGTTTATCACCGGCAGTCTCCCTGGAGTTCCCACCCGAAGTGCTGGCAAACAAGGATAAGGGTTGCGCTCGTTGCGGGACTTAACCCAACATTTCACAACACGAGCTGACGACAGCCATGCAGCACCTGTCTCAGAGTTCCCGAAGGCACCAATCCATCTCTGGAAAGTTCTCTGGATGTCAAGAGTAGGTAAGGTTCTTCGCGTTGCATCGAATTAAACCACATGCTCCACCGCTTGTGCGGGCCCCCGTCAATTCATTTGAGTTTTAATCTTGCGACCGTACTCCCCAGGCGGTCTACTTAACGCGTTAGCTCCGAAAGCCAGTGTTCAAGACACCAACCTCCAAGTAGACATCGTTTACGGCGTGGACTACCAGGGTATCTAATCCTGTTTGCTCCCCACGCTTTCGCATCTGAGCGTCAGTCTTTGTCCAGGGGGCCGCCTTCGCCACCGGTATTCCTTCAGATCTCTACGCATTTCACCGCTACACCTGAAATTCTACCCCCCTCTACAAGACTCTAGCCTGCCAGTTCCAAATGCGATTCCGAGGTTGAGCCCCGGGCTTTCACATCTGGCTTAACAAGCCGCCTGCATGCGCTTTACGCCCAGTAATTCCGATTAACGCTCGCACCCTCCGTATTACCGCGGCTGCTGGCACGGAGTTAGCCGGTGCTTCTTCTGTCGCTAACGTCAAACAACTAAGCTATTAACTTAGCCGCCTTCCTCACGACTGAAAGTGCTTTACAACCCGAAGGCCTTCTTCACACACGCGGCATGGCTGCATCAGGGTTTCCCCCATTGTGCAATATTCCCCACTGCTGCCTCCCGTAGGAGTCTGGACCGTGTCTCAGTTCCAGTGTGGCTGATCATCCTCTCAGACCAGCTAGGGATCGTCGCCTAGGTGAGCCGTTACCCCACCTACTAGCTAATCCCACCTGGGCTAATCCTGACGCGAGAGGCCCGAAGGTCCCCCTCTTTGCTCCCATCTCGTAAAAGACAGGAGATTATGCGGTATTAGCCATCGTTTCCAATGGTTATCCCCCACATCAGGGCATATTCCCAGGCATTACTCACCCGTCCGCCGCTCGCCGCCCAACAAATCACCCGAAGGGTCAATGTTGTCGCTGCCGCTCGACTTGCATGTGTTAGGCCTGCCGCCAGCGTTCAATCTGAGCCATGATCAAACTCTTCAATTAAAGTTTTGGTGTTTCCGAAGAAACGGCTCAGTGATTACTGATTTCTTGCCGCCGCTTTTAAGAAAAGCAGAAGCAAAAATAAATTGACTGTGCTGATACCGAAGTATCAATTTGGTCACTCAGCTCACTGATAAATCTTTTGACTATCATTTCACGAGTGCCCACACAGATTGCATGGTCAAATTGTTAAAGAACGTTGACTCGACTTTCTTTCCGGTCAGGGCTGCGTATTTTACACAAGCCTCCTTCAAGGTCAAGCACTTTTTTTAAATTCTTTTAGAACCCAAACCAGCGCTTAACTTACCTCACCAGAGAAGAGATGACTTTTTAAAGCCTTGACACTCAACTCAGAAGAGGATGGCCATTCTAGACAGTTTGAAAACCGTGTCAAGCACCATTTCCAATTAATTTTCTTACCCAGAAGACTCACTAACAAGTTATGCACAGCTTGTAAATAACTTACTCACTACGCGTCTGCCCTGTCAGTGAGGCGGCATTATAGAGAGCATCAGGGATATGACAACTAGTTTTTTGATATTTCATGCCAACTGATGAGATTTGCGCCCATAACTGTCAAAATTGACACTAAAGTCACCGCATTTCGTCACAGGCAGTCACTAAACCAATAGACAGTAGATTAAAATTAGACGAAAAACATAAAAACGGATCTTATTTTTAAGCCTCATAAAAACGGGCAGCCGACGCTGCCCGTTATTCTGGCGGTTATGACGAAGCTTAGAGCGTCACCATAAAATGAGGATTCAATAATGTTTCCCGATGATAGTTCAGCGGTTCTCCATCCAACTGTTGCACAGTCGCACCCGCACTTTCAGCGACACATTGTCCTGCCGCAGTATCCCACATCATGGTCGGACCTAAACGCGGGTAGTATTGCGCCCGACCTTCAGCGACCAGACAAAATTTCAATGAAGAGCCTACTTCTGTCATCTTGTGCTCTCCCAGTTGCTCCAGAAACGCTGCCATATCCGGACTTGGATGAGAACGGCTTCCCACCACGGTCGGCACAGTCGCTGGCCGAACCTTGATCTGTTCACGTCCTGCTTTGGTCTCCAACCAGGCTTTATGCCCATCCCCCAACCAGGATTTATCCAACGCCGGAGCATGAACAACAGCCAATACCGGCTTGCCCTGCTCGATGAGAGCAATGTTGACCGTAAACTCACCGTTCTTACGCAGGAATTCTTTGGTCCCGTCCAGCGGATCCACCAGCCAGAAACGCTGCCAATGCTGGCGCTCCGGCCACTGGGTATGAGCCGACTCCTCAGATAACACCGGAATCTCCGGAGTTAGTGCTGTCAGTTGCTGAACAATAATGGCATTCGCGGCGAGATCCGCCGCCGTGACCGGACTGCTGTCAGCCTTCTCCGAAACTTCAACGTTGGCGTGATAGTGCGCCATGATGGCAGCGCCGGCTTCTTTGGCGATGTGATAAATCGATTCGAGTAGCGTACTCACCCGCGATGACTCCTTTTATTGGCGGATAATCTGACGTTCTTTTAACGACTCCAGACACAGGTCAACCAGCTCAGTAATAGACGCATCACCAGCCGGTAAGTGGATCTCTGGGCAATCAGGTGCCTGATACTCAGAGTCGATCCCTGTGAACTGTTTAATTTCACCCGCTCGCGCTTTCTTATACAAGCCTTTGGGATCACGCTTCTCACATTCCGCCAGTGGGGTATCGACAAAAACTTCAAGAAACTCGCCAGCCGGTAACATATCCCGTACCAGTTGGCGTTCCTGGCGATGGGGTGAAATAAAAGCCGTCAGGACAATCAGCCCGGCGTCGGCCATCAATTTGGCGACTTCACCAATGCGGCGAATATTTTCCCGGCGATCTTCCGACGAAAAACCTAAATCACGGCACAGACCATGGCGGACATTATCGCCATCCAATAAATATGTGTGATAACCCAGTTCAGCCAGACGCTCTTCCAAGGCGCCCGCAATGGTTGATTTCCCGGCACCGCTGAGTCCGGTAAACCACAATACCGCGGGTTGCTGAGATTTTTGTTGCGCCCGGCTGGCTTTCGTCACCTGATGGCGATGCCAAACCACGTTTTCATTCTCATGCGGCTCAATGACGGCTGTCATAATAAACTCCGTTTAAACGATGCCAATACATAGCATTAAAAAGGAAAGAGTTGCGGGATTAACGCCAACACCACCACGGAATACACCACAGAAACCGGCAGCCCCACTCGCACATAATCTTTCAGTTGATAGTTCCCGACGCTATAGACCAGCAAATTGGTCTGATATCCGTAAGGAGAAATAAAGCTGGCACTGGCGCCGAACAAAATGGCCATGATGAACGGCATGGGATCAGCCCCAGAACTAACAGCCAGGCTATAGGCGACCGGGAACGACAGTGCGGCAGCAGCGTTATTGGTCACCAGCTCGGTCAGAACTAAGGTCAGCAAGTACACCGCGATCAAGGCGCCGTATAACCCCCAGCCATTGAACGAACTCATCAGGAGGCTGCCCATTCGTTCGGACAGGCCACTGGACATCATCAGTTGGGCGACCGATAAAGCCGAGCCGACAATCACCACAATATCCACAGGAAAACGTCGCCGGATTTCGGCAAACGAGATGATCCCGGTAGCAACCAGCAGCAGCAGATAAGCAGCCAGGCCATTAATGATCGGCAACACCTGTAACAAGGCCGCGGCAATCACGGTCAAAAAGCCAACCAGCACACTCAGGCTTTTCGGGCTGTCCAGGCGGGCGCTCGAATCCAGCCCGTTCACCAGCACAAACTCGCGGTTGAGCTGTTGTTTCTTCTCGTGAAATGTTTTCCCCGGTACCACCACCAGCGTATCGCCTGCGTGTAACTCGATATTGCCCAGGCCGCCACCCAGACGTTCATGTCCCCGGCGAATCGCCACCACCACAGCATCAAACCGCTCACGGAAGCGCACACTTTTCAGGGTTTTGCCCCGAATGCCGGCCGAATGACTGACAACCACTTCCATCATCGACTGACCATTCAGGTGGTGCTGGCCAAACAGGTGCAGGCCATTAATTTCCTGCAACGTGGTGACACTTTCCACATCCCCGCAAAACAACAGGTTGTCGCCGGCCATTAACCGGGTCTCCGGACAGACCGGGGCGATGGTTTTCCCATCCCGGATCACTTCGGCCAGAAACAAACGGCGCAGGGCACGCAACCCATTTTCCGCGACGGTTTTTCCGGCCAGCGGCGACCCCCCTACAATTTTGGCTTCCAGGAAATACGGCAGATCATCCTGGCTCTGATCATCATAGACCGGCAGCAGGTAACTGAGCGGGATCAACACCGCCAAGCCGACCACCAAGACGGCCAGCCCAATCGCAGTCGGCGCAAAGAAGCCCAACCCGGGTAACCCGGCATCTTCCACAAAGCTGTTGATGATCAGATTGGTGGAGGTGCCAATCAAGGTCAGCGTACCGCCGAGTATCGCGGTATACGACAACGGGATCAGCAAGCGTGACGGGGCATGACGCTGATTGCGCTTAACCGCCCCAATCAGCGACACCACCACCGCCGTGTTATTGGTAAATGACGACAGGAAAGCGGTCGACAGCCCCAGCTTAGCGACGACCGTGGATTGGCCGCCCTGGGAGATCTGACGCCCAACCCAACTGATCAGGCGTGTTTTCTCCAGGGCAATGGAAACAAGGATCAGCAACACCAGCGTCAACAGTGATGAGTTGGTAAAATTGCCCGCCAGCGTCGGCAAGTCAATCATCCCGGTCTGAAAACCGACAAACGCCGCCCCGGCAAACAAGTAAGCCGGTTTGATCCGCGTGGTCAGTAAGCAGGCCACAATCACCATCAACATGGCCAGAACCGTTCCTTGTTCCCAACTCATGCCATTTATCCCAGTAAGTGACGGATGTCTTTCGCTTCCCAATGCGGGAAGTGCTTGCGGATCAGGGCATTCAATTCCAGTTCGAAAGCACTGAACGACATGCCCTGCGCCTGGCTTGATTCGGCCAGTGCTTCACGCACCATCCCGGCCCCTACGGTGACATTGGTCAGCCGATCGATCACGATAAAGCCACCGGTATCTGCGCACGCCTGATAGGCGTCGACGGCAATCGCTTCGGTCAGTGCGACTTCACACAAGCCAATGCCGTTCAACGGCAGACTCTCAGTCTGGAAGGTCTCCAGGTTATTGATGTCGACTTGGTGGCGGATCGCTTCTACCGTCCCGACCGTTTTCTTCCCGGCCACTTTAATGTCGTACTGACGCCCAATTTCCAGCGGCGCTTCTGCCATCCAGACGATGTCGGCCAACAGGCGGTTGCTCAATGGCACATCTGCATCCGCAGCGACCAGCGTATCGCCACGGCTGATATCAATCTCATCAGTTAATGTCAGGGTGATCGCCTGACCCGGATGGGCTTCCGGCAGATCGCCATCAAAGGTGACAATGCGGGCGACCGTGGACGTTTTGCCAGACGGCAACGCTTTCACGGCATCCCCGACTTTCACCACACCAGAAGCCAGCGTCCCGGCAAAGCCGCGGAAATCCAGATTCGGACGGTTCACATACTGCACCGGGAAGCGCAGCTCACCGGCTTCTTTTTCCTGGCCAATTTCAATCTGCTCCAGAATCGTCAGCAAGGGCTCACCGTCATACCAAGGCGTCTGCTCACTGGCATCCACCACGTTGTCGCCTTCGAGGGCAGACAGCGGCACCAGCTTGATATCCAGATCGCTGTTGAGTTTTTCAGCAAACGCCAGGTATTCATCCCGGATTGCCTCAAAGCGGTCCTGTTCAAAACCGACCAAATCCATCTTGTTGATCGCCACCACAAAATGGCGGATCCCCAGCAGGCTGGCGATATAGGAATGACGACGGGTCTGATCCAACACCCCTTTGCGGGCATCAATCAGGATCACCGCCACATCACAGGTGGACGCACCGGTGGCCATATTCCGGGTGTACTGCTCATGTCCCGGCGTGTCAGCAATGATGAATTTGCGCTGCTTGGTCGAGAAATAACGATACGCCACATCAATAGTGATCCCTTGCTCACGCTCGGCCTGGAGGCCATCCACCAGCAAAGCGAGATCCGGCCTGTCGCCGGTGGTGCCGACTTTCTGGCTATCAGCATGGATCGCGGCCAGCTGATCTTCGTAGATTTGCTGAGAGTCGTGCAGCAGACGGCCAATCAGGGTACTCTTCCCGTCATCCACCGAGCCACAGGTTAAAAAACGCAGCAGGGATTTGTTCTGGTGCTGGTCAAGATAGGCTTCAATGCCCAGCTCGGCCACTTGTTGTTCAATTACGCTGTTCATTGTGCTCTCCTTAGAAGTAACCCTGGCGTTTTTTCAATTCCATCGAGCCGGACTGATCGTGGTCAATCGCCCGCCCCTGGCGTTCACTGGAAGTCGCCACCAGCATCTCTTCAATAATCCCCGGCAACGTATCGGCTTCCGATTCAATGGCGCCGGTCAGCGGATAACAGCCCAGGGTGCGGAAACGCACACTCTTTTGCTCAATCGTCTCGCCCGGCTGCAGTTCCATCCGATCGTCATCGACCATGATCAGCATGCCGTCACGCTCAACCACCGGCCGAACCGCAGAAAGGTACAGCGGCACAATTTCGATCCCTTCCAGATAGATGTATTGCCAGATATCCAGCTCAGTCCAGTTCGACAGCGGGAACACGCGAATGCTCTCGCCTTTATTAATTTGGCCGTTATAGGTTTTCCACAGCTCCGGCCGCTGGTTCTTCGGATCCCAGGTGTGGTTTTTATCGCGGAACGAGTACACCCGCTCTTTGGCGCGGGATTTCTCTTCATCCCGGCGGGCCCCACCGAATGCGGCGTCAAAGCCATACTTGTTCAGCGCCTGCTTCAGGCCCTGGGTTTTCATAATATCGGTGTGTTTGGAAGAGCCGTGTTTGAACGGGCTGATCCCCATGGCCAGGCCTTCCGGGTTTTTATGGACCAGCAATTCAAAACCGTATTTTTCCGCCGTGCGATCCCGGAATTCGATCATCTCGCGGAATTTCCAGTCGGTGTCCACATGCAACAGCGGGAACGGAATTTTGCCCGGATAGAACGCCTTGCGCGCCAGGTGCAGCATCACCGATGAATCTTTCCCGATGGAATACATCATCACGGGGTTGTCGAACTCAGCAGCCACTTCGCGGATGATATGAATACTCTCCGCTTCCAGCTGCTTGAGATGGGTTAATCGTTTCGGGTCCATCACTCTCTCCATTCTATGCCAGCTTGACCACAGCAGGCTGCTGAGGCTGTTCCTGCTTGCCGAACCAATGTAATTTTTCTGATAAGGTCACCACTTCACCCACTACAATCAGGGATGGGGAAGCCGCCTGCTCTGCCAGTGTGGCCAGCTCACTGAGCTGACCTTTCAAAACTTTCTGGGTTGCCTGGGTGCCGCGCTCGATAATCGCAATCGGCGTCTCTGCGGCGCGGCCATGGGTCAACAATTGCTGCTGAATATGACTCGATTTCATCAGCCCCATGTAAATCACCAGGGTTTGCTTGCCGCGGGCCAGCGTTGACCAGTCCAGCTGATCGCTGCCCGGCTTCAGGTGACCGGTAATAAACATCGCCGTTTGGGCGTAATCACGATGGGTCAGCGGGATCCCGGCATACGCCGTGGCTCCGGCTGCCGCCGTGATCCCCGGGACCACCTGAAACGGGATCCCGGCATCAAACAGCACTTCCAGCTCTTCGCCGCCGCGGCCGAAGACAAACGGATCACCGCCTTTCAGGCGCACCACCCGCTTGCCCTGCTCGGCATACTTGACGATCAGTTGGTTAGTCTCTTCCTGCGGCACACTGTGGAAGCCGGCTTTTTTGCCGACACAAACCAATTCTGCATCCCGGCGCACCAGATCCATCACTTCATCGGAGACCAGGTAGTCGTACAGCACCACGTCTGCCTGCTGCATCAGCTGCAGCGCCCGCAGGGTAAGCAACCCGGGATCGCCCGGGCCGGCACCAATCAGGGCCACCTGGCCTTGCGGCGAAACCTGCCGCGACAGCGCTTCCAGCTCTTGCTCAGCCGCCTGTGCCTGACCGGCTGCAACCAGCTCAGCAAAACGCCCACCGAAGGCCTGCTCCCAGAACATGCGGCGACCGGTCAGGGTCGTCACGGTGTCAGACAGACGCTTGCGAAAACGTCCAGCGATGGTCGCCATCTGACCCAGGTGTGCCGGCAGCAGCGCTTCGAGTTTCTCCCGCAGCAAGCGGGCCAGGACCGGCGCTTTGCCGGAAGAAGAAATCGCGACGATGATCGGCGAGCGATCAACGATAGAAGGGACAATGAAACTGCAGCGCTGGGTATCATCCACCACATTCACCATCACCTGGCGCTGGTTGGCCGACTGGTACACCAGTGCATTAACGGCTTTCCGATCAGTGGCGGCAATCGCCAGGAAGATGCCGTCCAGATGCGACGGCTCAAAGGTGTCAGCCAGGTGCGTCACCTGCTCCTGTTGAATCGCCTGTTGAAATTCCGGATTCAGTGCAGGGGCGATCACCCGGACATCTGCACCAGCCTTTAATAATAAGCGGGTTTTGCGCCATGCAACTTCACCGCCGCCGACCACCAGGCAAGGCCGTCGCTTCAAGTCTGCAAAAATTGGCAAGTAATCCATGTCCTGCGCCCTCTGTACTGATAACTCTCAGCACTATAGACGGGGCAAGATATTACCTGAAATTCTAAAATTTCATTTTTTATTCCAAAAAGTTTGAGATTGGTCAACGTCGAACGAAAAGCAGACTGCGTGTGCAAAGATGGGGGGATCAGGTAGGTTCTGCGCCTGATTTGATTCATTTAACACCAGTTCCCTCCTTGATGATAGGTCGTTTGGACTTATGTTATGCCATTTTCATCTGATGTACCGAACACCGCCGCTTGAAAAACATTGCCTGCTTAACCAGTCAAGGGGGCTGGTTTCCTTTAAATATGAGACCCCGGACACAATATGCCTCCCCTTTCACGTTACGATCATCATTCTTTTGGTACGTTAAGCACGCTTTGACAACTCACTGTTCCGGAGAAACTCATGAAATTACCTGTCAAGCCATTGTCTGTTGCAGTTCTGGGCGGCTTACTGGCCCTGGCCGGCCCGGCGACCGCCGAAACGATCAAGCTACGGATCCTGGAAACCACTGATATCCATACCAATGTCATGGATTATGACTATTACAAGGATAAACCGACGCTGAAAACCGGTCTGGTTCGAACCGCGACGCTGGTCAAACAGGCCCGTGCCGAAGTCACCAACAGCATTCTGGTGGATAACGGCGATCTGCTTCAGGGCAGCCCGATGGGGGATTACATGGCCGCGAAGGGGATCAGCGCCGGTGAAGTCCACCCGGTCTACAAGGCGATGAACCAACTCGATTATGATGTTGCCAACCTGGGGAATCACGAGTTTAACTACGGCCTCGACTTCCTCAAGAAATCGCTTGATGGCGCGGCGTTCCCATATATCAACGCCAATGTGATTGATTTGAAAACCGGTGAGAACCTGTTTACGCCATACCTGATCAAAACGCACCGGTTCCAGGATACCGATGGCCAAACCCACGATGTCAAAGTCGGTTATATCGGCTTTGTGCCGCCGCAAATCATGATTTGGGACAAGACGAACCTGGAAGGCAAAGTCAAAGCGCTGGATATCAAGCAGGCGGCGGAGAAATTTGTCCCGCAAATGAAAACGGAAGGGGCCGATATCATCGTGGCGATCCCGCACTCCGGCGTCTCTGCCGACCCGTATAAAGTGATGGCGGAAAACTCGGTCTACTATCTCACCCAAGTCGAGGGGATTAATGCCATTGCCTTCGGCCACTCTCACGCAGTCTTCCCGAGCAAAGCCTTTGCCAACCTGCCGAATACGGATATCGACAAAGGCACCATCAACGGCGTTGCGGCCGTCATGCCGGGCCGCTGGGGCGATCACCTCGGGGTCATGGATCTGGTGCTGGAGAAAACCGCTGACGGCTGGAGTGTTGCCGGCGCCCAAACCGAAGCCCGCCCGATCTACGATAAATATGAGAAAAAATCTCTGGTCGATGCCGATGCCAAGCTTGTGGCCGCCGTTGCGGACGATCACAAGGCAACCCGGACCTTCGTCAATCAGCCGATTGGCAAAGCCAGCGATGTGATGTACAGCTACCTGGCCCTGGTGCAGGATGATCCGACGGTCCAAATCGTTAACCTGGCTCAGAAAGATTATGTCGAGCGCTTTATCCAGGGCGATCCGGACCTGGACGGGATCCCGGTCCTGTCTGCGGCAGCGCCGTTCAAAGCCGGTGGCCGGGCCAACGATCCGGCCAACTACACCGAAGTTGAAGCCGGTCAGCTGACATTCCGCAACGCCGCCGACCTGTACCTGTACCCGAACACCCTGGTGGCACTGAAAGTCACCGGCAAGGAAGTGAAAGAGTGGCTGGAGTGCTCCGCGGCCCAGTTCAACCAAATCAACCTCAACAGCGACCAGCCCCAACGGCTGATCAACTGGGACGGTTTCCGCACCTATAACTTTGATGTCATTGATGGGGTGCAGTACCAGATTGATGTGTCGCAACCCGCGCGCTACGACGGCGACTGTAAGCTGATCAATGAACAGGCCTCGCGTATCCGTGAGCTGACCTTCAACGGCAAGCCGGTGGATCCGCAGCAGCCCTTCCTGATCGCGACCAACAATTACCGCGCCTACGGGGCAAAATTTGCCGGGACCGGCGATGCCTTTATTGCCTTTGCAGCCCCGGATGAAAATCGCACCGTACTGGCCGTCTACATCAGCCGGATCAGCAAGTCAGAAGGTCAGGTCGTGCCGAAAGCAGACAACAATTGGCGCTTTGCGCCGCTCCAGAGCAAGCAGCCGCTGGATATCCGCTTCGAAACCTCACCGAGTGACAAAGCGGCGGCCTTTATTGAGGCCAACCGTCAGTATCCAATGACACAGGTAGCGACTGACAAAATCGGCTTTGCCGTATACCGGATCGATCTCCGGTAACACGGGTCGCACACCGCAATGCTTTCTCATACCGCAGCCTGGCTGCGGTTTTTTTTTGCTATGATGCAGGGGGATATTTCGCCAAGAGCCTCAAGATGCACGACGAACTACAACATTTTCTCAGCCAGTTGGGCGCCTCTCCGGCTGCCGTGACGCAAGCCCTGGCCGCAGCCGAGCCAATGGAGCTGCCAACCCGCCACATCCTGCTCAACCAGGGAGAATCCCCGACCCACGGCTATTTTCTGCTGGAAGGCATTTGCCATGCCTGTTATCTGACCGAGGCAGGCAAACAATACAGTAAAGAGTTTTACTGGGATCAGGATGTCCTGCTCGGGTTTGAAAGCCTGCTGAGCGAACAACCGTCGCCGTACCTGCTGGAAACCCTCTCGGCCAGCCGCCTGCTGGCCCTGCCGCTGAGTCTGTTCCGCACCTGGCGGGATGAAGGCGAGCCCCTGTTCACCCGCCAGCTGGAAAGACAGTTGCTGTTCAAAGAGCAAAAAGAACGCTTTATGCTGATGCACACGCCCGGGGAGCGCTACCGGCTGTTCAGCAGCAGCTTCCCGGAACTCATGTCCCGGGTAACGGATTATCAAATCGCCTCTTATTTGGGGATCAACCCCAGTAGTCTGAGCCGACTCAAACAACGCCTGAATCAAGAGACGTAACCGGCAGGGCTCCGCCCTTCCCCCGATCGGCGCATACAATCATTCCGAGGGAGTAGCTTAACCTTGGGTAATGTCCGGGCGCACCGGATCTGTTAGGGTAACCGTTGTAACCTCATGCCCGGCGTATTCAACCCAGGTCTCACCGAAGAAAAGAACACCCCAGGGCCCAGCGCCAAGGAGAAAACGATGCAATGGCAATGCCTGACCTTTGAACAACTGTCGAACCACCAGCTTTATGAACTCCTCAAACTCAGGGTGGATGTGTTTGTGGTCGAACAACACTGCCCCTACCCGGAGCTGGATAATAAAGACCTGCTTCCGCAAACCCGTCATTTACTGGGCTACCAACAAGGTCAACTGGCTGCATACCTGCGACTCCTGGCACCGGGCAGCACCTACCCGAATGCGAGCATCGGCCGGGTGTTGACCGCCGATTTCGCCCGCGGCCATGGGGCCGGTCATGCCCTGCTGATAGAAGGATTAGCACGCGCTGAGCAGCTGTGGCCGGATCACAGCCTGGATATTGGCGCCCAGTCGCATTTGCAGCCTTATTACCGCCGCTACGGTTTTGAGCCGATTTCTGAAGAATATCTGGAAGATGGGATCCCGCATATCGACATGCGACTGCGTAAAGGAAAAGTTTTTGACTGACAGGCTAACCGCCCCTCCCCGGATGCACGTCCGGGGAAGGACAATATGATTACTGGCTACGGACGAAACTGCCGTCTGAACGCCGGAAGAACATCACCGGCTCTCCCGAGCGACTCTCGATTTGCAACACATCCAGATCCCCACCCGCGGTTTGCTTATAACGCAACAACTGCCCAGCTTTAATCCGGCTGAGCGGCTTGTCTTTACCCTCAATTGCAGCAACAGCATAGAGATCGCCCAGCGGCAGCGATTTATCCCGGAAGATATTAGCCAGGGTTTCGCCCTGTTTGACCTGATAGCTTTGCCAGGCGACAGCCGCAGACGATGCGGCCTCAACTGGTGCCGAGGCGCTTGAAGCGGTGGCTCTTGAAGCAGTAGTGCCGCCCGAACCTGTTTCACTTGCCGCAGCAGTCACCTGAGTACGTTGGGGGGACGGCGGCTCCGGACGCTGACCGACCGGCGGTAAGTCCTGGCGTTGCGGCTGCCCGATATCCAGCGTAACTTCCCGGCGAACCGCCGCGGCGTTGTCATCCGGCAGCGGTGCTTTGGCCGGCAGCAATAATAAAACGCCGACCACCGGGGTCAGCACCGCCAAGGCCCGGCGATGCAACACCGGCAACGCGGCCCACTTGCTTTTCACGCGCGACACGGCGGCCGCCCCCCGCGCTGTTATCGCGCCGGTTTTCAGCGTTTTTAGTTGGCTCAGGGAAAAACGGGGAAACGTAAATTCACTCTTTTTCTTTGAACGGCGTCTGGCCTGTCCCATAGTCACACTCCGGCACTCTCAACTCACGCAATCAATCGACAACTTGCCACAAAAGTTTACCCCTCGGGGTCGAAACTGTTATCCTGCCTGCTTTATTCACTCTACTGAAAGAGATGACATTATGTCTGACGTTAAACTAGATACAGTCGAAACGAAAGCAAGCTACGGTATCGGTCTACAAATGGGCCAACAGCTGGCACAGAGCGGTCTTGAAGGCCTGAACGTTGCAGCCATTGCCAAAGGTATTGCCACTTCACTGACTGGCGAGATGCCAGAAATCGAAGTTGACGAGATCAACAATGCACTGCGTGAGCTTCACACCCGTGCGGAAGCTGTACGCCAGGAGCAAGCCAAAGCTGCTGCAGCTGAAGGCGAAGCTTTCCTCAAAGATAACGCACTCCGTCCGGAAGTAACAGTGACTGAATCTGGTCTTCAGTACGAAATCCTGGTTGAAGGCAACGGCGAGATCCCAACTTCAGACAAACAAGTTCGCGTTCACTACCACGGTGAGCTGACTGACGGCACTGTTTTTGACAGCTCTGTTAGCCGCGGCCAGCCAGCGGAATTCCCGGTAACCGGCGTGATCGCAGGTTGGGTTGAAGCCCTGCAAATGATGCCTGTTGGCTCGAAGTGGAAACTGTACATTCCACAAGACCTGGCCTACGGTGAGCGTGGCGCGGGTGCAGCGATCCCACCATTTGCTGCCCTGGTCTTCGAAGTTGAGCTGCTGGACATTCTGTAAGTCTATCCACAACTCAGTGTTCGAAAAAAACGGTGCCGACGGCGCCGTTTTTTTATGCTGCTCCCCTCACCGGCACCCTAACTCGCTTTCATGACCTCGCTTATAGAGCTCGCTTCAGGCACCGCTCCTCAAGGACCTCACGCCAGTCGCTTCAATCCCGGGCCTCATCTCAATGGACTCGATTCAGACCCCATCTGCGCACCTGCCTCCCATACTCTGGAGTACCAAAACTTAGCCGAACTGGTGCAAATACCACTACGCTTATAGCCAAGTCCCTTCAATCACTGGAGAATGCCATGGTCAACACCCTCTCAATGCTCAGACACTTGTTCGTTCCGGTCACCCTGATTGCTGCCCTGCTGCTCTCGACAACCAGTGCCGCCTTCAGCCTGTCCGATCTGTTCGGCAGCGGAGATGACAAATCCGCCGCAGCCAATAACCCGCTGACCGAATTGCTCACCAGCCAGCTCGATGTCAGTCCCGAACAAGCAGCCGGGGGCGCCGGTGCCCTGCTTTCTCTGGCTTCCAGCCAACTGAGCGGCGATCAGGCCAGCGAGCTGAGCAAAATGATCCCCGGTGCCGACCAACTCAGTGCCGCCATTCCAGCCGAGTTAAGCGGCATGTTGGGCAACATGGAGACCATCAACAAGATTTTCACGACTTTAGGGATGGATCCGAGCATGGTCAGCCAGTTTATTCCGGTGATCCTCAAGTTTGTCGGCAGCAAGGGGGCCAGCGCCGGGCTGATGGACGCCTTGGGCTCCGTCTGGAACCCCGTCGGGTGATCCGATACCGGCTGGCGAGCATATAAGGAATACGCGGTTGCCCTGTCAGGGAGGCGTCAAAACTGCGGTGATTTCCGTCGCTTTACCCTGATAAAAGAAAACCTTATCTGCTTTGGGCAGATAAGGTTTCAATCATGACCGCATGAGGTTGTTCGACTCAAATCCCGGAGCCGTCGGCCTCGACATCATCTTCATGCAAACCGCACTCACGCTTGAGACCGAAGAAACGCGTTTCCTGCTCGGTCATGCCCGGCTCCCATTTCCGGGTGGTGTGGGTATCGCCCACCGACAGATACCCCTGATCCCACAACGGGTGATACGGCAAGTCATACTCGGTCAGATACTGATGAATGTCTTTGTTCGACCAGTCAATCAGGGGCAGAAACTTAAACACCCCATTCTGAATCGCCAGCACCGGCAGGCTCGCCCGGCTGTCCGACTGCTCACGGCGCAGTCCGGAAAACCAGGTACCGACCCGCAGCTCATCCAGCGCCCGACGCATCGGCTCGACTTTATTCAACCGATTATACTGTTTGATCCCGTCCAGCCCCTGATCCCAAAGCTGTCCATAACGTGCTTCCTGCCAGGCCGCGCTCTGCGTCGCGCGGTACACATGCAGGTTCAGCGACAACCGTTCGGTCAGGTGATCAATGAACTGGTACGTCTCCGGGAACAGATAGCCGGTATCGGTCAGGATCACCGGAATATCCGGCTTTTCCTGCGTGACCATATGCAGCATCACCGCTGACTGGATCCCGAAGCTGGAAGCCAGAGCAAATTCTCCCTGCAAATGCTCCAGCGCCCAACGGATCCGCTCCCGGGCCGTCAACTGCTCCAGCGCTGCGTTCACTTCCGCCAGCTGCAGGATCTGCGCCACCTTGTTTTGACCGACCAGCTCAGCCAGCGAAAATTTAGGCATAAAAGTCCCTCTTCGATACGATAACTGGGTCAATGATCCCGGCCCGGATGGTGAAATCTCCGAAGTCTTCTCCATCTTCCCGCTCGGTTGCCCAGCGGCCGACCAACGTGTCGATTTCTGCCATGATCTGAGCAACCGTGATGTTTTCCCGGTACATTTTCGGGATCCGGGTGCCATTGCGGTTCCCGCCCAGGTGGAGGTTATAGCGCCCCGGCGCCTTACCCACCAGACCGATTTCCGCCAGCATTGCCCGGCCGCAGCCATTCGGACAGCCGGTCACCCGCAGGATGATATTTTCATCCTCGGCCAGGCCGTGCTTGGCCAGCACCCCTTCCACATCGGTGACGAACTCTGGCAGGAAGCGCTCAGCTTCCGCCATCGCCAGCGGACAGGTCGGCAAAGAGACACAGGCCATCGAGTTTTTACGTTGCTCGCTGACCGCAGCGTCGATCAAACCATGATCGCGGGCGATCTTTTCGATCCTTTCCTTCTCGCCAGCCGGTACCCCGGCCACAATCAGGTTCTGGTTCGCCGTCATCCGGAAATCACCCTGATGTACCTTAGCAATTTCGGCAACCCCGGTTTTCAGCGGTTTCCCCGGATAGTCGAGGATCCGACCATTCTCAATAAACAGTGTCAGGTGATGCTTGCCGTCAATACCTTCGACCCAGCCGATACGATCGCCGCGCTCGGTAAATTCATACGGACGGCTGTCGGCAAACGTCACCCCGGCGCGCTTCTCGACTTCCGCTTTGAAGACATCGCTGCCGACCCGATCCAGGGTGTACTTGGTCTTGGCATTCTTCCGGTTCGAGCGGTTCCCCCAGTCACGCTGGGTCGTCACGACCGCCGCAGCCACATCCAGGGTTTTCTCCAACGGAATAAAACCGAAATCATCCGCCCGACGCGGATAGGTCGCCTGATCGCCATGGGTCATGGCCAGGCCGCCCCCCACCAGGACGTTGAAGCCCACCAGCTTGCCATTATCGGCAATCGCGACAAAGTTCAGGTCGTTGGCATGGACATCCACGTCATTTTGCGGCGGGATCACCACCGTGGTCTTGAACTTACGCGGCAGGTAAGTACTGCCGAGGATTGGCTCTTCGTCAGTGGTTTCCACCTTTTCGCCGTCCAGCCAGATCTCGGCATACGCCCGGGTTTTCGGTAATAAGTGCTCACTGATCTTCTTGGCCCACTCGTAGGCCTCCTGATGCAGTTCAGACTCCACCGGGTTGGTAGTACACAGAACGTTCCGGTTCACGTCCCCGGCAGTCGCAATCGAATCAATCCCGATGCTGTTCAGGGTCTGGTGCATCAGCTTAATATTTGGCTTAAGCACGCCGTGGAACTGGAATGTCTGACGGGTGGTCAGACGGATGCTACCGTACAGGCTGTGTTCGGCCGCAAACTTGTCGATGGCCAGCCATTGGGTCGGGTTGATCACCCCGCCCGGCATCCGCGCCCGCAGCATCACGTTATGCAGCGGCTCCAGCTTCTGCTTGGCACGCTCATTGCGGATATCCCGGTCATCTTGCTGATACATGCCGTGAAAGCGGATCAACTGGAAGTTATCAGCGGTAAACCCACCGGTGATCCGATCGTTCAGGTCTTCGCTGATCGTCCCGCGCAGGAAGTTACTTTCACGCTTCAGGCGTTCGTTATCTGATAATTTTTGCTCGCTCATTAGTACACGTCCTTCTGATAACGCTTGTTCTTGCGCAGTTCATTCAAGTACTGCTCGGCCTGTTCACGGCTATAGTTCCCCTGTTGCTCTGCCACGGTGAGCAGCGCTTCATGGACATCTTTGGCCATGTGGTTGGCATCGCCACACACATACACATGGGCACCATCTTGCAGCCACTGCCAGACCTGAGCAGCATGCTCAAGAATGCGATGCTGAACGTATACTTTCTCAACCTGATCACGGCTGAAGGCCACATCCAGTTGATTCACGACTCCGGACTTGAGGTACTTCTGCCACTCGACCTGGTAGAGGAAGTCTTCGGTAAAGGTACGGTCGCCGAAGAACAGCCAGTTCTTCCCTTCCGCCCCCCGGTTGTCGCGCTCCTGAATAAATGCACGGAACGGCGCGATCCCGGTTCCCGGACCGACCATGATGACCGGGGTGTGATCGTCAGCGGGCAGCTTGAAGTTGTTGTTGCTCTCGACAAAGACCTTCACCGGCTCGCCTTCTTCCAGACGTTGTGCCAGATAGCTCGATGCTCCCCCCTGGCGGATTTCATCACCCTGCTGGTATTCCACCAACCCGACCGTCAAATGCACTTCTTCGCCAACTTCTTCCTGGCTCGATGCTATCGAGTACAAACGCGGGGTCAGTCGGCGCAGCAGGCCAACCAGCTGCTCAGCGCTCAGTTGGGTCTTCTTCTCGGCAAGGACATCAATCACCTGCGTGTTACCGGCATACTGGCGCAGCTTGTCTTTGTCGGCGACCAGCTTCTCCAGCTTCTTGCTGGCAGACAACTCGGCAAACTTGGTCACCAACTGCGGATTCGCCGTGGTGATCTCAAACTTGCTGATCAGCGCCTGCTTCAGGGACATCGCTTCCCCGTCAATTTCCACCGACTCACTGCCGTCCAGACCAACGCGGACTGCCAGGGCCTCTGCCAGCGCCGGATCATTTTCGAACCAAACGCCCAGGGCATCACCCGGCTGATACGTCAGGCCGGAGCCTTCCAAATCAATCTCGACGTGGCGGACATCTTTGCCGGAGTTACGACCGGTGATCTTCTGGCTGGCCAGCAGGGTCGCTTTATACGGATTCTGCTTGCTGTACTGACTCACCGCCTGCAGAGCCTGGCCCACCGGCAGCTGCACCACCTCGGCTTCGCCGGTCGACAGCGTTTCTTTCACCTTGGTCAGCGCTTCTGTACGCCACTCGGCAGCCGGCGCATCGTAATCCACATCACAGTCGAGACGCACCAGCATCGGCTCTGCGCCCAAGCGATTCAGATAGCTGTCGAAATCTTTAGCCGTCTGGCAGAAGAACTCGTAGCTGGAATCCCCCAGGCCAATCACCGCGTACTTGAGGTTCGGCAACTTCGGCGCTTTTTTCGATTGCAGGAATTCATGCAGCTCGATGGCATCATCCGGCGCTTCCCCTTCACCATGCGTCGAGGCGACGATGATGACATGGGTTTCCTTGGCCAGGTTCTTGCCTTTATAGTCACCGGCAGAAAACAGCGCGACGGCAACCCCGGCAGCTTCCGCTTCCTGCTTCAGTGCTTCGGCAACCCCTTTGGCATTGCCGGTTTGCGAGGCATAGATAATGGTAAGTTTGCCTGCCGGCTGAACGGCCGCTACAGGCTGCGAAGCAGGCACATGCTGGCCTGCAGGTTGATTCTGGCTAAGCCCCCAAAAGTAGCCGCTGATCCACGCCAATTGTTGTGGCGACAGTTCGGCGGCAGCCTGTTGCAGCTGACCTATTTGCTGATCATTAAGCGGGCTGGCTATGGCCGAGAGTTCCTTAAGTAACATGACACGACGATCCCTTTACATTGCGTTGTGTTAGATTAGCTACTCAAGGAAATAACAAGAAAGAATAGATAAGAATGTTTTATAACTTTTTGTAAGGGAGAAGCCCCGGGGAAGAGCTGCGCTTCCCCGCCAGCTTAAAACGTATCGGCGATTCGTACCTGATGGAACCCGACCTCAAACGCCCGTTCAGTCGCGGTGTCGATATCGTGGTAGCATTTCTCACTGCCGGAGCCGTCGGTTAAGGGGACAAAACCGCCGCGGCGATGACGGAACTCAACGATCCACCCATTCGCCTGAATGGAAGGCTCGATCACCGCTTCCACAATATCCTTATTGGCATACAGTTGCTGTAATTCAGTGATGGTCATGGCCTGTTTCCTAAGCGTTGTATCATTTTAAAAATGGTACAGAAACCTGAAAACAGGCAACAAAAAAGCCACGATGCGTCGTGGCTTTTCTCTTCAGCTGAGCAGAACAATCACTTAGAAGTCCAGTTCAACCCCGGCAAACCAGCCGTCAATTTTCACTTTACCAGCTGAGCTCTTGATGAAATCCAGATCGTAATCCATCACCCGATAGCCCGCACGCAGGTTCAGGTCAGCAGCAATCAGCGGCAGAGCCCAGTTCACCCCGGCAGTACCGTCCACCGTACTGGTGCCGTCATAGTTGCCCATGTTCAGATCAACAAAGACAGAGACCGGCGTCATCGGCAGGCCGACTTCCGCATTGCCGTACAGGCTCGGATGCCATTCGCTGAAGCTTTCCCCGGCGAATTTACCATCGTTGAACTTCGTCAGCGTGATCCCCGCATCAAGTGACACCAGCTCATTGTCCAGGAACTCGTAGTACGCCGTGTAATCGGTCTGGCCAAAAGAGACCGCACCCACATCAACATCGGTATACCGCAGACGCGCATTCGGTACCAGCGGTACAAAATGCTCAAAAGCAAGATGATATGAGAAGTTTGTCTCGTCTTCGTTGCTCTTCACGTCGTTAATGGTCGCATTGGTAAACCAAGCGTCCGCCCCTGCCTTCACACCCAAAAGCACAGCTGCCTGCGCCGGCACAGCTGCTGCCAGCGCCACTGCTGCCGCGACAGCCGAAGTTGTCAGTTTATTCATTCTTCCGAGTCTCCGCTCTTTATTAGAATATTCAAGTTCGGCCAGACTATACCAGATGCTGTATAAGAAAACCGCATTTCCTGCCATCATGAATAAGCATGATTTTACTTGGCCACAAATGGGGTGATCTCGCTCCCAGAATGCAATTAGTAACGACGGCGTTCATACGTCCGCCGACACTGCGCCGGCCGATGACGACGATACAGCCAGACACCGACGGCAATCAGCACCAGCCAGGGCAGCAGTTTGAGCACCACACCCAGCATCCCGACCACGGCCATCACCACAAAACCAACAAATACGGCGAGCGCCATCCCCAACAGGCTGACTCCGGTAAACAGCAACACAAACGCAAACGCAACTAAAAACAAAAATTCAATCATGATAGGTCCTCTCTCCTGATCTGCTTCCTGTCATACAGCACAAACCAGGCCAACTTGGAACAAAATGCAAGCAACTGATTTAATAGGGAAAATAAAAAGGCGCCGATCGTTTCCAATCGGCGCCTCAGGCAAGATTTAGCGACTTTCGCCATCTCAGTGGTAAAACACACCAATATTGACGTCACGCGATATCTGCAAGCCCGCGTTCAGGCTCCCACCCTTATACATCCAAATGCGCCGGAATTTTCGCCAGCGCCTGCTCCAGGACTTCAATCCCCGAACCTGGTTTGTGCGCATTTTCACTGATATGACGGCGCCACTGCCGAGCACCCGGCATGTTCTGGAACAGACCCAGCATATGGCGGGAGATATGATTCAGATAGGCGCCCTTGGATAACTCGCGCTCAATATAAGGGAACATGGCTTCAACCACGGCACGGCGTTTTTTCACCGGTTGAGCGCTACCGAACAGACGCTGATCCACTTCCGCCAGCAGGTAAGGATTCTGATAAGCTTCACGCCCCACCATCACCCCATCCAGATGCGCCAGATGATCTGCCATCTCTTCAAAAGTTTTGACCCCACCGTTCACCGCCATAGTCAGATGCGGGAAATCCTGCTTCAGCTGATACACGCGCGGGTAATCCAGCGGTGGGATCTCACG
The DNA here is from genome assembly GCF_025398175.1 of Photobacterium sp. TY1-4. Classification (NCBI taxonomy): domain Bacteria; kingdom Pseudomonadati; phylum Pseudomonadota; class Gammaproteobacteria; order Vibrionales; family Vibrionaceae; genus Photobacterium; species Photobacterium sp. TY1-4. The sequence continues at coordinate 3,254,486 of NZ_CP099734.1, forward strand.
GTTCTCTTTCGGGCTCAACCCACTGAGCCACGCTTTGCGGGCATGAATGGTAAAGTCGCGGCAGCCGCCTTTCTCGCTGACCGTACTGATAAAGTCGGTCAAAAACGGATAGGAATCCTGCTCATCAATCCCGATCCGCGTCTTCACCGAAATCGGAATATCCACCACTTCCCGCATGGCTGCGACGCACTGAGCTACCAGCTCAGCTTCACCCATCAGGCAAGCGCCAAAGCGACCGTTCTGTACCCGATCAGACGGACAGCCGACATTGAGATTCACTTCATCGTAGCCGCGCTCTTGGGCCAGCTTGGCGCACTGGGCCAGATCCGCCGGATTCGAACCCCCGAGTTGCAGGACCAACGGATGCTCTTCTTCGTTATATGCCAGGTAATCCGCCTTGCCGTGAATAATGGCCCCGGTCGTGACCATCTCGGTATACAACTGGGCATGTTCACTCAATTGGCGATGAAAATAGCGGCAATGCCGATCTGTCCAATCGAGCATCGGTGCCACGGAAAAGCGGCAAGCGGGAATGTCCGCATTGGGGGGTGATTCAGTTTGTATCTTGTCGTGCTCGACCACAGCATTCTCTGACATCGAAAAGCCTCGTTGTAACCCGCGCCTCCGTGTTGCAATCCCGCTACCCAGCCCGGAGAGCACACCCGGCAGCGACCTTCACCCGGGCCGAAACACCGGTGTGAATGAAAAGAGAGCGGATTCTATCGCATTCCGGCGGTCAGCCCAACTCTCACGCACCCGGATTCGCTCCCAGGCAGAAAATGCACCCAGTAAAAAGAACATCACAGGCCAAGAAAAACAAACAGCAAGGCACTGTTTTTAAAATAAAAAAACCAAATTCCCTTCACTCATGTGCAGCTATGATATCTTTTGACCACCAACAACCCAAAAAGCTGTACAACTGATAAACAATCAAAATATCAACCATTTAAAACCAAGCCAAAATATCAAGCCAAACATCAAAACCTTTTACCCGCTCACTCAACAAAAAGCTGTACAGCGCTCTGTTGCCGAACCCACCTATCGTTCAAAAGAGACTTCAGGCAAATAGAACATCACGAGACGATTGAATTAAACTGCAAAATGTTGATTTAAAATAAAAAAACTAATATGCCCAACCACATGTACAGCTCTTTTAGCTTTTGGAACATAATACTCCAAAAGCTGCACAAGCTGCTCTTTACTTATGAATCAAAGAGTTATAACCTGTCTCCTTGGATAAGTACCAAGTGGAGCAGCTTTTTACTGCCATAGCTACCGAAAGGTGAACAAACCTCTTTGTTTTCCTAGCCGCCCGAAAACAAAGAGGCGTGATCTATGACACGGTTTTTCCGGCCGATTTTGTCCGATCCCGAGGAACAGAGATACGTTTCCCGAATGCTATGATAAACTATTGGACTTATCGCTGTTTTTTGAGGTTATATGGCGAATCACACGCAATTGCTGACCAAAGCGCAACAAATTTGCGAAGAACGAGGCGTTAGACTAACCCCTCAAAGACTGAAGGTTCTCGAACTTATCATCGAACACCACAGTTCCATCAGCGCTTATGAGTTGCTGGATCTGCTGCGCGAGAGCGAGCCGCAGGCCAAACCGCCGACGGTGTACCGGGCCCTCGACTTTCTCCTCGCGCAAGGGTTTGTGCATAAGGTCGAATCAACCAACAGTTATATTGCCTGTTGCGTGCTTGGCCATGCAGATCACTGCTCTCAGCTGCTGATCTGTGATGAGTGTGGGACCGTCGAAGAATGTCATGACGATGAGCTGGCGAAATTGCTGCGCCAGAAGGCAGAAAAACATGGTTTTCAGATCTCCAACCATGTTGTGGAAAGCCATGGCGTATGTCAGCAATGCCAAAGCAGCAAGCAGTAACCTTACCACTTACTAATACAGTCATTATGAGATTATGCGCGCAGAATTTGTAAACCCTTTTCTAGCTTCACTGCTGAATGTGCTTAAGACGATGGCATCAATGGAGCTTGCTCCGCAAAAGCCACGACTGAAGAAAGACGAAGTTGCACGCGGTGACGTTTCCGGTCTGATCGGGATGGTGGGTCCACAAACGAAAGGCTCAATGTCGATCACTTTTGATGAACGACTGGCGCTTGAGATCATGCAGCGTATGTTGGGCGAGCGCCCCAACGCCATCAACGAAGAAGTGACCGATATGGTCGGTGAAATCACCAATATGGTGACCGGTGGCGCCAAGCGGATCCTGTCCGACAAAGGCTATGATTTTGAAATGGCTACACCGGCGGTGGTTTCCGGCCGCGGCCACACCATCACCCACAAGTGTGATGGCGCAATCATCATCATGCCGTTTGACTCGGAATACGGCAAAGCCTTCATCGAGATTTGCTTCGACGGCTAAGCCGTGCAACACGCACGCTATCGCACCAGCCAGCACGTTCTGGCTGGCGATCTCCCCGCCAGCAATCATGTTGACTATCACTTTGAATTTTATGTGAAGTCCTCTTAAATCCCGGACAAAAAACTACCCACTCGCCATAATTCGGTCTAGACTCAATTATGCTGAATAAGCATTCAAGCTCCTATGACCCTGTTTTTCAGCGCGTAAGTTTGCGGGCCGCTCCGGCCTCGCAAGGAAATACCCTCATTCAAAGGAAAGATCGTAACATGAGCAAACTGACTGGAACCGTGAAATGGTTTAACGATGAAAAAGGCTTTGGTTTTATTTCTGGTGCAGATGGTAAGGATGTTTTCGTCCACTTCAGCGCCATTCAGGCTCAGGGTCGCCGCACGCTGAGAGAAGGCCAAAGTGTTGAGTTTATCGTGACAGATGGTCAGAAGGGTCCGCAAGCAAGCGAAGTGGTCGCACTGTCTTAATACTGCTGAAACAGACTCATAAGAAAAACGCCGCAATTTGCGGCGTTTTTTCATGCCATGACGAAGGGCTTAGCTACGCCACTGTTTGAAAGCGTTGATCAGCCCGTTGGTAGAACTGTCATGGCTGCTGATCGCCGCCTCATTGGTCAACTCCGGCAGAATGTTGTTGGCCAGTTGTTTCCCCAGCTCAACACCCCACTGATCAAAGCTGAAGATGTTCCAGATGACCCCTTGGATGAAGATCTTATGCTCGTACATGGCAATCAACGCGCCCAGCACAGCCGGCGTGACTTGTTTCACCAGGATCGAGTTGGTCGGACGGTTCCCTTCAAAGACCTTGAATGGTACCAGTGCCTTCACTTCATCCAGCGACTTACCGGCCGCCAGGAATTCCGCTTCAACCTGGGCTTGCGTCTTGCCGAAAGCCAGCGCTTCCGTCTGAGCAAAGAAGTTGGCCATCAGTTTCGGATGGTGATCACTCAGCGGGTTGTGGCTGAGCGCCGGCGCAATAAAGTCACACGGGATCAGTTTAGTGCCCTGGTGGATCAGCTGATAGAAGGCATGCTGACCGTTGGTGCCCGGCTCACCCCAGATGATTGGACCGGTCTGGTAATCAATCGGATTGCCGCCGCGATCGACGTATTTCCCGTTCGATTCCATATTGCCTTGCTGGAAATAGGCCGCGAAGCGGTGCAGGTACTGATCATACGGCAGAATCGCTTCAGATTCCGCGCCGTGGAAGTTGTTGTACCACAGGCCAATCAGCGCCAGGATCACCGGCAGGTTTTCCGCCAGCGGGGCTTCGACAAAGTGCTGATCCATGGCATGCGCGCCCTCCAGCAGAGCGACAAGGTTGTCGAAACCAACTGCCAGGCTGATCGACAGGCCAATCGCCGACCACAGTGAGTAACGGCCACCGACCCAGTCCCAGAACTCGAACATGTTCTCGGTATCAATGCCAAACGCCGCTACGGCCTCGGCATTAGTCGACAGGGCCGCAAAGTGCTTGGCAACATGGCCTTGATCCCCAGCCGTCGCCAAGAACCAGTCACGCGCTGAGTGGGCGTTGGTCATGGTTTCCTGGGTGGTGAAGGTTTTCGACGCAATCAGGAACAGGGTGGTTTCCGGGTTCAGCGCCTTCAGGGTTTCTGCAATATGGGTACCGTCGACATTGGAGACGAAATGCATGTTCAAACGGGTTTTGTACGGCATCAGCGCTTCGGTCACCATATAAGGACCCAGATCAGAGCCCCCGATCCCGATATTCACCACATCGGTAATTTCCTTGCCGGTGTACCCTTTCCACTCACCGTCCACGATGCGAGCCGTGAAGCCCTTCATCTTCTCCAGCACCGCATTGACTTTCGGCATCACATCTTCGCCGTCCACCATCACCGGGGTATTGCTGCGATTACGCAGTGCCGTGTGCAGAACCGCGCGATCTTCAGTGCGGTTGATCTTCTCACCGCCGAACAGGTCGGCAATCGCCGCTTTCACTTCCGTTTGCTCTGCCAGGGCCAGCAACTTGGCCATCGTCTCTTCGGTGATCAGGTTTTTGGAGTAATCCAACAAAATATCTGAGCCAAATTGTGCGGAGAACTTAGCAAAGCGCTCGCTGTCCTGGGCAAACAGCTCGCTCAGTTGTAGATCCTGGGCCTCTTCAAAGTGTGCCGTCAGCGCTTGCCACGCCTGGGTGTGCGTTGGGTTAATGTTTTTCAACATGATGAAGTTCCTGATAATTTCATTTCAATCCATGGGCCTAGTCAGTCTCATCCAAGCCGTGGATCCCCGATGTGTGTAAATGTTGTCAAGTGTAGCCCACCCTGTCCGGCTGGCTATATTTTTGTAATTTTACGACTTATGACAAATTATGGCGTGAACCGACCCCTGCCTTCATTGAGTCAGGTCACGAAAACCAAGCATAAATCATAGACGGAAAAGCAGCGGATGAGTACCGTAATCATCTAAGATTACAGTCAGATGGTGACAATAAGGCAAAGACTATGTGGTTTCAGAAAACAATTCAACTTTCCGCCAAGTGCCGGGGCTTTCATCTCATCACCGATGAAATTGAACAACAAATTCCGGAAATCCAGGACTATCAGGTCGGCCTGGCCCACTGTTTTATCCAGCACACGTCCGCCAGCCTGACAATCAACGAAAACGCCGATCCGACCGTGCGCAGTGATATGGAGGCCCACTTCAACCGGGCCGTGCCGGAGCGAGCCCCCTATTACCGACACACATACGAAGGCGATGACGATATGCCAGCCCATATCAAAGCCTCAACCTTGGGGTGCAGCGTCTCGATCCCGATCCAGAACGGCCGCCTGGCTTTAGGCACTTGGCAGGGAATTTACCTCGGCGAACACCGCGACCACGGCGGCAGCCGCCGGGTGGTGATCACGCTCCAGGGGGCGTAACGGCCGGTGTGTCGGGCTGCAGTACCACGCAGGCGGTCTGTTTTTGCCGCCCGAAGCCCAGCACCTGACTCAGCCCGGCTTTGGTCAACGGGACATGGGCCCGGTGCCCGCTGTCCGCCCGATCTTCGGCAAAGGGATCATGGAAGAAAAAGAACTGCTCACTGACACCGGTGAGCAAAATCCAGTGCGGCTCCTTGCAGCCGTTAAACCGGTAAGTACTGATCAGCATCAGCAGGCAACAGCCCTGCCGTAGCCAGGCTTCAATCTGGGGCACCGACGGCATAGCTTCCACCACCGCCACGCCCGCGTCATCGAGCTGCTGACAAAAATCCTGGTGGACCAGCTCGATGATCTCTTTTTTCTTCGGATCCCTGACACTGTCGATAAACGGCGTAGACTGCGACTGTGCCCATAGCGCCACCCGGCAGCCCCGCCGGTTCGCCGCCAGCGCCAGCCCATGCCCACTACACCCACCATGGCCGGAAGCCATGAAAATCGTCGTGGCCTCCCGCCACAGCTGCATCTCCAGCTGGCGGCTGGGCTGATAATCCGGCTGCAGGTAGGCCAGGCTCATCATCAGGCAGGCCGGACCGCAGGTAAACGGTGTTGTCTGCACATACAAAGGCAACGGTAGCAGCCACTTTGACTCAACCGGGGTCAGGCGCTTTTGCATCCGGATGCCATCGGCCAGATCATCGTAGTAATGGATTAAGACTTTTAATGGTGAGTAACCGCATTTTTCATAGAGATTTCGCGCAGGAAGATTGTCATGACGCACTTCCAGCCTTAATGTATTGAAACCATTTTCCAGGGCCGCCGTTTCACAGGCAGCCAAGAGCTGCTGGGCCAGACGCCGGCCGCGAAAATCGGGATCGACGGCAAGGGAGTACAAACGCGCCAACTGGGTTCCCCGGTGAAACAACACCAGCCCATAGCCGGCGGTTCGGCCTTCTTCTTCCGCGAGAAACAAGACACTCTGAGGCGATTTGATAAACCGCCGCATCTGACGGGGCGAAATCCGATCCCCGTCGAAAAGCTGAGCCTCCAGAGTATTTAAGCTATCGAGATCATTAAGCTGCGCAGTACGGACTTTCATGGACGGATTCGCCTCTAGTGGACTGACTCGATTTAATCCCAAATTTAGCCACAAGGCTAGAGGTAAGCTTCGCGATGACGAAAGTTCTCATCATTACCGACAACGACAGTGACTGGCGGCAGTATTTTCCCTCAGACAGGGTCGTCACGGTCGATGCCTATTTACAGCAGGGCGCATTTTGCGACCAGAAGGCAACCCAAATCATCAACCTGTGCCGGGATTACGGCTATCTGAGCAGCGGCTATTATTGCTCGCTGATGGCCGAGGCCCGGGGACACCGGGTGATCCCCCGGATGATGACGATTACCGATCTGTCCCAGCCCTTCCTGCTGTCGGTGCCCTCCGATCAGCTGGAAAAAGCCTTCGCCGATCAGCAACTGCCGGTCGGGGCGCTGCTGGAAGAAAAAATCTACTTCGGCCGTGCAGCGGTGCCGGGATTTGCCAAAATTGCCCGTCGGCTGTTCGAGCACTTTATGATGCCGGTGATGAAGGTGAGTATCCGCCGGACGGAAACACACTGGCAGGTCGAGCAAATCACCCCGTTTCCGTTCCAGGACCTGACTGATCCGGAGCAGGATCAGTTTGCCGATGCGCTGGAGCGATTCTCCAACAAAGTCTGGCGTTCGCCCAAGCCCAGCAAGAACGCCCGTTATGATCTGGCGCTGCTGGTCGATCCGAGCGAGAAGATGCCGCCTTCCGACGGCCCGGCCCTGCAGCAGTTCAAGAAAGCGGCCAAACGGCTGGGCATGCGCCTACAAACCATCACCCCGGACGATCTGTCCCGGTTGGGGGAATTTGACGGCTTATTTATCCGGGCAACCACGAATATTGATAACTTCACCTACCGGTTTGCCAAAACCGCAGAGAAGCTGGGCCTGGTGGTGATGGACGATCCGGAGTCCATTATGAAATGTACCAACAAGGTCTTCCTGACCGAGTTGCTGCACCTGCACCATATTCCGGCGCCCAAGAGCGTGGTATTAAAGCGGTTCGACCCACACTGGCTGGCCTTGGCCGAAGCCGAGATCGGCTACCCCATGGTGCTGAAAGTGCCGGACGGGGCGTTTTCGGTCGGGGTGGTCAAGGTCAGCCATCGCGAGCAGTTGCTGAGCCAGATGGAGCACCTGTTTGCCCGCAGCACACTGATCCTGGCCCAGGAGTTCCTGCCGACCGATTACGACTGGCGGATCGGGGTGCTCAACCGCCAGCCGCTCTTTGCCTGTAAATATTACATGAGCCGCGGCCACTGGCAGATCTACCAGCACCATCAAAGCGGGCGGGTCAGCTCCGGCGGGTTTGAAACCCTGGATCTCAAGCAGGTGCCCAAAGCCGTAATCGATACCGCGCTGAAAGCTGCCAACCAGATCGGCAGCGGCCTGTATGGGGTAGACTTGAAGGAAGTGGATGGCCAGGTGCGGGTGATTGAAGTCAATGACAACCCGAGTATTGACCACCACGTGGAAGATGCGTTTCTCGGCGATCTGCTCTATGACCGGGTCATGACCGAGTTTCTGCGCCGGATCCAGCTGCGCGGGTTCTGAAGCGACATGTTTATGAAGCTGTGTATTTCTGAAGCCGGGCATTTCTGAGGCCGTGTGTTTCTGAAGCTGTGCATTGTTGAAACAATGCTTTGATAAAACAAGCGGTGATTCGACCGGCACGGCCTGATACAAAACCAACACCAACACCAACAAGGCGAGCCTGAGCTCGCCTTGTTATGTCGTCGGAATAATTTTGTTCTCGGGAGCTTCGCTATATCGCAACTTAGCTGTAGGCCATGGCCACCCGGGAAGTCAGCTTAGTCACCAACTCATAGGCGATGGTTCCGACATGCTCGGCCACCACTTCCGCCGGCAGGCCACGTCCCCATAAAATGGCTTCGTCACCGACCTGATCGGTGGCATCCGGCCCCAAATCGACCGTCAGCATATCCATCGACACCCGACCGGCAATCGGTACCCAGCGGCCATTAATCAGCACCGGCGTGCCATTGGGTGCCGAGCGCGGATAGCCGTCGCCGTAGCCGATGGCGACCACCCCGATTTTGGTATCCCGCTCACTGGTCCAGGTGCCGCCGTAGCCGACCTGCTCGCCTTGTTTCACCTGGCGCACCGCAATCACGCTGGACGCCAGGGTCATCACCGGCTTCATACCAAATGCTTGGGCCGAATGGCTTTCGTCCGCAAACGGCGAAATCCCGAACATAATGATCCCAGGACGGATCCAGTCGAGATGGCTGTGACGCCAGGCCAGGATCCCGGCGGAGTTTGCCAGGGAGCGTTCTCCGCGACACCCCTCCGTGAGGGCCATAAAAGTCTGGATTTGCGACTCCGTGACCGGATTTTCCAGTTCATCGGCACAGGCAAAGTGGCTCATGTAACGCAGCGGCTTCGCGACGTTCGGACAAGCATGGAGCCGTTCGACAAACTCGCGAAGTTCTTCCGGACGCACCCCGAGCCGATGCATACCGCTATCGATCTTCAGCCAGACCTTGACCGGTGCTTCCAGGCTCGCCAGCTCCAGCGCTTCGAGCTGCTCCGGGGTATGGACCACGGTCTGGATATTGTTGGTCACCAGAACCGGCAAATCGCCCGGGGCATAAAACCCTTCCATCAGCAAAATCGGCTGCACCACCCCGCAGGCCCGCAGGGACAGCGCTTCTTCAATTCGTGCCACACCGAAGCCGTCGACATCCGGCAGACTGGTCGCGACCTGCTGTAACCCGTGGCCATAGCCATTGGCTTTCACCATCGCCAGCAGTTTACTGGCCGGTGCCTGCTTGCGCAGCTGGCTGACGTTATGGCGCAGTGCCTGGGTATCGATATATGCGGTCGCGGCTTTCATGTACTGTCCTGTCACTTACAAGTTATTCATCATCAAAGGCCGGGCCGGCGTAGTTATCAAACCGGGAGAACTGGCCCTGGAAGGTCAAGCGTACAGAGCCGATGGGACCATTCCGCTGCTTACCGATGATGATTTCGGCAATGCCTTTCAGGGCACTGTCTTCGTGGTAAACCTCATCCCGGTAGATAAACATGATCAAGTCGGCATCCTGCTCGATCGCACCGGATTCACGCAAGTCCGAGTTGACCGGCCGCTTATCCGCCCGCTGCTCCAACGAGCGGTTCAGCTGCGACAGCGCCACCACCGGCACGTTGAGCTCTTTGGCCAGAGCTTTGAGCGAGCGCGAGATCTCGGCAATTTCCAGGGTCCGGTTATCCTGCAACCCCGGTACCCGCATCAGCTGCAGGTAGTCGACCATGATCATGCTCAGGCCGCCGTGGTCACGCGCCACCCGGCGCGCCCGGGAGCGCACTTCGGTCGGCGTCAGACCGGAGCTGTCATCGATATACATATTCTTCTTCTCCATCAGAATACCCATGGTCGATGAAATCCGGGCCCAGTCTTCGTCATCCAGTTGGCCGGTCCGGATTTTGGTCTGATCCACCCGGGACAGGGAGGCCAGCATACGCATCATGATCTGCTCTGCGGGCATCTCCAGCGAGAAGATCAGCACCGGCTTCTCCTGCTCCATCGCGGCGTTTTCACACAAGTTCATCGCAAAGGTGGTTTTACCCATCGACGGACGGGCCGCCACGATGATCAAGTCTGAGCCCTGCAAACCGGCGGTTTTCTTGTTGAGATCGGTAAACCCGGTCGACACCCCGGTCACCCCGTCCTGCGGCGACTGATACAGCAGCTCGATCCGCTCCAGAGTTTTCTCCAGCACACTGTCGACGTTCTGGGGGCCTTCATTTTCAGAGGTGCGCTGCTCGGCAATGGCAAAAACCTTACTCTCAGCCATATCAAGCAGATCTTCACTGGTGCGCCCTTGCGGGTCGTAACCGGCGTCGGCAATTTCGTTGGCCACCCCGATCATGTCGCGGATCAGCGCCCGCTCCCGGACGATGTCTGCATACGCCGAAATGTTCGCCGCCGAAGGGGTGTTTTTGGCTAGCTCTGCCAGATAGGCAAAACCGCCGACATCTTCCAGCTGATCACCCCGCTCCAGATGCTCCGACAGGGTGATCAAATCCAGTGGCTGACCGCCTTCAAGCAGCATCGCGGCACTTTCAAAAATCAGCCGGTGCGGCCGACTGTAGAAGTCTTTGGCAACGACCTTCTCCGCGACCGTATCCCACTTTTCATTGTCCAACATCAGACCGCCAAGAACGGACTGCTCTGCCTCCAACGAGTGGGGCGGCATCTTGATGGCGTCCATCTTCGAATCTTTCGGTTTATACGGTTTACTGTTTTCTGCCATAGGATTTGCGTGCTTACCGGGAACCAGACCGGGCATTATACCTTTTCATGCGGGCGCAATGTATCTATATCATGGGAAAAACATCGATCAACCGCGCCCCTTTCCTGTCATTGATTATGCCCTGCATCCTTCCCCCAGCGCGAGATTCCTCACATTTCCTGACGAAACGCTGACATTTCTCGGCTACACTCTGCGGCTTGCTTTCCACCCGATGAACATGAGCCACCGCCGGAGGATCCTTGGCAAGATATCTACTGACCTTATTGCTGCTTGCCAATGCGACTGCTTACGCCAACGATGAAGATCAACCCAAGCGACCGCGCTCTCCCTGGGCGAGCGAGCTGGAGCTGGGTTACCAGGCCCTGGGCGGGAACTCCGATTCCGAGTCGCTCAACGCCCGCGTCGGACTCACCTATGTCAAAAACCAGTACCGGCATACCACCGAGGCCAAGTATCTGCTGGCCGAGAAGGACGGCGAGGAAGACAAACGCAAGGGCCAGCTTGAGCTGCAAAGTGACAGAAAGATCAATGACAGTACCTATGTGCTGGGGAACGTCAGCTACATTGATGATCGCTACGGGCCATACTTCAGCGACTTTACCTTTTCGACCGGTCTGGGTTATCAGTTGTTGCGGCTGGAAACCTTTCAGATGGAAGTGGAAGCCGGCCCGGGCTACCGCCACCAGGAGCCGAATATCGACGAGATCGATGATGACGATATTATCGTGCCGATGACGGTCAACGAGCTGATCCTACGGGGCAATACCAAGTTTATCTGGAAACCTTCCAAGACCGTGGAAGTCGAAGGGCGAATCACCACCATTGCCGGCAACAGTAACAGCACCCTGGAAGCGGAGCTGAACCTGACCAGTGCCATCTCGGAACATATCGCCATCAAGCTGAGCAATACCCAGAAGCTCAACAGCTGGGTCCCGGACGGGCTGGATAAACGCGATTCCATCATGACTATCAACCTGCTGTTCCGGTTCGATCCCGTCCGTTAATCCTGCACACAAACCGCAAGCACACGTTCACCGAAGCGATCTCAGCTCTTCTGCCCGTTCGGCGACAAAAACCAATGCCCAGATAGCAAAAAACCAGCCCGAAGGCTGGTTTTCTGTTTCAACACCAAACGTTATTAGTCTTCTGCAACAACGTTCAGGTTGATTGTAGCGAACACGTCAGAGTGCAGCTGGATGCTGATCTCGAACTCGCCAGTTGTGCGCAGTGCACCTTCTGGTAAGCGAACTTCGCTCTTCGCTACTTCAACACCTGCCGCAGTGATTGCGTCAGCGATGTCACGAGTACCGATAGAACCGAACAGTTTACCTTCATCACCAGCTTTAGAAGCAAGAACAACTGCTTCCAGAGCGTTCAGTTTCTCAGCACGTGCTTGGGCAGCAGTCAGTTGCTCAGCAACTTTAGCTTCCAGCTCAGCACGACGAGCTTCGAACATCTCAACGTTAGCTTTAGTTGCCATCACAGCCTTACCTTGTGGGATAAGGAAGTTACGTGCAAAGCCCGCTTTCACGTTAACCTGATCGCCTAGGCCACCCAGGTTACCGATTTTATCAAGTAGAATAACTTGCATTATCTTGTCCTCTTAAACGTAATAGAAGCCGCTACCAATTACTGATGCTTGTCAGTGTATGGCAGAAGTGCTAGGTAACGAGAACGCTTGATAGCGCGAGCTAGCTGGCGCTGGTATTTAGCGCGAGTACCAGTGATACGGCTTGGTACGATTTTACCAGCTTCAGTGATGTAGTTTTTCAGAGTTGCTACGTCTTTGTAGTCAATCTCTTGTACGCCTTCTGCAGTGAAACGGCAGAATTTACGACGACGGAAGAAACGTGCCATGGGCTTATCTCCTGAACTAAATTTTTTCAATGTGATCGGCATGCAACACTAATTTCCCGATACCGTTCCGGCCGGTTTGGTAGGAGATAAATCCCGCTACCTTAATGTGGCTGCCGATAGCTAAATCTTGCGTGAGTGCTTGTTGACCTTGGCCACTGACCACCACGTTGATGTAGCAATACACCTGGCGGGGTAAATCAGCTTCCCGCTGAACCGAGCGATGCTCAAGCACAAAGTGACAATGAGGAATGCCCGCAGGGGACTGGCTTCGTTTGGGGTTTTTAGCGATAACGCCGGCCAACTCCAGACGATTGGTCATTTAACAATTACTCAGCTGCAGCTTCGCCTTCAGATTGTGCTTCTGCACGCTCTTCACGACGTGGGGCACGCTCTTCTTTAGCCTTCATCATTGGAGATGGCTCAGTGATAGCGCCTTTAGTGCGCATGATCATGTTACGGATCACAGCATCGTTGAAGCGGAAGTTAGACTCCAGCTCGTCAATTACAGACTGCTCAGCTTCAACGTTCATCAGAACGTAGTGTGCTTTGTGCAGTTTGTTGATTGGGTAAGCCAGTTGACGACGGCCCCAATCTTCCAGACGGTGAATCTGACCACCAGAATCTTTGATTGCACCAGTGTAGCGCTCGACCATGCCAGCAACTTGCTCGCTTTGATCTGGGTGCACCATGAATACGATTTCGTAATGACGCATGGGTTGCTCCTTACGGATTAATCAGCTTCTCTAATTGGCTCGGTCATCCAGGAGAAGCAAGGAACGAAAATAAAGAACCGAGAATTTGGAGGCAGAATAGTACAGAGAATGGGCAATCTTAGCAAGCTAATTTTATCCAAGATGATGAAGGCCAATGGCCATCACGGCAGTGGCCGAAAACAAACCGGCGCGGCTGCTCAGGCCGCGCCGGTTTTCATGCTGTTACCCTGCTTAACAATCAGGATGCCTGGCGTTGGCGTACCGCCTCAAACAGGCAGATCCCGGTCGCCACGGAGACGTTCAGGCTTGAGACCGAGCCGGCCATCGGGATTTTGATCAGATCGTCACAGGTTTCCCGGGTCAAGCGGCGCATGCCTTCCCCTTCCGCCCCCATCACAATCGCCAGCGGGCCGGTCAGCTTGCTCTGGTACAGATCATGTGTCGCTTCCCCGGCGGTGCCAACCACCCAGACCCCCTGCTCCTGCAGGCTGCGCAGGGTCCGGGCCAGGTTCGTCACCCGGATCAGCGGCACCACTTCAGCCGCCCCGCAGGCCACCTTGCTGGCCGTAGCGTTGAGCTGTGCCGAACGATCTTTCGGCACAATCACGGCCACGGCACCGGCTGCATCCGCGTTACGCAGACAGGCGCCCAGGTTGTGCGGGTCAGTCACGCCGTCCAGCACCAGCAGCAGCGGGTTCTCTTTCCCGGCCAGTACATCCTCGAGATCGTTCTCATTGTACTGCTTGCCCGGACGCACCCGGGCTACGATGCCCTGGTGCGACGCGCCTTTGACTTTATCATCCAGCGCCTTGCGGCCCGCCTGCTGAATGGTGATCCCTAGCTGTTGCAGCTCATTGAGGATCGGCAACAGACGCTCGTCCTGGCGCCCCTTGAGCACAAATACTTCAATGAAGCGTACAGGATCGGACGCTAATACAGCTTTCACGGCATGAATGCCGAAAATCATCTCATTACTCATCGGTTATTTCTTCTTCGCGGCCCGTTCTTTTTTACCGGCACGTTGTTTTTTCTTGCGCGCCTTGGTGGATTTTTTCTTCTTCCCCTTGGCACTTTTGTCGTCCGCTTTGTCGCCCGGCGCCTTGTCGCCTTCAACCCGTGGGATCGCCCCGGCTTTCAGCTTCTGGCGGATCGAGCGACGCTCGTTCTTGGCTTGACTGGTCGACTCTTGCGCTTCGCCTTCTTCCACCCGGTACACTTTCAGGCTCTGGCGCTTCAGCCCTTCAGCCTTGCGCATCCGCTGTTGCTGCTCACGCTTGTCCCGTTGCTTGGCAGTTTTGCCAGCGCCGCGCGGCTTGCGGGTACTGCCGACGATATCAAAGTCAATCTGGCGATCGTTGAGGTTGATCGAAGCAACCTTCACTTTCACCGTGTCGCCCAGACGATAAACCTGACCCGAGCTGTCGCCGATCAACCGCTGGCCAATCGGATCAAACTGATAGTAATCATTGGCCAGATTGGAGATATGCACCAAGCCATCAATGTTGAGTTCATTGAGGCGGACAAAGAAACCAAAACCGGTGACATTGGCAATCACACCGTCAAACTCATCACCGACATGATCCTGCATGTACTCACATTTGAGCCAGTCCGACACATCGCGGGTCGCATCATCCGCACGGCGCTCGGTCATCGAGCACTGCTCGCCCATGGTATCGATGTCATCGAACGAGTAGTGATAGCCACCGGTCGGGGTCCAGCGATCCTGGTTATTCCCGGCTTCTTTGGCGATCAGGTACTTGATGGCACGATGCAGCAGCAGATCCGGATAACGACGGATCGGCGAGGTGAAGTGGGCATACTGCTTCAGCGCCAGGCCGAAGTGGCCGATATTATCCCCCTGGTACACCGCCTGCTTCATCGAGCGCAGCAGCATGGTCTGGATCAACTCCTGATCCGCACGGCCGTGGATCAGATGCGCCAGCGCCGCATAATCTTTCGGCGATGGCTCCAGGCCGCCCGACAGCTGCAGGCCCAGCTCGCCCAGGAAGTCGCGGAAGCCGGTCAGACGCTCTTCACCCGGGGTGTCATGCACCCGGTACAGCGCCGGCTCTTTGGCTTTTTCCACCAGACGGGCCGAGGCGATGTTGGCCAGGATCATACACTCTTCGATGATCTTATGGGCGTCATTGCGCTCCGCCGGCACAATGCGGTCAATCTTGCGATCGGCATTGAAGATAAACTGGGTTTCCACCGTCTCGAACTCAATCGCGCCCCGCTCCTCACGGGACTGCTTGAGCGCCTTGTACATGCTGTACAGATCTTCTAAATGCGGGACCAGCGGCGCGTAACGCTCGCGCAGCTCTTCATCCCCTTCCAGCATTTTGCTGACTTTGGTGTAAGTCAGACGGGCGTGGGAATTCATCACCGCTTCATAATGTTTGAAGCCCGACAAACGGCCGCTTTCCGAAACGGTCATCTCACACACCATACACAGGCGATCGACCTGCGGGTTAAGCGAACACAGGCCGTTCGACAGCACTTCCGGCAGCATCGGGATCACCTGCGCCGGGAAATAGACCGAGTTGCCGCGCTTAATCGCTTCGTGATCCAGCGCCGAGCCCGGACGGACGTAGTAACTCACATCAGCAATCGCCACCCACAAGCGCCAGCCGCCGGACTTCTTGCGTTCACAATAGACAGCATCATCAAAGTCACGGGCATCTTCGCCATCAATGGTGACCAGCGGCAAATCGCGCAGATCAACCCGACCTTGCTTGGCCGATTCCGGCACTTCTTCACTCAGGCCTTTGATTTGCTTCTCGACTTCAGCCGGCCACTGATGCGGAATATCATAGGTGCGCAGGGCAATATCAATTTCCATCCCCGGCGCCATGCTCTCACCCAGCACTTCGACGATCTTACCGACCGCATTGTACTGGCGGGTCGCCCGCTGGGAAATTTCAACTACCACCACGTTCCCCATCCGGGCACCCATGCGCTGGTCGTTCGGGATCACGATATCCTGGGCAATCCGGGAATCATCCGGCACCACATAACCCATGCCGTCTTCGATAAAGAAACGGCCGACAATCTGGCCTTCGTACTGTTGCAGCACCCGGACCACCCGCCCTTCACGGCGGCCTTTTTTATCGGTTCCGGCGACTTGGGCCAGGATGTAATCGCCGTGGATCACCCCGCGCATCTGGTGATGCGGCAGCAGTAAATCATCTTCTTTGGCATGGCTGCCTTCCGGCCGGAGGAAACCGAAGCCGTCACGGTGGCCAATCACATGGCCTTTAATCAAATCCAGTCGCTCCGGCAGGGCATAGCATTGGCGACGGGTAAAAATCAGTTGGCCGTCGCGCTCCATAGCGCGCAGCCGGCGGCGTAAGCCTTCGTATTGATCATCCCCTTCCAGCTTCAGCTCGGTAAACAACTGATCCCGGCTGACCGGTGCGGTAAAACCGCGGATCACTTCCAGAAGCATCTCGCGGCTAGGGATAGGGTTTTCATAATTTTGTGCTTCGCGATCGCGAAAAGGATCGACCGGTAAATCGGTAGTACCTTTGGACATATGCAGATCCGTTTTGGCGAAAATAGTGAGTATCTCCGCCTTTGGGTGAACAGACGGGAGACAGGCTGGGCCTGTCGCCACGGAATAAAGCTAAGAAGTTATTGATTCGTTGTTACGATTATACGACAGGACGGTCCAGAAGGACACGAAGCGGTGGATTATCGGTCACCATGCTGGCCAGGGTATGTTTGTCCAGCTCAGCCAGAAATGCACTTCGCGCGGTATCCAGCACCCCTTTGAGGCGGCACGCCGGGGTAATATGACAAAAATCGTCACTACAATTGACGATCTGCAACGGTTCAATCGCCCGAACCACATCCCCGATCACGATTTGCTCTGCCGGCATCCCCAAACGGATCCCGCCATTTTTTCCCCGCACTGTCTCCACATAGCCCAACTGACCGAGCTTATTGATGATCTTCACCATGTGGTTACGGGATACGCTGTAGATATCTGTGACTTTCGAAATACTGGCCAACTCACCTTCCGGGAGGGTCGCCAGGTAAATCAGGGCCCGCAGGCCATAATCAGTAAAACTCGTTAGCTGCACAATAACTCCTCCTGCTGCCATTTTAATCTGGTTATTGACTAAAAGATACAGATCAGATACAACTTATAAGGTGCATTAAATATACAACTTTAAAAAGAGAAAGTCATTCAGCCATGATTAGCCAACAAACCATTGAAACCGTCAAAGCTACCGCACCGATCCTGGCCCAAACCGGCCCGGCCCTGACCGCCCATTTCTATGAGCGTATGTTCAGCCATAACCCTGAACTCAAAGATATTTTTAACATGAGCAACCAGCGCAACGGGGATCAGCGCGAAGCCCTGTTCAACGCGATTTGTGCTTATGCCAACAACATCGATAACCTGGCGGCCCTGCTACCAGCTGTTGAAAAAATTGCGCACAAGCACACCAGTTTTATGATCACCGCCGAGCAATATGCGATTGTCGGCGGCCATCTGCTGGCCACCATTGATGAGCTACTCGCACCGGGACAGGCGGTGCTGGATGCCTGGGGCGAAGCCTATGGTGTGCTGGCGAATGTTTTTATCCAGCGTGAAGAAGCGATCTATCAGGAAAATGAGCACAAACAAGGCGGCTGGCGCGGCACCCGCACCTTCACGCTGACTGAGAAGCAACGTGAGAGCGACACCATTACCAGCTTCGTGTTCAAACCGGTTGACGGCGAATCGGTCGCAACCTTCAAGCCAGGCCAGTACCTGGGGATCGCACTGCAACCCGCCGGTTTTGAGCACCAGGAAATCCGCCAGTACAGTCTCTCCGGCGCCCCTCATCCTGATCATTACCGCATTTCGGTCAAACGCGAGGCTGGCGGCAAGGTCTCCAGTTATCTCCACGATACGCTGCAAGTCGGCGATCGCGTTGAGCTGGCCCCGCCAGCCGGGGACTTTTTCCTTGACGTCACCCCACAAACCTCGGTTGCCCTGATCTCCGGTGGTGTCGGCCTCACTCCGACCCTGTCGATGCTGGAAAGCCTGCGCGATCATCAGGCGGACGTGCACTGGATCCACGCCACAGAAAACGGCGCCCAACACGCGTTTCGCCAGCATGTCCAACACCTGGCCGCGCAGTCAGCGCATATCGCGACCCATACCTGGTATCGCGAGCCACAAGCCGAGGATCGCCCGGCGGAAGATTTCCAGTATCAGGGCCTGGTCGACTTGTCCAAGCTGAGCGCAGCGCTTGACAACCCGGCCATGCATTACTATTTCTGCGGCCCGGTGGGCTTCATGCAGCATGTCGCCCGCCAGTTGCAGGCGATGGGGATCAGCGAAGAGCGCCTGCATTACGAGTGCTTCGGTCCGCACAAAGTGCTTTAATCACACAAAGTACGTTAACCACACAAAGTACTTGAACCGCACAATGCTTTAACCACGGCGGGGATCGCTCCGACACCGCTTGGTTCAGCTCCCCCAGAAACGCAAAAGAGAGGTCAATGACCTCTCTTTTTCGATTCTCGATTTGGCTTACGGCTTCACAGTGCAAAAATTTCTTCCGCATCGCCGCGATGACAGCTCACCAGAAGGTATCCCGGCGCTTGGCCCGGGCAATCACATTACCCGGCATCCGGGTTTCCAGGCTGGTGCGCAACCGGGTGATCTGGCGGTGTTTCTGGCGACTGGCGGTCACGGTGTTATATAACCAGCGATAGGCATCTTCAAAGTCCAGCGGGCTGCCATAGTCCCGGAGTAACAGCTCTGCCAGCTGGATCCGGGCATCCACATGCCCCATCGAGGCCGCTTCCCGTAAATACGGAATCGCACGTTCCTGATCCTGTTGCACCAGAGTGCCGGTGGCATAATAGCGCCCGAGTTGCTCCAATGCGGCCGGTGAGCCCTGATGCGCCGCTGACTGCATGTAATACACCCCCAGCTCCACATCCCGCTCGACACACACGCCCCAGGCCAGCATATCCCCGTACAGGAACTGATACGACGGTGACTCGACCCGGACTGCCCGGGCTTCAATATCCTGGACCAACTGGCAATCATCCGCCTTGACACGCTCCAAGTGCGTATTGTTTTCAAACAACCGGTTCAACTCATTGTCGCTATAAACGGGCACTGCATCACCGACATCTTCCAATGCATGCGCAGGTGTTGCAGCCAGCCATGTAAAAAGAAGCAGGGTATGCAGTTTCATGAAAACTTCTCTGTTGAACCGTAGTTACCTTATCGGCGGTTCGGGATCAGACTTTAATCACTTTATCAGAAATTCGGCAATTTTTTGCCACTATGCCGTGAATCCATGGCGAAAAATTTGACGCAACAATATCCGGCCAAGATTGGGAGCAACATCAAGCCGGATTTGCCAAATTACAGGCATAAAAAAACCAACCCCGCGGGGTTGGTTTTTTCCATCCGTCACCTGTCGGTGCGGCGTACATCAGGGATACCAGATGGCAATTAGTTGCCGTATGGGTGAACCTTGATAATCGTCTCGTTACGATCCGGACCAGTCGAGATAATGTCGATTGGTACACCGGTCAGCTGCTCGATACGCGCAATGTAATCCAGTGCAGCCTGCGGCAACGCGTCCAGTGACTTCGCACCAAAGGTGTTTTCAGACCAACCAGGCATCGTTTCGTAAATCAGCTCCAGATCTTCGTAAGCGTCAGCCGCCATTGGAGAAACTTCCAGAACCTTACCATCTTTGGTCTTATAACCCGTACAGATCTTGATTTCTTTCAGGCCATCCAAGACGTCGAGCTTGGTCAGGCAGAAACCTGAGATAGAGTTGATCTGAATGGCACGGCGCATCGCGACCGCATCAAACCAACCGGTACGACGAAGACGACCCGTCGTGGCACCAAATTCGTTACCGACTGTACCCAGGTGCTTACCAACAGGGTCTTGCTTCTCTTGACCGTCGTATAGCTCGGTCGGGAACGGACCCGCACCCACACGGGTACAGTAAGCTTTCGCGATACCCAGAATGTAACCCAGGTGACGCGGACCGAAACCAGATCCTGCCGCTACGCCGCCAGCAGTGGTGTTAGAAGACGTTACATATGGGTAAGTACCGTGGTCAATGTCCAGCAGCGTCCCTTGTGCACCTTCGAACATGATCTTGTCGCCACGCTGACGCGCGTCGTCCAGCTCTTGGGTCACGTCGATGATCATCGACGTCAGAATGTCTGCCTGTGCCATGACATCTTCCAGCACAGCTTCGTAGCTCACTGGCTCAGCATTGTAGTAATGCTCCAGTTGGAAGTTATGGAAGGCCATGACTTCTTTCAGTTTCTCAGCAAAGGCTTCTTTGTCCAGCAGGTCGCCAACACGCAAACCGCGACGGGCAACTTTATCTTCGTAGGCAGGACCGATACCACGGCCAGTGGTGCCGATGGCTTTCTTACCACGGGCAGCTTCGCGCGCTTGGTCCAGAGCGATATGATATGGCAGGATTAGCGGACAAGCTTCTGACAGGAACAGACGTTCGCGAACTGGGATACCACGCGCTTCCAGCGGGCCCATTTCTTTCATCAGGGCATCCGGAGAAAGCACCACACCGTTACCGATGATACATTTAACGTTGTCACGCAGGATACCGGATGGGATCAGGTGAAGAACAGTTTTCTCACCATCAATGACGAGGGTGTGACCCGCGTTGTGACCACCCTGGTAGCGCACAACATAATTAGCATCTTCGGTCAACAGATCAACGATCTTACCCTTGCCTTCGTCACCCCACTGGGTGCCAAGAACGACTACATTATTTGCCATCTTTCTTCGTCTATCAGTAGTTAAAAACCGATTCTAGCACCTTCATCTTCGCCTTGCAGTCATTTTTTGACCATGGGCAATATTTTTGTCAGAAGAGCGTCACGATTGCAGGTTAGGCTATTTTACATACGACTGTACATCATGTAAGCAATCACGCTGCCCGCCGCCACCAGGCAGCCGCCGATCCGTCGTAAGGTATTGTCATTCTGCTGACTTAGCTGACTGACCATCTCACGCCACCCGCGCGGTGCCAGCAACGGCCCTAAGCCTTCCACCACCAAGACCAGTCCGACCGCCAGCCACATCGCTTCACTCATGGTTTCTCTCACTCGCCCCATTTGGGTGTCAATCCATCATTGCGCCCGTATTATCCTGCTATCGCCTTCCCGGAGCCAGACGCCAGGCAAAAAAAAGACAAGGCCGGAGCCTTGTCTTTTCGGGTTCTGCAGCGATTACTGCACACCGTTCGCTTCTTTCATGTATTTGAAGAAGTCGCTGTTTGGATCGACCACCAGCACATCATTCTTCGACTTGAAGCTGTTCTCGTAAGCTTTCAGGGAGCGCAGGAAGTTATAAAACTCCGGATCCTTATTGAAAGCTGCCGCATAAATCTCGGCAGTTTTCGCATCCGCGGTACCGCGTACCGTGCGTGCTTCACGATCCGCTTCCGACAAGATCTTCGCTACTTCCAGCTCAGACTGAGCACGGATCACTTCAGCTTTTTCTCGACCTTGCGAGCGGTGTTTCCGCGCGACAGATTCACGCTCCGCCCGCATCCGACGGTAAATCGACTCACTGATCTCATCCGGCAGGTTGATTTTCTTCATCCGGAAATCAACCACCTCAACACCCAAATCTTTCATCGCACTGATTTTGGTATCGGCCAGGACGTTGGCCATAATCTGATCACGCTGGCCTTCGATCTCTTTACGCGGCGCAACTTCGGCCACAATCTCTGTAGCCGGCGCATCCGCCAGTTCATCACTCACCGAGCCCAACGCATCACTATCCGGACCGGAGACGATCTGCTTGATTTCACGCGAGCCGATTTCCGAGCGCAGGCTGTCGACCACTTTACGTTTCAGCAGCGCTTCGGCTGTCGAGACATTACCGCCACCGGTAGTCAGGTAGTACTGCCCAAAATCTTTGATGCGCCATTTCAGATACGTATCAATGATGACGTCTTTTTTCTCAGACGTGACAAAGCGGTCGGCCTGATCATCCATCGTCTGGATACGGGCATCCAGCATCCGTACGCGATCAAACACCGGCACTTTGAAATGCAGGCCCGGCTCATAAATCCGCGCGATTTCATTGTTGTCTTTCAGGATCCGACCAAACCGGACGACGATACCGCGCTCGCCTTCCTTCACCACAAACATTGACATCAGCAATGCTGCGATAAAGATGACAATCACTGGGATCATTAATTTACGCATGATTAATATCTCCCCTGACGGCCAGTATCACCACGTGGGGTCGGCGATACGGGATCGGAATTTTCTACTTTTTCCAGCTCAATGCCAAAAGTACCACTTGGTGTTGTGCTCTTCGGCTGAGTGCTCTGGCCTGACTGATTCATCAGCTTGTCCAATGGCAGATACAGCAGGTTACCGCTCGAGCTTGAGTCGATCATCACCTTACTGGTATTGCCGTAAACACGCTCCATCGTCTCCAGATACAGACGGTTCCGCGTGACTTCCCGGGACGCCAGGTACTCCGGTAGCAGTTTCTCAAACTGTGCCACTTCACCCAACGCACCATTGATCACCCGCTCCGAGTAACCTTGTGCCTCTTTCTTCAGACGCTCAGAACGACCGGTTGCTTTGGGCAAAATATCATTGCTGTAAGCTTCCGCTTCACGCACAAAACGCTCTTCATCCTCACGGGCCGCAATGGCGTCATCGAACGCATCTTTCACCGCTTCCGGCGGACGCGCCGACTGGAAGTTCACGTCTACCACCAGAATACCCATATCGTATTTGCTGATGATTTGTTCGATCTCTTGCTGCGTCTTCGAACGGATCACCTGACGACCTGTGGTCAGTGCTGCATCCATAGTCGAGTCCCCGATCACCGCACGCAGTGCAGAGTCCGTGGCCTGACGCAGGCTGTCATCAGCATTGGTGACGCTAAACAGGTACCTGTTGGCATCAGAAACACGGTACTGAACATCCATTTCGACTTTCAGCACGTTTTCATCTTTAGTCAGCATCAGGCCCGAGCTACGCAGCGAACGGATCGCCTGAACATTCACCGGTTCAACTTCATCGATAAAAGTCGGCTTCCAGTTCAGACCCGGATCGACCATTTCGTAGAACTTACCAAAACGCAGCACCACGCCCCGCTCAGCTTCCCCGATGGTGTAAAACCCGGAAAATCCCCAGACAGCGGCTGCCAGCACAGCAATCGCTCCCAGACCCGCAGCACTGCCACCGGACGAAGGACCTCTCTTATTCCCCAAAATACCACCAAACTTACGACTCAGTTTCGAGAAAACCTCATCAAGATCCGGTGGCCCTTGATCACGACCGCCGCGATTATTATTCCCCCAAGGGTCTTTATCACGGCCACCGTTGTTACCAGGCTCATTCCACGCCATTATAGAACTCCATCAATATGATATGACGACAGTTTTTCTTATTACTCTAGCAGCCCATCAGGCTACGATAAAGTCATCTAACGCTGTACTTTCTCTTTTTTGCAGCCGGGACCACTCTGCCAGCGGGATGCGAATGTCCACCGTCAGGCTGCCATCGGGCTCATATTCTTCACGCACAATACAGCCCAACTGGTAAAACTTACTGCGATAGCGCCCAATCAAATGTGGCGGCAAACGCAGGGTATGTTTCACCATAGTGCCGGACAGACGCTCCGTCAGGGCCTCAAACAACAGGTCAATTCCCTGCCCGGCCATTGCAGAGATCCAGACCCGGCACGGCATCCCGTCATCGTCGCGTTCAATCCGCGGCGTCGCCCCTTCCAGGCAGTCAATCTTATTCATGACCACCAGCGTCGGCACTTCGGCTGCCTCTATTTCCTCCAGCACGTTGTCGACTGCCTCGATGTTTTCGCGAAAGCGATCATCACTGGCATCCACAACATGCAGCAGCAAACTGGCATCCTGAGTTTCTTTCAGCGTCGCTTTAAACGCGGCGACCAGATCATGCGGCAGGTGGCGGATAAACCCGACCGTATCGGCCAGAATTGTGGTGCCGACATCCGCCACATCGATCTTACGCAGCGTCGGATCCAGCGTCGCAAACAGCTGATCCGCAGCATATACTCCGGCGTCCGTTACCCGGTTAAACAGGGTCGACTTCCCGGCGTTGGTATAGCCCACCAGCGAGATCGTCGGGATCTCGGCCCGATTTCTCGCCCGACGGCCCTGATCCCGTTGCTTGGCCACTTTATCCAGCCGTTTCAGGATGGTTTTGATCCGCTCCCGTAACAGACGACGGTCTGTTTCCAGCTGGGTCTCCCCCGGCCCCCGCAGACCAATCCCGCCTTTTTGTCGCTCAAGGTGGGTCCAGCCCCGGATCAATCGGGTTGAAATATGGCGTAGCTGCGCCAGTTCAACTTGCAGTTTACCTTCGTGAGTGCGCGCCCGCTGCGCAAAGATATCCAGGATCAGACCTGTTCGATCCAACACCCGGCATTTACAGATCCGCTCCAGGTTCCGCTCTTGCGCTGGAGAGAGGGAGTGGTTAAATATGACGATCTCGGCCTCTTCGGCCCGAACCGCATCGGCAATTTCCTGTGCTTTACCTTCTCCCACGTAATACTTAGGGTGGGGAGTATTACGACTGCCTGTAATGACACGCAGCGCATTGACTCCCGCGGAGGAGACCAGCATTTCAAACTCGCTTAAGTCTTCCCATTCCCCTTCTTGCGTGAAGTTGATATGAACAAGAATAGCCTGCTCGCCGGCTTCATAACGGTCAAACAAGCAATCAACTCCTTATTGAAGAATATTTATTCTTCAGGTTTTTCCTGAGTACGCTCGGTAGGCGCCTGACGCTCACCGGCATGGTGGTGGTTCACCGGGCGAGCCGGTACAACAGTCGAGATAGCGTGCTTATACACCATCTGATTAACCGTATTTTTGAGTAGGATAACGAACTGATCGAATGACTCGATTTGGCCTTGCAGTTTGATACCGTTGACCAGGTAGATAGAGACCGGAATTCTTTCTCGACGCAGCGCATTCAAAAACGGGTCTTGCAAAGATTGCCCCTTAGCCATTATTTCTTTTCCTTATTTGTTTGTAGTTGTATTTAGCAACGAACAACATTAAAAATACGCAAAACAGTGTGAGTATACACGCGAATCAAACGCCACATCTAACTGAGTTTGTGACGGTTTGTAACGCAGTCTCCACATCACTGCTATCCAACCACGCCAAATCTTTCCAGCTTCTCAGCCAGGTGATTTGACGTTTCGCCAATTGACGGGTCGCACAGATCCCGCGGAACACCGCTTCGTCTAAATCGCAGTTCCCGTCCAAGTATTCCCACATCTGTCGGTATCCTACACAGCGTATCGATGGCAAATCCGGATGGAGATCCCCTCGCTCATACAAAGCACGAACTTCCTGTTCAAAACCGGCTTTGATCATGTTGGCAAAACGCTGTTCGATCCTCTGATGCAGGACAGCCCTGTCCTTGGGGGTTATTGCAAACTGATGAACCTTATACGGCAAAGACTCACCCTGGGTTTTCGTCAGCTCAGTTAAAGTTTTACCCGAAATACGGAAAACTTCCAATGCCCGAGACAAACGCTGCGGATCATTCGGGTGGATCCGCTCGCCAGAGACCGGATCAATCCGTACCAATTCCTCATGCAGTGCCTGCCACCCTTTGGTTTCTGCTTCTTGCTCGATCGCTGCCCGAATCGCAGGATCGGCTGCCGGCAGAGGGGACAAGCCTTCCAGCAAGGCTTTGTAATACAACATAGTACCACCAACCAGCAGAGGAATCCGTCCAGCAGCCACTATATCAGCCATTTCTTTCAGTGCATCAGCACGAAAGTCCGCAGCTGAATAACTTTGCGCTGGATCACGAATATCTATCAGACGGTGCGGTGCCAGAGCAAGCTCCCGGGCATCCGGCTTGGCTGTTCCGATATCCATCCCCTTATAAATAAGGGCGGAATCAACACTTATCAACTCCACCGGTAATTGCTGACGCAAACGAATGGCCAGATCCGTTTTTCCCGATGCGGTCGGCCCCATTAAAAAGATGGCCTGTGGTAGTGGCTTAGTCATAATGAAATGCTTCTACTGCTGCGCGGATATCGACCGGACGCAACAGGTGTGAATAATAATGTTCAAGGGTCTCTCCCCACAATTGTTCCAGTTCAGCCACCAGCTGAATCGCCTGGGACAAACTGAATGTTGCGGCGGGGATCACAAGTTGGCCAGCGAGCCAGTCTAACAATGGCTCCCAGCCCTGGGCATCCGGATCGTCAGCCACACCGGCCAGATAATCGAGCAGTGCCGGCAGCAGTTGTTGCAGGTTCTGCTGGCGCAGCGGCAAACACACCGACATCACGATCAAGCCCGTGTTGCCCTTGGCTTTGAGCTGGATCCCCAGTTGTTTGAGCAGCCGGGCATGTTGCTCGGCACAGGCGATCATTGCCGGCTCAAGCGGCAACGCATGCGGGATCAACAAGGGCTGCGGTTTCAACCCCTCGCCCTGCGCCTGGCGCAACTGGCCTTTATACCGGAGTTGCTGGGCATAATCGAGCGATAACAACGCCAGTCCGCCCGCCTGGTTGAGCAGCAAATAGCGCTGCTCAACCAGGCACAGGGCTTTGCCCAGCCCGTCCCCCGCATAATCGGTGACCGGCGCAGAAGCGCCACTGGCCGGAATGACGGTAGTTGACGATGGTGCAGGCTCCGGTGCCGAAGGCCGCTCCATCGATTCAGGCTGCGCCGGAGTCTGCATGAGCTGCTGGTAGGCTTGGACTTCTTTTTTCGAGGGCGATTCACTGCCATAGCGGCGATCACCACCAGAAGCCGCATTGCCGGAAGTCGGGCGCTGGGCTGGATACGACGCGGCCGCACGCGATTCGCCCCGATGAGCCGAGGCCGGTCGCTCCCGCGGCGTCTCCGCAGCAGGCATCCATTCGTGGGCTTGCGCTTTATTCGGATAATCCGGCGTTCGGGCCAGTGCCGCCATCATTGATTCCGGGATCTCCGGTTCCGGGATCTCCGTCACCGGTTCAGCAGACGGCACGCTGGATTGCGGCGGGTAGTCATAGTCGGCCCGGGCACTGGCCCGGGTCGGCGTCTGATACAGGCCATTCGGCTCAGCCAGCGACTGCTGCAACGCGCTTTGCAGCCCCTGGCAAATAAAATCATGCACCAGACGCGCCTGGTGAAAGCGGACTTCATGTTTGGCCGGGTGGACATTCACATCCACCTGATGCGGGTCAACTTCGATATACAGCACGTAAGCCGCATATTGATCCGCCGCCAGGCTACTCTCGTAAGCCTGACGAATGGCGTGGTTGATCAGCTTATCCTTCATCATCCGGCCGTTGACGTAGCAATACTGAATATCGTTCTGGGTCCGGGCACCTTGCGGGCTGCAAATCCAGCCCGACAGCTTCAGATCACCATGTTCGAGCGATACGGCCAGGGCATGGTTAAGGAAAGGGGTGCCGCAGACTGCGGCCAGCCGGCGCTCCTGCTGGATCTGCGTTTGCGCCGCCCGGTACTGGCGCACACTCTTGCCGTTGTGGCGCAGGTTGATGGTGACATCAAACCGGCTCAGGGCAATTCGTTTGAGCAGCTCGTCAATGTGGCCGAATTCGGTTTTTTCGGTTCGGAGGAACTTGCGCCGGGCCGGGGTATTAAAAAACAGATCCAGCACTTCCAGCGTAGTTCCCACCGGGTGGGCCGCTGGCTTGAGCTTGACCTCCATCTCCCGCCCTTCGGCATACGCGGCCCAGGCTTCCTCCTGCGCCGCCGTCCGTGACGTCAGCGTCAGCCGGGAAACCGAGCTGATACTGGCCAACGCCTCACCGCGAAAGCCCAGGCTGGCAATGGCTTCCAGATCATCCAACGTAGCAATCTTGGAGGTCGCATGACGACTCAGCGCCAGCTGAAGTTCATCTTTGGGGATCCCTTTGCCGTTATCACGGATCCGGATCATGCGGCTGCCGCCCTTGTCGATATCAATCTCGATTCGGGTAGCACCGGCATCCAGGCTGTTTTCGACCAGCTCCTTCACCACCGATGCCGGACGCTCGACCACTTCTCCCGCCGCGATTTGGTTTGCCAGGCGGGCTGGCAAGATCTGAATAGGCATAATTAACTTCTAGGTATCGTTAGCGTTTGGCCAACAGCCAGTGTATCTGAGCTTAGCTGATTCACCTCACGAATACGACTGATACTGATCCCATAACGGGCCGCGATTTTCCCCAGAAACTCCCCCCGTTTCACGGTGTGGGTCAGGGCTTCTGGCGCCTGCACGGCAATCTTCAGTCGCTGACCGATCGCCAACTCATCCGAGCGCAACCGGTTTGCCTGGCGTATACTGGCCACCGTCACACCGTAGTTGGCCGCAATCTTGCCCAAAAATTCCCCCCGCTTCACCGTATGGGTGCGGGTCACGGTGCGGGTCCCTGCCGGAGGCGATACAGGAGTAGCGGCCGGAGGCACCACGATCGGGGTCGGTGTTCCGGCCTGTGGGATCTGCAGCACCTGCCCGACCCGTAATGTCGTGCTCTTGAGGTGGTTGAGTTGTTTCAGCGCCGCGGTGGTCGTGCCGTAGCGTTCGGCAATCACACTGAGCGACTGGCCCCGGGCCACGGTATGTTTGACCCCATTTTTCCGGGCCGCAAACAGCGTCCCCTCCGGCGGTTTCTCGTTAAAGTAAGCCAGCACCCCCTGGTAGACGGCATTGGCCAGCTTGCTCTGGTGGGCGCGGGTATTCAGGAGCCGCTCTTCCTGCGGGTTCGTGATAAAGCCCGTTTCAACCAGCAGGGAAGGAATATCCGGCGATTTGAGCACGGCCAGGCTGGCATGTTCCGGCTTGCTCTTGTGCAACGCGGTGATCTTGCTGAGTTCTTTCAGTACCCGCGAGGCCACGTCATAGCCCTCTTTCTGGGAGTGGCTGAACTGCAGATCCAACACCGCCATGCTCAGGTATTGATCATCGCTGCCCCCCGTGAGCACATCGCCCCCGCCAAGCAGCTCTGATTGCTTTTCCTGTTGCTCCAGCCAGCGGCCAATCTCGCTGTTGGCGCGGCGGGTGTTGAGGACCCATACCGAAGCCCCACGCGGGTGTGGCTGGTGAAACCCATCGGCATGGATGGACACCAACAGGTGTGCTTTGTTCTTGCGGGCAATTTCCGAGCGTTTATTGAGATTCACAAAATAATCGCCGCGCCGGGTCAGGACCGCTTTCATCCCCGGGGTCGCATTAATCTTGGCCGCGACCTTTTTCGAAATATCCAGGGTAACGTTTTTCTCGTACTTGCGGCTCGGACCGATCGAGCCCGGATCTTCACCGCCGTGTCCGGCATCAATCGCGACGATAATATCGTCGGTGCCATACGGCAGCAGCGCGTCACGGTTCTGAGTCACCGGCTTTTTGGCGGCCGGCTGCACTGGCGTCGCTTTTTTCTGATGGGGCAAGTCCAGCACCAGGCGGTGGCCGTAATGGCCATCCGGCGTCGGTGCCAGCTTGAAGATCGTCGGGTCGGTCCCGGCCTTGGTTTCAAACACCAGGCGGTAGGTCCCGGCCTCCGGCGGGCTGCTGCTGCGAATGTTCGTCAGGACGGCACTATTGTCCACGCGAAGCGGCAGCTTGGTTTTCAGCGCAGTCTCTTTTAGATCGACAACCAGGCGGTTCGGCTTGGTCAGGGTGAAAAAGGTAAATGCCACTTCATCCTGCACATCCAGCACTACCCGGGTTTCATCCGGTGCCGGCCAGACACGAATGCTTTTCAGCTCGTTGGCCCAGGCCAACGAGCTGCACATCCCTGCGCCGACTATCAATATGGGCAATAAAGACCGAAGTGACATCCTGATCAACACAACTCCAAACGCTCGATCAATGCTCGACCATACTCATTATTCGCCGTCATAATGACCTGGCGCTGAGTGTCATGATAGCGCATCTCAATATCCAGATCCGGGGCCGGTAACAGACCTTCTCCTTTCTCCGGCCACTCTACCAGGCAGATCGCATCTGCCGTAAAGTAATCCCGGATCCCCATAAATTCCAGCTCTTCCGGATCGGCCAGGCGATACAGGTCGAAATGGTAAACCTGCCAGGGCGGCAGCTCGTACGGTTCCACCAGGGTATACGTCGGGCTTTTGACATTACCCTGGTGACCCAGAGCACGAATAAAGCCACGACTGAACGTTGTTTTTCCCGCGCCGAGATCGCCATGCAGATAGATCGTGGTCTGGCGATGACAAGCATTGGCCAGTTGAAGACCTAACGCGACGGTTGCCTGCTCATCGGCAAGCAATGTTTCAAATGTTTGCATTGTTTTCTTTTATCTTGGGTTAACCAGTTGGCGAAGATAGGGAAACAGATCACTGGCCAGCATTCCTCGCTCACCGTCACGGGCACATAAATCGGCTGCGGTGCTATGGATCCACACCCCCGTTCGTGCCGCTTCGGACAAGGACATGCCCTGCGCTGCCAGTGCCCCGATGATCCCGGACAGCACATCTCCCATGCCGCCCGTTGCCATTCCCGGATTACCGGCAGTACAGATCCAGCACTGCCTACCATCATCAATTAGTGTACCGGCACCTTTGAGAACCACTACACCACCAAATTGTTGCTGCAAATGCCGGGCGGCCGTAAACCGGTCAGCTTCGACCCTGGCCACAGACCAGCCCAACAGCCGGGCCGCTTCGCCCGGGTGCGGCGTTATTATACGATTATTTTTATAGTCTGGTGAGAGGGCCAATAAGTTCAACCCGTCTGCATCCACGACCATTTTTTTCTCGGTGTCTTCAAAGTGGAGCAGCAAAGCCTTGCTCCAATCACTTTGTCCCAGCCCCGGTCCAATCACAATCACATCGGCCCAGTCCCGGCGCTGGCGAATTTCATGGGCTTTGTCGTGCCAGCCCTGCACCATTATTTCAGGCCTGGCTGTCACAATTGACAATACATTGTCAGATTGCGTGATCACGGCGGTCAACCCCGCACCGCACCGGGCACAGGCTTCAGCAGCCAGTCGAATCGCACCCGGCATCCCCAAATCGCCCCCGACACACAAGACCCGTCCATGATCGCCTTTGTGCGCCGTTCGCCGCCGCGGGGGTAACGCGTGCAGCACGCTTTGGTAATCCAACCGATAAGCCGAAGGCTCCGTCTCGCTGGCAAAGGTGTACTCCACCCCCAACCCGGCAAAATACCGCTGCCCGCAATAATGGCTGGCCTGGCCGGTACACAAGCCCTGCTTGCAGCCAATGAAGGTCACCGTGGCTTCAGCCTGAATGGCCGTTCCCAGAACGGCCCCCGTATCAGCGCACAGACCCGAGGGTACATCCACAGCGATGATCGGCCGGGCAGCCAGATTCAGCAGCCCAATCAGTTGTCCGCAATCTTCGCGCACCGGGCCGGTCAGGCCTGTGCCCAACAGCGCGTCAACAATCACTTCGACATCATCCGGAATCTGCGACTGCGCCGATGTGATCTGCCCGCCGACAGCCAACCAGTCATCCCGCGCCCGCGCCGCATCGCCTGTGAGCCGCGCTGCATCACCCAATTGCCACAGCCGAACCGAGATCCCCGCCGCACGCGCCAGCCGGGCGACCACATACCCGTCACCGCCATTGTTCCCACCCCCGCAACAGATCAGCACAGACCGGCACGTCGGGTAACGCTGGCTCAGCACGGAAAATACGGCCTCGCCCGCGCGTCGCATTAACTGATACATCTCCAGTTGCATCGCCTGAGCCGCCCGAAGCTCACCTTTACGGACCTGCTCAGCCCGGTACAGCAATTGAGGTAATTGTGTTGTGACCATATGCGCTCCCTCGTTCACAGCCTGAGCCCATCCTCGAGCGCACGGCTGGCAGTGAACAAATAGTGCCCAAAACCGCCATCAGGTACAATCATAAATCCCCAACAGCTTGAAGCAGACACCAAGGCTTCTATGATTGATTCAATTGTTGATGATTATGGTACACTTCGGCCCCTTTACTCTCAGCCACGCAGTACACACCCAAAATGACGATAAACTACAGCGAACTGGCCCTAAACATTAAGCAATGGGGAAAAGAACTCGGTTTTCAGCAGGTTGGGATCTGCGATGTGGATCTGAAAAAACACGAGGCCCAGCTTCAGCGCTGGCTTGATGCCGGTTATCACGGCGAAATGGACTGGATGGCCCGCCACGGCATGATGCGCGCCCGACCGGACGAACTTTTACCCGGCACCGTGCGGGTGATCAGCGTGCGGATGAATTATCTGCCCCCTGAAGCCGGATTTGCCCAAACCCTGAAGCAACCGGAGCTGGCTTACATCAGTCGCTATTCTCTGGGTCGGGATTACCACAAGCTGATCCGAAACCGCTTGAAGCTGTTGGGCCAGCGGATTGAACAAGCCGTCGGGGCCTTTGGGTATCGGCCGTTTGTCGACTCAGCCCCGATTCTGGAACGGCCACTGGCTGAAAAAGCCGGTTTAGGGTGGACCGGTAAACATTCATTAATTTTAAGTGAACAAGCCGGTTCCTGGTTTTTCCTGGGTGAACTGCTGATCGATTTACCTTTACCCGTTGACCAACCCGTCGAGAACCAATGCGGTAAGTGCGTTGCCTGCATGACCAGTTGTCCGACAGGCGCCATCGTTGAAGAAGGCGTCGTGGATGCCAGACGCTGTATTTCCTATCTGACCATCGAGTTCGACGGGGTGATCCCGGAAGAGTTTCGCGAGCCGATGGGCAACCGGATATACGGCTGCGACGACTGCCAGCTGGTATGTCCGTTCAATCGCTATTCCGAGATTACCGAAGAGAGCGACTACCATTGCCGGGACAGCCTGGACCAACAACCCCTGCACGTTTTATATCAGTGGACAGAATCGCAATTTCTCAAACAGACCGAAGGTTCAGCCATTCGGCGGATCGGTCACCTGCAGTGGCTGCGAAACCTGACCATTGCAATGGGCAACGCCCCTTATCGGCAAGAGATTATTGATGCCCTCGAACAACGGCTGGGGGAGAGTGTACTCTTGGATGAACACATCCACTGGGCCCTCGACAAACAGCGGGAGAAACGCCAGGCACTCACCATTGAAGTGCTGCCGGGTAAAACTAAACGGCTTATCCGGATTATTGAAAAAGGGCTCCCCCGCGACGCTTAAAACGCCTGGTAACGCTCCTGCCCAATCGAGACATTGCACAAAATGGGAGCAGTGTCAGCCTTAACCGGAAATGTGGAAAACCGTTTCATCCCCGCCAATATTTTCCATTCTCAAAAAGATTAAACACAGCCGAATATACTCACAATCAAAACAGTTATCCCAAGGATGAACATATTGATCAGGCTGTATATAACCCTTGGATAAAGACAAGAAATCCCAGCCTTATCAAACACTTGTCTTGTTGATATCTTTTATTGAAAAATGAGGAATAGGAAAATTACAAGTGAGTGAAAAGAGTTATTCACACGACGTCGGCACATGTAATCAACTGAGTTACCCACAACAGAAAAGATGTGGATAAATCTGTGTATGAACGATAGATTTAAGCAACCTAGCTCACCGCAAACCCAGAGATTCTCGGCATTTCAGCGGGGTTGGATTCTGGATAAGAAATATGATTTACAGATCAAGCCTCCCTGCATTCATCAGGGGGTATCCACAAAATAAAAGAGCATGTACCGTTACCAGGAACCAAGCCTCTCATCGGCTGGCTGGACAGAGCATCTTAATGAGCAGAGACAAATAAACAGCCACTCAGGCTGTCGAAGTCTCTATCTGATGATGTCATTGAAGCTGATTGCTTCCTGAGGTTCTGAATCTGATGGATCCGGAACTCTGGCGCGACACACAAGATCAACGAATTCACCGTCTGATCGAGGAATGTTGCAGTAGGACTAATACTTCACAGTAGTAGTTTGCCGTATGACCACATTCGTGGCGACAGCAAGATTTGGAGCGACACACGTGGTTCCTGATCGTCAAGGAACCAAGCGTGGCCTCAACCTTAATAAGGTTTCAGCCGACCAATTAAGCGAGTGTCGCATTCGTCACCGTTAAGCACGATGAAGGCTGTAATTTGGAGCGACACACGAGGTTCCTGATCTTCAAGGAACTAGGCGTGACCTCAACCTTAATAAGGTTGCGCTCTACCAACTGAGCTAGTGTCGCATTCGCCACCGTTAAGCACGATGAAAGCTGTAATCTGGAGCGACACACGTGGTTCCTGATCTTCAAGGAACTAGGCGTGACCTCAACCTTAATAAGGTTTCAGCCGACCAACTGAGCTAGTGTCGCATTCGCCACCGTTAAGCACGATGAAAGCTATAATTTGGAGCGACACACGAGGCTCGAACTCGTGACCTCAACCTTGGCAAGGTTGCGCTCTACCAACTGAGCTAGTGTCGCATTGGTTGCGGGGCCGGATTTGAACCGACGACCTTCGGGTTATGAGCCCGACGAGCTACCAAGCTGCTCCACCCCGCGTCCGTATTTCATCGTTAAGTACGATGACAACTATAAATTTGGAGCGACACACGATGTTCCTGATCTTCAAGGAACTAGGCGTGACCTCAACCTTAATAAGGTTTCAGCCGACCAACTGAGCGAGTGTCGTATTCGTCACCGTTAAGCACGATGAAAGCTGTAATCTGGAGCGACACACGAGGTTCGAACTCGTGACCTCAACCTTGGCAAGGTTGCGCTCTACCAACTGAGCTAGTGTCGCATTGGTTGCGGGCTCGGATTTGATCCGGGCGGCGCATCCGTCGATGGCCTGAGGGTTATGACAACCATAACACCAGACTATCTGAAATTGTTGGTTGCGGGGCCGGATTTGAACCGACGACCTTCGGGTTATGAGCCCGACGAGCTACCAAGCTGCTCCACCCCGCGTCCGTATTTCATCGTTAAGCACGATGACAGCTGTAATCTGGAGCGACACAAGAGGTTCCTGATCTTCAAGGAACTAGGCGTGACCTCAACCTTAACAAGGTTGTAGAATCTACCAACTGAGCTAGTGTCGCATTCGCCACCGTTAAGCACGATGAAAGCTGTAATTTGGAGCGACACACGAGGTTCGAACTCGTGACCTCAACCTTGGCAAGGTTGCGCTCTACCAACTGAGCTAGTGTCGCATTCGTCACCGTTAAGCACGATGAAAGCTATAATTTGGAGCGACACACGAGGTTCGAACTCGTGACCTCAACCTTGGCAAGGTTGCGCTCTACCAACTGAGCTAGTGTCGCATTCGTCACCGTTAAGCACGATGAAAGCTATAATTTGGAGCGACACACGAGGTTCGAACTCGTGACCTCAACCTTGGCAAGGTTGCGCTCTACCAACTGAGCTAGTGTCGCATTCGTCACCGTTAAGCACGATGAAAGCTATAATTTGGAGCGACACACGAGGTTCGAACTCGTGACCTCAACCTTGGCAAGGTTGCGCTCTACCAACTGAGCTAGTGTCGCATTCGTCACCGTTAAGCACGATGAAAGCTATAATTTGGAGCGACACACGAGGTTCGAACTCGTGACCTCAACCTTGGCAAGGTTGCGCTCTACCAACTGAGCTAGTGTCGCATTGGTTGCGGGGGCCGGATTTGAACCGACGACCTTCGGGTTATGAGCCCGACGAGCTACCAAGCTGCTCCACCCCGCGTCCGTATTTCATCGTTAAGCACGATGACAGCTGTAAACTGGAGCGACACACGAGGTTCCTGATCTTCAAGGAACTAGGCGTGACCTCAACCTTAACAAGGTTGCGCTCTACCAACTGAGCTAGTGTCGCATTCGTCACCGTTAAGCACGATGAAAGCTGTAATCTGGAGCGACACACGAGGTTCGAACTCGTGACCTCAACCTTGGCAAGGTTGCGCTCTACCAACTGAGCTAGTGTCGCATTGGTTGCGGGGGCCGGATTTGAACCGACGACCTTCGGGTTATGAGCCCGACGAGCTACCAAGCTGCTCCACCCCGCGTCCGTATTTCATCGTTAAGCACGATGACAGCTGTAAACTGGAGCGACACACGAGGTTCCTGATCTTCAAGGAACTAGGCGTGACCTCAACCTTAACAAGGTTGTAGATCTACCAACTGAGCTAGTGTCGCATTCGTCACCGTTAAGCACGATGAAAGCTATAATCTGGAGCGACACACGAGGTTCGAACTCGTGACCTCAACCTTGGCAAGGTTGCGCTCTACCAACTGAGCTAGTGTCGCATATTCTCATGAAGAGAATTGGTTGCGGGGCCGGATTTGAACCGACGACCTTCGGGTTATGAGCCCGACGTAGATCTACCAACTGAGCTAGTGTCGCATTCGTCACCGTTAAGCACGATGAAAGCTATAATCTGGAGCGACACACGAGGTTCGAACTCGTGACCTCAACCTTGGCAAGGTTGCGCTCTACCAACTGAGCTAGTGTCGCATATTCTCATGAAGAGAATTGGTTGCGGGGGCCGGATTTGAACCGACGACCTTCGGGTTATGAGCCCGACGAGCTACCAAGCTGCTCCACCCCGCGTCCGATTATCAGAAAAGCAAAACTATTGAATATTTGCCTTTCGAGGCTGCGCATTATACGAAGAAATTAGACGGATGCAATACTTCCTCAAAAAAATATGGAATTTTCAACGCGACCGTCTAAATCATCATCAAATTTTAAAAATATGCTCACGATAGTAACGCAATTCATTGATTGAATCACGAATATCATCCAATGCCAAATGGCTCCCTTGTTTATGAAATCCAGTCAGCAAGTCAGGCTGCCAGCGGCGGGTCAGTTCTTTCAGGGTGCTGACATCCAGATAACGGTAGTGGAAGTATTGCTCCAGTTCCGGCATATGTTTATACAGAAAGCGGCGATCCTGCCCGATACTGTTCCCGCAAATCGGTGACGCGCCCGCCGGCACCCATTGCTCCAAAAAAGCAATGGTCTGACGCACCGCTTCTGCCTCATCGACCTTGCTCTCACGCACCCGCGCAACCAATCCACTTTTAGTATGGGTGGAAGTACACCACTCATCCATTTTTACCAATTCCGACTCCGGCTGATGGATCGCCAAGACAGGACCTT
The DNA here is from genome assembly GCF_025398175.1 of Photobacterium sp. TY1-4. Classification (NCBI taxonomy): domain Bacteria; kingdom Pseudomonadati; phylum Pseudomonadota; class Gammaproteobacteria; order Vibrionales; family Vibrionaceae; genus Photobacterium; species Photobacterium sp. TY1-4. Next base: position 3,291,743 of record NZ_CP099734.1, read on the forward strand.
CTGCCAGGATATTCAATTGCGCATCCGTCACGATCGTCGCAATCTCAATAATTTTGTGGGCTTCAGGATCCAGCCCGGTCATTTCTAAATCGATCCAAATAAGGTTCTGATCGCTGATCGTCATCGGATATTGCCTATTCTGTGAGTAAACCATGTATGATAATACCAAACGCAAGCCGATTCCGGGGAACAGACAACATTCCCAGACGGCCAATGCCCTTATTCTACCGTAAGCCAACTAACTGAACGAAATTCTTGTGGCAAAAAAGAAAAAGCTGACCAAAGGACAGAGCCGTCGTGTTCGCTCCAACCAAAACAAACGCCTGACGCGCGAAAAAGCCGATGTCCAGTGGGATGAATCCCTACTGGCATCCGCCCGTGAAGGACTGGTGATCACCCGTTTCGGCCAGCATGCCGACGTTGAAGATCCCCAAACCAGGGCGATTCACCGCTGCAACCTGCGCCGCAGTATCCAGAGCCTAGTCTCCGGCGACCGCGTGGTCTGGCGCCCGGGTGTCGAAACCTTGCAAGGGATCGCCGGGGTCGTGGAAGCGGTCCATGAGCGAGAATCCATGCTGACCCGTCCGGACTATTACGACGGTGTCAAAGCAGTCGCGGCAAACGTCAATCGCATTATCATTGTCTCCGCCGTCTTACCGGAGCTGTCGCTGAACATTATCGATCGCTACCTGATCGCCGCAGAAACCGTCGGGATTGAACCGCTGATCGTTCTGAACAAGATAGACCTGCTCAATCCGGAAGAACGCTGCCGCGTCGAAGATCTGTTATCGCTGTATGAAAACATTGGCTATCAGATCCGATATGTCAGCACCGATACCGGTGAAGGAATGGAAGCGCTGAAAGAAGACCTGAAAGATCATGTCAGCATCTTTGCCGGCCAATCCGGGGTGGGTAAATCCAGTATGGTCAATGCACTGATGCCGGAAGTCGACGCCGAGATCGGTGATGTCTCCGAATCATCCGGTTTGGGCCAGCACACCACCACGGCAGCCCGTCTGTATCACTTCCCGGACGGTGGTGATCTCATTGACTCCCCCGGGGTACGGGAATTCGGTCTGTGGCATCTGGAGCCCGAACAAGTCACCGAAGCTTTTGTTGAGTTTCGCGATTACCTGGGCGGCTGTAAATTCCGTGATTGTAAACATGGTGACGATCCCGGCTGCCTGATCCGCGAAGCGGTAGAGGACGGTAAGATCCGCCGTGAACGCTATGACAGCTACCATCGCATTATCGACAGTATGTCGGAAAATGTCGCTAACCGTCAGTTCTCTCGCAACAAACCGGAATAACCACGCCATCTCTTCCCCTCCCCGGCCCCCGGGGAGGCGGGCCGCAAAGCGCGACGCAATAAACTGACTTTCCCGAACCTTTTCGGTATGATTCCCGGTTCGGGTTATTCTTGATTTGTTACAAGAGTAATCAAGTTGTTGATTAATTGACGCTTTCTGGAATTCATACCGTGAACGATAATCTCAAGATCGGCCTGCAGTACTGCGCGCCGAAACATGCTCTGACCCGAGTTGCGGGTAAACTGGCGGCCCTGAAAGGCGGCAAGCTGACCACCGCAGTGATCCGCTGGTTCATCAACCGCTACAAGGTTGATATGTCTGAAGCACGCAACCCGGATCCGGCCGCTTACGCCACGTTCAATGATTTCTTCATCCGTGAGCTGAAAGACGGCGCCCGCCCGATCGCAGAGCAGGCTGAGATCATGACCCACCCGGCAGATGCCATGGTCAGCCAATGCGGTCCGATCACTGAAGGCCGTCTGATCCAAGCCAAAGGCCACACCTTTGAGGCTGTTGAATTGCTGGGCGGCGATCAGGCCTTGGCAGATGAATTCCAGGGCGGTGATTTTGCGACCTTGTACCTCTCTCCGCGTGATTATCACCGGGTGCATATGCCGTGCGACGGGACCCTGCGCCAGATGATTTACGTTCCGGGCGATCTGTTCTCGGTCAACCCGCTGACCGCGGAAAACGTGCCGAACCTGTTCGCGCGCAACGAACGGGTTGTTTGTGTCTTTGATACCGAGCACGGGCCGCTGGTTCAGGTGCTGGTTGGCGCCACCATCGTCGGCAGCATGGATACCGTCTGGGCCGGCACTATCACGCCGCCGACCGGCCCAGTGGTACGTCGTTGGGACTACCCGACGACCGGAGACGAAGCCATCGCGCTGAAAAAAGGCGAAGAAATGGGGCTGTTTAAACTGGGCTCAACCGTGATCAACCTGTTCCCGAAAGACATGGTGGAATTTGTCGACACGATGCAGCCGGGGCAACCAACCCGAATGGGTCAGCCGTACGCAACACTCAAACCTGTTGCGGCCTCAGAAGCGTAACCAGTTAACATTTTTACACAAAAAGGGCGATTTTCGCCCTTTTTTCATAGCAGAATATTAACCGGCGCGAAGACATCCCCGTTGAACAAATAGTATGCTGGCAGTCTATTCCCTAGCAGAATCAAGCCAACACACTATGAACAATCTTTCCGTTGCTCAGATTGCCAAACTACTGATTGCGTTCGGCATTCCGCTCAGCATCGCTTGTCTTCCCATTGAACTTATCCCCATCGAAGGCCTCACCGTGGTCCAGCACCGCCTGCTGGCAATTTTTGCCCTGGCCGCCCTGCTCTGGGTACTGGAACCGGTGCCGGTGTTCGCCACCTCGATATTAATCATCGCCCTGGAACTCATCATGATTTCCGATAAAGGGCTGCATCTGTTCCGGGCTGAATCCGGCGCCCATCCGATGGGCGATCTCATCCCCTACACCGAGATTCTGGGGGCGTTTTCATCGCCGATTATCATTCTATTTATGGGTGGCTTTGCCCTGGCCATTGCCGCCTCCAAATATGAGCTGGATAACAACCTGGCCCGAGTGCTGCTCAAACCGTTCGGCACCCAACCCCGCTTTATTATGCTGGGCCTGATGCTGATCACCGCAGTGTTTTCCATGTTCATGTCGAACACCGCCACCACGGTGATGATGCTGGCTCTGCTGGCCCCGATTGTTGCCGCGGTGCCCAAAGGTGATACCGGGATCAAGGCGCTGGTGCTGTGTATTCCCATCGCAGCCAATACCGGCGGGATCGCCACACCCATCGGCACGCCACCGAACGCCATTGCCCTGCAATACCTGACCGGGGAGCACAGCATCAGCTTCCTCGGCTGGATGATGATCGGCCTGCCCTTTGTCATTCTCCAGCTCACCTTTGCCTGGTGGCTGCTACAAAAGCTCTTCCCGTCGACCCAGCAGCAAATGGCCCTGAAACTGGACGGGCAGTTTCAGCGCAGCTGGCAGGCTTTGGTCGTATACACCACCTTCGCCCTGACCATTATTCTGTGGATCACCACCGCCCTGCATGGCATGAACACCTACGTCGTCGCGATCATCCCGCTGGCCGTGTTTACCCTGACCGGCATTATGGGCAAAGAGGAGCTCAAGCTCATCAACTGGGATGTACTCTGGCTAGTTGCCGGGGGGATTGCCATTGGCCTCGGCCTGGATCAGACCGGTCTGGCCGAAGCACTGGCACATGCGATTGACTACAGTGTACTGTCGCCCGCAGCCGTGGTGCTGGCCCTGTCGCTGATCTGCTGGTTAATGGCGAACTTTATGTCCAATACCGCTACCGCCAACCTGCTGATGCCGATTGCCGCCGCCGTGGCCGTTTCCATGGACAGCCTGGCTGCGATTGGCGGCCTGCAGGGCGTACTGGTGGTCGTGGCCTTCTCCGCTTCTCTGGGCATGATCCTCCCGGTCTCCACACCACCGAACTCCCTGGCCTACTCCACCGGGCTGATTGAAAGCAAAGACATGGCGAAAACCGGGGTGATCCTCGGCTTAGTCGGCCTGTTCGTCGTCTACCTCGGCGCCTGGCTGCTGACCTGACCACTATATGCATCCAATGCAATACTTCTCCAACGTGAAGGCAGTGTGACTGCCTTCACTTCCCCCACCTTTGGACAAGATTTGTAAGCAACATCACGGTATTCCCGCAAGTAGTCATCAATGATTGCTCCGACTCGCCGATAAAACACCCAACACGATGCAATAAAAATCATGATACCCACGGCATCCTGTGAACCACCATACTCAGGCCATGAAGTGAGAGCCCAAGATGAAGCATACGATCAAGTTTAAAATCCAAGTCGCCATCGCGGTGATTATCGCCTCGGTCAGTGCCGTCCAGGCCTGGCTGTCAATTAACCAGCTCCAACAGGAAACCACCACCGCAGTCACCAACCAGATGCGGGATATCGGTCAGGCGACCAGTCGCTACATTACCGACTGGCTCAGCGCCCGACGCGATATGATGCTGGCCAACGAGCCGCTGATCGCCAATCAGGACAACGTCGACCGCGAGCTCCTGCTGACCAAACGTGCCGGCCAATTCCTGTCGGTCTATGCCGGTTTTAATGACGGCAGTATCGCTTACGGTGATAAAAGTGAAGACTGGCCGGCCGACTACGATCCCCGCACTCGCCCCTGGTATCAGGATGCGATGACCGCGGGCAAACTCATTGTCACCGAACCTTACCAGGACTTTGACGGCAGTTTGGTGGTCAGTTTTGCCAAGCCGTTTCAGGGGCAGTACCAAGGAGTGCTGGCAGCGGATCTGACCGTCAGTCATATCATCCGACAAGTGCTTGACCTGAAACTCGAAAACAGCGGCTATGCTTTCCTGATCGACGGTCAGCACAATATTGTTGCCTACCGGGACGAAGCACTCAGCCAGCAGCCAATCACCCGCCTGGGCAACGATCTGACCCCGGCCCTGCTCAACCAACTTCAGGCCAATCAAACCATCGGAACCATTTCGCTCGATGGCCAGGAGAAACTGATTTCTGCCGTCCCCATTGCCGGCACCGACTGGACCCTGGGCCTGATCGAAGACAAGGCCGAAGCCTTTGCCGGGATCAGCCGCCAGGTCACCTTCATTAGCCTGGCTTCGCTGGGACTTTACCTGGTGATCGCCGTAGCCGCCGCAATGATTATCAATCGCCTGCTCAATCCCCTGAACAACCTGAGTCAGTCGGTCCGTCAGCTGGCTCAGGGCAGCGGCGACTTAACCCAGCGAATTGAAATCGAGCGTATGGATGAGATTGGCGAACTGGCCGATCACATGAATCGCTTCCTGGCACAGATCCAGACCATGATCACCGGCATTGTGAGCCAGTCTCACACCCTCAGTGAGCAGGCGGCGCGATCTGCCCGCCAAACCGAGCAGGCCAACCATAAAGTGGCAGAGCAGCAGAACGACATTAACCAAATCGCGACCGCCATTCACGAAATGTCAGCGACCTCCGGGGAAGTGGCCAGCCATGCCGAACTCACCGCGTCGGCCGCACAGGCTTCAACCACCGCCTGCGAAGCCGGTCAGCACGTGATTGGCCAAAACCGCAACGCCATTACCCAACTGGCCGATCAAATTCAGGATGCCGCGGGCGTGATCCATGAGCTCGAAGCCAACGCGCAGAACATTAACCAGATCCTCTCCACCATTCAGGGCATTGCCGAGCAAACCAACCTGCTGGCGCTCAACGCCGCTATTGAAGCCGCCCGGGCCGGGGAACAAGGGCGCGGGTTTGCCGTGGTCGCCGATGAAGTGCGGGTGCTGAGCCAGCGCACCCACGATTCGACGGAGGAGATCCGCAGCATGATCGAAACCTTGCAACAAAATACCCGCCAGGCGGTCGACAGCATGGAAGCCAGCACTGGCCTCGCCGGACAAAGCGTCGACTTTGCGGCAGCGGCCAGTGACAGCCTGACCCAAATCACCACCGCAATCACTGAAATCTCCGATATGGCGACCCAAATTGCCAGCGCCGCCGAAGAGCAACGGGCGGTGAGTGAAGATATCAGCCGCAACACCCAGGCGATCAAAGATGTTTCCGATCATCTGGCCGAACAGACCCGCGATGTGAATCAGAGCAGTCAGGCCATCCACAGCGCCGCCGAGACCATGCGCGAGGATATGTCTCGCTTTCGCGTGTAACCCGCGACCCAGAGTGATCCGGCAATACGCCGGATCACTCGCAGACGGCCAAATCGTGCATCAAATGCCGTCATCTCTCCAATGCATGAATCTCACCTCGCAAGCGTTTCTCCCCCAAACAGACTGAGGTATTATCCTCATTCCATGATCAGGCCCGGACGGCCAAGTGTTACAAGGAATGTCACCAACCTATGCTCGGATCCGCCTCACTCGCCGAATGGTTTGCCCTCGGTGCAGCCTCACTCTGGGCGCTCAGCAGCCTGATTTCCGTTACCCCTTCGCGTCATCTGGGCGCCTTTGCCTACAGTCGCTGGCGGATGGCCTGCGTGACCCTGATGCTGTCGGTGATGGCGCTGCTGAACGGGGGTTGGGGTACAGTGCAATGGGAGAGTGCCGGGATGATGCTGCTGTCCGGGTTGATCGGAATTTTCATCGGTGATACGGCCCTGTTTGCCTGCTTCAACCGGATCGGCCCCCGCCGGGGCGGCCTGCTGTTCGCCTGCCATGCCGTTTTCTCGGCACAGCTCGGGATCTGGCTGTTTGGGGAAACCCTGGCCGGATGGAAACTGATCGGTGGCCTGGCGGTATTTCTCGGCGTGGCCTGTGCCATTTTCTTCGGCCAGCAGCAAACCCATCTGTGGGAGAAGATCCACGGCAATTTATGGATTGCCATTGTCCTGGGTCTCACGGCAGCCCTGTGTCAGTCGCTCGGCGCGGTTATTGCCAAACCGGTGATGCAAAGCGGGATTGATCCCATCGCGGCGTCTGCCGTGCGTATGGCCAGCGCCTTCGCGGCACACAGCCTGCTGCGGCTGACCGGCGCCCGGCTGTTCCGCCCGCTCAATCCTATCACCTGGCCGATTTTCGGCATGGTCGCCCTCAACGGTTTTCTGGCCATGGCCGTCGGCATGACCCTGATCCTGTATGCGCTTCGCCATGGAGATGTCGGCACCGTCGCGCTGCTCTCTTCAACCACGCCGATCATGGTGCTGCCGCTACTGTGGCTGCATACCGGCAACCGGCCGAATCAAAGCGCTTGGTTCGGCGCTGCCCTGGCTGTGATCGGGACAGCCTTGATCGTCACCCATTAGCCCGCCGGGACACACAAACACAACTGAGAACCATTTGCATTTAATTCAGAGATGACTTATAGTCAGCCCGTTTCGATAAGACGCCTTGAAATCCTAATCGGTCGCCTCATCGACAACGACCAGCTGTTCCCCCTGTATCAGAAAGTCCGTATCTTCTGGCGGGATACGGCCATACTGCAAAGTGTGTTTGGCCGCTTTCAAGCCGGGGTTCCCGTGCTTACGCCAGCATCACCCGGTGCGGCACTGCCGCATTCAGGGTCTGATACCGCCGCGTCTGACTCAGGCAATTGTCACCGGGAAAGCCATGACCTGATCGATATGGCTCAAGTTCTGGGCCAGCATGATCAACCGATCAATGCCCAGCGCAACACCGGCACAATCCGGAAAGCCTGCCCGCAGCGCAGCAACCAAGTGATGGTCGATCGGCTGCGGTGCCAGCCCCATCGCCTGCCGTTTACGGTTATCGGCTTCGAACCGGGCCAGTTGCTCGTCCCCGTCTGCCAGCTCATGAAACCCATTCGCCAGCTCGATTCCCTGAAAATACACTTCAAACCGCTCAGCTACCCTGTCATCCGCCGGGTTGATCTGCGCCAGCGCGGCCTGTGATGCCGGAAAATCATAAACAAATGCCGGGGTCGTCTGGCCGATGTTCGGTTCAATACCGATACTGAACAGCAGTTGCAGCAAAGTATCACGATCAGTTTCCGGCTCAGCAATATCCGCCAGTCCGAGTGGGCCGGCCGCTGCTTTCAACGCGTCCATGTCGGCCGTCAGCGGGCAAACACCCAATACCGTCAAAAAAGCCTGCTGATAGGTCATCCGTTCGGCACGGCCACACTGGAGCACCAGCTGCAGCAACGCCTCCATTTCATCCATCAGCGCATGGTGATCGAACCCCGGGCGATACCATTCCAGCATGGTAAATTCCGGATTGTGGAAGCGGCCGGATTCTTCATTGCGAAACGACTTACAAATCTGGTAAATCGGCCCGCTGCCGGCCGCCAACAGGCGTTTCATGTGAAACTCCGGGCTGGTCATCAGATACAGCGTCTGGCCTGAAGCGAACCCCGGCCCGACAAATTCAGTCTGGAACGTATGCAAGTGGATATCGGTCACCGTCGCTTGGCTCATCGCCGGGGTGTCCACCTCCAGCACGTCACGGCGGGCAAAGAAATCGCGGATCGATGCAATAATCGCAGCGCGCTGTTTCAGTTGCGCGATCGAAGCAGTAGGTTGCCAGTGCTGAGTCATAACTTCTGTCTTACTTGTATCTGGGATGAAAAGAGGCGCAGAGTGTAGCAGACTCCTCCCCGGGCATCAGCATGCCTTCCTGGTGAATCTCAGACTGCCAATGCCGACACCGGGCAAACCACAACACAAACACAGCCTGATAACACTTCCGTCACCCAGGTGACATAATGGATACATTCCTCGCCTGCACACGCTTTCCTATTCGCAACTTTGTTTTTTAAATGAATCAGTTGCAACCAAGATTAGAAACACAATTTTTACGAGCCAGAAATAACTCATCCAAGCCGAAAACGCGCTGTAACAATATGCAAACATGGGCACCTGTGATAGTTATCACACTTCCCGTAATCAGCTGCTACTTTTGGGCTATTTCCCTGAAAAAGCTGCGTCTAAATCAAATTTTCTATCGATAGCGTTGCATAGAATGATTTTAGGATTTCAAGGATAGGCGCGCTCCGGCGGCCTTTTTCAATTTTCGTCTTACCTTCGGAGGATAGCTGTGAAGACTATTACCACAGATATCGCTGTAATCGGTGCTGGTGGTGCCGGCCTACGCGCGGCCATCGCAGCAGCAGAAGCCAACCCAGAGCTGAATATTGCTCTGATCTCTAAGGTCTACCCAATGCGCTCCCACACCGTGGCCGCGGAAGGGGGCTCTGCCGCCGTCATCAAAGATGAGGACAGCCTGGACAACCACTTCAATGACACCGTCGGCGGCGGTGACTGGCTGTGCGAGCAGGACGTGGTCGAGTATTTCGTCGAGAATGCCACCCGCGAAATGACCCAGCTCGAGCAATGGGGCTGCCCGTGGAGTCGTAAAGAGAACGGCGAAGTCAACGTCCGCCGTTTCGGCGGAATGAAGGTCGAGCGAACCTGGTTTGCCGCCGATAAAACCGGCTTCCACATGCTGCACACCCTGTTCCAGACCTCCATCAAATACAAACAGATCCAGCGCTTTGATGAGTACTTTGTCGTCGATCTGCTGGTGGATGACGGCCAGGCCCAGGGCCTGATTGCGATCCACATGTCCGAAGGTGAGCTGATCTGCATTAAAGCCAAGTCGGTGATCCTGGCTACCGGCGGTGCCGGCCGGGTTTACCACTGCAACACCAACGGCGGGATTGTCACCGGCGACGGCATGGCCATGGCGTATCGCCACGGCGTTCCTCTGCGCGATATGGAATTCGTGCAGTACCACCCGACCGGCCTGCCCGGCACCGGGATCCTGATGACCGAAGGGTGTCGCGGCGAAGGCGGTATTATCGTCAATAAAAACGGCTACCGTTACCTGCAAGACTACGGCATGGGCCCGGAAACGCCGATTGGCCAGCCGAAAAACAAATACATGGAACTGGGGCCACGGGACAAAGTCTCCCAGGCGTTCTGGCATGAACAGCAAAAAGGCAACACCATCGAGCACCCGCTGGGCGATGTAGTCCACCTGGATCTGCGCCACCTGGGCGAAGAGTACCTGCGCGAGCGCCTGCCGTTTATCTGCGAGCTGGCCAAGGCCTACGTCAATGTCGACCCGGTCAAAGAGCCGATCCCGATCCGTCCGACCGTGCACTACACCATGGGCGGGATTGAAACCAACAGCCGCAACGAAACCCGGATCAAGGGCCTGTTCGCGGTCGGCGAATGTTCCTCAGTTGGCCTGCATGGTGCCAACCGCCTCGGTTCGAACTCCCTGGCAGAGCTGGTCGTCTTCGGCCGGGTGGCCGGTGAAGGGGCTGTCGCGCGTGCGGCCGAATTCAAAGGCTGGAACGACGCTACTATCAACGCCCAAATCCGTGAGGTTCAGGCACGCATCGACACCCTGATGAATCAGAAAGGCGATGAAAACTGGGCTGATATCCGCACCGAAATGGGTCAGTCCATGGAAGCGGGCTGCGGGATCTACCGCCAGGAAGATCTGATGCAGGCCACCATCGACAAACTGGCCGAGCTGCGCGAACGCTACAAGCGCATCAGCATCAAGGACAAAGGCAAGGTCTTCAATACCGATCTGCTGTACGCCATTGAGATCGGCTACAGCCTGGAAGTGGCCGAAGCCATGGCGCACTCTGCCCTGCTTCGCCGCGAGTCCCGCGGTGCCCACCAACGTCTGGATGAAGGCTGTACCGAGCGGGATGACGAGCACTTCCTGAAGCATACGCTGGCCTTCTACAACGGCGATCAGGCACCGAAGATTGAGTACAGTGAAGTCACCATTACCAAATCTCAGCCGAAAGCCCGACTGTATGGTGCCGCCGCCGAAGAGGCCGCCGCCAAAGAAGCCGCAGAGCAGAAGAAGGAGCAGGCCTAATGTCAGCCAATCGTATTCAGAACATTGAAATTCTGCGTTATGACCCGGAAACAGACGCAGAGCCCTACTTGCAGCGGTTCGAAGTGCCGTTCAACGAAACCATGTCGGTGCTCGATGCCCTGGGCTATATCAAGGATCACCTGGACAAGGATCTGGCCTACCGCTGGTCTTGCCGGATGGCGATCTGCGGCTCGTGCGGGATCATGGTCAACCAAGTGCCGAAACTGGCCTGTAAAACCTTCCTGCGGGACTACCCGAACGGACTGAAAATCGAGCCGTTGGCCAACTTCGCTATCGAAAAAGATTTGATTGTCGACATGACGCCGTTCATCGAGCGTCTGGAGGCCATCAAGCCTTACATCATCGGCAATGATCGCACCCCGGAAGACGGTCCGAACAACCAGACCCCGGAGCAGCTGGCGCGTTACAAGCAGTTTTCCGGTTGTATCAACTGCGGCCTGTGCTACGCGGCCTGCCCGCAGTTCGGCCTCAACCCGGAATTCATTGGTCCGGCCGCGCTGACGCTGGCGCATCGCTACAACCTCGACAGCCGGGATCACGGTGCTGACGAGCGGATGAAGCTGATCAACGGCGAAAACGGCGCCTGGGGCTGCACCTTTGTCGGCTACTGCTCTGAAGTATGTCCGAAGAGCGTGGATCCGGCAGCAGCGGTCAACCAAGGCAAAGTGGAATCGTCCAAAGATTTCGTCATTGCCATGCTGAAACCTCAGGAGGCCTAAGGATGAGCAACCGTAAACCCTATGTTCGCGAAATGAAGCGCACCTGGTGGAAAGACCATCCTTTCTACCGTTTCTACATGCTGCGTGAAGCCACCGTGCTACCGCTGATCTTCTTCACCCTGTGCCTGACCTTCGGTTTGGGCTGCCTGGTGAAAGGTCCGGAAGCCTGGCAAGGCTGGCTGAGCTTTATGGCCAACCCGGTTGTGATTGTCCTGAACCTGTTGGCGCTGGCCGGCAGCCTGTTCCATGCCCAGACGTTCTTCAGCATGATGCCGCAGGTGATGCCGATCCGCATCAAAGGCAAAGTGCTGGATAAGAAAATTATCGTCCTGGGGCAGTGGGCCGCGGTCGCAGCCATCACCCTGTTTGTTCTGATCCTGGTGTAAGGAGAGCCCTGTGATTAATCTCAACCCGAAACGTTCTGACGAGCCGGTCTGGTGGGGCTTGTTTGGTGCCGGCGGCACCTGGTTTGCCATGCTGACCCCGGTCACCGTGCTGGTACTGGGGATCATGGTGCCGTTGGGCATCATCGATACCGAAGCCATGAGCTACGAGCGCGTCTCCGGCTTTGTCACCAGTATTATCGGCGCCCTGTTCACCATCGCGACGCTGGCGCTGCCGATGTGGCACGCTATGCACCGCGTACACCACGGCATGCACGATCTGAAATTCCACACCGGCGTGGCCGGCAAAGTGGCTTGCTACGCCTCGGCGTTTCTGATCTCGGCCCTGGCGGTGATTTTCGTGTTCATGATCTAATGCCACACTGATCCCATCAAAAAGCACCGCCGGGCGGTGCTTTTTTCATTTCATCTGGCTCGATATCAAAAAGAGAAGCCCCTGACAACTGCGCACATCCGACTATTTCGTTTGCTTGTCTGATGTCAGCTGATCGCTTTTCTCCAGCATCCCCAAGGCCCCCAAACCGGTGATCACATCCAGATTAGTGGTCATTTTGCCGCCCGCGATTATCCATCGCTGAAACATCGCTCGAAAAAAGCCAAACAACAGGCATAAAAAAAGGCCGCCGCAGCGACCTTTTTTGAAGCTATCGGGTAGCTTATTTTACGCGGCTGACGTATTCAGCAGAGCGCGTATCGACCTTGATCACTTCACCGATCTGGATGAACAGTGGTACACGAACCACTGCACCGGTGGTCAGCGTCGCCGGCTTACCGCCAGTACCCTGCGTATCCCCTTTCAGACCTGGATCGGTTTCAACCACTTCCAGCTCAACAAAGTTTGGTGGAGTCACGGCGATTGGGTTACCGTTCCACAGCGTCAGCGTACAGGTGTTGTTCTCAACCAGCCACTTCGCGTTGTCACCGACCGCTTTGGTATCCGCAGCGATTTGCTCGAACGTCTCGTTATTCATGAAGTGGAAGAACTCACCGTCGGTGTACAGGTAATCCAGCTCGTTATCAACGACATCAGCCGCTTCAACAGAATCGCCAGATTTAAAAGTCTTCTCAAGAACCTTGCCAGAAAGCAGCTTGCGGATTTTAACGCGGTTGAAAGCCTGGCCTTTACCTGGCTTCACAAATTCATTTTCGATAATGACACATGGTTCATTATCTAGCATAATTTTCATTCCGCCGCGGAATTCATTGGTGCTGAAAGACGCCATTTCTATCCTCTTAACATCTTCGAGTTGTAATTAATGCCGCATATCATAACCCGAAACGCCGCAACTGTTGAGCAAAACTGGCTCAATGATCTGGCGAATGCGATATCTGATCCCTTTCAGTTGTTAACCACCCTGAAAATTGATCCGGCCCCGTGGGAGAAAGGGCTGGCGGCCCGGAAGTTGTTTGCACTGCGTGTCCCTTTGAGCTTTGTCGAAAGAATGGAAATTGGCAACCCGTATGATCCCTTACTGCGCCAGGTGTTGCCCCTGGAAGAAGAGTTCGAGGTCCATGACGGCTACTCCCATGATCCGCTCGAAGAGCAGGACAATGCGATTCCCGGGCTGTTGCATAAATACAAGAACCGGGTCCTGCTGATCACCAAAGGGGGCTGTGCGGTTAATTGCCGCTACTGTTTCCGCCGCCATTTCCCGTACCAGGACAACCAGGGCGGCAAGCGCAACTGGCAAGTCGCCCTGGATTATGTCGCCACACAACCAGAGATCAACGAAGTGATCCTCTCCGGCGGCGATCCCCTGATGGCCAAAGACAGTGAACTGCGCTGGCTGGTTGAGCACATCAGCCAGATCCCGCATATCAAGCGCCTGCGGATCCACACCCGGCTGCCGGTGGTGCTACCGTCCCGGATCACCGATGAGCTGTGTGAGCTGCTGCAACACAGTCGCCTGCAAACCATTCTGGTCACCCATATCAACCACGCCAATGAGCTCAATGATGAGCTGCGTCAGGCGATGGCGAAGCTGAAACAAGCCCGGGTCACCCTACTCAATCAGAGCGTGCTGCTCAAAGGGATCAATGATTCGGTCGGTGCGCTGGTTCAGCTCAGCGAAGCTCTGTTTGATGCCGGCATTTTGCCTTACTATTTGCATGTGCTGGACAAAGTACAGGGCGCGGCGCATTTTATGGTCGAGGATACCCGGGCCCGTCAGTTGATGGCAGGACTGCTGGAGCAGGTTTCCGGTTACCTGGTGCCGAAACTGACCCGGGAAATCGGTGGACGGCGCAGCAAGACCCCGCTGGATTTGCACCTTGAATAAATCCCGACTGGATTGCTGAAAAAGGCAGAAATCCTGCCTTTTTTTCAGCTCATTACGCTTAAAAACTCAATTTTTCAGACGAATGATTTAATAATTTGGCTCGTAAGCCGCTAATAACAGATACAATGCACGCAAAATGGAACGGATATCACGTTTTGCATTAGTTAGCGCAACATTAAGTCATTCATATATGAACCTAACAAATAAACTGTCTGCCTGCTTTGCCGGCCTTTCTCTCACCATCATCCTGCTGCTTTCCTTCCTGTCCTACGATTCCCTGAAAGAATCAACGCTACAGCGCCTCAATGAGCAGTTGCTCACGGCAGCCAACGCGACCGATCACATTGTCGGACAGCAGGCCCACGATCAGTTGGGGAACACTTCCCCCGCAAACTATGATGCTGTTTCACGCCGGTTAGCCGATTTTATCCAAGCTTCAGGGCTGGACTGGGCCTACGCCACCGTCAAGCGGGGCCACCGCGTGTACTACACCTACATCAACCAAACTCAGGAAGAGTTGCAAAACGGTCACTACCAAAACTGGTACATGGAAGAGTATAAAGTGGTCCCGAAAATGCTCCATGCCGCATTTGACACCCGCCAAATCCAGTTTGAGGACTACCAGGGAGAGTACGGTCGCTACCGGTCGATTTTCCTGCCGTTTTATAATCAGCAGGGTGAGCTCTATGTCATTGGGATCGATATTTCGCTGAGTGACGTCGATCAGATGCTCGACAACGCGCTGAAGCAAACCGCAGTGGTCGCCCTGGTGGTGTTGATCGCGGCCTTGGTCGCCGCCCGGTTCATCGCGGTCCCGATTGTTTCCCCAATCAACGCCCTGTATGCCGTATTGATCGATATTGCCAACGGCAACTGGGATCTGACCCGCCGCGTGAGCGTGACCACACGCGATGAAGTCAGCAAAATGTCGGAAGCATTCAACACCTTCATGGCAGCCCTGCGCGAGCGGATGCTGGAAGTCAACCAGTCGACTGACAGCGTCGCGGCCATTACCGCCCAGTTGGATCCGTTGGTCAGCGCCATTACCCAGCGTTCGATTGCCCAGGCCGACAATGTCGGAAACAGCGCAACCGCGATTGAAGAGCTGGCAACCAGCTCGCAAAGTATTTCCACGGTCGTGGAGCAGGCCAACCAGCAAATGCTGAACTTTGAACTGCATACCGATACCACGGTAGCTGCCATTAACGAAGCTGTGGTCGGAATGCAGCGCGTTCAGCGAGAAACCAATGAACTGGCCGATAAACTGCGCCAGCTTGATGGCCGCGCCGTCGAAATCAACTCAATTCTGGAAGTGATCAAAGGCATTGCCGATCAAACCAACCTGCTGGCGCTCAATGCCGCTATCGAAGCCGCCCGGGCGGGTGCACAGGGTCGAGGGTTTGCCGTGGTGGCCGATGAAGTGCGCCAACTGTCTGAACGGACGGCAAAAGCCACCATCTAGATCAGCACGATGATCAATGCGATTCAGCATGACACGTCAGGGGCAACCGAAACCATGCAATCTGCCGTGGTTCAGGTGGACAACTGTGTGCAGCATGCTGCGCAAGCCAACGCAACGTTAGGGGGATTCCGCAGTGAAATCACCCAAATTACCCACGGTATGGATGAAATTACAGAATCCGTGCGTGAGCAGGCTTGTGCTGCGGAGCACCTGTCCGCCAACGTGGCTGATCTCAGCAGCAGCGCAGATGACAACCGCACTTCGACCGAAGAAGCCAAGCAAGGCGTAGAAGAGCTGAAGCGCCGCTCCGGTAGCCTGCGCGATGTAGTGCAACTCTTTCGATTCTAAATAACATGGAGAAGCACGCCCTGCTTCTGCCGACCACCATGAGGCGAGCTGACGTCAGCTCACCTCATGCTCCGCATCAAACCCTCGCCCGTCCGGGTATCAATGTACAGCTTTCCCAAATAAAATCACCTTTTCCCAGATCAAAATTCAAGCTGATATAATCACTTAAAAATAACGAAGTAAGCACCTGTTTTTATTTATATTTTTTAGTGTTCAGCTTTTTGAGCGATTTTTCCTGTCAACACAGTTCAGCGTTTTGATGGTCGCGATGTCATGTTAATGCCGCGACAGCTGCAACTGCGCGGTAACAGCAAGTGCAACAACAACTGCCACTTCAACTGGCACCGCAGGCCAGAACGTACAGCTATAAGAGTAATCAGCACCAATTTGATGAACAAAACAAACCACGGGTACCCACCCTTAAAAACCACACGTAAGACACTGAAATAAAACAAGTAAAAACATGTGCAGCTTTTTTTGGTTTTTTCCGGACAAACTAAAAGACCTATCGCAGGCCAAATACTCATCAGATCGTCATGTTATCTCGCCTTATCCATCAACTTTTTCTCTCATCAGCATCAAAAAATATCATCGTCGATCCACTCGATTTTTACCCCGTGGGAGCGCATAGTCGCGCTCCATACTGCGGACAATGAAGATAGCCAAACTTCGCCGCCCGCAGGCTTTCCAGACTGTTATGAGTATCGCAATGAAAATTGGCATCCTTTCCCAAAACGAGAACCTGTATTCCACCCGACGCTTACGTGAAGCGATTGAAGCACGCGGCCATGAAGCCGTGATCATCAATGCGTTGCGTTGCTATATGAACATCAACTCGGTCCAACCCTCGATCCATTTTGAGGGCAATGATTTGACAGGCTTTGATGCCATCATTCCCCGCATCGGGGCTGATATCACCTTCTATGGGTGCTCTGTCCTGCGCCAGTTTGAAATGATGGGGGTTTTCTCGGTAAACCAGTCCATTGCGATCAGCCGCTCCCGGGACAAACTGCGCTCACTGCAACTACTCAGTCGCAAAGGCGTCGGCATGCCCATTACCGGCTTTGCCAGCAAACCGGACGATATTCCGGACTTGATCAAAATGGTCGGTGGCGCGCCGCTGGTGATCAAGCTGCTAGAAGGCACCCAGGGCATCGGTGTCGTGCTGGCCGAAACCCATAAAGCGGCCGAGAGCGTGATCGAAGCCTTTATGGGCCTGAAAGCCAACATTATGGTGCAGGAATACATCAAGGAAGCCGGTGGTGCCGATATTCGCTGCCTGGTGATTGGCGACAAAGTGATTGCCTCGATGAAGCGCCAGGCAGCAGAAGGTGAATTTCGCTCTAACCTGCACCGCGGCGGCAGCGCGTCACTGATCCGGATCACCCCGGCAGAGCGCAAAACCGCCGTCGCCGCCGCCAAAGCCATGGGGCTGAGTGTGGCAGGGGTTGATTTGCTGCGCTCCGAGCGCGGTCCGCTGGTGATGGAGGTCAACTCATCTCCGGGACTCGAAGGGATTGAAACGGCCACAGGCAAAGATATCGCCGGGATGATTATCGAACATATCGAAAAAAATGCGGTGAAGAAAAACCGTCGTCAGCTGGCGCACCAGTAAGCCGGACGCTATCCCAACGGGATGATGCGACAAAACACAGACGGCAACGCATAGCAAATGCGTTGCCGTGCCGCCTTTGAGAACCCTAACATTTTGGAGGACACGGGGATGTTACCTGACATCACCCCATTTAGCTGGCCGGCACTGTTGCAGTGCGGTGTGTGCGGTGCCCTGATTGGCCTGGAACGCCAACTGCGCGGCAAACCGGTCGGGATCCGTACTTCAACCCTGATTATTGTCGGCACCTACTGCTTCATCATGCTGGGGCGGACCCTGTCGACCAGCAATGCCGATCTGGCACGAGTGGTCGCCCAGGTGATCACCGGCATCGGCTTTCTCGGCGCCGGCGTGATGATGAACCGGGACGGGCAAATTCACGGCGTGACCTCAGCGGCCGTGGTCTGGATGCTCGCCGCACTTGGGATCACCATCGGTCTGGACCACGGACAAACTGCCGTGATCATGACCGGCCTGGTGATTGGCCTGTTGCTCGGCGTCGACAAGCTGGAAAACAGCCTGCGCTTTTTACGCAAAGGGGTCCATGCTCACTGGGCTGATCGCCATCGCCGCAAGAAAGTCGCACAACCGCAAGCCGCAGATTCGGCAGAAGCACCTCCGGCTACGGAAGCCGATGAATCTCCCCGGCAATAAACCAGAACCATACGTGCACCAAATCGAATTTCGTACATCGAAAAGGTGCACACTTTTATCGTCAGAAAAAACCAGCCCCAAATCACGGTCAAGCTACTGTTTTTATTGAATTTATTTGACGTACAGCTTTTCCGGCATTTTCCCAGGCAAGCTGCTTAACCACAGATCGCACCTTTCCTTGCTCATCCTCATCTTCACCCGCATCCACGTACAGCAAAACCAGAACAAGACAGCAAAAAGATGCACAAAGAGCAGGATTAAAAAAACGCGCTTAACATGAGACATAAGCAACTGTTTTTAAAATACTTTTTTCATGTACAGTTTTTTAGGCTTTTCTCTAATGAACCTCAATCGGCCCGGTATAGCCCCCCTGCAGCTTGATCTGCTGAAGATGCCAGCCCGCCCGCAGTAAGAGCTGATCGCTGGATGACACTCTGTACACCAATTAAAACCAGTTACAGCAAAAAGGTGACCTGGAATTAACACCGAGAAATTCATTGCATGACAACAACATAAATATTTGTTTTTAATGGTAATTTTGTTGCGTGCAGCTTTTCAGGCTTTTTTTACCAATCAGCCCGGAGGACCCGGTATTCCCCCGAACCACGCCCTTGGCCTCTGGCAAAAACCTACAAACATCAAACGTCAGACATAAAAAAACGGAGGCATCAGCCTCCGTTTTCAAAGAGATAGTGTGGACTATCAGCGGATTACATCATGCCGCCCATGCCACCCATACCGCCCATGCCACCCATATCAGGCATCGCCGAACCAGCAGAATCCTGCGGCGCATCGGTAATCATCGCTTCAGTGGTGATCATCAGGCCGGCAACAGAAGCGGCGAACTGCAGCGCAGAACGCGTCACTTTCGTTGGGTCCAGGATACCCATTTCGATCATGTCGCCGTACTCACCGGTTGCAGCGTTGTAACCGTAGTTCCCCTCGCCAGCGCGCACGTTGTTGGCAACAACAGACTCTTCGTCACCGGCGTTCTTGGTGATTTGACGGATTGGTGCTTCCATCGCACGCAGTGCAACACGGATACCCACGTTCTGCTCTTCGTTCGCGCCTTCAAGGCCAGCAACTTTGGAAGCGGCACGGATCAGGGCAACACCACCACCGGCAACCACGCCTTCTTCAACCGCAGCACGGGTCGCGTGCAGGGCATCTTCAACGCGGTCTTTCTTCTCTTTCATTTCAACTTCAGTCGCTGCGCCGACTTTGATCACCGCAACACCACCTGCCAGTTTCGCCACGCGCTCCTGCAGTTTTTCTTTGTCGTAGTCTGAAGTTGCATCTTCGATTTGCTGGCGAATTTGCGCCACGCGGCCCGCAATCATCGCTTCTTCACCCACACCGTCAATAATAGTGGTGTTTTCTTTGGTAATGGTGATGCGTTTGGCTTGGCCCAGATCTTCCAGCTGAACTTTTTCCAGTTCCAGACCGATTTCTTCAGAAATCACGGTACCAGCAGTCAGCACTGCGATATCTTGCAGCATCGCTTTACGGCGGTCACCAAAACCAGGAGCCTTCACCGCCGCAACTTTCACGATACCACGCATGTTGTTCACAACCAGGGTCGCCAGCGCTTCGCCTTCGACATCTTCAGCGATGATCAGCAGCGGACGAGAGGCTTTTGCAACGGCTTCCAGTGCTGGCAGCAGTTCACGGATGTTC
Organism: Photobacterium sp. TY1-4; assembly: GCF_025398175.1. Classification (NCBI taxonomy): domain Bacteria; kingdom Pseudomonadati; phylum Pseudomonadota; class Gammaproteobacteria; order Vibrionales; family Vibrionaceae; genus Photobacterium; species Photobacterium sp. TY1-4. Next base: position 3,311,587 of record NZ_CP099734.1, read on the forward strand.
GAGATTTTCTTGTCAACCAGCAGGATGAATGGGTTTTCCAGATCAACGGAACCCGCTTCCTGGTTGTTGATGAAGTATGGTGACAGGTAGCCACGGTCGAACTGCATGCCTTCAACCACGTCCAGCTCATCGTGCAGAGCCTGACCTTCTTCAACGGTGATCACACCATCGCGGCCGACTTTTTCCATCGCTTCAGCAATGATGTTGCCAACCGTCTCATCAGAGTTGGCAGAAATCGTCCCCACCTGGGCAATCGCCTTGGTGTCTTCACATGGCACAGACAGCGCTTTCAGCTCTTCAACCGCAGCCGCAACTGCTTTGTCGATACCGCGCTTCAGATCCATTGGGTTCATGCCGGCTGCTACGGCTTTCAGGCCTTCATTCACAATCGACTGAGCCAGAACAGTGGCTGTTGTGGTACCGTCACCGGCTGCATCGTTGGCTTGAGAAGCAACTTCTTTCACCATTTGTGCGCCCATGTTCTGGAACTTGTCTTCCAGCTCGATTTCACGGGCAACAGAAACACCATCTTTGGTGATAGTTGGGGCACCGAACGACTTGTCCAGCACCACGTTACGGCCTTTCGGGCCCAGTGTGACTTTTACGGCATCGGCCAGAACGTTCACACCTTCCAGCATTTTTACGCGAGCGTCGTTACCAAATTTTACGTCTTTAGCAGCCATCTTTATCTTCCTTTCTTCATTATTCGTTTGAGGTGATCGGATTATTCAACGATTGCCATGATGTCGTTTTCAGACATGATCAGGACTTCTTTACCATCGATCTTCTCAGACTTGGTGCCGTAGCCTTCTGCAAAGATCACAGTATCGCCAACTTGCACGTCCAGCGGTTGTACTGTGCCGTTTTCCAGAATGCGGCCTTTACCTACTGCCAGCACGGTACCGCGGGTAGATTTTTCAGCTGCTGAACCAGTCAGAACAATGCCGCCCGCTGACTTAGATTCAACTTCCTGGCGTTCAACGATCACTCGGTCATGTAAAGGACGAATATTCATCGGTCGTCTCTCCTGATTTTTGGTAATATCCATACGTTATATAGGAACAGCGTCTCATGACACTGACTCTTTCTGATACCTAATCATGTTGGGACGTTTTTTCGGATCCCAAGTCCCCAGCAAGATTTTTTTCGAAAATTTCTCGCAGATTTTTTGCCCGCTCACACTCTTTGCATTAGGGTAAGCGGGCATTCCATGACCGAGACCACTATGGCCACAGAAAAACTGGCAGATAAGCACGGGCTGCTCACTGCGCCCATTCCCGATGTGCTGCGGCGCTTAACCATTCCGATGGTCTTCGGCATGGTGGCAATTCTCATGTTCAACCTGGTCGATACCTTCTTTATTTCGCTGCTCGGCACCGAAGCGCTGGCCGCGGTCAGCTTCACATTTCCGGTCACCTTTGCCCTCAACTGCATCACCATGGGGGTAAGTGTTGGGCTCTCGACCCGGATTGGCCGCCTGCTCGGTAGTGGCGATACCCAAAGTGCCGCCCGCTTTGCCACCCACGGCCTGCTGCTGGCGATGCTGTTGATGCTGTTCGCCGCCGGCCTTGGCCTGCTCAGCATTGAGCCGCTGTTTACCCTGATCGGCGCCAGCCCGGAGCTGCTGCCGATCATCAAGGATTATATGCAGATCTGGTACCTGGCGATCCCGCTGCTGGTGATCCCGATGGCCGGCAACAGCGCCATCCGGGCCACCGGCGATGCCCAAGCCCCGGCCAAGATCATGATGCTGGCCGGGGTGCTCAACGGGGTCCTCGACCCCTTACTGATCTTCGGCTACGGGCCATTCCCCGAACTGGGCGTGCAGGGCGCGGCAATTTCCAGCGGGATCAGCTGGGCCTTTGCGCTCAGCCGCTCGCTGTATATTCTGATCCGCCGTGAACAGCTGCTCACCTGGCCGCAACTGCGCTGGCTGCGTCAGGACTGGCACCAAATCATGCAGGTCGGCACCCCGGCCGCCCTGTCCAATACCCTGAATCCGCTGTCGGGCGCGCTGCTGATGTCGCTGCTGGCCGCACAGGGCACGGCTTCCGTCGCAGCCTACGGCGCAGCCATGCGAATTGAGTCGATTCTGGTGATTGTGATGATGTCCCTCGGCTCCGCCCTGATGCCGTTTATGGCCCAGAACCTCGGCGCCGCCAAACCCGACCGGGCTTTCCAGGCCCTGTTTACCGCGATGCGCTTTGCCATCCTGTTCCAGTTGCTGGTGTTTATCATGATGGTGCCGCTGAGCTGGCCGCTCTCGTCCCTGTTCAGCCAGGATGCCGAGGTGCAGCAGCAACTCTGGCATTACCTGATCGTGGTGCCGATCAGCTACGGCATGCAGGCGGTGTGTATGTTGCTGATCAGCGCCCTCAATGCCCTGCATCAATCCCTCCACGCATTGGTGTGGAACCTGTTGCGCCTGTTTGCCTTCTTGCTCCCGGCCGCCTGGGTAGGCAGCCTGCTCGGCGGCACGGAGGGCCTGTTCATCGGCATTGCCATCGCCAATCTGCTCAGTGGCATCGGCGCTTACCTTTATGCCCTGCGCCTGCGCCGGACCCTGACCGGGCCCGGCATCGAACCCGGTCAATAAAGACGACCCACCAACATCGTGGTCGCGCCCTCCGGCCCACAGCGCACCAAACAAAAAGGCAACCCGAAGGTTGCCTTGTTGCTATCTGCGCCGCGTTTAGTGCAGGCGATGATTGTCATCGGATTTTTCTTTGTCTTTGCGCTCGAACTCACCGTCAAAGACATCGCCACCAGATGGGCGGGAATTGAACGGATCGTCCTGGCGATCAAACGGTCCCTGGCCCTGAAAGCCCTGACCGCCGCCGAACCCGGCGCCCATGCTCCGCACTTTCACTTTGCTCATCAGCTGTTTGGCCAGCATGGCGCGCGGCCCCGGTAACAGTACCAGCATCCCCAGCGCATCGGTCATAAAGCCCGGGGTCAGCAACAACACGCCGGAAACCGCCAGCATCACACCTTCAACAATCTGCTGGGCTGGCAGCTCGCCTTGCTGCAGGCGCTGCTGCACCGACATCAGGGTGGCGATCCCCTGGCTGCGGACCAGAGACGCCCCGACAATTGCGGTGATCAGTACCAGTGCGATGGTCGGCCATAGCCCCAGAAATCCCCCCACCTGAACAAACAGGGCAATCTCAATAATCGGTACAACAATAAACAGAAACAATAAAACAGGAAACACGAGTCACCCCTTGTGGTTGGTGTCTGTGGCATCAGATCGTCTGCACATGTCTCCATGTGGCTTTCTTCCAGTGCCTTCTCTCCCTTTTATAGTGGGAGGGATACGGTTGCGAGTCAAAGGGCAAAGTGTAGCAAATGTTAACGGCCCCTCAGAAATCCAGACAAAATATCCGGGAAATTGATGGGCTGATGAAACCAAACGCTGAACAACTCGGTCTGAGAGAGTATAGTGATCAGCAACGCGGATCGGTTACTGTCATCACCGTGCCGATCCCATCATTCTGCTGAATCGACATGCTTTCAATTTCCAGGGAGCCCCGGACGCTGAGCCAGATATCATGATGAACAGACATAAACCTTTTCGACTTTCCCGCTTTCAGGCTGTGGTTGCGCTCACTAGTCTGCTACTTTTGAGCCTTAGCAGCTTACCACTACGGGCAGAATTTAACTTACCGGGCCTGTCGAGCAGTTCGACCAACCAATTTGTCACGGTTGACGAAGCCTTCCCGTTTAACTTCAGCCAGCAGGGCGATGTCGTCTACCTCGACTGGCAGGTCAAACCCGGCTACTACCTCTACCAGCACCAGCTGTCGGTCACCTCGGACACCGCCCGGCTCGGGACACTCAGTATTCCAAGCGGCAAGCCTTATCACGACGAATTCTTCGGCGAAGTCAACATTTACACCGAACCACTGACCGTCACCGTCCCGCTGCTCGATGCCAGCGATAGCGCCACCCTGACCGTGCGCTACCAGGGCTGTGCCGAAGCCGGCTTCTGTTATCCGCCGGAAGTGCGTCAGGTGCCACTCTCGGCAGTGACCGCCCGCCAGGACAGTCCTGCGGCGACACCACCATATGTCACCACTCAGACTGACAGCACAGGCACTAAATCGCAAGTAAGCACTAACATCCCAACCTCTACGGCAACCATTGCGCCGGCATCCGAGCAGGATCAACTGGCCAGCGATCTGGCCGAGCAATGGTGGACCCCGCTGCTCTTCCTCGCTCTGGGGATCGGGCTGGCCTTTACCCCCTGCGTGCTGCCGATGTACCCGATCCTGACCGGGATTGTACTGGGCAACGGCCAGCTCAGCCCGGGCCGCACCTTCCGCCTGGCCTTCACCTATATTCAGGGCATGGCACTGACCTACACCCTGCTGGGGCTGGTGGTCGCGTCTGCCGGAATGCAGTTCCAGGCCGCGCTGCAACACCCCTATGTGCTGATCGGCCTGAGCGTGTTGTTCGTCGCGCTGGCGCTGTCGATGTTCGGCGCCTACACCCTGCAACTACCGAGCAGTATCCAGACCTGGCTGAGCCAGCAAAGTAACAAACAACAGGGCGGCCACAGCGGCGGGGTCTTCGTGATGGGGGCGATCTCCGGCCTGGTCTGCTCGCCCTGTACCACGGCGCCGCTGTCCGGCGCGCTGATTTATGTCGCCCAGAGCGGGGACTTACTCACCGGGGCCATCGCCCTGTATGCACTGGCCATCGGGATGGGGATCCCGCTGATCCTGGCGGCGATGTTCGGCAATAAACTGCTGCCGAAAGCCGGCCTGTGGATGAACCATGTCAAAGTCTTCTTCGGCTTCATCCTGCTCGCCGTGCCGATCTTCCTGCTCGAGCGGATCCTGCCGCACGCCGTGGTGCCTTACCTGTGGTCACTGCTGGGGCTAGCAGCCTTCGGCTGGCTCTACCATATCAAGAGCACCCTCGCCGTCTCCTGGCGCAGCAGTGCCCTGGCGGTGGTCGCGATTGTCGGCCTGCTGGGTGCCGCGCAACCGCTGCTCAGCGCCCTGCTCGGCCAACCGGTCAACGAGCAAGCCGCGCCAACGGTTGAATTCAAACAGGTCGCCAGCGTGGCCGAGCTGAACCAGGCCTTGGCCGCAGCCAAAGCCGAAGGAAAACCGGTGATGCTGGATTTTTACGCCGACTGGTGTGTGGCCTGCAAAGAGTTTGAAAAGTACACCTTCCACGATCCGGCGGTGGCCCCGCAGCTTGGCCGGTTTGTGCTGCTGCAGGCGGATGTCACCCGCAACACCCCGGCTGATTTTGACTTGCTGCAACAGATGAACGTGCTGGGGCTGCCGACCCTGGATTTCTGGGATGCCCGGGGCAACAAGCTCAGCCAGGCCCGACTAACCGGGTTTATGGAAGCCGACCCGTTCCTGACCCACCTGCAAAACCACCAGCTGGTGAGCCCGAAATAAACCATCCACGAACCTTGACTGCGCACCCCTCGGGTGCGCAGTGTGTTTCTCAGACCGACCGTTCAACCACAAGCCAACCCGAAAGCCCACCTCCGTTCCGATGCACCACCAGAGCTGCCGCCGATTACATCCTGTCTCGCCCGGAGCTGATCCAGCTCCGATCTTATGTGTTAACAAATTGATCTACACTATCAGCAGTGATAGCTTGATGAAAAACAATGAGAAACAACTGCCATGGACGCTCAGTACACGATTGTGATTGCCGATGATCACCCGCTGTTTCGCAATGCCCTGTTTCAGTCAGTGCACATGGCGATCAGTGGCGCTAACCTGCTGGAAGCAGATTCCCTCGATACCCTACTCGCCCTGCTCGACAAAGAGCCCGACGTCGACCTGATTTTGCTGGATTTGAAAATGCCCGGCGCCAACGGCATGTCCGGACTGATCCAGCTGCGCAGCCGCTACCCCGACCTGCCGATTGTGGTAATTTCCGCCAGCGAGGAAACCAGCGTGATCCGCCAGGTGCGCAGTCACGGCGCCTTCGGTTTCATTCCCAAATCCAGCGATATGCGGGCGTTGATCGGTGCGCTGAACCAGGTGCTGGACGGCGAGCCCTTCTTCCCTGAAGGACTGGGAGAAGAGGACGAAGAAACCAATGAGCTGGCCGAGCGGATCGCCACCCTGACCCCGCAGCAATATAAGGTGCTGTGCATGCTCTCGGACGGCTTGCTCAACAAGCAGATCGCCTATGAGCTCAATGTATCGGAAGCTACCATCAAGGCCCATATGACCGCGATCTTCCGCAAACTTGGGGTCAAGAACCGCACCCAGGCGGTGATCCTGCTGCAGCAAATGGATCTCACACCGTAAGCACGGATCATTTGGGATCCGCGCATTATACTTTCGGCTAAGCCACGGCCGCCGTCCTCCCCCCAATTCTTAGCCTTGTTCACAAAACCGCCGCATTTGGGGCGGTTTTGCCGTTTCCGGCTCGACTAAAGTTGCACAGCCTCCCCGCGCGATCGTTGCTATTGTCTGCATGTAACATTTCATTAACGCGATTTCAATGACGTGAAAGGAGATGACAATGGCGTTTGAATCCAAGGAGCAGGCGCAAGCCTATTGGAAAGAAAATCTCAGTACCATGGGCACCCTGCTGGCGATCTGGTTCCTGGTGTCGTACGGCGCCGGGGTGTTGTTTGTCGATGCCCTCAATGCCATCCACCTCGGTGGCTTCAAGCTGGGGTTCTGGTTTTCCCAGCAGGGCTCAATCTACACCTTTGTGGCCCTGATTTTTATTTATGTCGTCCGTATGAATGCGCTCGACCGTAAGTTTAACGTTCAAGAAGATTAAGAGGTGACTCATGGAAATCCAAACCTGGACGTTTATCTTAGTGGGCGTCACCTTTGCCCTGTATATCGGCATCGCCATCTGGGCCCGCGCCGGCTCCACCAGTGAATTCTACGTCGCCGGCGGCGGCGTGCACCCGGTTGCCAACGGGATGGCGACCGCAGCCGACTGGATGTCAGCAGCCTCCTTCATCTCCATGGCCGGGATCATCTCTTTCGTCGGCTACGACGGCGGGGTATACCTGATGGGCTGGACTGGTGGCTATGTGCTGCTGGCGCTGTGCCTGGCCCCTTACCTACGTAAATTCGGTCAGTTCACCGTGCCGGACTTCATCGGCGAGCGTTACTACTCGAAAACTGCCCGTATGGTAGCCGTCTTCTGTGCCATCTTCGTTTCCTTTACCTATGTGGCAGGCCAGATGCGTGGCGTGGGCGTGGTCTTTGCCCGCTTCCTGGAGGTTGACATCAATCTGGGGATCATCATCGGGATGGCCATCGTGTTCTTCTATGCGGTGCTGGGCGGCATGAAAGGGATCACCTACACCCAGGTGGCACAGTTCTGCGTGCTGATTTTCGCCTTCCTGGTGCCGGCGATCTTCACCTCCATCATGATAACCGGGAACCCGCTGCCGCAAATCGGCATGGGCTCAACCATTTCCGGCACTGAAACCTACCTGATGGATAAGCTGGACGGCCTGACCACGGAGCTCGGCTTTACTGCCTATACCGACGGCTCGAAGAGCATGGTCGATGTGTTCTTCATTACCGCGGCGCTGATGGTCGGGACCGCCGGTCTGCCACACGTCATCATCCGCTTCTTCACCGTACCGCGCGTGCGTGATGCTCGGATCTCTGCGGGCTGGGCCCTGCTGTTTATCTCGCTACTGTACACCACCGCCCCTGCCGTTGCCGCGTTTGCCCGCGTCAACATGATCGAGACCATCAACGGTCCGCAGAACCAGGGCGTCCTGGCTGAAGAAGCACCAAGCTGGGTGACCAACTGGGAAGCCACCGGCCTGGTGAAATGGGAAGATAAAAACGGCGACGGCCGGATGTTCTACTCCGGTGACGAGCGCAACGAAATGAACATCAACCGCGATATCATCGTGCTGGCAAGTCCTGAGCTGGCGAAACTGCCGAACTGGGTTGTGGCCCTGCTGGCTGCCGGTGGCCTGGCTGCCGCGCTGTCGACCGCTGCCGGTCTGCTGCTGGTGATCTCCACCTCGGTCTCTCACGACCTGCTCAAGAAAGGCTTTAAACCGAATATGACGGACAAACAGGAACTGCTCGCCGCCCGGATCGGTGCTGCGGCTGCCGTCATCGGTGCCGGTTACCTGGGGATCAACCCACCAGGTTTCGTGGCTCAGGTGGTCGCCTTTGCCTTCGGTCTGGCAGCGGCGTCCTTCTTCCCGGCCATTATCCTCGGGATCTTCTATAAGAAGATGAACAAGGAAGGTGCGATTGCCGGGATGCTGACCGGGATCCTGTTCACGGCCTCGTACATCGTGTACTTCAAGTTCATCAACCCGGCTGCCAGCACACCAGAAAACTGGTGGTTCGGCATCAGCCCGGAAGGGATTGGTACACTGGGGATGTGTCTGAACTTCGTGGTCTCGATTGTGGTGAACAAGTTCACCGCCGAAGTCCCGACCGAAGTTCAGGATATGGTGGAGTCCATTCGCTATCCGAAAGGGGCAGGTGCCGCGCACGATCACTAAGCGCAGCCCGAACCCAAACCTCAAAAAACGGAGCCTCGGCTCCGTTTTTTCATGCATCAACCCGTGTGCCCCGGCTCCTGGGCGATTTCGCGCCGATGCTGGTTCAGCAGCGCCCGCAGCTTGAGCGGCTTGACCGGTTTGCTGATAAAGCCAAAGCCGTGTCCCCGGATTGCCTGCTGGATTTCATCGGTGCGGTCGGCACTGATCACCACCCCCTTGAAGGTTTTTCCGAGACGCAGACAGCACTGGTGCAGCACCTGCAAGCCGGTTTGCTGATGGGTCAGGTGATAATCACTCAACACAAAGTCCGGCCGCCAACCGTCATCCAGCCGCTGCATCGCCTGCGACACCGTTTCGGCCAGACGCACTTCACAGCCCCAGCGCGACAACAGGCTATCCATCCCCAGCAAAATATCCGGCTCATTATCGACACACAGCACTTTCAGCCCGGCCAGCGGTGCCGACACCGGCGCGACCGGATCCGGGACAACCGGCTCGACCGCCACACCGCGCGCAACCCCCAGCTCAAACACCGTGCCCTGTCCCGGCCAGGATCGCATGGCCAGCGGATGGTCGAGCACCCGGCAAATCCCGCGGGCAATCGCCAATCCCAGACCCAGACCATGATCGACCCCGTTGCGTTCAATCCGGGTAAACTCTTCAAAGATATGGGCCTGCTTCTCCTCCGGGATCCCCGGGCCATTATCCCACACCTGAATTTGCAGCCGCTCCGCCGAGCGCCGGATCCCGAGCACCACCTTGCCGCCCGGATTGTAACGAAAAGCGTTGGTCAGGAAGTTCTGCAAGGCCCGGCGCAGCAGCTTGGGATCAGACACAATCACCGCCCGGCTATTGACCACTTCAAAGGTGAGCCCCTGCTCACGAGCCAGGGCGCTGAACTCGGCGCTGAGGGTATCGAGCACTTCACTGGCCGGGAACGCACGCACATTCACCTGCAACTTACCCGCCTCCAGCCGCGACACATCCAGCAGATCGCCAATCAGATCTTCCGCGCCCCCCAAAGCACTTTCGATATGCTGAGCCAGCTTCACCACCTCCGCCACCGCCTGCGGATCCTTGGCCACCTCGGTCAGGGAGGACGAAAACAACCGGGCCGCATTGAGCGGCTGCATCAAATCATGGCTGACCGCGGCCAGAAACCGGCTTTTGGAGCGGGCCTGCTGCTCTGCCTGCTGCGTCGCTGAAACCAGCTGGCGGTTGAGCAGTTCCAGTTCGCGGGTCCGCTGCCGCACCCGGGCTTCGAGGTTTTCGTTGGCTTCCTTCAGCGCCTCTTCCGCCAGGCGGAAATCGGTAATATCGGAAAAGCTCATCACAAAGCCCCCACCGGGCATCGGGTTGCCCTGCACTTCAATGACCTGACCATCGGGACGGATCCGCGACGAGGTATGGGCCGTGCCCCGTTTCAGGTGCTCGACCCGCTTGGCGACATGCCGCTCCGGATCGCCCGGGCCACACAGCCCCTGCTGAGCGTTATGACGGATCACATCGGCAATCGGCCGCCCGACCTGGATCAACCCCGGCGGAAACGAAAACAGCTCCAGATAACGCTGGTTCCAGGCCACCAGCCGCAGCTGTTTGTCGACCACCGCAATGCCCTGACTGATATGTTCAATCGCCCCCTGCAACAGTCCTCGGCTGAAATCAAACAGCTCCGACGCCTCATCGACAATCGTCGCCACCTCTTCCAACTGCATGTTGCGCCCCTGCAGGGCCGAGGTCAGCACCAGCCGCGCCGAGGAGGCGCCGAAGACCCCCGCCAGCACCCGCTCGGTATGGCGGATCAGCGTGGCCGGGGCCTGTTGCTGCGGCAGCAAGTCGGCGTGATGCTGCTCAGCGAACTGCGAGAAGGCATAACGCACCCGCTTGCGGCCGACAAAGCGCGCCGCCAGCATTTCCAGCTCGGCCACCGTCACCCGGGTCTGGTACAGGCTGGCATTCTCAGAGTCCGGCAACGGCGCACCGACGAAGGTCGCCGCCTGCAACCGCTCCGTCAGCGAGGTGCGGGTCAGCAGCGACACCGCGACATACAGCGCCAGGTTCACCAGCAGGCTCAGCAGCATGCCCCAGTCTACCGGGGCCAGCTGTTTCAGCACCGGCCATTGCGGCGGTGTCAGCAACCACAGCAACAGGTTGGTTTCCGCGCTGCCGGCCAGCATTTGAGTCTGGTTCATCATAGTGATCACCCAGAGCGCCAATCCACCGAGCATCCCGGCGTACACCCCTTTGCGGTTGCCTTCGCGCCAGTAAATCCCGCCGAGCAGCGCCGGCGCAAACTGGGCAATGGCGGCAAACGAAAGAAAGCCGATCGCCGACAGCGACTCAATCTCATCCAGCACTTGGTGGAAACCCCAGGCGGCTGTCAGCAGCAACAGGATCAGGGTCCGGCGCACATTGAGCAGCAGGCCGGAAAATTCGGCGAAATTGCGCCCGGAGATCCGCAGCCGCCGCAGCAGCAGCGGCAGCACCAAATCGTTAGACACCATGATGGTCAGGGCAATCGTCGAGACAATCACCATCCCGGTCGCCGCCGACGTCCCGCCGAGGAACGCCAGCAGGGCAATCTCGTCGGCGCCCTGCAACAACGGCAGGTTAATGACATAGGTGTCAGCCACCACCCCCGGCAGCAGGGCCTGGCCGGCCAGCGCCAGCGGCACCACGAACAGTCCCATCAACAGCAGGTAGCCCGGAAACACCCAGCGGGCCAGGTGCAAATCCTGTGCCCGGCTGTTTTCCACCACAATGGTGTGAAACTGGCGCGGCAGACAGATAATCGCCGCCATGGTCAGCAGCATATGGATCAGCAGGCTGCCGAAATCCGGGGTTACGGCGGGGGCATCGAGCGCCCCGGCCAGCGCCTCAACCGGCAGATCCGCCAGCAGACCGAGTGCAAACACCCCGACAATCAAAAATGCCACCAGCTTGACGATCGACTCAAACGCCACCGCCATCATCATGCCGCGGTGGTGCTCGGTGCTGTCGATATGACGGGTGCCGAACAGCACGGTGAACACCGCCAGCGCGGCAGTGACCATCCAGGCTATATCGCTGTCATCAACCCCGCTTTGCTGGCCGAGCGACGGTGCAATTTGCGCCAGCCCCATGGTGATCCCGCGCAGTTGCAGGGCGATATACGGCAGGATGCCGATCACCGCAATCAGGGTGACCACCACCGCCAGCCCCTGGGACTTGCCGTAACGGGCGGCAATAAAGTCGGCAATGGAGGTGATATGCTCGCGTTTGGCGATCAGCACCAGCCGGGCCAGGATCCGCCAGCCCACGGTGAACACCAGGATCGGCGCCAGATAAATCGGTAAAAACGACCAGATATTCTGGCTTGCCTGACCGACCGTGCCGTAAAAGGTCCAAGAGGTGCAGTAAACTGCAATTGAGAGGCTGTAAATCCACGGCCGCCATCCCGCCATCCACTGCGGTTTTTTATCGCCGTACCAGGCGATCAGAAACAACAATCCCAGGTAGGCCAGCGAAACCGGCACAACGATCCATCCCAGTGCCATGATACTTCCTGATTGTAAATAAGAGGTAAACGCATGGTAGCGGATCGATGCGGTTGCACTCAATCAGCATGATCACACTTCTATGGCGGGCGAGGTGCTGCGGGCAGCGGGAAAGTCGTGGCTGGCAGAGCGAAGTCGTGACAAGCAGAGGGTGGGCGTTGGCAGGCGGATGAACAAGCGGAGAGACTGCGCCGATCTGTATCGGCGCAGGATAAGTTTTGATGTCGTATGAAGTCGCGGGATCAGCTGCGGGCTTCGGCCACCTGGCGATCCGGCTGGGAGTCGATTTTCATCAGCAGGACCGGCGCCCCCATGGCCGCCATCAACCAGAACACGTTGGCTCCCCACAAACCGTACAGCCAACCGCTGAGCGCGGTCATCAGCGCCATAAACGCCCCCAGCGGCAAAGCGTTATACAGCGCCTGCAACGCTACCACCTGGTTGCTCCGGGCATGCTGGATATAGCGGATCGTCGCCAGGTGACACGCGGCAAACGTCACCCCGTGCAGTGCCTGAACTGCCACCAGCACCGGCAGCTCTGTCATGGTCGCGGTGATCCCCCAACGCAGCATGACGCCGACCGCCGCCAGGCGGAACATCGCGGCCACACTCCAGCCGGAGAATAAGTACTTACTGAAGGCAAACACCGCCACTTCCGCCACCACACTGAAGCTCCAGAGGTAACCAATCACATCTTCGCTGTGGCCGGCGCCCTTCCAGTAAATGGTACTGAAGCTGTAATAGGCGGCGTGGCTGCCCTGCAACAGAGCAATAATCACCAGAAATCGCACCACCTGGTGATCGGTCATCATCTGCATCAGTGCCGGGCGCGCCTGCGCCTGATCGCCCTCAGAGATCAGCGGCACCGTCGGCTGGCGCAGGGAGAACAACAGCGCAGCAACCATCCCGGCAACGGCCACCCAGGGGATCACCGACGCATCGTATCGGGCGGCCAGCATGCCGACCACGGTTGAGCCGGCGATAAACGCGATCGAGCCCCACAACCGGGTTCGACCATAGTCTAAATGGCCGTCTTTGGCGTAGTGGTTGGCGACCGCATCAGACAGCGGCATGATCGGACCGACCAGCAGGTTATAGGCAATTGTCACGATAGTTAGCGCCCACAAACTTCCACCACAGTAAATATACGCAATACAGCTGAGCAAGGTCGCCAGTGCCAGCCAGCGCAGCGCCGGGATCAGGTGCTCGGCCCGGTGAATGCGCGGCGTGATCACCAGGTTCGCCAGACAACGGACCGCAAACCCCAACCCGAGTAACAAGCCGATATTGGAAGCGCTGACCCCGAGATGGGCCAGCCACAAGGCCCAGAAAGGCAAATAAACGCCGTAATTAAAAAAGAAACCAATCAGGTATTGTGAGGTCCACCCGAACGGGCTGCTTCGCAACATGCCAAATCCTATATGCAGAATGAAGAATAATCAGCTGCTATTATGCCGAAGATCTTCTGCTCGCCCCAACGAAATTATCAGACAATTTATTTTCCCCTTTTCTTATCCCGCCAGCCCGCCGACCGCTATCACAACCGCAACCACAACAACCGGCAAAGATACGGAAGCCCCGCCGCCTGATGAGCGCCCACTCACCCAGCCCGGACCCTAGACTAAAGTCGTCTGGAGCTTACTGCCGTCCTGAACAACACTAGCTAGCATAAATGCCCAATCCCTTTTCTGTGCGCCATGCGCCCTTTGTGCGGAAGCCTGTTATGCCAGATAAATTCGATACCTCGTTGCCACCTTTTGACCGCCTCAGCGACAGCCAGCAACAGCGCTTGCGTGATGCCCTGGATGTTGCCTATTTCCGGGCCGGGGAGACCATTATCGAAGCCGACGAAGCCTGCCAGCAGCTCTACATTATTATCAAAGGCAGCGTGGAAGAGCGCTCAGCCGACGGCCAGGAGATTTTCGCCCATTACACGGCCGACGACTTGTTCGATGTCCGTGCCCAGCTCGATCTGCACAGTCGCCACCACTACCAGGCGCTGGAAGACACCTTGTGCTACCTGCTGCCGCGCACCCACTTTGTCGAGCTGTACCAGTCCAACCCGCAGTTTGCCGCCTATTTTGACGGCAACCTGGCCCAGCGCCAGCAACTGCTGGACGAGGCGCACCGGCAACAAAACCTGGCCGAATTTATCCTGACCAAGATCAGCGATGACAACATCCAACCCTGCCTGATTGTGCCGCACGAGACCGATCTCACCGCCGTCACCCAGGCCATGCGCGAGCACCGCATGGACGCCGCGCTGGTCAAACTCAATGCCACGCCGCAATACGGCATTGTCACCCGCACCAACCTGCTGCATGCCGTGCTGCTGGACGGCCTGCCGCCCTCAACGCCGGTCAGCCAGGTCGCCACAACCCCGGTGATCAGCGTGAACAAGGGGGATTTCCTGTTCAATGCCATGCTGGCCATGACCCGGCATAAAGTGAAGCGGGTGCAGGTGCTCGACGGCGACGCCGTGGCCGGGATGCTGGATCTCACCCAGGTGCTGAGCCTGTTCTCCACCCACTCCCATGTGCTGACCCTGCGCATTGCCCGGGCCGAGACCATTGATGAGCTGGCGCTGGCCGCCGGTAGTCAACACCGATTGGTGGAAACCCTGTTTAACAACGGCATCCACACCCTGTTCGTGATGGAGCTGATTGCCACCGTCAACGAGCAGATTATCGAGAAAGCCTTCCAGCTGGTGGTCCCGCCCGAGATGCACGACCATTGCTGCCTGATGGTGATGGGCTCGGAAGGACGCGGCGAGCAGATCCTCAAAACCGACCAGGACAATGCCCTGATCATCCAGGACGGGATCGACTGGCCGGGGTGCGCGCAGGTCATGGCCCAACTGACCCAGACCCTGCACCAACTGGGCTACCCGCTGTGTCCCGGCAAAGTCATGGTCAACAACCCCCTGTGGGTCAAGCACCAAAGTGAGTGGTTACATACCATCAGTGATTTTGCCCGGGCCGGCACCGAAAACACCATGATGTCCCTGGCCATTCTCGCCGACAGCCACGCGGTGGCCGGGAACCGGGCATTGCTGACCCCGTTGCAGGACCACCTCCACCAGCGGCTGGCCGATCAGGAATTGCTGCTGGCGACCTTCACCCGGCCGGCCCTGAAGTTCAGTGTGCCACTGACCCTGTTCGGCAAACTGAAAGCCGGCAAGGAAGGACTGGATATCAAGCGCGGCGGGATTTTTCCCATCGTCCATGGCATCCGGGCCCTAGCGCTGGAGCACGCCATCGCCGACAACAACACCTTTATCCGGATTGACCAACTGACCCACCGCCGGGTGCTGGAATCCGATACGGCCTCCAACCTGAGCGAGGCCCTCAAACTGTTTATCAAGCTGCGCCTGCGCCAGCAACTGAGCCAGCATCAGGATCCGCAGAGCCGGGGGCTGCAACAGCACCTGGATATCAGCGTGCTGAGCCGGGCCGAGCGGGATCTGCTGCGCCACAGCCTGCATGTGGTGAAGAAATTCAAAGAGTGGTTGGGTTACCACTATCAAATCCGGGATTAACCCGGTGTCGGTGGTCCGCCTGCGGACCGCCCGTTGAGGAGATGTGATGAATATGCTCAGCCGTTGGTGGTACCAACATAAATTCAAGGATACCCCGCACCAGGCGCTGTTCCAGCGCTACCAAGGGGATGAACTGGTGTCGCTCGACTGCGAAACCACCAGCCTGGATCCGCACAGTGCCGAGCTGGTGACGATTGCCGCGACCCGCATTAAAGCCAACCGGATCATGACCAGTCAGTCGATCCACCTGACCCTGCGCGCGCCGGGCAGCCTGGACGCCGACTCGGTCGCCGTGCATCGGATCCGCCACCAGGATTTGCAGGAAGGCATGGAGGAGCGCGAGGCGCTGCGCCAGTTGCTGGATTTCATCGGCAACCGGCCGCTGGTCGGTTACCACATCCGCTACGACAAGACGATCCTCGATCGCTACTACCGACGCCTGTTCGACTTTCCGCTCCCGAACAAAGTGGTGGAAGTGAGCCATCTCTACCACGAGCGCCTTGAACGACTGCTGCCCAATGCCTATTACGACCTCAGCCTGGAAGCCATCAGCCGCCACCTGGATCTGCCGGTGCCGGAGCGGCACGACGCCCTGCAAGACGCCATTACCGCCGCGCTGATCTATGTCCGGCTCAAGCACGGCGACATCCCCACCCTGCGCTCGGCCTGACGAGGCCGCCTGCCCGGTGCAAGCTTTTCACTGCAACGGCAATGTAACAGCCCATTGCCGTCCCTGAGGGGCCTCTCTCATCCTAAAGTCTAATTGTGACCGGCAGCGTTCTGTCGGAAGTTATATTCACACAAGACAGCATTACCCAGCATTATCCGGTCCGGTATGGACAGTGACGGAACACAAGGAGAAGAGAATGAGTGAGGTTCATGTGTATCCAGTAACCGAGGACATCGCAGCCAAAGCCCATATCAACGACGAGCAGTACCGCGAGATGTACCAGCAGTCGGTGATTAACCCAACCGGCTTCTGGCGCGAGCACGGTCAGATTGTTGACTGGATCAAACCTTTTACCCAGGTCAAGAACACCTCATTTGACACCGGCCACGTCAGTGTTAAATGGTTTGAGGACGGCACCCTGAATGTGTCAGCCAACTGTCTCGACCGTCACCTGGCCACCCGCGGCGATCAACCGGCCATCATCTGGGAAGGCGATGATCCGGCTGATGATGCCACCCTGACCTACAACGAGCTGCACGAACAAGTCTGTAAATTTGCCAACGCGCTGAAAAGCCAGGGCGTACGCAAAGGCGATGTCGTCTGCCTGTACATGCCGATGGTGGCTGAAGCTGCCGTCGCCATGCTGGCCTGTACCCGCATCGGCGCCGTCCACACCATCGTCTTCGGCGGATTCTCGCCGGAAGCCCTGGCCGGACGGATCATCGACTCCAATGCCAAAGTCGTCGTCACTGCCGATGAAGGCGTGCGCGGCGGCCGTGCCGTGCCGCTGAAGCAAAATGTCGACGCCGCGCTGGCCAACAGCGACGTCACCAGTATCGAAAAAGTCGTGGTGTTCAAGCGCACCGGCGGCGAGATTGTCTGGGATGACACCCGCGATGTCTGGTGGCATGAAGCCACAGCCGTGGCCTCAGCCCATTGCGAGCCGGAAGAGATGAACGCCGAAGATCCGCTGTTCATCCTCTACACCTCAGGCTCGACCGGGAAACCGAAAGGGGTCCTGCACACCACCGGCGGCTATCTGGTGTATGCCACCATGACCTTCAAATACGTGTTCGACTACCAGGAAGGCGACATCTACTGGTGTACCGCGGATGTGGGCTGGATCACCGGCCACAGCTATCTGGTCTACGGCCCGCTGGCGAACGGGGCCACCACCCTGCTGTTTGAAGGGGTGCCAAACTATCCGTCCACCAGCCGCATGAGCGAAGTGGTCGACAAACACCAGGTCAATATTCTCTATACCGCCCCGACCGCCATCCGCGCGCTGATGGCCAAAGGCAACGCTGCCATTGAAGGCACCCAACGGACTTCCCTGCGGATCATGGGCTCGGTCGGTGAGCCGATCAACCCGGAAGCCTGGGAATGGTACCACCGCACCATCGGCGACAGCCGCTGCCCGATTGTCGATACCTGGTGGCAAACCGAGACCGGCGGGATCCTGATCACCCCGCTGCCGGGGGCAACCGCCCTGAAACCGGGCTCAGCCACCCGTCCGTTCTTCGGCGTTCAGCCGGCACTGGTCGATAACATGGGCAACATTCTCGAAGGGGCCACCGAAGGCAATCTGGTGATGATTGACTCCTGGCCGGGACAAATGCGTACCCTGTGGGGCGATCACGAGCGCTTCGAGCAAACCTACTTTTCGACGTTCCAGGGCATGTACTTTACCGGAGACGGGGCCCGTCGCGATGAAGACGGCTACTACTGGATCACCGGTCGGGTCGATGACGTGCTGAACATTTCCGGCCACCGGATGGGCACCGCCGAAATCGAATCCGCGCTGGTGGCGTTCGATAAGATTGCCGAAGCCGCCATTGTCGGGGTCCCGCACGACATCAAGGGCCAGGCCATTTATGCCTATATCACCCTGAACAACGGTGAAGTGCCGACTGCCGAGCTGCACAAGGAAGTCAAAGACTGGGTCCGCAAGGAAATCGGCCCAATTGCCACCCCGGACTTCCTGCACTGGACCGACGCGCTACCGAAAACCCGCTCGGGCAAAATCATGCGCCGTATCCTGCGCAAGATCGCCACCGGCGACACGGCGACGCTGGGAGATACATCGACCTTGGCCGATCCGAGTGTGGTCGAGAAGTTGATTGCCGAGAAACAGAAAGTCCTGTGATCCGGCCCGGTAAAAAAACCGCCTGCGGGCGGTTTTTTTGATCGAGCCCTAAAACTCCCGCGCTTATCGCGAACCGATGCGATAAGCAAGCTACACTGAACAACATTGCCTTCAACGTGCGCCAAACCGCAAACCACCGCGGCCCCGAGCCTGTTTGGGCGTCATCTGGCCGCCATCCAGTCTTCAGCGTACAGATGTGCAGGTTAAAATGTGGTGATTAGACCAGTATTTTGCTGCGAATTGTGGTGAATTCTCTATAATTGCTCAGCAAGCGTGTTTTGGCAGCAACTGCGGGAAGAAAAATCAGCTGACTTGCGTTTTAATGCAACAACCTGACACATTCCCCTGATTACGAGTGAAATAGCCTCAAGATGTCGACAAATTACCGAATTTTATTACTCAATGGCCCCAACCTGAATCTGCTCGGGACCCGTGAACCGGGGATCTACGGTCAGCAAACGCTGGACGAGATCGTGGCCAACCTGTCTGCCAAAGCACATACACTGGGCGCGACCCTGGAACACCTTCAATCCAATGCCGAGCACGAGCTGATTGAAGCGATCCATCAGGCCCGAGACCGGGTGGATTTCATCCTGATCAACCCGGCAGCTTACACCCATACCAGCGTCGCCATTCGCGATGCCTTACTGGGGGTCAGCATCCCGTTTATTGAAGTGCACCTGTCCAATGTGCATGCCCGCGAGCCGTTCCGACACCATTCTTACTTGTCGGATCAAGCCGTTGGGGTGATCTGCGGACTGGGCACCGACGGTTATAAATTTGCACTGCAAGCGGCCGTTCGTCGCCTGCAGGCCATCGCCGACCTGAAATAACATTCGCCGTGGAGGCAGCCCGTTGTTGCCTTCCCATCGCTAAACGAACAAAACAGAGAAAGATAAATGGATATTCGTAAGATTAAAAAACTGATCGAACTGGTTGAAGAGTCTGGTATTTCTGAGCTGGAAATCTCTGAAGGTGAAGAGTCAGTACGCATCAGCCGTAACTCTACCGTTGTTGCTGCACCGGCACACGCCCAAATGTACGCACCTGCAGCACCTGTCGCGCCGGCACCAGCCGTTGCGATTGAAGCGCCTGAAGCGCAAGCGACCACCACGCCGTCAACGCCTGCCGGTCACTCTGTGCTGTCGCCAATGGTCGGGACTTTCTACCGCGCGCCAAGCCCGGATGCGAAACCATTTGTTGAAGTTGGCCAGAGCGTCAATGTCGGCGATACCCTGTGCATCGTTGAAGCGATGAAGATGATGAACCAGATCGAAGCTGACAAAGCCGGTACGGTTGTTGCGATCCTTGCAGAAGATGGCGACGCCATTGAGTTTGATCAGCCGCTCGTTATCATCGAGTAACCGGGGCGCGATATGTTAGATAAAATTGTTATCGCCAACCGAGGCGAAATTGCCCTGCGTATTTTGCGTGCCTGTAAAGAGCTGGGCATCAAAACCGTTGCCGTTCACTCCACCGCAGACCGCGATCTGAAGCACGTGCTGCTGGCAGATGAAGCGATCTGCATCGGTCCGGCACCAAGCAGCGAAAGTTACCTGAATATTCCGCGCATTATCAGTGCCGCGGAAATCACCGGCGCGGTTGCCATCCACCCGGGGTACGGTTTCCTGTCTGAGAACGCGGACTTTGCCGAGCAGGTTGAGCGCAGCGGCTTTATCTTTGTCGGCCCGAAAGCGGACACCATCCGCATGATGGGTGACAAAGTGTCTGCCATCACTTCGATGAAGAAAGCCGGCGTCCCGTGTGTACCGGGCTCTGACGGCCCGCTGGGCGACGATGAAGCCAAAAACAAAGCCTGTGCCAAGCGCATCGGCTACCCGGTGATCATCAAGGCGTCCGGTGGTGGCGGCGGTCGTGGGATGCGTGTCGTGCGCAGCGAAAGCGATCTGATCGAGTCCATTGCCATGACCCGTGCCGAAGCCAAAGCAGCCTTCAACAACGACGTCGTTTACATGGAAAAATTCCTGGAAAACCCACGTCACATTGAGGTTCAGGTACTGGCTGACGGTCAGGGCGGCGCGATCCATCTGGGTGAGCGTGATTGTTCCATGCAGCGTCGCCACCAGAAAGTGGTTGAAGAAGCACCGGCACCAGGCATCACCGAAGAGATGCGCAAGTACATCGGTGAGCGTTGTACCCGTGCGTGTATTGAAATCGGCTACCGCGGTGCCGGTACGTTCGAGTTCCTGTATGAAAACGGTGAGTTCTACTTCATTGAAATGAACACCCGAATTCAGGTTGAGCACCCAGTGACAGAAATGGTCACCGGCGTCGACCTGATCAAAGAGCAGCTGCGCATCGCAGCCGGCCAGCCGCTGTCGTTCACTCAGGATGACATCAAGCTGCGCGGCCATGCGATCGAGTGCCGGATCAACGCAGAAGATCCGGTCCGCTTCCTGCCATGCCCGGGCAAAATCACCCGTTTCCATTCGCCAGGCGGTATGGGCGTACGCTGGGAGTCCCACATCTATTCGGGCTACAGCGTGCCACCACACTACGATTCCATGATCGGCAAACTGATCACTTACGGTGAAAACCGTGATGTGGCCATTGCCCGCATGAAGAATGCCCTGAGCGAGATGATCATCGACGGGATCAAAACCAACGTCCCGCTGCAGCAGGACATCATGGCTGACGAAAACTTCCAGCACGGTGGCGCCAACATCCACTACCTGGAGAAGAAGCTGGGTATCCACTAAGCACCCTGCGCAATGACTGACGAAGGCTGCCTCCGGGCAGCCTTTTTCTTTCTCCTGCCCTCGCCGTTTCTAGCGCCGCTCCCCATCTTTTGCCACAATAGCCGCCTTGCTTTGGTACCGGCATTACTCACCCTTTTCGTTCAAACCGTTCGCGACTAATGCTGCTTAACGACTGGAGACTTCCGCATGAAGACACTCTCTGCTCGCTATCGCCAGGCCCATAAAGAAGCAAAATGGGCCCTGGGGTTAGCGCTCGCTTATTTTTTCTGGTGGTACGGCTCGGCATATGCCTTCGCCCCCGACCCGGTCCAGCACGCGCTCCCGGAGCTGTACTGGGGCTTGCCGCTCTGGTTCCTGCTGGCCTGTATTATCGGCCCGGTGATCTTTACCCTGCTGTGCGCCCTGATGGTGAAATACCTCTATCAGGACATGCCGCTGACGGTTGACGAGGATACGCCGGATGTCTAATTCCCTGTTGATCCCTCTAGTGCTGTACCTTGCCGCCGTGTTCGGTTTCGCCTGGTTCACCCGCCGCCACCAGCAACGCGGCAGCGGCTTTCTCAGCGAATACCTGGTCGGGGGCCGCAGCATGGGCGGGTTCGTCCTGGCGATGACGCTGGCCGCCACCTATGCCAGTGCCAGCTCATTTATCGGCGGGCCGGGCGCGGCGTACAAAATGGGCCTGGGCTGGGTGCTGCTGGCGATGATCCAGTTGCCGGCCGCCTGGCTGACGCTGGGAGTGCTGGGCAAGAAATTTGCCATCGAGGCCCGGCGCCACAACGCCCTGACACTCAACGACATGCTCTATGCCCGCTATCGCAACCGCGGCGTGGTGATCTTCGCCTCCCTGGCGCTGCTGCTGGCCTTCTTCGGCACCATGGTGGTGCAGTTCGTCGGCGGTGCCCGGTTGCTGCAAACCGTCACCGGCCTCTCTTATGAGCAGGGCCTGATGCTGTTCGCTGCCACCGTCGGCCTGTATACCACCATCGGCGGCTTCCGCGCGGTGGTGATGACCGACACGGTTCAGGGGATCATGATGATCATCGGCACGCTAGCGCTGCTCGGCGGGATCATCCATGCCGGGGGCAGCGTCGGAGAACTGATCACCGATCTGCATCGGATCGATCCGGATCTCATCACCCCGTTCGGCCCGGACAACTTTCTCTCCCAGCCGTTTATGCTGAGTTTCTGGGTGCTGGTATGCTTTGGCGTGATCGGTCTGCCTCATGCGGCCGTGCGCTGCATGTCGTACAAAGACAGCCGCTCGCTTCACCGCGGCATGGTGATCAGCACCGCGATGGTGGCTTTCCTGATGCTGGGCATGCATCTGGCCGGCGCCCTGGGCCGCGCCATTGTGCCGGATATCGCCAGCCCGGATCAGATCATGCCGACCCTGATGATGACAGTACTGCCGCCGGTGGTGGCCGGAATCTTCCTCGCCGGTCCGATGGCCGCGATCATGTCGACCATCGACTCGCAGCTGATCCAGGCCTCGGCAACCCTGCTCAAGGATCTTTACCTCAATTACATCAACCCAGCCG
This sequence comes from Photobacterium sp. TY1-4, assembly GCF_025398175.1. Classification (NCBI taxonomy): domain Bacteria; kingdom Pseudomonadati; phylum Pseudomonadota; class Gammaproteobacteria; order Vibrionales; family Vibrionaceae; genus Photobacterium; species Photobacterium sp. TY1-4. The sequence goes on from NZ_CP099734.1 coordinate 3,334,226, forward strand.
CTGCAAACGCCCCGGAGACCGAATCCCGACTGCCGAAGCTCTCGCTGTGGGTCACCGGCATTTTCTCGCTGCTGGTGTTCATTGCCGCCACCAACCCGCCGGAGATGATTATCTGGCTCAACCTGCTGGCCTTCGGCGGCATGCAGGCGGTCTTCCTCTGGCCGCTGGTACTGGGTCTGTACTGGAAAAAAGCCTCGGCTACCGGTGCCTTTGCCTCGATGATCACCGGCCTGGGCTGCTACATCGGCCTGTCGGTGTTCAAGCCGGATCTCGGCGGCCTACATGCCATCGTCCCGACGCTGGCCCTGGGCCTGATCAGCTTTGTCCTCGGCAGTCTGGCCAAACCGACCCTCGTCGCCAAGCCGCAGCCCCAGGCGTAACGCCCGCCCGTCAAACCCCACCCGATAGCACCTCCCGGTGCTATCTTTTTTTCAAGGCCAGCCCCGGCCGGCGCTGCCATGAATCAGGTGCGAGCTGCTGACTTTTTATGCTAGACTCCGCACCTTTGAACCGAAGCCTGATTGGAAATGAGCCATGCCCTGGATTCAGATTAAACTCAACGCAACCGCAGAAAATGCCGAAGCCATTGGCGATATGCTGATGGAAGAGACCGGCGCCCTGTCCGTCACTTTCCTTGACGCCCAGGATACTCCGGTGTTTGAGCCGCTCCCTGGTGAAACCCGCCTGTGGGGCGATACCGATGTCGTCGGTTTGTATGATGCCGAGTCCGACATGGATCTGGTGCTCACCCTGCTGAAAAACAGCCCGCTGCTGGCTGACGACTTTGCCTATAAAGTCGAACAGCTGGAAGACAAAGACTGGGAGCGCGAGTGGATGGAAAACTTCCACCCGATGCGTTTCGGCCGCCGTCTGTGGATCTGTCCAAGCTGGCGCGAAGCCCCGGATCCGGATGCCGTCAACGTCCTGCTTGACCCGGGCCTGGCTTTCGGAACCGGAACCCACCCGACCACCTCGCTGTGCCTGGAATGGCTGGACGGCCAGGATCTGACCGGTAAAACCGTGATCGATTTCGGCTGTGGTTCGGGCATCCTGGCGATTGCCGCCATCAAGCTGGGTGCCGCCAAGGTGATCGGGATTGATATCGACCCACAAGCTATCCTGGCTTCCCGCGACAATGCCGAGCGCAACGGCGTGGCTGACCAGCTGGAACTTTACCTGCCGCAAGATCAACCGGCCGACATCCAGGCCGACGTCGTGGTCGCCAACATCCTGGCCGGGCCACTGCGCGAGCTGTCGCCGGTGATTAAGGGACTGGTCAAAGACGGCGGCGATCTGGCGATCTCCGGCGTGCTGGAAAGCCAGGCGGAAGATGTCGCCTCGTTCTACAGCGACGCCCTGACCCTGGACCCGATCACCGCCCGTGAAGAGTGGTGCCGGATCTCCGGTCACAAGGCATAACGACACAATCTCGGCCAGGATTTGATTGTGTACAAAATGGCCAATTGATTGAATTTCATACGCTTTTGTAATTCAAAAACGAAATGCTCAATTATTGGCCTTTTCAGAAAGGGAAAAAATGCGTAAAATGCGCGCCCTTACTGGCACTGTCAGGAACAGACGTTTGAAGATCGGTCCTTATCAACTAAAAAACCAGCTGATTGTCGCACCCATGGCGGGTGTCACCGATCGGCCATTTCGTGAGCTGTGTCTGCGCTATGGCGCGGGAATGGCGGTGAGCGAAATGATGTCTTCAAATCCAGATTTGTGGAATACGTCTAAGTCCCAGAACCGCATGGTCCATGAAGGCGAGTCCGGGATCCGCTCGGTCCAGATCGCCGGCGCCGATCCGGCCCTGATGGCCGAAGCGGCACAATTCAGTGTTGAGAACGGTGCGCAAATCATCGACATCAACATGGGTTGCCCGGCCAAGAAGGTCAACAAGCGGCTGGCGGGCTCGGCCCTGCTGCAATACCCGGCGCTGGTCGAAGAGATCCTGCGCAGTGTGGTGAACGCGGTTGATGTTCCGGTGACGCTGAAAACCCGGACCGGTTGGGATCCGGACAACCGAAACTGTGTCGAGATTGCCCAAATGGCTGAGCAATGCGGCATTCAGGCTCTGGCCCTGCACGGCCGGACCAAAGCCTGTATGTACAAAGGCGAGGCAGAATACGATTACATCAGAGCGGTGAAAGAAGCGATTTCGATCCCGGTGATTGCGAACGGTGATATCGACTCACCGGAGAAGGCACGCTTCGTACTGGATTACACCGGTGCCGACGCTTTGATGATTGGCCGCCCGGCTCAAGGGCGTCCATGGATTTTCCAGGAAATCCAGCATTACTTAACAACTGGCGAACATTTGCCGGCCCCATCAATTGATGAAGTCGGTAATACCATGCTGGGCCATGTTCAGGAACTTCACCGTTTCTACGGCGAGTATCTCGGGTTGCGCATCGCACGTAAACACGTGTCTTGGTACTTGAAAGAACATGCTCCGGCAGGAGATTTTCGCCAGACCTTCAACGCTATCGAAGATGCCCAACAGCAACTCGATGCGCTGCAAGGCTACTTCGAAAACGTTGCATAAATACGAGAAGAGCTGACAGAATATGTTCGAACAAAATCTGACTTCAGAAGCACTAACAGTGACGACTGTAACTTCACAAGACCAAATCACACAGAAGCCACTCCGTGACTCTGTCAAGGCGTCACTCAAGAACTACCTGGCTCAGTTAAACGGTCAGGAAGTCGATGATCTGTACGAGCTGGTTCTGGCTGAAGTTGAACAGCCACTACTGGACACCATCATGCAGTACACCCGCGGTAACCAGACGCGCGCAGCAACCATGATGGGCATCAACCGCGGCACTCTTCGTAAGAAGCTGAAAAAATACGGCATGAACTAAAGCCTAACACATAAGCTATTGATTAAAAAGCCGTGCTTCCCTTTGGGGGCACGGCTTTTTTGATATATGTACTCTCACATGTACCCCTTGCAACAGAATAAGAACACTAACGCTCTATGCGCACGATAAAAATAAATTTCCAAGCACTAGATCAAACATCTCTTGCCTTACAAGGGCTAGAGTCAATACAGCAACGTAATTTTGGCTTAGGTGACTTATTAGCAAAACTACACCCAATAGCTGAACTACACCCAATCGCTGAACTACACCCAATCGCTGAACTTGTTAGAAGCATCACCAATAGTGTGGTTAAAAAAGAGCATAGTGCGTACATCAATAAGATCACTGAGTTCACCCTGAGACATAAAGATATTCAAGATCTTATCCAGGAAAACGCTCCAATTAATAGTCTTACAACACGTGGAGTGAGAAGCCTCGTTTATAGTATTTATGGGGGAGCCGTAAGCCACGCAGAAAAACGGCCACTCATAGACAACGTTATCGACATAGCAAAACTCTTCTACAAACAGCACCCATCAATCACTATCAAGCTCGGTTGCCTCATTGAGCACATTAGAGAGCTCTGCTCGCATAAAGTTGTATTACCAGCAACGAGCATCTTTCGGTCTAAGATGAAACATCTAATTCCCAATAGCGCTGTTGGGCTAGGGAGGAGTTGTCGAGATGCAAGCAGAATCGTGAACAGCTACTTTAACCAAAACCCTCAGGTTCTAGCTACCTTAGTTTAGTGTAAATTGCCTACTGACTGTTAAGCATGCCTGCTCCACTTTAATCAAAATGAATACAAACAAATTCATTGGTTAACGAGTCAAAACATGAGCATGAAAACAGACAAAGGCAAAATTGCATCACAATCAGAGTTAAATTTTACCGATCGTCTTGTTCGAGAAGACGAGCGGCGATTACTTACATCCATTAGCCGCTCACACTGCTATCAGCTAGAAAAGCAAGGACGATTCCCTGCCCGTATTCGACTGGGAGCCAGAAGCTGTGCTTGGAAACTGAGTGAGTTGTTAGCTTGGATTGAGGGCAAGTAACTTTGGTGAGAAAAGCGAATAGCAAGGGGATGCTACCCAATGGTCGAGCAAAAGCAAAAGATGGATTTGTAAAAGCACTCCATAAAATCTTTGACCATGAGGACTATCAATCCTTGAGCCATAGCGCACAGAGCCTACTGTGGCTTCTAGCTCGCCAGTACAACGGATTCAACAACGGTTCACTAACTCTGGCCCTTTCCGTCGTCGGAAAATGGGGATGGAAAAAAAAGCTCCTTCAAAAATGCCGAGATGAGCTAATTGCCAAAGACTGGATCAGGATATCTCGAACTCCTGCGTTTCCCAAACAGCGAACGCTATACGCACTGTCATGGCAACCTATCGATGAAGTTAATGGCATCACTTATGACGATGGAGTATTGGGTCAAAAACTAAGGTCATTACGATTCTAGGGGGCCAATGGAGCCCATAAAGTCTATTTAAGGGTTCCCTTGGGTACCAAAAGTACGATAAGCGAGCAGTAACATTCCTTTTATGGCTCCTAATGGAGCCCATAACTGCCCAATCACCGCTGATTTATGGGGTGTAAAAGAGCCCCATCTATAGATATTTACCATGTGCAGGAGAGCAGCCATGTCAATGCTAACTGACAAGAAAAGAACAAACCGCCAAAACTCAGACAAAGTACTGCAAAAACACAAACAGACTGAAGACAAAGCAGAAGCCAACAATGCCAGCTCCTTACATCAGGTTATTCGAATGATGCGAGCACAAATCAGCAGACTGACCAAAGAAAATGCCCACCTCACTATGGAAAAAGGGAAACTAATGAAAGAAAACGAGATGCTCGTCAGCGAGTTAATGTCACGGCTAAAGCCAGGAAAGTCCAAATAACAGCAATATCAGCTGCGCAGTTTCATTTATGGCGAAAACGGACCCCATGAACCGAACTCAACATAGCAAGTAAACTGCGCAGTTTGCAGGAGACTGAACAGTAATGACACGATTCAAGTTAACTAGCCTCCCCCTATGCGGCGCAAAAACACGAAGCGGTACGCCGTGCAAACGAAGAGGCAACAAACGCAATGGCCGCTGCAAACTACACGGCGGGCGTTCAAGCGGAGCACAAACAGAACAAGGAAAAATGACATCGAGAGTCAATGCCCTCAAGATTTTTCCGGGCTGGCACTTTGGAGAACCCGTAGCGCAGGAATATCTGATACGTGCAACAAACTGCTACCACAAGCTTTCCGAAGCAATGAACACCAAACCAATTGATTGGCAGCATGTATTCAGCATTATTGAACAAGACCGCATTCCGTTAGAGATGCTCAAATACCATATAGGGGAGTGTACCAGTGCAGCCGATTTCATCATGATCCAAACCGCTCTAGATCGTTACTATCAAGAATATAACCACCAGCATCTTAGCTTTACGGTTTACGCTCCTATGGTGATGCCTCAGGCTTATTTCAGAGACTTAAGCTCCCCACAAAGGGAGTATCTGCTGCAATGGCTGCACAAGCATTCCATCTTCAACAAAATAGCCCTTGCAACTAAATAATAAAAAATTCGAATCCACCAGCGATTTACTCAATTAGAAACGCTGGTGGGTGTTTCGTTGTACCCATCAACTACAATTAGCTCGATAAAACAAGTGTCATATCTAACAGACTGAAGGTGACCACATCAAAGAAACCCATGCACTTCATCTGGCGTTTCATGTATATGCTCCGATGATTGCCTTCCATAAGTTTTTCAGGCAGCTGTCAGCCGCTGATAGAGGTTATCTGGATAATTGGTAAAAGAATATCACGCAAGACACCAAGACTATTTCAGTTGGTCGTCACGACAGATTTCATACAATCTGTTGTTTCATCAGCAGACCGTACGTTGAAAAACCAGTATCATATTCGGCATCATCAAGTTGAAAGAAACCACCATACGCAGCGGTGAGCAAATGAACATAACCATCGAGGATATCCTAGACCTTAAAACCCTAGTTGAGTCTGACCAAGTCGAGTTCAAACTGGCTGGTGGTAAAGACGGTAAAGGTGCATTACCCAAAGACTTCTGGTCATCCTACTCGGCCATGGCCAATGGGCGTGGTGGCTGGGTTATACTCGGTGTACAAGAAAAACATAGTGAATTCGCTCCGGTTGGCGTCGTCGAACCCGAAAAAGTGAAAACAGACCTTTTCAATCAACTCAATGATCGCGACAAAGTCAGTAGCAATGTAATATCCGATCAGGATGTACAACATGTAATACTACAGGGTAAGCCTGTACTAGCTATTCACGTTCCACCAGCATCTCGCAAGCAAAAGCCCGTTCATCTGAAGAAAACGCCTTTCGGAAATACTTACTTGCGTATGCACGAAGGCGATCGTCGCTGTGACGATGAAACAGTCAAGCGCATGCTGGCTGAACAGCTCCATGACAGTCGCGATAATGAAATCCTTTCGGATCATTACAGTTTTGCTGACGATATCAACATGGATAGCTTGAAAACCTACCGCAACCTACTCGCGGCACATAGCCCTCAGCATCCATACCTGGAATATGAACTCTTCGAATTATTCAAAAAGATAGGTGGATGGCGAAAAGACCGTGAAACAGGCAAGCAAGGGATCACCATAGCAGGCATACTAATGTTGGCTTTGTTGACTAAATCGGCGTGAACTTTTCTTGCAGTCAGTGATCTGATCTTGTGACGTTTACTGACAGGCCACCCTCATGGGAAAAAGCACTTACCGAACAGATAACTGGAAAGAGTACAACCAATCACTGATTAACCGCGGCTCGCTGACATTCTGGATCGACGAAGAAGCGATAAGCGGCTGGTTATGCTCTGAACATCACGGTAACCGTGGACGCGGCTATCAATATTCAGACACTGCGATCATGACTGCTCTCATGGTGAAGCGACTATTCAACCTGTCACTTCGTGCTGTTCAAGGTTTCATGAACTCGGTGTTTTCTCTGATGAAAGTACCACTAACATGCCCGAACTACAGCAGCATCAGCAAGCGAGCGAAAACGGTCGATATCCCTATCAAAATGCCTGCTCGGGGTGAAATTCGTCATCTAGCTATTGACGCAACTGGCCTGAAAGTATTCGGCGAAGGTGAGTGGAAAATGAAAAAGCATGGCAAAGAACAACGTCGTGTCTGGCGAAAGCTCCATCTTGCTGTTGATGCTGATACCCACCAAATTATCTGCGCAGAACTCTCGTTATCAACCGTCACCGATGGTGAGGTCATGCCAACATTACTTAACCAAACTTATCGTAAGATCAAATCGATATCAGGTGACGGCGCTTATGATACCAGGCTGTGCTATCAAGCGATTCAACGGAAGAAAGCACAGCCCCTTATCCCTCCCAGAACTGGAGCAGCATACTGGGAGCACGGTCACCCCAGAAATGTTGCGGTTGCAAACCAGCGTATTCACGGTAGCAATGAACACTGGAAAAAGACCAGTGGTTACCACAGTCGCTCAATCTCGGAAACGGCGATGTCGAGATATAAGCGACTGCTTGGTTCAGCTTTAAGCCTGCGTGATTACAACGCTCAGGTCGGAGAAGCGCTTGCTGCCGTCCGTGCGTTGAACAAGTTAACAGGGCTCGGCATGCCCGTAACTCGTAAAGTTAGCTAAAACATGGCTTAAATTGGGTCGATCTGTTGTTTTCCTGATTTGATCAACAAAGCCACTAATGTTCGGTAATTGGGAAGCTATTACAGCAGCAGCGCCTAATTACTTTGTTGATTATCAAGAGCGCCCCGAAGCCAAAACTGAACTACGATGGATTGATCGTGTCTGCCCTGATGGCACTTGGTCTGGCAACCTCTTTGATTTTTATCGCCGAGTATACCAAAAGCTTACAGCCGACCTCAAAGTACCATTCAAGCTAGAACAAGGGCAACGCAAAGCTGATACTCCTGTTCACATCGCACTTCGTGAAGCATTAGTAAATTGCATCGTCCATGCAGACTTTTCTGATCGCGTTTCTATTTTAGTCGTAAAGCGGCCGGATATGTTCGGTTTTCGAAACCCCGGTCTAATGCGAATACCTCTGGAAGAGGTAATTGCAGGGGGAACCAGTGATTGTCGCAACCGTCTGCTACATCAGATGTTTCTTCTGATAGGCTTAGGTGAGCGGGCTGGTTCTGGAATGCCAAAAATCTTTAGTGGGTGGAAATCCGTAAACTGGCGCACTCCAAAGCTCTGGGAGAAAATGCCACCAGCTCAAACATTATTAGAGTTATCTACAGCTAGTTTAATCCCAGATGACATTCGTGAACTCTTACACCAGCAGTTTGGTGATAGATTTAACAAACTAGATGACTTTGAACAACTTATTGTGACAACCGCTGCTGTGGAAGGGTGGATCAACCATGAACGAGCTTGTCAGCTGACTACCAAGCACTCTCGAGAAGTGACCCTAGCCTTACCTCGACTAGAGCACAAAGGCTTTCTGGTTTCTAATGGAGAGCAAAAACAGAAATCCTATACTCTTCCTGGCGTATCTCTTCCGACCCCAGATGAAGTTTTTGCATCTGCTTCAAACGTTAATATGTTAAACTCAACAGAAAGCTCCACACATAACGAGCAGAACTCCACATATAACGAGCAAAGCTCCGCACATAACAGCAACAACTTCACACATAAGAGCACACAACAAGAGAGTCAACGTGACCGATATGGTCGTCTATTAAATGGTTATCTCGACAAACCTTATATTGACTCTGTAGACAAACTGGAACCAAGTTATCAGCAAGAGCTATTCCTCCGAGCAGAAAAGCCTAGAAACAAAGCCCGTCTTTCAAAAGATATTATGGAAAATGCCATTTTAGAAGTATGTCGAGAACATTACGTTTCCGTCTCTTCTCTTGGTGAAATTGTTAATCGCAACCCTAATGCACTCAGGCAACAGTACCTCAAAAAATTAGTTGATGAAGGACGTCTTTGTCTAGCATTTCCGCAATATAAGAACGATCCTAAACAAGGTTACACCACAGCATGAAGCCACAAAGGATTTGATAGTTCTTTGTCAATGTAAATCACAAATCCACATAGGGATAGCTCCCGCCCGGGAAGTGGGTACTCAACTGAAATTTAGCCAGATTTCAATTCTGCATCGGGTGCTCGCTTCCCAGAGGCAAGCAGCTTCCGAAAGTTGGTCTCGTAAGCGAAACTGCCTTGAGGTTGACCTGTTTACGGAACAGACGATGCTGCGCTTCAACAGCATAGGAAATGTATATGACCCGCCAAATCGGTTAATGACACTTCATGCGCCTCGGCAACAAATTGTCCGTTTGTCTCTCAGCCGAAAGATGATAGCAACAGTGACCTATCTTGTATTAAACCACCACATATAGTGCCTCTTTCACAAGCAACATACGACATACAGCAACGAAGATATAAAACCCTTTTAATTCAGCTAGTTAAAAAAAATCTATTCACATCCCATTTTTCGAGTTTCTTCTTCACTAAGAAAATTTTTTAAGCTAAATTGATATTGAATTGATGTACGAAAGCTGTACAATTCGCAACCTATTATCTCACCCCCAGCAAGTAGGGCTCACTATGCTATCTCTAATAAAACATGAGGAAAAAGAAACTAAAACTGTAAAGCAGAGTGATACCAACTGTAGTTCTAATGTCGTGTCTATTGGCTCTAGAGACCGAAAAAGTGAGAAATCTCAGAAAAATGTGTTAGCGGCTGCAAAAAAACTAAAATGGTAACTTGCCGAATAGCGTTACTCTTATAGTCTACAGGGATTAATGAACCCTGTTTGATATGAGAGATGTATAATGCAAGTAGTAGCTGTTGCCCCTTCCCAAGCATCACCATCAGATAGCTTAACACCAGAAAATACGACCAAACACATCCAGAACAGGCGTTCTCAAGAGCTAGTTATCGGACTTTGTGGTGCTATTGGTTCCGGTGTGAAAGCACTAAAAGAAACCTTGAGCAGTGTACTAACAGCCTCTGGGTACACCATTCATCATATTAGAATTAGTGATCACATAAGTAATATTTCCGGTGGGAATCTATCTAATTTAAGGGGTTATGAGCGATACAAAGCTCTACAAGATGCTGGCGATGTACTTCGAGAGAAGCACAAAAATACATTTTTAGCTGAAGTTGCTATTAATGCCATCACTGTATTTAGAGATAAACACTTTGGTACGGATTCAGATGAAGGGGAAATCGTAAAAACTGACCTAAAAGTAGCATACATTATTGACCAACTGAAGCATCCCGACGAGATTAGCCTTCTCCGAACGGTATATCCAAACAACTTTTACCAAATTGGCCTTATCAGAACAGAAAAGGAACGAAGAGTTAACTTAAGTGATGAACAAATAGATGCTTCACACATTGACGAACTAATAAGAAGAGATCGCAAAGCTGATGACCCACATGGTCAACAAGTAGAGAAAGCTCTTTATAGTGCTGATTATTTTATCAGAAACCTCTCCAATCAAAGTAAGCTAATGAGAGAATCCGTCAGTAGGTTTGTAAACCTCATCCATGGACAAGTAGGGATAACACCGACTTATGATGAAATAGGCCTATTTGCAGCATACTCAGAGTCCTTAAAGTCAGCATGTCTATCTCGACAAGTAGGTGCCGCTATCATGGATGACACCGGGCAAATCATAGCCACTGGGTGCAATGATGTCCCAAAATATAAAGGAGGCCTCTATAATGCTAACTCTACAGGTGATTTTCGATGCATCCATCAAAAACGCTGTTCTAATGATAAACATAAACAAATGCTAGAAGCTGAAATTGAAAACGTACTGATTAGCAATAACATCCCAGGACATAGGGCTAAAGAATTAGCTAATAGTATTATCAATGAAACTAAAGCTAAATCTATTATCGAATACTCTCGCGCAATTCATGCTGAAATGGATGCAATTACTAGCCTAGCTAGAAAAGCATCATGTAGCTCTCAAGATAAAACACTTTACTGTACAACTTATCCATGTCACAACTGCGCTAGGCACATAGTAGCCGCGGGTATCACACGTGTTGTTTACATTGAACCTTATGAAAAAAGTCTTGCAATGCAACTTCATGGAGATGCTATAACTGATAGCACAGAACCAAATAAAGTGGTATTTGAACCGTTCGAAGGCGTAGCTCCAAACCGTTATGACTCATTTTTCAAATACAACACTAAGCGCAAGGATTCATCAGGAAGAGCAATTGATTTCAACATCATCGAATGCCACCACGTTGATCCACAATACTTAGATAGCTACCATGATTATGAGTACCGCATTGCAGACATTGTGAATAAAAAGCTCACTCCGCCGCCTCAAACCGCATAGCATTTCTACTATCAGATGGGAGAAAATAGCTCCCATCGTACTTATATATAAACAACTTTATATTTTTAAGCGCGCATAAGTACAACATTGTGCGGTTGAGTGGAGATCAACTCTAACCACTCAACCCACTTATCTAAAGCTTCAGCCTTCTCAGGTAAGTACTGGCTTCTGTTGTAAATAGCCATGATCCCCGGCATCGTATGGCCAAGAAGCTGCTCAACAACATAAGGTGGCGCAATACCAAGATCATTCATACGAGTATCCAAAGTACGTCTCAAGTCATGTAATGTCCATGGTTCCTTGTGGCCAAGACGTTTCCAAAACTGCCCACCTGTTTGGCTAACAGCTTCAGGCTTCTTCAACTCGCCAAGCACATAGTCATTTTCTTTATTTGCTGCTTTTAACTCCAAAAGCCAAGACTTCAGTTGCTCAGGTATTGGCCTGGTAATCTTGATATTTGTCTTACAGTGACTTTTAGGAACAGTCCAGATTAAACACTCAAAGTCCCATTCATCCCATTTTGACAACCTAACTTCTTGTGTCCTTGCACCAAAGACCATCAACAACCGGATTAAATGACGATAATATCGTAAATAGCGCTCATCATGAAACAAGCGCCAAACATCACCAAGTTCCTGATCGGTTAAATAGCGATCTCTTTTTTGCTGTTTTTTGCCAACATCCGTTACGACCAAATCATCTAAAACTCTGCTGGTGGCATAATGCCGTACCCGACAAAAGCGCAGAGCCTGCTTTGCATTTTGTAATACATATCCAGCAGCAACAGGCGCTGGACGCCTTTTACCCGGAATCCCTTTTCGAGCTCGATCAAAGCACTCAAGCCAATGGTGTGTCTCCGTTTGGCTCAATGGATAGTCACCGATATAAGGGTAGATATGCCGCTTAAACTGAGCGCGGTGCTTAGAGGCATTGGCTCGGTTTTCTTCTGCGTACTCGGTCAGCCAATACTCTAGGGCATCTTTGACAGTCACGGGCTTGAGCGTTTGATTCCGCTGTATCGCCCGCTGAAGCTTAGGGTCATACCCTTCAGCCAGCCACTCCCGGCACTGCCTTGCCGTCTCTCTCGCTTTGACCAGAGAAACTTCCGGATAATCCCCAAGATCGAGGCGCTTCCCATTTCCGTCAATCTTGTATCGGTATTGCCATCGGACCTTGCCTAAGGGAGACACTCGCGCGCCAAGCCCACCGCCATCGTTTAACACGACCGTTTTATCTCGCGGCTTATTCAGCGCTGCCTTCAGGTTTTTATCAAACAGCTTGTTCATCGCCCCATCACCCTCATCTCCAGCGTGTACATATCACCGAATATGTACCCCCATATGTACACCGAGATCACTGTAACAACCCGAAAAAACCCAGACACCCCAGAACACAAATCAATTATAGATTACTGATAATGAAAAGGAAAATGACAAGATTTCGGACAACCTCAGACAGGGCAAAACACTAAAAATGATAATACGGCATGAACTGATTGCCGGCTTCCCCGGAAGCAGACAGAATAAATAAGGGCAGAAACTTCGGTTTCTGCCTTTTGCATTTCTGGCCCGGCTCCGGGCTCGCCCCGTCAGCGGACCGCTTCACTGATGCTGTTGGCTGCGTGTACTGTTGACTGCGTATTCTATTGACTACATAAGCTGGCGGAGGGTTACCCCACCCTGTTGGCATCACCGCAGACGCTTACCATTTGAATTAACGGTAGTCACACAGGTAGGCGGTTTCTTTCTCGACTTTGACATGGAAAGACGCATCGCCCGGGACTTCAAAATCATCACCGGCATAGTAAGTTTCCCAGTCAATATGACCCGGCAACTTCACGGTCATGGCCCCTTTGACCACCGTCATCCGCTCCGGCGCAGCAGTCGCAAACGTATATTCGCCCGGCAGCATGACGCCGACACTGGCACGCTCGCCACCGCTCTCAAATCCGATGGACTTGACCTTGCCTTCAAAATATTCATTCACGTTCAACATGATTTTCCTTATCTAAGTTCCGTAACATCTTCATTTCTCGACGCTATCACATTTACGAGTCCGCCCCTAGCAAAAAATACCGACGCGATTCGGAAGTGATACGCCGCAACGCTTTCCGGGCCTGACCTCGTCGGCTTCGATGCACGCACTGGATCGCAAGTTCAGGAACAACCCCGGCAACAGTGACTCGACATCCCCCATCACTATGAGCCGGATCACATACAATACCACCTACAAGTGATAATAATTATCACTTACATCCATTCAAGAACCTCATTCAGGAGAGATTATGAAAGCTGCTGTCGTCAGTGAGTTCAAAGGACCGTTGGTGATCAAAGACATCCCGGTTCCGGCGGTCAAAGCCCGCGATGTGCTCGTGAAAATCCATGCCTGCGGCGTGTGCCACACCGATCTGCATGCCTGTCACGGCGACTGGCCGGTGAAGCCGAAAATGCCGCTGGTCCCCGGCCATGAAGGGGTGGGCGAAGTTGTTGCCGTCGGCAGCGAAATCCATCACCTGACAATTGGCGATCGGGTCGGCGTGCCATGGCTCTACAGTGCCTGCGGCCATTGTGACTACTGCCTCGACGGCCAGGAAACCCTGTGCCTGGATCAGCACAATGCCGGTTACTCGGTTGATGGCGGCTATGCCGAATATTGCCTGGCGCATGGCGACTACGCCATCAAGATCCCCGACGGCCTGAACTATGTCGATGCTGCGCCCCTGTTCTGCGCCGGGGTGACGACCTACAAGGCCCTCAAAGTCACCGGGGTGAAACCGGGGCAATGGGTGGCGATTGTCGGTGCCGGCGGGCTGGGCCACCTGGCCATCCAGTATGCGGTGGCCATGGGCATGAATGTGATTGCCATCGACACCGGTGCAGAGAAGCTGGCGCTGGCCAGAGAGCTTGGCGCCACCCATACCATCGACTTCATGCAGGAATCGCCCTCAGCGGCGGTACAGCGCCTGGTCGGCGGCGTGCACGGGGTGGTCTGCACCGCGGTGTCGAAGCCGGCCTTCGAAGAAGCCTATAAGTCGATCCGCCGCGGCGGCACCTGTGTGCTGGTTGGCCTGCCGCCGGATGAGATGCCGATCCCGATTTTTGATACCGTGCTGAACGGGGTGAAAATCATCGGCTCGATCGTCGGCACCCGGAAAGATCTGCAGGAGTGTCTGCAATTTGCCGCCGAGGGCAAGGTGAAGGCCATTACCCAGGTCAAACCGCTGGAAGACATTAACGCGATTTTTGCCGAGATGGAAAAAGGGGAGATTAACGGTCGGATTGTGATGGAATTTGCATAAACGCCCGGTCCGGCAGGCGCAAGGCCTGCCGGATTCACGAAGCTTTATCCCCCGCCGCCAGGGCTTCGAGGATCGAACAATGGCTGGCATTGTCGTCATCATGGCCACAGCAGGCATCATTGATTTTCTTCAGCGCCGTGCGAATCCGGGTCAGCTCAGCAATTTTGCTGTCGATCAGCGTCAGCTTGGCTGAGGTGATCGCCTTGACCTCGGCGCAGCTATGCTCGGTCGCTTCCAGGCGAATGTCCAACAGCTCGCGGATCTCGTCCAGGCTCAGCCCCAACTCTTTGGCTTTCAGGATAAAACTAATCTGTTTCAGGCTGGCTTCGTTATACAAACGATAGCCGGAATCACTCCGCCCCGCCGGGGTCAGCAAACCGTTCTTTTCGTAGAACCGTAAGGTATCACTGCTAACCTCACACAGCTTGGCCAGTTGCCCAATCATGTACATAGCCGACTTTTCCTTTCCAGAGGCACCATGAGAAAGTCATCCTGCCTGCCACAAGAAAAAGCAAACGTTTGCGCAACAGGCGAAATGATGTAAGATAGGCGCCATCGACACAGGGGATCCCTGCCCGGAGATACCGCCTATGGGTCGATTCTACCTGACTGAGGGTATTTGCCAAAACCCGGCTGATACGAGCCGGCTTTTGGCAAATATTCCCCGTGTACAAAAGAGATGGTCACAATGGAAAACGCTCGTCCTATTCGCCGTGCGCTGATCAGCGTATCAGACAAAACTGGAATTGTTGAATTCGCACAAGCTCTTGCCAACCGTGGTGTGGATATCCTGTCGACCGGTGGCACCGCCCGCCTGCTGGCCGAACAAGGCATCAAAGTCACCGAAGTTTCCGACTATACCGGCTTTCCTGAAATGATGGACGGCCGGGTGAAAACCCTGCACCCGAAAGTACACGGTGGCGTGCTGGGTCGCCGCGGCCAGGATGATGCGATCATGGCTGAGCACGGCATTGACCCGATTGACATGGTGGTGGTGAACCTCTACCCGTTCGCCCAGACCGTTGCCAATCCGAACTGTACCCTGGCAGATGCGGTCGAAAACATCGATATCGGCGGTCCGACCATGGTGCGTTCAGCAGCGAAAAATCACAAAGACGTGACCATTGTGGTCAACGCCCACGACTATGACCGAATTCTGTCTGAGCTGGAAAGCCACGACGGCTCACTGACCCAGGCCACCCGTTTCGACCTGGCCATTGCTGCGTTTGAACACACGGCGGCCTACGACGGGATGATTGCCAACTATTTCGGCACCATGGTGCCGTCTTACGGCGAGAACAAAGAAGGTGATGCAGAATCGAAATTCCCGCGCACCTTTAACCAGCAGTTCGAGAAGAAGCAGGACATGCGCTACGGCGAGAACAGCCACCAGGCCGCCGCCTTCTACGTCGAGCAGCAGCCGGAAGAAGCCTCGGTCGCCACGGCCCGTCAGATCCAGGGTAAAGCCCTGTCTTACAACAACATTGCCGATACCGACGCGGCGCTGGAGTGTGTCAAAGAGTTTGACCAGCCCGCTTGTGTGATCGTCAAACACGCCAACCCGTGTGGTGTCGCGCTGGGCAGCGATATCCTGGAAGCCTATGATCGTGCTTACAAAACCGATCCGACGTCAGCTTTCGGCGGCATCATCGCCTTCAACCGCGAGCTGGATGCCGCAACGGCCACAGCCATTGTCGAGCGTCAGTTTGTGGAAGTCATCATCGCCCCGAGCGTATCCGCAGAAGCTATCGCCGTCGTGGCAGCGAAGAAGAACGTTCGCCTACTGGAATGCGGTGAGTGGTCTGCCAAAACCACCGGCTTCGATGTGAAACGCGTCAACGGCGGCCTGCTGGTTCAGGACCGCGATCAGGGCATGGTCGGTCTGGACGACCTGAAAGTGGTTTCCCAGCGCCAGCCAAGCGAGGAAGAGCTGCGTGACGCCCTGTTCTGCTGGAAAGTGGCGAAATATGTCAAATCCAACGCCATTGTCTACGCCAAAGGCAACATGACCATCGGCGTTGGCGCCGGACAGATGAGCCGCGTCTACTCAGCGAAGATTGCCGGGATCAAAGCCGCGGACGAGAACCTGGAAGTCGCCGGCAGTGTGATGGCTTCCGATGCCTTCTTCCCATTCCGTGACGGCATCGACGCCGCCGCCGAAGCCGGGATCACCTGCGTGATTCAGCCGGGTGGCTCGATGCGCGATGAAGAAGTCATCGCCGCCGCTGACGAACACGGCATGGCGATGGTCTTCACCGGCATGCGCCACTTCCGTCACTAAACCCCATATTCACACCCAGGCCCCGTTCACCGGGGCCTGGGTGTTATTTAATTTAAGCTCACTCGTTGTTGTGAGCGTTATTTTTAGCAACTTTTACGCATTTAGCGCAAAGCCATTTTTTTGAGTTCAAGGAAAGCGCACGGAGTTTATGCCGATAAATGAGTACGCTTGACACCGAAACCAGAAAAATGGCGACGCGATAAGGATGAAAACATGAAAGTTCTGATCATCGGCAACGGCGGCCGCGAGCACGCCCTGGGCTGGAAAGCCGCGCAAAACCCTCAGGTTGAAACTGTCTACGTCGCACCGGGCAATGCCGGGACTGCGCTGGAGCCGAAGCTGGAAAACGTCGCCATCGGCGTCGAAGACATCCAGGGGCTGGTTAATTTTGCCCGGGACAACCAGATTGGCCTGACCATCGTTGGTCCGGAAGCACCACTGGTGATCGGCGTGGTGGATGCCTTCCGTGCCGCAGGCCTGCCGATTTTCGGTCCGACCGAAGCCGCTGCCCAGCTCGAAGGCTCTAAAGCGTTCACCAAGGATTTTCTGGCCCGCCACCAGATCCCGACAGCGGAATACCAGAACTTTACCGAGATTGAGCCTGCGCTGGCGTACCTGCGCGAAAAAGGCGCGCCAATCGTGGTTAAAGCCGACGGCCTGGCTGCCGGCAAAGGCGTGATTGTGGCAATGACGCAAGAAGAAGCTGAAGCCGCCGTGCGCGACATGCTGGCCGGCAACGCCTTCGGCGAAGCCGGTCACCGGGTGGTGATTGAAGAGTTTCTCGACGGCGAAGAGGCGAGCTTCATCGTCATGGTTGACGGTGAAAACGTGCTGCCGATGGCCACCAGCCAGGACCACAAGCGGGTCGGCAACGGCGATACCGGACCAAATACCGGTGGTATGGGCGCTTACTCCCCAGCCCCGGTGGTGACACCGGCGATCCACCAGCGGGTGATGGACGA
The DNA here is from genome assembly GCF_025398175.1 of Photobacterium sp. TY1-4. Taxonomy (NCBI): domain Bacteria; kingdom Pseudomonadati; phylum Pseudomonadota; class Gammaproteobacteria; order Vibrionales; family Vibrionaceae; genus Photobacterium; species Photobacterium sp. TY1-4. Next base: position 3,351,999 of record NZ_CP099734.1, read on the forward strand.
GGTGATCTACCCGACGGTGCGCGGCATGGCTGCCGAAGGCGCGCCGTACACCGGCTTCCTGTATGCCGGCCTGATGATCATGGCCGACGGCACCCCGAAAGTCATTGAATACAACTGCCGTTTCGGCGATCCGGAAACCCAGCCGATCATGCTGCGCATGCAGTCGGATCTGGTTGAGCTGTGTCTGGCAGCGATTGACGGCAAGCTCGATACCATGGCGTCGAAGTGGGATCCGCGCGCCTCGATCGGCATCGTGCTGGCTGCCGGCGGCTATCCGGCCAGCTACAATAAAGGCGATGTGATTTCCGGCCTGCCAACGCAAAACACCGAAGGTGAGAAAGTCTTCCATGCCGGTACCTGCATGCAGGACGGCAACGTGGTGACCAACGGCGGCCGGGTCCTGTGTGCCACAGCGATGGCCGACAGTGTGTCTGCGGCGCAGCAGCGTGCCTATGCGCTGGCGCAGCAAATCAGCTGGGACGGCATGTTCTTCCGTGAGGACATCGGCTACCGTGCGATCGCCCGCGAGCAGTAATCCCGTCATCCTTCGTGGATGAACACCATAAAAACGCGCTGATTTCAGCGCGTTTTTTGATCGTCTGGCCGCAGCGGGACTATTGGGGATCCAGCAACACCGGCGACACCAGACACTGCTGGCTGTTATCGGCCAGCAACAGTACCTGGCTGGCTTCGATGCTGTCGCGCCGGACTTTACCGGTCAGGGCCATATAGCCTGTGGCGCGATCATGCCCGGAGGCCGCCGCCTGCGCCGCGACCGTGTTAAACGTCAGCGACTTGGCCCGCTGCTCGCCGCACAGGATCATGTGCTGCTGCTGCCAGTAGCCCTGCACTAAGCTCAATCCGGCCTTGCGCTGCTGCGCGATCACCCGCAGTGCCGCATCGACCTGACGGATCGGAGCATACAGCTCGACATCAGACAACGGCAACACGCTGCCATCCTGGGTAAAACGCTGGTAGACCGCTTGTCCCTCGGCGTCATAGCGTAGGTGCAGGGTAAACGGCACCAGATAATGCTCATCGCCCAGCCGGGTCCCCTGACGCTTGATTTCACGCAGCTTGCCGTCTCGCCAGCGATATTCGGACTCATAGCGCTCGCTATGCTCAGCCGTCACGACTTCCGCCAGTTTCACCGGTTGGTTTTGTTGCGAGGTATACCAGTACAATGTTGTCTTGGCGCCTTGCTGATAGCCGGTCGCGTGTGTCGAGATCGGGGAGATGACGGTATCGGATACGGAAGTGGTTTCACATCCAGTCAGGAGGGAGAGGAAAACTAAAGGAATGAGACGTTTCATAACAAAAACTCCGCCAGATGCGTTATCTGGCGGAGTATAGATTATTTCACTGAGTCTTTCAGTGCTTTACCTGCGACAAATGCAGGAACGTTTGCTGCAGCGATTTGGATTTCCTGACCCGTTTGTGGGTTACGGCCAGTGCGCGCAGCACGGTGGTTTACTTTAAATGTACCAAAGCCAATTAGTTGAACCTGGTCACCTTCCTTCAGCGCGTCAGCAATACCGTCCAGAGTCGACTCCAGGGCGATTTTCGCTTGAGCTTTAGAAAGATCTGCCTTTTCAGCGATCAGGTCAATCAGTTGGGTCTTGTTCATTAGGTTTCCCTTCTAAGGTTTTTCTTAAGACGCATCAACTCTAATTCAAAAGAAGCCCGTGTGGCAAAGGTTTGTCAGCTATGATGTGGCTAGGTGCGGGCTCTTTAACCATAAACTGAGCGCAAGTTCACAAAATGTTACTTACCGGCCGGCGGAAATAGTTGTATTTATTCCCCGTCGCACCGATTAATATAACCGTCACTCTGTTGTTTGTTCATAAGGTAAGCATGATACTCCTAACGATTTACGTCGCGATTGCGATTGGTGTTTCGTTCATTTGTTCGGTTCTTGAAGCCGTTCTGCTCAGCATTTCGCCGAGCTACATCGGGACCCTGCGTCAGCAAGGCCACCCGTCGGCCGCCCGTCTGGCAGCCCTGAAAGATAATATCGATCGCCCCCTGGCCTCGATCCTCACACTCAATACCATTGCCCATACCATCGGGGCAGCGACGGCCGGTGCACAAGCCGCTGTGGTATTCGGCAGTCAGTGGCTCGGTGTGTTCTCCGGCGTGTTAACAATTGGTATCCTGCTGTTCTCCGAAATCATCCCGAAAACCATCGGGGCCACCTACTGGCGCCAACTGGCTCCGGCGTCTGCCAGTGTCCTGCGCTGGATGGTCTGGGCGCTGACGCCATTTGTCTGGGTTTCCGAGCAAATCACCCGCCGCCTGTCGCATGGCCACCAGCCACCGAAGCTGCGTGACGAGTTGTCTGCGATGGCGATGCTGGCCAAGGAATCCGGTGAGCTGGCCGAAGGCGAGTCGAAAATTCTGGCCAACCTGCTTCAATTCCGCGAAGTGAATATCACCAAGATCATGACCCCGCGTCCGGTCTTGTTCCGGGTTGAAGCCGAGCAGCCGATCAACGAGTTTCTCTCTCAGCACAAGGACAGCCCGTTTTCGCGGCCACTGGTCTATAGCGAGCAGAAGGATAATATCCTCGGCTTTGTCCACCGCCTGGAGCTGTTCGCCGAAAGTCAGGCCGGACGCGGCAACAATGAACTCGGTACCCTGATGCGCCCGCTGCCGGTGGTGCTCAATACTGTCAGCGTCCCCAAAGCGTTCGAGCAGCTGATGAAAGAGCGCTCGCAACTGGTTCTGGTGGTCGATGAATACGGTACGGTTCAGGGTCTGGTGACCATGGAAGATATCTTTGAACACCTGGTCGGCGAAGAGATTGTCGATGAGGCCGATAAGAACACCGACATGCAGCAGCTGGCGTTCCAGCGCTGGGAGCGATGGAAGAAGCTCCATGGCGTGATTGAAAGCAAGGACGACGAGGCCTAATCCGCTATCGCCTGTATCCATCACAATCCATCCGGATCACAACAAAGGGGCCCTGCGGCCCCTTTTTGATTTCTCTCGTTAACCTAACCGCGACTTAGCCTCGCGACCGATCGACCGCAACCGCAAGCCCCCGGCTTTTCAGCTGTTTGGCAACCACCGCGGCACTCAGCATCAAAGCGGTCGGCACCACCCAGCCCGCATAATAGCCGTACAAGGGTAGTTCGCGGCTCAGCACTGCCTGTAGCTCAGCCGGCATGCCGCCGAGAATATGCAGTGCATCCAGGGCGCCGAAAACCAACGCCGTCGCCACGGTGCCAACCACACCAACCGGTGACAGGAAGCGGCGCAGCGGCGCAATCATCAGCAGGGCAATGGCGACCGGGTGCAGCGCAACCACCGCCGGCAAGGTGATCGCCAGCAACTGATCCAAACCGATATTGGCCACCAGCGCCGAGACCCCCATGGTGACCCAGACACAGCCCCGATACGACACTGGGGTGAAGGTCCGGCTGTAGAACTCACTGCCCGCCGTCGTAACCCCAATCGCGGTGGTCAGACACGCCAGCACCATCACTACACCCAGCAGCAGGGTGCCGAACAGGCCGAATCGCGCCGTGGTAAAGGCCGTCAGGATTTCACCGCCGTTGCTGTATGCCTGGCCGTCATGAACACTGGTGGCCCCGATGTAGGCCAGGGAAATATAGACCAACGCCATGGCGATGGCATACATCAGCGCAGCAATCAGGGTATATTTAGCCGTCGCTTTCGGGCAGCTGACCCCCATACTCTGGATTGCCCGGAAGATGATCCAGCCGAAGCCAATCGAGCCCAAGGCGTCCATGGTCATATAGCCCTGGGTCAGCCCCTCCGCCAGGGCGCCGGAGACATACGGTCCGGTTGCCGCGCTCAGCGCACCGGCTGGCGACCACCAGGCCACACCCGCCATCACCACCAGGATCAGCAGCAGCACCGGGGTCAGCCATTTCCCCAGGGTATCGACCAGCTTGCCGGGATACAGGGCGAACATCACTGTCGCCAGACAGAAGATCAGCGAGAACGGGATCAGGGCAGACTCCCCGACGAAAGGGGCAAAGCTGAACTGATAGGCGACCGTAATGGCCCGCGGGATCACAAACGCCGGGCCAATGACGATAAAGACCATCACCCAGAAACTGGTGGCCAGCGGACGCGGCAGCACTGTGGTCAGGTTATCCGAGCCGCCGACCAGCGCGACCATCACCAAGGCAAGTGCCGGCAGGCCAACCCCGGTCAGCAGGAACCCCATCATGCCTTCGATCAGATGCTCTCCGGCCTGGTAGCCCAGAAACGGGGGGAAAATCAGGTTGCCAGCACCCAGGTACATGGCAAAAGTCATAAAGCCCAAAGCGGCGATGTTGCGTGCACTTAACATAGTCTTCCTCTGTCGGAGTCAGCCTGAAAGGTACTAGCAAGGGAACGTCAAGATGAAGGAGCGACTCTGCCAGCACAGCTCAGGCTGACAGAAAAATGGTACGGCCTGTCAGCCCCGGATAAGTTCCAGAGAGAGCAGGAGGAGCAGGTTTGCCGCCACAGCGCGTTGGCTGCGGTTCAACAAGCAAGTTGTAAAAGCGGTTGATGACATACCCGATCCCGGCTGACGGTAAAAAAAACAGGAAGGTCCACCTTCCCGATGACCCCTAAAGTTATAAACGCCCGGCCAATGTCCTGACAAGCCATGACGAGAAATAAGTGAATTCCTTCAGCGAACTAATAACATTCTGGTCAATTTGACTACACCAGAACAAAAATACCAGAGTAATTTACTAAGATATCCAGCTGCACCTTCTTACGCCGGCCATAAAAAAAGAGCCAGACGGCTCTTTTTCCAGAAGTGTCAACTAAAGACTACAGGACTGTCTTTACAGCGCAATGCCCAGGTTGCTGATTGCATCTTCACGCAATTCTTTACGCAGACCTTTGATCAGTTCAATGTCCCGCTTCTCCGCTTCTTTCAGGGCCCGGAAAATCGCCCACTGCATGTCCCACTCGGCACACACGGCTTCATTGCCTTTCTGGTTGTCATTCGTCACCGCTTCCCCGGTCTGGGCAAATTCCAGATCCGCCACGGTCTCCGCCGACAGGGAGCTCAACTTCTCCAGGGTCTCCAGCATCAGATCGCGATCCAGCAGCGCATGAAGCAGATCTGCCAGCGCCATACAGGCATCGATGGCCGGGTTCACCGCATACAGATCGTAGTCGTCAGCACTCGGAACCAGCTCTTCGAGCTTTTCCAGCTGCTTTTCAAAGTCGATCTTGGCCGACTTCACCGTCAGGATCTCCCAGATGCTATCGAGGATCAGGCGGTATTTCTGGGCATCGGCAAACTCAGTTTCCCGGCAGAAAAACGCATAGTTCGGATACATCCGCTCGCACAGCGAAACCATAAAGGTAATGTGTTGCCAGGGCTCTAATTTTTCTAGACGAAGCTGAACAGGATTCTTTAGCATGGAGTCATCTGCGGTAGTGATTTGAATAGGATTTTACTTGATTCGCCGCGTCGGAAAAAGGAAAAAGGAATGCACAAGGTACTAATCATCTCGAAACAACAGCCGCGCTATCACCAACGCCTCAGCGCAGCGCAACTGCCCGGGCTTCATCTCACCGACGTCCCGGATGAAGCCGAGATTGTCCTGGCCGACCCGCCTCTGGTCGCTCCGATGCTCGCCGACTTGCCTGCGCTGTGCTGGATGCAGTCGACCTTTGCCGGGATCGATGCCCTGATGCAACCCGAGCTGCGCCAGGACTATCAGCTCACCAATATCCGCGGCCATTTCGGACCACTGATCGCCGAATATGTGCTGGGCTATACCCTGGACTATACCCGCCACCTGAGCCAGTACCGCCGGCAGCAACGCCGCGGCCAGTGGCAGCCCCTGCCCTACACATCACTCGCTACGCGCACCCTGGTCATCCTCGGGACCGGCTCAATCGGCACCCATCTTGCTGGCGTCGCAAAAGCCATGGGGATGACCGTGGTTGGCGTCAATCGCAGCGGGCGTGCCGAGCCGGCGCATTTTGACCGCATCTACCCACTCACGCAACTGACCGACGCGCTGGCGCAGGCCGATGTCCTGGTCTCCACCCTGCCGGCAACCCCGCAGACTGATCGGCTGCTCAACCGTGACAGCCTGAGCCATTGCCGTGAGACGCTTGTCTTTAACGTCGGACGCGGCAACAGCCTCTGCGAAACCGGCCTACTGGCCGCAATTAATGCCGGACAGGTTGCCCATGCTTTTCTGGATGTGTTCAACCAAGAGCCACTGCCACCGCATCATCCGTTCTGGCAGCACCCGCAGATCACCGTCACCCCGCATATTGCCGCCGAAAGCTTCCCCGAGCAGGTGTTCGAGACATTCCGGGACAACTATCTGCGCTATACCCAACAGCAGCCACTGCATCATCTGATCAATTTCGAGCACGGCTACTAACTTTCACCGGAAAAACCAGGGAGCCCCCATGGCATCGCAACAACTTGATAACCTGTTGGATCAAATACGCCGCTGCGAGATCTGCAAGGATCATCTCCCGCTCGGCCCACGACCGGTGATCCAGGCCGCGAGCAGCGCCAGGCTGATGATTGTCGGCCAGGCGCCGGGAACCCGGGTCCATGCCACCGGGATCCCGTGGAACGATCCGAGCGGTGATCGGCTGCGCACCTGGCTGGCGCTGGATCGGGACACCTTCTACGATCCCCGACAAATCGCCATCATGCCGATGGGGCTATGCTATCCGGGCAAAGGCAAATCCGGCGACCTGCCGCCGCGGCCGGAATGCGCGCCGCAGTGGCACCCGCAGGTGTGGCCGCTGCTGCCGGCGATCGGGATGACCCTGCTGGTCGGTCAGTATGCCCAGCAGCGCTACCTCCCGGACAAGCCTAAAACCCTGACCGAAACCGTCAGAGCCTGGCGTCAATGGGCGCCGCGTTATATCCCGATGCCCCATCCCTCACCGCGCAACACGTTGTGGCTGAAGAAAAACCCGTGGTTTGAAGCCGAAGTGGTGCCCTATATCCGCGAATACGTCCACCAGCACCTGGGGATTGCCGAGGGATAATCCCGAAAAGAAAAAGCCCACACCGGCGACGGCGTGGGCTTTTCAATCGTCTCTGTCAATCAGAGCACGATGACTCAGTCCTGCTGCGATGAAGGCCAGCAGTGAAGTGTCGATATGTTATTTGTGGTACGGCTTGGACAACTCGTGGACCGCCTCAACAAAGACCCCGGCATTTTCCGGCGGCACGTCCAGGTGGATCCCGTGGCCCAGGTTGAACACATGGCCGGTACCGCCATGGCCGAAGCCTTCCAGGATCGTCGCCACTTCCTGGCGAATGCGCTCAGGCTGGGCGTACAGCATGGATGGATCCATGTTGCCCTGCAGCGCCACTTTGTCGCCGACACGACGCTTGGCATCCGCGATATTGATGGTCCAGTCCAGGCCCACCGCATCACAACCCGTCGCTGCGATCTGCTCCAGCCACATGCCGCCGTTCTTGGTAAACAGGGTGACCGGGACACGGCGACCGTCGTTTTCACGGATCAGACCGTCGACAATCTTGTGCATGTAGCGCAGGGAAAACTCGTTGTAATCACGCGGGGTCAGCACGCCGCCCCAGGTATCAAATACCATCACCGACTGGGCACCGGCCTTGATCTGGGCATTCAGGTACTCGATGACGCTATCAGCCAGCTTATCCAGCAGGGCATGCAGCGTCGCCGGCTCAGCGTACATCATCTTCTTGATTTTGGTGAACGCTTTCGAGCTGCCACCTTCGACCATGTAGGTCGCCAGCGTCCATGGGCTTCCCGAAAAACCGATCAGCGGTACTTCGCCTTGCAGATCTTTGCGGATCTGGCGCACGGCATTCATCACATACTGCAGCTCGCCTTCCGGATCCGGCAGGCCAATCTTGTCGACATCCGCTTTACAAGTGATCGGACGCTCAAACTTCGGACCTTCACCGGCTTCGAAGTACAGTCCCAGGCCCATGGCATCCGGAATGGTCAGGATATCTGAAAACAGAATGGCAGCATCCAGCGGAAAACGGCGCAGCGGCTGTAGCGTGACTTCACTGGCCAGCTCAGCATTTTTGCAGAGGGACATAAAGTCGCCGGCCACACTTCGGGTTGCACGGTATTCTGGCAGATAACGGCCTGCCTGGCGCATCATCCATACCGGTGTGCAATCGACCGACTGCTTCAGCAGCGCACGTAGGTAGCGGTCATTCTTTAATTCGCTCATTCGGGACTCCCTGGGTAAATTCTGCGGCGTATTGTATCACTCCGGGTCGGCAACAAAAGAGCCCGATTGTTAAGCAGATCATGTTTATCACAACAATCCGACCTCCGGGTTTGCGACCCGACCCGCCACCGTGGTACAAAATCTGCGCGCTAGCAACTATAACAATGATATTGCTCGTCAAAGAGCACGATAACTGCACCTTACCCCTCCGAACGGAGGGTTTTTTTATGCCCAAAACAGGCCAATGATGGCACAGGCCCGATGGCGGCCACACCCGGCAAAGCACCCTGCCGGCAAAATGCCACAGCCCCAGAATCAAGAAACCAGAATCAAGAAAGGAGGCTCACGCCTCCTTTACCCTGACCTCACTGCGTCGACCGCCTTGCGCGCGTTAGCCCGCAATCAGCTCGCAGACTTTTTTCGAGATCCCGGAGACATACCCCTGAGCCAAGTAAGAGGGACACAAGGCTTCCTGCACTTCGGAAGAATGCTTCAGGTACCCCTCAGCCCCTGCCAGTTTATGATCCCGGCAGTGTTGGGTCGCGACCGCCAACGCCGCCTGATAGTGCTGGTGTTTGGGCAACGCCAAGGTCTCCAGCACGCCTTTCGCCACATCCGCCTCTTGACAGTAATTGGCATTGCGCTGCACGGCTGGCACGAAGAACGGGACCGATGCGGTCGATGAAACCTGCTTCAGCGCCCGTTGTCCCTGCTGGAACAGCAGGTCCGCCGGTGCCGAGAAATGCGCCAAGGTTTGAGCATATTCATAGGTACAGGCCGCATTCCCGTAGCGATAACACGGCGCGTAATATTGCTCAGCCTGCGCCAGGTAGATCGCGGTAAACTCGCCATTGTTGACCAACTGCGGATACTGCAGCGCCAAACCCTTGCCGACCCCGATAATATCTTCCAGGCTCACCGTGGCCGTCAGCGATTTCAGAAACGCCACCCCGGCCTGATCAACCAGCGCCTGCCAGGTCGCTCCACGCTCTGCCGGACTGACATCCTGCAAATGCGTGATCACCTCGGTCCAGGCCTGCTGCCGAGCCAGTTGCTGGAGTTCATCGAGCGAGTAGATCTGCGGCTCTGCCTGAGCGCTGACTGCCACAAACGCCAAACCGATAGCCGCACCCCGGATACAAAAGCTCATACGTTCCATCAGCCCCATGCATCCTGCAGTAACTTCGCAAACTTACTATTGTAGGTCCCGTTTCCATTGAGTTTGATATTCAACTCAGTCCCATCCGGAGATAGGCTAAAGCTGGTATCACGCTCGGTGATTTTGCTTTGACCGCTGAAATTTAGTGTCTTCAGTTTGCTGAATTCCGCTTTATACAGCTCAGCATGATCAATCTTGGTACACAACGCCACCATATCGTCATAGATGTTGTTGACCTGACCGCCAACCCAGCCCGCCACGTTGACCGGATCTACGCGCGCTTCCTGGTAGTCATATCCAGACCAGGCTTGCCAGTCGATGCTGGCTTTCAGCTCGGCATTCCCACACTTTTGCTGGACCCGGGCGACCTCGCTTTCAATCACATCCTGGGACACCAGTTGCTTGGCTTTCACCTTGAGCCCGGCTGCGTTGGCGCCGCCCACCAGCGACATAGAGCATAAAATCAGAGCAATGTGACGATATTTCATAGCTTCCTCAATTCGTATCACCGATCAAAATTATGGTCGCTGTTGTATATGATTCTGCCGGGCACATCTACCGCTAAGCACGCTTAATAGTGAGAATAGGAAGCAACCTCGAGGTGTTATGAAATTGACCGTTTTAACATCACATGAGTTCCAGAGTCGCCTCGATCAACGTCCGGGCAATGGTACCGGGAGGCGCCACGGGTGGCAGGTTATCCGCCCTGGCCCAAATCGCATCACTGAGCTCGGTATAGTCGGGTTTGAGTTCGCCACCGGCATAGTCGGCCAGAAACCCCATCATCAGGTTCGACGGAAACGCCCAGGGCTGGCTGGCGACATAACGAATATTAGTCACGTCAATACCGGTTTCTTCTTTCACCTCGCGCGCCACGCACTGCTCCAGGGTTTCACCGGCCTCAACAAATCCGGCGATCACTGTGTACATGCCGGTTTTATGGCGCGGATGCTGCGCCAGCAAAACCTGATCGTCTTTTCGGACCGCGACAATCACGCAGGGAGACAAGCGGGGATAATGATGAATCTGGCAAGCCGGGCAAGCCATCGCCAGCTCGTGGACGGCCAGGTGGCAGCGCTCCCCACAGGCGGCACAAAATGCCTGGCTGCTCAGCATATGCGACAGCTGTGTCGCCTTGCCGGCGAGGTTGAATAATTCCCCATCGAGATGCAGTAATTCCCTTTGGGAGTAGAAATGCGCCTCGCCATCGCTTTCAGTCACTTCCAGCCAATACACCGGTTTATCGTGAAAATGACCAATCAGGTGGGCCTGATCGCACGAAAACCCTAATTGTTCAGGCGTAGATAGTGGAAGCGTTTGATTTTCTAAGTATAACTGGCGATCTTTGACGACACACCAATAGGCGACATCTTGGTTATTTAACATCAATGTTACATCCATCCTTGCAGGGTTTGATTTTTACTGGCAATCTAAACTTATCAACGGATGCGATCCGTCAGACAAGGGTCTCTTTTTAAAGAGATTCAACTGTAGTTTCGTCAGTATTGATACTGGCCGATCATGAGGGCATGGTCATGCTAAGTAAATTCGAGCAAGTTCAAAAACAGTGGGGCGGCACCAGCGATGTCATTGATCACTGGCTAATGTCCAGGCAACAACTCCTGATTGACTATTGCAAGCTTGCCGGGCTTCCGCCCTTCGAGCAAAAACAACGTCAACTCCCCACCGCAGCCCAGCTGCAACTGTTCAGCCAGCAATTAGTCGATTACATCTCCGAAGGTCATTTCAAAATTTATGATATGGTCATGGCCCGCTGGAATGCCACCGGTTATTCGCCCACCGAAGAAATTTCAACACTCTACTCGCAAATCACCCGCACCACAGATCCACTGCTCAATTTTGCCGACCGCTACTGCGATATCGCAGAAGACGACGAGCTGCCGGATTTTGACACCGATCTGTCTCTGACAGGTGAGCTGATCGAGTCGCGGTTTGAACTGGAAGACGAGTTAATCGAGCTGATCAGCGAAAGCCTGGCCTGTCCGCCCGGGGCCTGATCGCCCAAGCAGAACCTGTCCTCCACCAGCCTGATGCGCACATCGGGCTGGGTGGTATGACGCCGAAAATCCAGTCAAACTCTCAGCATATTCCCGCCCCAACGTCCCCCCTGATTTGCATCGCGTCGATACGAAACCTACAGAGCTATCTCTATTTTGTTTTGCTGAGCGCTCTTCTTTGCTAAGCACCCCGCCATGGTACCGACAATAAAAAAGGGTACCCGAAGGTACCCTTTTCAATCAATGCGATAAACGAGAGATTAATGCTCGTCGTTCAGGCCGGCATTCAGCAGTGCCGCCAGATCTTGCGAAGCTTGCTCCGCATCAACCTGAGGTGCAACTGGCTCAAGCTCTGCATCACGTTGGCGCTGACGCTGCTGATGGTACGCAAAACCGGTACCGGCAGGGATCAGACGACCCACAATGACGTTCTCTTTCAGGCCACGCAGTTCATCACGCTTACCAGAAACCGCAGCTTCGGTCAGTACGCGAGTCGTTTCCTGGAACGACGCCGCAGAGATGAACGACTCTGTCGCCAGAGATGCTTTGGTGATACCTAGCAGATCACGCTCGTAAGTGGCTGGGAGTTTACCTTCAGATTCCAGCTTACGGTTTGCGATGGTCACGCGAGAGTATTCCAGCTGCTCACCCGGCAGGAACTCAGAGTCACCCGAAGACACGATGGTAACTTTACGCAGCATCTGACGAACAATCGTCTCAATGTGCTTATCGTTAATCTTAACGCCCTGGAGACGGTAAACTTCCTGAACCTCGTTCACGATATAGTCAGCAACAGCGTTCACGCCACGCAGACGCAGGATATCGTGTGGCGCCTCTGGACCATCGGCGATGACATCACCTTTCTCGACCTTCTCACCTTCGAATACGTTCAGCTGGCGCCATTTCGGTACCATTTCTTCGTAGACGTTCCCTTCAGCAGGGGTGATGATCAGACGACGCTTGCCTTTGGTCTCTTTACCGAAGGATACCGTACCTGTGATCTCAGCCAGGATAGCAGGCTCTTTCGGTTTACGCGCTTCGAACAGGTCGGCAACGCGTGGCAGACCACCGGTGATATCTTTCGTACCGCCAGATGCCTGAGGAATACGCGCCAGCGTATCACCGATACCAACCATGGCACCGTCTTCCAGCTGGATAATCGCTTTACCCGGCAGGAAGTACTGTGCAGGCATTTCGGTACCCGCGATCATCACGTCATGGCCATTCTCGTCAACCAGCTTGATGGTCGGACGCATGTCTTTACCCGCACCGGTACGCTCTGCAGCGTCCAGTACCGTGATCATCGACAGACCGGTCAGGTCATCCGTCTGGCGAGAAACCGTCACGCCGTCGATCAGGTCAACGAACTGAACACGACCCGCCACTTCAGTGATGATTGGCATGGTGTGTGGGTCCCAGTTGGCAACCACTTCACCGGCATTCACATGCTCACCGTCATTCTTGCTCAGGTGTGAACCGTATGGCAGCTTGTAGTTCTCTTTCGTACGGCCGAACTCATCAATGATGGTCATTTCAGACGCACGAGAGGTGATCACCAGCTTACCTTCGTTGTTCACAACGAACTTGGCATTTTGCAGTTTCAGAGAACCGTTGTTTTTCACCTGAATGCTGTTTTCAGCCGCTGCCGCAGATGCCGCACCACCGATGTGGAATGTACGCATCGTCAGCTGGGTACCCGGCTCACCGATAGACTGTGCAGCAACAACACCGACCGCTTCACCTTGGTTTACCAGGTGACCACGGGCCAGGTCACGGCCGTAACAGTTACGACAACAACCGAAGTCGTTTTCACAGCTAACAACCGAACGTACTTTCACCTGGTCAACAGAGTTTTCTTCCAGGATGTCACACCACTTCTCATCCAGCAGCGTGTTACGCGGCGCAAGAACTTCTTCCGTTCCTGGCTTCAGTACGTCTTCAGCAACCACACGACCCAGTACACGCTCACGCAGTGGCTCTTTAACATCACCACCTTCGATCAGCGCCATCATGTTGATACCTTCGTGGGTACCACAGTCATCAGACATGATCACCACGTCTTGCGCAACGTCTACCAGACGACGAGTCAAGTAACCGGAGTTCGCTGTCTTCAGTGCGGTATCCGCCAGACCCTTACGAGCACCGTGGGTTGAGATGAAGTACTGGAGTACGTTCAGACCTTCACGGAAGTTCGCGGTGATTGGCGTTTCGATGATCGAGCCGTCCGGCTTGGCCATCAGACCACGCATACCTGCCAGCTGACGGATCTGAGCGGCAGAACCACGCGCACCCGAGTCGGCCATCATGTAGACGCTGTTGAACGATTTCTGCTGCTCTTCTTCACCATCGCGGTTGATAACGGTGTCGAAAGACAGGTTATCCATCATCGCCTTGGCAACCTGCTCATTGGCAGTGGCCCAGATATCGATCACTTTGTTGTAACGCTCACCAGCAGTCACCAGACCCGACTGGAACTGCTCCTGGATCTCGGCAACTTCAGCTTCGGCTTCTGCGATCTTGGTGTATTTCGCTTCTGGTACAACCATGTCGTCGATACCAACAGACACACCAGACAGAGCCGCGTACGCGAAACCGGTGTACATGATTTGGTCCGCAAAAATAACGGTCTCTTTCATGCCCAGTTCACGGTAACAGGTGTTCAGCAATTTAGAGATTTGCTTCTTACCCAGCGCCTCGGTGTTGACCAGGCTGTACGGCAGACCTTTCGGTACGATTTGCCACAGCATGGCACGACCAACTGTGGTATCAACCAGCTGAGTGTTAGCAACCAGGTTACCCTGCTCGTCTTTCACGTGCTCAGTGATACGCACTTTCACACGAGAGTGCAGCTCGGCGTTGCCGGTACGGTAGGCTTTTTCAGCTTCTGCTGAACCCGCCAGGTACATACCTTCACCCTTCGCGTTGATTTTCTCACGCGTCATGTAGTACAGACCCAGTACAACGTCCTGAGAAGGAACGATGATTGGATCACCAGACGCTGGCGACAGGATGTTGTTGGTCGACATCATCAGCGCACGCGCTTCCAGCTGTGCTTCCAGGGTCAGCGGAACGTGGACCGCCATCTGGTCACCATCGAAGTCGGCGTTATAGGCCGCACACACCAATGGGTGCAGCTGGATCGCTTTACCTTCGATCAGCACTGGTTCAAATGCCTGGATACCCAAACGGTGCAGGGTTGGTGCACGGTTCAGCATCACCGGGTGTTCGCGAATCACTTCGTCCAGGATATCCCAAACAACCGCTTCTTCGCGCTCGACCATCTTCTTGGCAGCTTTGATGGTTGTGGCCAGGCCACGCGTTTCCAGCTTGCCGTAGATGAATGGCTTAAACAGCTCCAGTGCCATCTTCTTCGGAAGACCACACTGATGCAGACGCAGGTAAGGACCTACCGTGATTACAGAACGGCCTGAGTAGTCAACACGCTTACCCAGCAGGTTCTGACGGAAACGACCCTGCTTACCTTTGATCATATCGGCCAAAGATTTCAGAGGACGCTTGTTCGAACCTGTGATCGCGCGGCCGCGACGACCGTTATCCAGCAATGCATCAACAGACTCCTGAAGCATACGCTTTTCGTTACGTACGATAATATCAGGCGCAGCCAGATCCAGCAGGCGCTTCAGACGGTTGTTACGGTTGATCACGCGACGGTACAGATCATTCAGATCTGAGGTTGCGAAACGACCACCATCCAGCGGTACCAGCGGACGTAGATCCGGCGGCAGAACTGGCAGAACAGACAGGATCATCCACTCAGGGTTGTTGCCTGACTGCAGGAATGCTTCGACCAGCTTCAAACGCTTGGTCAGCTTCTTACGCTTGGTTTCAGAGTTGGTTTCTTCCAGCTCTTCACGCATCAGTTCGATTTCAGCATTCAGGTCCATGTTGGCCAGCAATGCTTTGACCGCTTCGGCGCCCATTTTCGCGTCGAATTCGTCGCCCCACTCTTCCAATGCGTCCAGGTACTGCTCTTCGCTCAGCAGCTGGCTACGCTCAAGGTTGGTCATGCCTGGTTCGATCACAACGTAAGATTCGAAGTACAGTACACGTTCGATATCACGCAGTGGCATGTCCATCAGCAGGCCGATACGGGACGGCAGTGACTTCAGGAACCAGATGTGGGCAACCGGAGAAGCCAGCTCGATGTGACCCATACGCTCACGGCGCACTTTGGTCTGCGTAACTTCTACACCACATTTTTCACAGATCACACCACGGTGCTTCAGGCGTTTGTATTTACCACAAAGACACTCGTAGTCTTTTACCGGGCCAAAGATACGTGCACAGAAAAGACCGTCACGCTCAGGCTTAAAGGTACGGTAGTTGATGGTTTCTGGCTTTTTCACTTCACCAAACGACCATGAACGAATCATGTCTGGTGACGCAAGACCGATTTTGATCGCATCAAATTCTTCAGTCTTGTGTTGTGCTTTCAGAAACTTAAGTAAGTCTTTCACATTCGGCTCCTGTGAGGAGTTGACCCATAAAGGCGCCAGTTGGCTGGCGCCTTCATATTTATACCGGTTTAACTAATAAGTATAGGTAACCAACCTAGGCTTATTCGTCTTCCAGCTCGATGTTGATACCCAACGAGCGGATCTCTTTCAACAATACGTTGAACGATTCCGGCATACCTGGTTCCATACGATGGTCGCCATCGACGATGTTCTTATACATCTTCGTACGGCCGTTCACGTCATCCGACTTAACAGTCAGCATTTCCTGCAGGGTGTATGCTGCGCCGTATGCTTCCAGCGCCCACACTTCCATCTCACCGAAACGCTGACCACCGAACTGTGCTTTACCACCCAGCGGCTGCTGAGTAACCAAGCTGTAAGAACCGGTAGAACGGGCGTGCATCTTGTCATCAACCAGGTGGTTCAGTTTCAGCATGTACATGTAACCCACGGTTACCGGACGCTCAAACTTGTCACCAGTACGGCCATCAAACAGCGTCAGCTGACCAGACTCAGGTAAATCACCCAGCTTCAGCAGCTCTTTGATCGAGGACTCAGGCGCACCATCAAAGACTGGTGTCGCGATAGGCAGACCGCCACGCAGGTTCTCAACCAGAGTGCGAACTTCATCGTCTGACAGGGCAGCAATGTCGACGTTCTGGCGTGTATCGCCCAGATCGTAAACTTTCTGCAGGAACTCACGGAACTTGTGCAGTTCTTGCTGCTGCTTCAGCATCTCGTTGATCTTGTCACCGATACCTTTCGCTGCCAGACCCAGGTGGGTCTCCAGGATCTGACCGATGTTCATACGAGACGGTACACCCAGTGGGTTCAGAACGATATCAACCGTCTGGCCCTTCTCGTCGTACGGCATGTCTTCGACAGGGTTGATCTTCGAGATAACACCCTTGTTACCGTGACGACCGGCCATCTTATCACCCGGCTGAATGCGACGTTTCACGGCCAGGTAAACCTTAACGATCTTCAGTACACCCGGCGCCAGATCATCACCTTGGGTGATCTTGCGACGCTTGGTCTCGAACTTCTTATCGAATTCGGCTTTCAGCTCGTCGTACTGCTCGGCCAGCTGCTCCAGCTGGTTCTGCTGGGCTTCGTCGTCCAGCGTCTGTGCGAACAGTTTTTCGCGATCCATCGACAGCAGTTTGTCTTCGCTGTAACCGGCTGCCAGCAGCAGGGTGCGAACACGTGCCAGAAGGCCACCCTCAAGGATTTGGAATTCCTCGGTGATGTCTTTCTTCGCTTCTTTCAGCTGCATCTCTTCGATTTCAAGCGCACGCTTGTCTTTCTCCACACCATCGCGGGTAAAGACTTGGACGTCGATAATCGTACCAGAGACAGAGTTCGGCACACGCAGAGAAGAGTCTTTCACGTCAGACGCTTTCTCACCGAAGATCGCACGCAGCAATTTCTCTTCCGGCGTCAGCTGAGTTTCACCTTTTGGTGTCACCTTACCAACCAGGATGTCGCCGCCTTTCACTTCAGCACCGATGTAAACGATACCTGACTCATCCAGCTTCGATAGCGCTGCTTCACCCACGTTCGGGATATCGGCAGTGATTTCTTCCGCACCCAGCTTGGTATCACGCGCCACACAAGACAGCTCTTGAATGTGGATGGTGGTCAGGCGATCTTCCTGGACCACGCGCTCAGAAACTAAGATGGAGTCTTCGAAGTTGTAACCGTTCCAAGGCATGAACGCGATGCGCATGTTCTGGCCCAGTGCCAGCTCACCCAGGTCCGTTGACGGGCCGTCAGCCAGGACGTCGCCACGCGCAACCGGCTCACCCGGCATGACAGTTGGACGCTGGTTGATACAGGTGTTCTGGTTCGAACGGGTGTACTTGGTCAGGTTGTAGATGTCGATACCAGCTTCGCCTGGTACCAGCTCGTCTTCGTTAACTTTAATCACGATACGAGAAGCATCGACGGACTGAACCATACCGCCACGTTTGGCAACAGCTGTTACACCGGAGTCAACCGCTACGTTACGCTCGATACCGGTACCAACCAGCGGCTTGTCAGCGCGCAGCGTTGGGACGGCCTGACGTTGCATGTTCGCACCCATCAGGGCACGGTTCGCATCATCGTGTTCCAGGAACGGGATCAGGGATGCCGCCACCGATACAACCTGGTTGGTTGCAACGTCCATGTACTGGACGTGATCGCGTGGGTGCAGACCGGATTCACCTTTCTGGCGAGCCGTGATCAGTTCGTCAGCGAAAGAGCCGTCTTCGTTCAGCGCGGCGTTGGCCTGCGCGATGACGTAGTGGCCTTCTTCGATGGCAGACAGGTAATCAATTTCTTCCGTGACCTTGCCGTCGATGACTTTACGGTATGGGGTTTCCAGGAAACCGTAAGCATTACACTGTGCAAACGCAGACAGTGAGTTGATCAGACCGATGTTCGGACCTTCAGGTGTTTCGATAGGGCACAGGCGACCGTAGTGGGTTGCGTGGACGTCTCGAACCTCAAAGCCAGCACGCTCACGTGTCAGACCACCTGGACCAAGCGCCGAGATACGACGTTTGTGAGTAACTTCTGACAGTGGGTTGTTCTGATCCATAAACTGAGACAGCTGAGAAGAGCCGAAGAACTCTTTCACTGCCGCAGAAATCGGCTTGGCGTTGATCAGATCCTGAGGCATGACAGCATCCAGATCGCCCAGGCTCAGACGCTCTTTCACCGCACGCTCAACACGGACCAGGCCAACACGGAATTGGTTTTCCGCCATCTCGCCCACAGAGCGGATACGACGGTTGCCCAGGTGGTCGATATCATCGACTTCACCTTTACCGTTACGGATGTCGATCAGCTTACGCATCACTTCGATAATATCGTCGTGATCCAGTGTACCGGCACCCGTGCCTTCTTCACGGTTCAGTGAGCTGTTGAACTTCATCCGACCAACCGCAGACAGATCGTAACGATCTTCGCTGAAGAACAGGCTTTCAAACAGCTGCTCTGCCGCTTCGCGTGTCGGTGGCTCGCCCGGACGCATCATGCGGTAGATCTCAACCAGTGCGCTCAGACGGTCAGTGGTGCTGTCGACACGCAGGGTTTCTGACATGTATGGACCGAAGTCCAGGTCATTGGTAAACAGGACTTCCAGTGACTTGTGACCCGCTTGTGACAGCAGTGCCAGCGTCTCCAGGCTTAGTTCCTGGTTCGCAGCAGCGATCAGCTCGCCAGTCTCTTCGTTCACATAGTCACGAGAAGCGATTTTGCCAACAATATATTCAACCGGCACTTCGATGTGATCGACGCCGTCTTTGCCCAGCTGGCGAATATGGCGAGCCGTAATTCGGCGGCCTTTTTCCACGTAAACGGTGCCGTTGGCTTCGATGTCAAAGCTTGCAGTTTCGCCACGCAGACGCTCTGGGATCAGCTCCATCACCAGAGATTTGCCCTGAACTTCGAACTTCACTTTCTCGAAGAACATATCCAGGATCTGCTCGGTGGTGTAGCCTAGTGCACGCAGAATGATTGATGCTGGTAGCTTACGACGACGGTCGATACGTACGAATACGTTATCCTTAGGATCAAATTCGAAATCCAACCATGAGCCACGGTAAGGGATGACGCGTGCATTGTAGAGCACTTTACCTGAGGAGTGGGTTTTACCCTTATCGCTGTCGAAGAAGACACCCGGGCTACGGTGCAGCTGGGATACGATAACCCTCTCGGTACCGTTAATAACGAATGTACCGTTATCTGTCATGAGCGGAATTTCGCCCATGTATACTTCTTGTTCTTTGATGTCTTTAACTGTGCCAGCAGGTGCGTCTTTATCGTACATCACCAGACGCAGCTTCACGCGCAGCGGCGCAGAATAAGTTACGCCACGAATCTGACATTCTTTAACATCGAAGACCGGCTCACCGAGACGATAGCTAACGTATTGCAGCTCGGAATTGCCGTTATAGCTCTGAATTGGGAAAACAGAACGAAAGGCAGCTTCTAGACCGTAATGCCCTTCCGGATCCTGCTCGATGAACTTGTCAAAAGACTCAAGCTGGATCGACAGCAAGTAAGGTACATCCAATACTTGTGGACGCTTACCAAAATCCTTACGGATACGCTTTTTCTCGGTATAAGAGTAAACCATAGGTTCCTCAGATCGCTGATAAGTGATCCAAACTACCTCGAGTATGAGGCAGTGACTAATAACACTGTTTGTTGTAGGTTCAGCACTCTTTTGAATGCTGTTTTTTGCACGGGCCGTGGTCGCAAAACAATGTGAAAAACACCACTACCCTACAGCGCAAAAAGGCCGGTGGCTATTTAGCCACCAGCCGTTAGCCTTTCCAGGCTAAGAAATTAAGTAATTATTACTTAACTTCAACAGAAGCACCAGCTTCTTCTAGTTGAGCTTTCAGAGCTTCAGCTTCTTCTTTAGAGATAGCTTCTTTCAGAGGAGCTGGAGCGCCGTCAACCAGTGCTTTCGCTTCTTTCAGGCCCAGACCAGTTGCGCCACGTACTGCTTTGATAACAGCAACTTTGTTACCGCCAGCAGAAGTCAGGATTACGTCGAATTCAGTTTGCTCTTCAGCAGCTTCAGCTGCTGCGCCGCCTGCTACAACTGCAGCTGCAGCAGTAACACCGAATTTCTCTTCCATAGCTTCGATCAGCTCAACAACTTGCATTACAGACATTTCTGCAACTGCGTCTAGGATTTGCTCGTTAGTGATAGACATAACAATTCTCTTTTAAAGTCAACAATTAGTTTAAATAGCAACCAGATGAAAGCAAGGGCAATTAAGCCGCAGCTTCTTCTTTCTGATCGCGAATAGCTGCGATAGTACGGACCAGCTTGCCAGCAGACGCTTCTTTCATGCACATCATCAGGCGTGCAATCGCTTCGTCGTATGTTGGTAGAGTCGCTAGTACTTCAACGTCAGCAACAGCGCCTTCGAATGCAGCTGCTTTGATCTCAAAATCTTTGTTCTCTTTCGCGAAGTCTTTGAACAGACGCGCGGCAGCACCTGGGTGCTCATTAGAGAAACCGATCAGAGAAGGACCAACGAAAGTGTCTTTCAGACACTCAAAGTCAGTACCTTCTACAGCACGACGTGCCAGGGTGTTACGAACAACTTTCAGGTAAACGCCGTTTTCACGAGCTTGTTTACGCAGAGAAGTCATCGCACCCACAGCAACACCGCGTGAGTCAGCAACAACTGCAGACAGGGCACCATTGGCAGCTTCGTTGACTTCAGCAACAATTGCTTTTTTGTCTTGAAGGTTCAATGCCATTGGATTTGCTCCTGGATTTTAGCCGGGTTAACCCCGAACAGTACACCACTCACTGCCACGATGACAGGAGAGTTAATACGGCGCAGATCCAAGAAAGACATACATCAATCATGTTCTGGCACCGTCTACGTAGGTATTATTAAGTCGAGCCTTTCAGTCACGACGCCTACGGTCTTTGACGGAGGCTGTTATAGACATAACAGCCTCAGCCATGAATTCGGAAGCGCGAATTATACACGAATTACGCGCTTCTGCAAATTACTGTGCGTTAGTTTCCAGAGTATTCTGGTCTAGCGCTACACCTGCACCCATAGTGGTAGAGATGCTTACTTTCTTGATGAAAGTACCTTTCGCTGAAGAAGGCTTAGCTTTCTTCAGAGCAACCAGCAGAGACTCTAGGTTCTCTTTCAGTTGCGCGGCGTCGAAATCCACTTTACCGATAGTGGTGTGGATGATGCCGTTCTTGTCGTTACGGTAACGAACCTGACCTGCTTTCGCGTTCTTAACCGCTTCAGCAACGTTTGGTGTTACAGTACCAACTTTCGGGTTTGGCATCAGGCCACGTGGACCCAGGATAGTACCCAGCTGACCAACAACGCGCATTGCATCTGGAGATGCGATAACGACGTCGAAGTTCATTTCGCCTTTCTTCACCTGCTCAGCCAGATCTTCCATACCGATCAGGTCAGCACCAGCTTCTTTAGCTGCTTCAGCGTTTGCACCCTGAGTGAATACCGCTACGCGGATGTCACGGCCAGTACCGTGTGGCAGGACAGTTGCGCCACGAACGTTCTGGTCAGATTTACGTGCATCGATACCCAGGTTAACAGCAACGTCAACGCTTTCAGTGAATTTAGCAGTAGCCAGTTCTTTCAGCAGAGCAACAGCTTCGTTGATGTCGTACTCGCGAGAAACATCTACTTTCTCACGGATTACGCGCATGCGCTTAGTTAGTTTTGCCATTGTCTTAACCCTCTACTACCAGACCCATTGAACGTGCAGTACCAGCAATCGAACGCTTCAGAGCTTCGATGTCAGCACCAGTCATGTCCGCAGCTTTAGTTTCTGCGATCTCTTGGATCTGAGCGTCAGTTACAGTACCAACTTTCTCAGTGTTCGGACGGCCAGAACCAGACTTAACACCAGCAGCTTTCTTCAGCAGAACTGCAGCAGGAGGCGTCTTAGTGATGAACGTGAAAGAACGGTCGTTGTATACTGTGATAACAACAGGAGTCGGCAGACCTTTCTCCAGAGAGTCGGTCTTAGCGTTGAACGCTTTACAGAATTCCATGATGTTCACACCATGCTGACCCAGAGCTGGACCAACTGGTGGACTTGGGTTTGCCATACCAGCCGCAACTTGCAGCTTGATGTAAGCTTCTACTTTTTTAGCCATTGCTATTTACCTAAATTTGGGTTCAAACGTCTATCTTGAAATAGACTCCCCGTCTAACGAAAGGGCGCGAAATTATAGTCAAATTTCACGCCCCTGACAAGCCGATCTGATTACTTATTGATCAAACTTTCTCAACCTGGCCAAACTCTAGTTCGACAGGTGTGGCACGGCCGAAGATAGAAACCGACACTTTCACGCGGCTCTTATCGTAATCCACTTCTTCAACCACGCCATTAAAGTCGGCAAACGGACCATCCGTAACACGGACCACTTCACCTGGTTCGAAGACCGTTTTGTGCACCGGCGACTCACTCGCCTGCTGCAGACGGTTCAGAATGGCATCCGCTTCTTTATCAGAGATAGGCGCCGGACGGTCCGAAGTACCGCCGATGAACCCCATTACACGAGGGATGCTACGCACCAGGTGCCATGTTTCGTCGTTCATCACCATCTGGACCAGTACATAGCCTGGGAAGAACTTACGTTCACTTTTGCGGCGCTGGCCAGCACGCATCTCAACCACTTCCTCTGTCGGTACCAGCACCTCGTCAAAGTAGTCTTCCATGCCATGCATTTTGATATGCTCACGGAGTGATTGTGCAACTCGGCCTTCAAAACCTGAAAAAGCCTGCACGACATACCATCGTTTTTTTGGAGCTTCGCTCATGAACTCTTACCTCACACACCGGTAACTAGGCGGACTAGACGGACCATGATGCCGTCGATACCCCACAAGGCTAACGCCATAATGACAGTGACAGCTAAAACGATAAAGGTTGTCTGCGTAGCTTCCTGACGAGTAGGCCATACTACCTTGCGGACTTCCATGCGCGATTCACGGGCGAACGTAATCGCGGTTTTACCTTTTGCCGTAAGTGCAGCAATACCACCAGCAGCCGCCACAAGGACAACTACCGCAGCAGCGCGGATCACTACGGAAACATCACTGTACAGGTAATTACCAACCACAGCGGCAGCTAGCAGCGCAAATACAACGACCCATTTCAGGCTATCCATACTGCTGGAGCTGCTTTGGTTTTCGGCATTCGCTTTCATACAACCAACCTGTAACTAGTCTCAATATAGACGAAAATAACCCCGCAAGTGCGAGGCCATAAATGAAGGAAAGCACTAAGGCTTTAATTACAATCAGAAAACTTCATATCAATGAACTGCTTTTCTGCGATTTAGACCAAAAAACAAGCAAGAAATTGTTCAAACGCAGAAAAAGGGCATCAAATGATGCCCTTTTTGGTACCTAGTCGTCAAATATTATTCAACGATCTTAGCTACAACACCAGCACCAACGGTACGGCCACCTTCACGGATTGCGAAGCGCAGACCTTCGTCCATTGCGATAGGTGCGATCAGCGTCACAACCATCTTGATGTTGTCGCCAGGCATAACCATCTCAACGCCTTCTGGCAGCTCGATGGTACCAGTCACGTCAGTTGTACGGAAGTAGAACTGTGGACGGTAGCCTTTAAAGAACGGAGTATGACGGCCGCCTTCGTCTTTAGACAGAACGTATACTTCAGACTCGAAAGTCGTGTGCGGAGTGAT
The DNA here is from genome assembly GCF_025398175.1 of Photobacterium sp. TY1-4. Classification (NCBI taxonomy): domain Bacteria; kingdom Pseudomonadati; phylum Pseudomonadota; class Gammaproteobacteria; order Vibrionales; family Vibrionaceae; genus Photobacterium; species Photobacterium sp. TY1-4. The sequence goes on from NZ_CP099734.1 coordinate 3,376,074, forward strand.
TGAACCAGGCTTCGCCAGTACTTGGCCACGCTCAACTTCGTCACGCTTAGTACCACGCAGCAGAACACCAACGTTCTCACCGGCACGGCCTTCGTCCAGAAGCTTACGGAACATCTCAACACCAGTACAAGTTGTCGTAATGGTCTCTTTAATACCGATGATCGCAACTTCGTCACCAACAGTGATAACACCTTGCTCAACACGACCAGTTACAACAGTACCACGGCCTTGGATTGAGAATACATCTTCGATTGGCAGGATGAATGGCTTGTCGATCGCACGCTCTGGCTCTGGGATGTAAGTATCCAGTGCTTCAGCCAGCTCAATGATTTTGTCTTCCCACTCTTTCTCGCCGTTCAGGGCGCCCAGAGCAGAACCCATGATTACTGGGCAGTCGTCACCTGGGAAGTCGTACTCAGACAGCAGTTCACGAACTTCCATCTCAACCAGCTCTAGCAGCTCTTCATCATCAACCATGTCACACTTGTTCATGAATACAATGATGTAAGGGATACCAACCTGACGGCCCAGCAGGATGTGCTCACGTGTCTGAGGCATAGGGCCATCAGTTGCAGCAACAACCAGAATACCACCGTCCATCTGCGCAGCACCGGTGATCATGTTTTTAACATAGTCAGCGTGTCCTGGGCAGTCTACGTGTGCGTAGTGGCGAGATGGAGTATCGTACTCTACGTGAGAAGTAGAGATAGTGATACCACGCTCACGCTCTTCTGGCGCGTTATCGATCGATGCGAAGTCTTTCGCTACACCGCCGTAAACTTTGGCCAGAGTCGTACAGATAGCTGCAGTCAGAGTAGTTTTACCGTGGTCAACGTGGCCGATAGTACCAACGTTAACGTGCGGTTTAGTACGTTCAAATTTTTCTTTAGACATGGATAGTCCCTCTAGGCACGGTATTTGGTGGCATTACGACCACACAACCAATCATGGGTTTGTAGAGTATATATCAAAAGAATTGAAGCGACTTGAGGAGAGTGGTGCTGATAGGCGGATTTGAACCGCCGACCTCACCCTTACCAAGGGTGCGCTCTACCGACTGAGCTATATCAGCACACAAGAAGTGTGGAGCGGGCAGCGGGAATCGAACCCGCATCATCAGCTTGGAAGGCTGAGGTAATAGCCATTATACGATGCCCGCTAAACTCGTAACTCGTCAAGCTATCAATCATTTGAAAATGGTGGAGGGGGACGGATTCGAACCATCGAAGGCAGTGCCGGCAGATTTACAGTCTGCTCCCTTTGGCCACTCGGGAACCCCTCCAGATTTTTACTGCACTTTCACTCATTTAGGAGAAAGTGGTGCCGACTACCGGAATCGAACTGGTGACCTACTGATTACAAGTCAGTTGCTCTACCTACTGAGCTAAGTCGGCGTAAGTGCTGCGCATTCTAGAGAATGATGACAGCCCTTGCAATACCTTCAAGGCGATTTTTTTTAGTTTTTATTGTGAGCGATGGATTTTTAGCCACTAGCGACACTTTGCATACAATGCCAGGCCTTCCAGCACCAAGTCCGAGCGGCGACGGTATGATTTCGCCCAAGAAACCGGCAGGTGACGGACGCCGCCCCCACACAGGACCACTTCCGGCTCGGCTTTCAGTTTCTCGCGCGCCTGCCCGAGGCCATACTCGATCAGCCCGACCAGGGCCGCCCGGCAACCGTTTTTCAACCCGTCGGCGGTATTGTCGGCAAAAATGAGCTCGTCACCATGCTCATGGTCCGAGAACACCTTGGTGGTATTCTCCAGCACCGATTTCATCATCAACTGGTAGCCCGGGGCGATCCAGCCGCCCAAGTGCTTGCCGTCTTCCGACAACACATCAAAGGTCAGTGCGGTGCCGATATCGATAATCACCGTCGGCACTTTGAATTCCTGCCGAATGGCCACTAGCGTTAACCAGCGATCAACACCGAGATACTGATATTCGGCGTAGGCATTTTTGACACCAAAGTCTTTGCGCAGGGTTTTGACCTGCATCACCGGGATATTTGCCAGCTGCGCAATGCGCTGGATCGAGTTATCCACTTCTACCGGCCCGACGCTGGCAAAGACGATCCTGTTAATTCCCTTATCTAACAGCGGCTCTAAAACCATCTCCAGCTTACGGCTCGGGTAACGCCCCAATAACTCAAAGTCACCGTTATCAAATAACTGGGCAACTTTAACGTAGGTGTTACCCGCTTCGATTAGTAATTGCATTAACAACCTCTGAGGCTGATTTCTCCACCGATATAAGGCGTGATCCCCTGATCGGTTTCCAGTAATAGCGCGCCCTGACCATTGATTCCGCGGGCAATTCCTTCTACCACGCGCTCACCGATCAACAACTTCACAGGGCGATCCAAAAAATTATCCAAACGATTCCAGCGTTCGACAAAACCATCCAGCCCAATCTGCTCATACTGCTTCAGAGTCTGGTGTAAACGCTGTATCAAAGTGGCAGCCAGCAAATTACGCTCCGGCAACGCCGGGCATGCTTTCTCCAGCGTGGTCCAGGCCTGGCCGATTTCCGTACCTTCCTGCTCACGCATGGCCACATTCAACCCCATCCCGATCACCAGGTGTGCGGCCTCACCCGTCTGGCCGGTCATCTCAATCAGGATACCCGCCAGTTTCTGATCCCGGTAATACAGATCATTGGGCCATTTGACCTTCACTTCATCTGCCCCCAGCGACTGCAGCGCTTCGGCAATAGCCACGCCGACCACGAGGCTCAACCCCATCGCAGCCGCCATTCCGGCATCTAACCGCCAGTACATTGACAGGTACAGGTTGCTGCCAAACGGGGATAACCACCGACGGCCGCGGCGACCGCGTCCGGCCTCCTGATATTCCGCCAGACAGATGGCGCCCTGGGGTAACTGGCCGACTCTGTCCAGCATATATTGGTTGGTCGAATCAATCACGGGGATGAGATCCAGGCTCGGGCACTTTACCTGAGCCTGGATCTTATCGCAATTGAGCAAGTCCAATTTTGATACCAGGCTGTATCCTTTTCCCTGCACCCGGAAAATATCAAGCCCCCAGCTTTGCAATACCTTGATATGCTTACTGATTGCAGCTCGGGAGATCCCCAGCGTCTGCCCCAGCACTTCACCGGAGTGGAATTGGCCATCAGCGAGCTGAGCGACTAAAGCCAAACGTGTGCCATGCTCTTTCATCGCAGAACCCCCTGTAAGTCGGTCTCTTGCGTCGCCGCCATAAACCGAACTTCATGGACTAACCTCACGCCAAAGGCTTGCTGCACCATAGCGACCACCTCCGCAGCCAGCGCCACTACATCACTCGCACGCGCCCCGCCGGCATTCACCAGCACCAAGGCTTGCTGCTCATGGACTTTAGCTCCGCCGATCTGATGACCTTTCAAGCCACACTGATCAATCAACCAGCCTGCAGCCAGCTTGCATGAACCGTCGGCCATCTCATAACTGGGCATCGTCGGGTATTGCGTCAATAACCTATCCCGCAGCTCCCGACTGATCACCGGATTCTTAAAGAAGCTCCCGGCATTCCCCAGGACAGCAGGATCAGGCAGCTTTTCCCGGCGGACCCGGCACACTTCCTCAAAAATATCTTTGGCGCCGACTGTGCTGGCGTCAAACTTGGCCAGCGGGCCGTAGCTGATGTTCGGTTGCCAGGCTTTCGGCAACACAAAGCCGACCGCGGTGATCGCATGGGTCTCTTTCAGCTGATGTTTGAAAACAGAATCACGGTAACCAAACTGACACGCTTCCGCGGTTAGACGCTTTTCCTTACCGGTGGCCAGCTCAACAATATCGACATACTGGCAGACATCTTTGAGTTCCACCCCATAGGCGCCGATATTCTGAATTGGCGACGAACCCACACATCCCGGGATCAAAGCCAAATTCTCCAATCCCGGCATATGACGGGCGATGGTCTCGCACACCAGCTGGTGCCAATCTTCCCCGGCCCCGACGTGCAGGTGATAGGCTGATGGGGTTTCCGTCACGGTGATCCCGGCAATGCGGTTTAAGACAACCACCCCGGCGTAGTCTTCACAGAACAGTAAGTTACTCCCCTGACCGACAATCAGCTTGGGCATGGTTTGGTATTGCTCATCCTGCCAAATCGCCACCAGATCAGCCGTCGATTCTGCCACCAGAATCTGTTGCGCCTGAGTCTCAATCCCAAAGGTGTGAAAAGATACCAATGATCTTTCTTGCAAAACTTTCATGCCAATACCGAACCATACCTTTTATACTTGGAGGCGCATTCTAACCGATTCATACCAACGACGCAGTGTTTTCCCATGAGTAACCTTAGATTCCACCCCATAGAAGCCCTTCGTTTTCCCCTGATTAATCGACTCTATAAAACCTATTATCCAGCCGGAAAAGCAAAGAAGGACGAAACCATTTGGGTTGGAGAAGATACCAGCGGTTTGATCTGCTGTGTCAGGTTCAAGCAATTTGAACACGAGCAACTCCTGACCGGCATGCTGGTTCACCCAGCGCACCGCGGCCAAGACCTGGGACTCGCGCTATTGGCCGCGGCCCGGGAGCAACTCCATCACCTGCCCTGCTATTGCTTTGCTTTCCGTTATCTGGAAGGGCTCTATCACGAGGCCGGATTTCGCCTGATCGCCGACCACGATTTGCCCGAAGCCCTATCCAGCCGGATCAGGCGCTACCGGCAAAGCGGGAAAGATCTCATTGCCATGCAATTTGATCCGCTCGGCATAAATTCCATGTCCCACGACGCAAGCCTTGAACGTCATGGATAGGATCGGGGAATTTTCTGATATAATTCCGCTCTAAACTAACAGATTTATCTTAAATAGATCGCGTAAACGAGGCGATAATGGATTCAGCTATTGCTCACAGGCAGCGCATTGATCAATTACCGTGTATTGCACACAACCCGGAAGATTTAGAAACGCTGCTCGATGCGGGGTCATTCCGGGAGCGTCTACTCCACGAAATTACCCATGCTACACAGCGCATTTATCTCGTCGCGCTTTATCTTCAGGATGATGAAGCCGGGCGAGGTGTACTCACCGCACTCTATGAGGCGAAGCAGGCTAACCCCGCGCTGGATATCAAGGTCCTGGTGGACTGGCACCGCGCACAAAGAGGCTTGATCGGCGCTGAAAAATCCGATGGCAATGCTGCCCTGTATCGAGAGTTCGCCGAGAAATACGCACACCAGATTGAGATCCTGGGCGTGCCGGTGCGAAACCGCGAAGTGTTCGGTGTGCTTCACCTGAAAGGATTCGTCATCGATGACAAGGTGATTTACAGCGGTGCCAGCCTCAATGACGTCTATTTAGCGCAACATAATCGCTACCGCTATGACCGCTATCATGTGATCAGAAACACACAGCTGGCCGACAGCATGGCGGCATTCATCACCGAAACCCTGGCTGAAAGCGATGCCGTGAACTGCTTGAGCCAGGCTGTTCGCCCGGATACCAAATCACTGAAAGGCGCAATCCGAACGCTCCGCGGTCAGCTACAACGCGCCAGTTATAGCTTTCCGCCTGAGCAGATCGGCGACAATCAGGTCGGCCTGACGCCCCTCATCGGCCTCGGCAAACGAAGAAACAAGTTAAACCAGCATATTTGCACTCTGATCGCCAGCGCCGAGAAAGAGCTGACCATCTGTACCCCGTATTTCAACTTCCCGCGCATGATCAGTCGTGAAGTGAAACGAGCATTGCGACGCGGTGTGAAGGTCACCATTATTGTTGGTGATAAAACGGCTAATGATTTCTACATCCCGCCAAGCGAGCCATTTAGGACCATCGCGGGACTGCCTTATCTGTACGAGATCAACCTGCGTAATTTTGCAAAGCACAACGAAGCCGCAATTGCCCGGCGTCAGCTGGCTATCCACTTGTGGAAACATGCTGACAACAGTTTCCACCTGAAAGGGGTCTGGGTCGATCGCCAATACATGCTGATCACCGGCAGCAACCTCAATCCACGCGCCTGGAAGTTGGATCTGGAGAATGCCATCCTGATCCGGGATAAAAACCAGCTTCTCGCGGACGAGAAGCAGAAAGAGTTAGACTGCATTTTGCGCCATACTCAATTGGTAGGCAGTTATAAATTCATCGACAAAGTGGATTCTTATCCGATTCCGGTGAAAAAGCTGATCAAGCGGATCCGCCGCATCAAGGCCGATCATATTTTGAACCAGATCCTTTAAGGAAGAAGATCATGGCTATCGCCGCAATAGACGTTGATCCGCAGCGGACATTCAGTCCGCTCTGTCCGGCAGAGCTCCCGGTCCCTGAAGGCGATCAAATCGCCGCGGCACTGAATGCTCAGGCCGAGTTTGCGGCCTTGCGAGTTCTCACCAAGGATGCCCACCCGGCCAATGCCGTTTGGGTCGTTGATAGTCATGACCAGATGCTCCAGCCTTTATCACTGCCTAATGCAGATTTGACCTGGGTTGCGCACGCGGTTCCCGGTACCGACGGATTTAAAACGATCCCTGGCTTGCCGGCTGTGACCGATTACGATCATGTGATCTGGAAAGGGATCGAGCCGGATCTTCACCCATACGGTGCCTGTTACCACGATCTGCTGGAAAGGCTCAGTACCGGGCTGATCGAATGGCTTGTGGCAAATCAGGTTTCAACCGTGGTCATCGGCGGCTTAGCGACCGACTACTGTGTCAAAACAACGGCTTTACAACTGCAAGCCAGCCATCAATTTAGAGTGTTCGTGAACCTCGCAGCTTGCCGTGGTATTAAGCCCGATACAACAGAGAAGGCCTGCGCTGAGATGCAAGCTGCCGGGATCACAGTAGTACCCAATCTGGAAGCCCTGCGCGCAAACCTGTAAACAAGCATCATCTCCATTTCAAAGGCAGCCCCACCAGGCTGCTTTTTTCCATCTACGCATCCTTAGCCGAATACAACGTACCGGACATGGGCATTTAGCCGGTATTACTCACTCGGCAACACATTCACCCGCCCAAAATCCCTTTCCATGATTTCCCTAGCGAATAAATCCTCATCTAAATACCGATACCTCTTGTAAACTGCCCAGGCACACTTGCCTGCATTCATAGCGGATGATCAACCACACCATAAAAGGTTTAATACCATTCTAAGTAAGAATAGGAACTAATTGAGGCTTCTCTTTCAAATGGTCAAATCGCTATGGATAGCCTCAATCATATCGACTTCAAAAAGCTGGCAAGCCAGCAAAAATCCATTCAAATGAAAATGAGATTGTTCGCGTTTGCCCATTTCAAAGAAGGCCAGTCCCGCACTCAAATTGCCAAGTATCTAAAAGTCAGCAGAACCAGTGTCAGCAAATGGGTTCACACCTTTCTCGAAGAAGGCTTCGCAGGACTTCAAGAAAAACCAAGAACAGGTAGACCTGCATTCTTAACCCCAGAGCAACAAGAACAGCTTCGCCAATATCTCAAAGATAAAGCGCATAACCCGCAAGGCGACAGACTCACGGGGGCCGATATCCACGCATATATCGTCCAGAAGTTTAGTAAACACTATCACCTTGATTCCATTTACTATTTGCTCGATCATATGGGCTTTTCATGGATAACATCCCGGGCCATCTCAGCCTTGAACAGGTGGATGTCTGGTTCCAGGATGAAGCCAGATTTTGCCAGCAGAATACAACGACACGGCTTTGGGCACCGCGCGGAACACGGCCTAGAGCTGTTCGGCAGCAACAGTTCGATTACGCCTATTTGTTTGGCTCCGTTTACCCAAGCCGAGGGCTCGGTGAAGCGATTGTCGTCCCTTGGGTTTGTCGTCCCTTGGGTTGAATAGCCACCGACTTGATAGACACCTTTTAGTTAGACAAAATGACTAGCAGAGAGGTGCTTATGAGCAACAAGCGATACCCAGAAGAATTCAAAGTTGAAGCCGTCAAACAGGTTACTGAAAAAGGCCATAGTGTAGCCGATGTGGCAAATCGTTTAGGGACTACCACGCATAGCCTTTATGCTTGGATTAAACGCTACGGCCCAGATTCCTCCCAATATCAAGCCAAGTCCGATGAAAGTGCCGAAATTCGTCGACTCAAAAAGGAGCTGCAAAGAGTCACCGAAGAAAGGGACATATTAAAAAAAGCCGCGGTGTACTTCGCAAGCCAGTCCGACTGAGGTACGCCTTTATCAAAGCCAATCAGGCTGTTTGGCCTGTTCGACGTATGTGTAAAGTCCTTAGCATCCACCCAAGTGGTTATTATGCTTGGCTTAAGCAACCCGACAGCAGACAGGAGAAACGGCGTAAATACCTTCTCGGACTCATCAAGCAGTTCTGGCTGGAATCTGGCGGCGTTTATGGCTATCGAAAAATATACAGTGATTTACGTGATGAAGGTGAATGTTGCGGTATCAACCAAGTTCACCGCTTGATGAAACGAGAAGGCTTACAGTCGCAAAGAGGATATCGAAAACCCAGGCCCAAAGTGGGCACAGAGAATGTCGTTGTTGCGAATAAGTTGGCCAGGGAGTTCAACCCGACTGCTCCAAATCAGTCTTGGGTGACCGATATCACGTATATAAAAACTCACGAAGGTTGGCTATACCTCGCAGTCGTCGTTGACCTGTTCTCTCGGAGAGTGATTGGTTGGTCGATGAAAAGCAGAATAACGAAAGAGCTGGTATTGGACGCGCTTCTGATGGCGATATGGCGACGCTCACCGTCAGAGAAGGTACTCGTGCATTCCGATCAAGGAAGCCAGTATACAAGTCATGACTGGGATAAATTTTTAAAGCAGCACGGTCTGGAATCAAGCATGAGCCGTCGGGGTAACTGCCATGACAATGCGGTAGCTGAAAGTTTTTTCCAGTTACTGAAAAGAGAAAGAGTGAAGCGAAAGATCTATTCCACTCGGGAAGAAGCGCGGATGGATATCTTCGAATATGTCGAGATGTTCTACAACGTCAAACGCAGACACGGTTCCAATAATCAGTTGTCACCAGTAGAGTATGAAAAGCGGTATGAAGAAAGGTTAATTAGTGTCTACTGAGTCGGTGGCTATTCACATGGATGGTGCGGGATGGCATACTGATGACCTCGCGCATCAATTTGAGAATGTCTGCATCATCAAGCTGCCTCCCTATTCTCCTGAGCTTAACCCAATCGAGCAGGTATGGAGTTGGTTAAGGCAACGTTGTTTAGCCAATCAAAGTTTCAGCGATTATGACGATATTGTTGATAAGGTTTGTACTGCTTGGAACCAGTTCTTGCAGTGCACTCATCGGGTCAAACAGATGTGCTCACGGGAATGGATTGACCTGACCAGTTAATTTTCCAGAATGGTATAAATGGCGGAGCGGACGGGAATCGATGGTCCGGCAATCCGGCCCGCGAAAAAAGTGCGTAGCACTTTCGGGAGCGTAAAATGTAAAAAAGCCCGAATCTTTCGACTCGGGCTTCTTAAAGAGTGGCGGAGCGGACGGGACTCGAACCCGCGACCCCCGGCGTGACAGGCCGGTATTCTAACCAACTGAACTACCACTCCGCACTAAATTGGAAGCCTGGCGATGTCCTACTCTCACATGGGGAGGCCCCACACTACCATCGGCGCTGCTGCGTTTCACTGCTGAGTTCGGCATGGGATCAGGTGGGTCCGCAACGCTATGGTCGCCAAGCAAATTCGTTACAATCTTGGAAAATCTGACTAAAGTCTCAGCACATCATTCAAGTGCTCGTGGAGTCCGTAAAACCCCTTGGGTGTTGTATGGTTAAGCCGCACGGGCAATTAGTACAGGTTAGCTCAACGCCTCACAGCGCTTACACACCCTGCCTATCAACGTCGTCGTCTACGACAACCCTTCAGAAGGCTTAAAGCCTTGGGGATGACTCATCTTGAGGCTCGCTTCCCGCTTAGATGCTTTCAGCGGTTATCGATTCCGAACTTAGCTACCGGGCAATGCGTCTGGCGACACAACCCGAACACCAGCGGTTCGTCCACTCCGGTCCTCTCGTACTAGGAGCAGCCCCTCTCAATCATCCAACGCCCACGGCAGATAGGGACCGAACTGTCTCACGACGTTCTAAACCCAGCTCGCGTACCACTTTAAATGGCGAACAGCCATACCCTTGGGACCGACTTCAGCCCAGGATGTGATGAGCCGACATCGAGGTGCCAAACACCGCCGTCGATATGAACTCTTGGGCGGTATCAGCCTGTTATCCCCGGAGTACCTTTTATCCGTTGAGCGATGGCCCTTCCATTCAGAACCACCGGATCACTATGACCTGCTTTCGCACCTGCTCGAACCGTCATTCTCGCAGTCAAGCGGGCTTATGCCATTGCACTAACCTCACGATGTCCGACCGTGATTAGCCCACCTTCGTGCTCCTCCGTTACGCTTTGGGAGGAGACCGCCCCAGTCAAACTACCCACCAGGCACTGTCCGTACCCCCGATAAGGGGGCGACGTTAGAACATCAACACTACAAGGGTGGTATTTCAAGGACGGCTCCACAGATACTGGCGTACCTGCTTCGAAGCCTCCCACCTATCCTACACATGTAGGGTCAATGTTCAGTGCCAAGCTGTAGTAAAGGTTCACGGGGTCTTTCCGTCTAGCCGCGGGTACGCAGCATCTTCACTGCGATTTCAATTTCACTGAGTCTCGGGTGGAGACAGCGTGGCCATCATTACGCCATTCGTGCAGGTCGGAACTTACCCGACAAGGAATTTCGCTACCTTAGGACCGTTATAGTTACGGCCGCCGTTTACCGGGGCTTCGATCAAGAGCTTCTCCGAAGATAACCCCATCAATTAACCTTCCGGCACCGGGCAGGCGTCACACCGTATACGTCATCTTTCGATTTTGCACAGTGCTGTGTTTTTAATAAACAGTTGCAGCCACCTGGTATCTGCGACTCTCAATAGCTCCATCCGCGAGGGACTTCACCGTCAAGAGTGTACCTTCTCCCGAAGTTACGGTACCATTTTGCCTAGTTCCTTCACCCGAGTTCTCTCAAGCGCCTTGGTATTCTCTACCCGACCACCTGTGTCGGTTTGGGGTACGATTCCTTACTATCTGAAGCTTAGAGGCTTTTCCCGGAAGCATGGCATCAATGACTTCAGTGCCGTAGCACCTCGACATCGGGTCTCAGCCTTGAGATGGTCCGGATTTGCCTAAACCATCAGCCTACACCCTTGAACCTGGACAACCGTCGCCAGGCCCACCTAGCCTTCTCCGTCCCCCCATCGCAATAGTAAGAAGTACGGGAATATTAACCCGTTTCCCATCGACTACGCCTTTCGGCCTCGCCTTAGGGTCGACTCACCCTGCCCCGATTAACGTTGGACAGGAACCCTTGGTCTTCCGGCGAGGAGGTTTTTCACCCCCTTTATCGTTACTCATGTCAGCATTCGCACTTCTGATACCTCCAGCAGCCCTTACAGACCACCTTCAACAGCTTACAGAACGCTCCCCTACCCAATACAATAAATTGCATTGCCGCAGCTTCGGTGTATCGCTTAGCCCCGTTAAATCTTCCGCGCAGGCCGACTCGACCAGTGAGCTATTACGCTTTCTTTAAATGATGGCTGCTTCTAAGCCAACATCCTGGCTGTCTGAGCCTTCCCACATCGTTTCCCACTTAGCGATAACTTTGGGACCTTAGCTGGCGGTCTGGGTTGTTTCCCTCTCCACGACGGACGTTAGCACCCGCCGTGTGTCTCCCGGATAGTACTTACTGGTATTCGGAGTTTGCAAAGGGTTGGTAAGTCGGGATGACCCCCTAGCCTTAACAGTGCTCTACCCCCAGTAGTATTCGTCCGAGGCGCTACCTAAATAGCTTTCGGGGAGAACCAGCTATCTCCAGGTTTGATTGGCCTTTCACCCCTAGCCACAAGTCATCCGCTAATTTTTCAACATTAGTCGGTTCGGTCCTCCAGTGCGTGTTACCGCACCTTCAACCTGCCCATGGCTAGATCACCTGGTTTCGGGTCTAATCCCAGCAACTGCACGCCCAGTTAAGACTCGGTTTCCCTACGGCTCCCTAGATGGTTAACCTTGCTACTGAAATTAAGTCGCTGACCCATTATACAAAAGGTACGCAGTCACACCACGAAGGTGCTCCTACTGCTTGTACGTACACGGTTTCAGGTTCTATTTCACTCCCCTCACAGGGGTTCTTTTCGCCTTTCCCTCACGGTACTGGTTCACTATCGGTCAGTCAGGAGTATTTAGCCTTGGAGGATGGTCCCCCCATTTTCAGACAAGATAACACGTGTCCCGTCCTACTCGTTTTCACTTTAAATGCGTTGTCGGCTACGGGGCTATCACCCTGTATCGCGGCACTTTCCAGAGCCTTCACCTGACACATAAAAAGCTTAAGGGCTAATCCGGTTTCGCTCGCCGCTACTGCCGGAATCTCGGTTGATTTCTCTTCCTCGGGGTACTTAGATGTTTCAGTTCCCCCGGTTCGCCTCAACACGCTATGGATTCACGTATTGATAACTGCTTCTGCAGCTGGGTTTCCCCATTCGGAAATCGCAGACTCAAGTGGCTCTTACTGCCTCATCTGCGCTTATCGCAAGTTAGTACGTCCTTCATCGCCTCTGACTGCCCAGGCATCCACCGTGTACGCTTAGTCACTTAACCATACAACCCCAAAGGGTCTGTATCGTAAACAACCAAGGTTTTCCATCAATTACTTGATGGATTAGTTTGTTTTGCCGGACTCTTTGTCTGTCTTCACTTTGAAAAGTGAAAGCAAACTTACACAAGACACTTGAATGTGTATTGCTTGAGAACTCGTTTCTCTTTCGAGAAACAATAATTTCGATTCCTAAAAATCGAATTACTAGTCAGCTTTCCAGATTGTTAAAGAGCATGTGTTTGCCTTTCGGCATCCACTTTCTAATCACACTCGTAAGTGTATTTAGAAAGTGGTGGAGCTAAGCAGGATCGAACTGCTGACCTCCTGCGTGCAAGGCAGGCGCTCTCCCAGCTGAGCTATAGCCCCGACGATTCCGATGCCTCACCAACTTCCCTTGGGCAGGAAGTGGTGGGTCTGAGTGGACTTGAACCACCGACCTCACCCTTATCAGGGGTGCGCTCTAACCACCTGAGCTACAGACCCAGCATCGTTTCGCTCTTCACATTTTAACCAGGCAATCTGTGTGGACACTGCATCAAACAATGTGTCATATCGTTAAGGAGGTGATCCAGCCCCAGGTTCCCCTAGGGCTACCTTGTTACGACTTCACCCCAGTCATGAACCACACCGTGGTAAACGCCCTCCCGAAGGTTAAGCTATCTACTTCTGGTGCAGCCCACTCCCATGGTGTGACGGGCGGTGTGTACAAGGCCCGGGAACGTATTCACCGTGGCATTCTGATCCACGATTACTAGCGATTCCGACTTCATGGAGTCGAGTTGCAGACTCCAATCCGGACTACGACGCACTTTTTGGGATTCGCTCACTATCGCTAGCTTGCAGCCCTCTGTATGCGCCATTGTAGCACGTGTGTAGCCCTACTCGTAAGGGCCATGATGACTTGACGTCGTCCCCACCTTCCTCCGGTTTATCACCGGCAGTCTCCCTGGAGTTCCCACCCGAAGTGCTGGCAAACAAGGATAAGGGTTGCGCTCGTTGCGGGACTTAACCCAACATTTCACAACACGAGCTGACGACAGCCATGCAGCACCTGTCTCAGAGTTCCCGAAGGCACCAATCCATCTCTGGAAAGTTCTCTGGATGTCAAGAGTAGGTAAGGTTCTTCGCGTTGCATCGAATTAAACCACATGCTCCACCGCTTGTGCGGGCCCCCGTCAATTCATTTGAGTTTTAATCTTGCGACCGTACTCCCCAGGCGGTCTACTTAACGCGTTAGCTCCGAAAGCCAGTGTTCAAGACACCAACCTCCAAGTAGACATCGTTTACGGCGTGGACTACCAGGGTATCTAATCCTGTTTGCTCCCCACGCTTTCGCATCTGAGCGTCAGTCTTTGTCCAGGGGGCCGCCTTCGCCACCGGTATTCCTTCAGATCTCTACGCATTTCACCGCTACACCTGAAATTCTACCCCCCTCTACAAGACTCTAGCCTGCCAGTTCCAAATGCGATTCCGAGGTTGAGCCCCGGGCTTTCACATCTGGCTTAACAAGCCGCCTGCATGCGCTTTACGCCCAGTAATTCCGATTAACGCTCGCACCCTCCGTATTACCGCGGCTGCTGGCACGGAGTTAGCCGGTGCTTCTTCTGTCGCTAACGTCAAACGGTACCGCTATTAACGATACCGCCTTCCTCACGACTGAAAGTGCTTTACAACCCGAAGGCCTTCTTCACACACGCGGCATGGCTGCATCAGGGTTTCCCCCATTGTGCAATATTCCCCACTGCTGCCTCCCGTAGGAGTCTGGACCGTGTCTCAGTTCCAGTGTGGCTGATCATCCTCTCAGACCAGCTAGGGATCGTCGCCTAGGTGAGCCGTTACCCCACCTACTAGCTAATCCCACCTTGGCTAATCCTGACGCGAGAGGCCCGAAGGTCCCCCTCTTTGCTCCCATCTCGTAAAAGATAGGAGATTATGCGGTATTAGCCATCGTTTCCAATGGTTATCCCCCACATCAGGGCATATTCCCAGGCATTACTCACCCGTCCGCCGCTCGCCGCCCAACAAATCACCCGAAGGGTCAATGTTGTCGCTGCCGCTCGACTTGCATGTGTTAGGCCTGCCGCCAGCGTTCAATCTGAGCCATGATCAAACTCTTCAATTAAAGTTTTGTGTTTCCGAAGAAACGGCTCAGTGATTACTGATAAATTGACTGTGCTGATACTGAAGTATCAATTTGGTCACTCAGTTCACTGATAAATCTTTTGACTATCATTTCACGAGTGCCCACACAGATTGCATGGTCAAATTGTTAAAGAACTGTGTTTTCAGCGCCTTAGCGCTCAAGCGAGGTGCGTATAATACGCTTCCCACTTTGAAAGTCAACATAAAACTCTAAGAAACTTTAGAACTTTATGGTGACTTGCTTGAATCTCAAGCAAAGTCGGAATGAAAGCCTGGCGATGTCCTACTCTCACATGGGGAGGCCCCACACTACCATCGGCGCTGCTGCGTTTCACTACTGAGTTCGGCATGGGATCAGGTGGGTCCGCAACGCTATGGTCGCCAAGCAAATTCGTTACAATCTTGGAAAATCTGACTAAAGTCTCAGCACATCATTCAAGTGCTCGTGGAGTCCGTAAAACCCCTTGGGTGTTGTATGGTTAAGCCGCACGGGCAATTAGTACAGGTTAGCTCAACGCCTCACAGCGCTTACACACCCTGCCTATCAACGTCGTAGTCTACGACAACCCTTCAGAAGGCTTAAAGCCTTAGGGATGACTCATCTTGAGGCTCGCTTCCCGCTTAGATGCTTTCAGCGGTTATCGATTCCGAACTTAGCTACCGGGCAATGCGTCTGGCGACACAACCCGAACACCAGCGGTTCGTCCACTCCGGTCCTCTCGTACTAGGAGCAGCCCCTCTCAATCATCCAACGCCCACGGCAGATAGGGACCGAACTGTCTCACGACGTTCTAAACCCAGCTCGCGTACCACTTTAAATGGCGAACAGCCATACCCTTGGGACCGACTTCAGCCCCAGGATGTGATGAGCCGACATCGAGGTGCCAAACACCGCCGTCGATATGAACTCTTGGGCGGTATCAGCCTGTTATCCCCGGAGTACCTTTTATCCGTTGAGCGATGGCCCTTCCATTCAGAACCACCGGATCACTATGACCTGCTTTCGCACCTGCTCGAACCGTCATTCTCGCAGTCAAGCGGGCTTATGCCATTGCACTAACCTCACGATGTCCGACCGTGATTAGCCCACCTTCGTGCTCCTCCGTTACGCTTTGGGAGGAGACCGCCCCAGTCAAACTACCCACCAGGCACTGTCCGCACCCCCGATAAGGGGGCGACGTTAGAACATCAACACTACAAGGGTGGTATTTCAAGGACGGCTCCACAGATACTGGCGTACCTGCTTCGAAGCCTCCCACCTATCCTACACATGTAGGGTCAATGTTCAGTGCCAAGCTGTAGTAAAGGTTCACGGGGTCTTTCCGTCTAGCCGCGGGTACGCAGCATCTTCACTGCGATTTCAATTTCACTGAGTCTCGGGTGGAGACAGCGTGGCCATCATTACGCCATTCGTGCAGGTCGGAACTTACCCGACAAGGAATTTCGCTACCTTAGGACCGTTATAGTTACGGCCGCCGTTTACCGGGGCTTCGATCAAGAGCTTCTCCGAAGATAACCCCATCAATTAACCTTCCGGCACCGGGCAGGCGTCACACCGTATACGTCATCTTTCGATTTTGCACAGTGCTGTGTTTTTAATAAACAGTTGCAGCCACCTGGTATCTGCGACTGCCAGCAGCTCCAAGAGCGAGTCTCTTCACCGCCGGCAGCGTACCTTCTCCCGAAGTTACGGTACCATTTTGCCTAGTTCCTTCACCCGAGTTCTCTCAAGCGCCTTGGTATTCTCTACCCGACCACCTGTGTCGGTTTGGGGTACGATTCCTTACTATCTGAAGCTTAGAGGCTTTTCCCGGAAGCATGGCATCAATGACTTCAGTGCCGTAGCACCTCGACATCGGGTCTCAGCCTTGAGATGGTCCGGATTTGCCTAAACCATCAGCCTACACCCTTGAACCTGGACAACCGTCGCCAGGCCCACCTAGCCTTCTCCGTCCCCCCATCGCAATAGTAAGAAGTACGGGAATATTAACCCGTTTCCCATCGACTACGCCTTTCGGCCTCGCCTTAGGGGTCGACTCACCCTGCCCCGATTAACGTTGGACAGGAACCCTTGGTCTTCCGGCGAGGAGGTTTTTCACCCCCTTTATCGTTACTCATGTCAGCATTCGCACTTCTGATACCTCCAGCAGCCCTTACAGACCACCTTCAACAGCTTACAGAACGCTCCCCTACCCAATACAATAAATTGCATTGCCGCAGCTTCGGTGTATCGCTTAGCCCCGTTAAATCTTCCGCGCAGGCCGACTCGACCAGTGAGCTATTACGCTTTCTTTAAATGATGGCTGCTTCTAAGCCAACATCCTGGCTGTCTGAGCCTTCCCACATCGTTTCCCACTTAGCGATAACTTTGGGACCTTAGCTGGCGGTCTGGGTTGTTTCCCTCTCCACGACGGACGTTAGCACCCGCCGTGTGTCTCCCGGATAGTACTTACTGGTATTCGGAGTTTGCAAAGGGTTGGTAAGTCGGGATGACCCCCTAGCCTTAACAGTGCTCTACCCCCAGTAGTATTCGTCCGAGGCGCTACCTAAATAGCTTTCGGGGAGAACCAGCTATCTCCAGGTTTGATTGGCCTTTCACCCCTAGCCACAAGTCATCCGCTAATTTTTCAACATTAGTCGGTTCGGTCCTCCAGTGCGTGTTACCGCACCTTCAACCTGCCCATGGCTAGATCACCTGGTTTCGGGTCTAATCCCAGCAACTGCACGCCCAGTTAAGACTCGGTTTCCTACGGCTCCCCTAGATGGTTAACCTTGCTACTGAAATTAAGTCGCTGACCCATTATACAAAAGGTACGCAGTCACACCACGAAGGTGCTCCTACTGCTTGTACGTACACGGTTTCAGGTTCTATTTCACTCCCCTCACAGGGGTTCTTTTCGCCTTTCCCTCACGGTACTGGTTCACTATCGGTCAGTCAGGAGTATTTAGCCTTGGAGGATGGTCCCCCCATCTTCAGACAAGATAACACGTGTCCCGTCCTACTCGTTTTCACTTTAAATGCGTTGTCGGCTACGGGGCTATCACCCTGTATCGCGGCACTTTCCAGAGCCTTCACCTGACGCACAAAAAGCTTAAGGGCTAATCCGGTTTCGCTCGCCGCTACTGCCGGAATCTCGGTTGATTTCTCTTCCTCGGGGTACTTAGATGTTTCAGTTCCCCCGGTTCGCCTCAATACGCTATGGATTCACGTATTGATAACTGCTTCTGCAGCTGGGTTTCCCCATTCGGAAATCGCAGACTCAAGTGGCTCTTACTGCCTCATCTGGCTTATCGCAAGTTAGTACGTCCTTCATCGACCTCTGACACTGCATCAAACAATGTGTCATCCCACCGTGTACGCTTCAGTCATGAACTGGTAAACGCAAGGTTAAGCTATCTACCCCCCACTCCCAACGGGCGGTCATGTATTCTGATCCACGATTACTAGCGATTCCGACTTCATGGAGTCGAGTTGCAGACTCCATCATTGCTTGAGCTTGCAGATTTGTAGCACGTTGTAGCCCTTTATGCCGGACCTTCTCCGGTTTATCACCGGCAGTCTCCCACCCGAAGTGCTGGCAAACAAGGATAAGGGTTGCGCTCGTTGCGGGACTTAACCCAACATTTCACAACACGAGCTGACGACAGCCATGCAGCACCTGTCTCAGAGTTCCCGAAGGCACCAATCCATCTCTGGAAAGTTCTCTGGATGTCAAGAGTAGGTAAGGTTCTTCGCGTTGCATCGAATTAAACCACATGCTCCACCGCTTGTGCGGGCCCCCGTCAATTCATTTGAGTTTTAATCTTGCGACCGTACTCCCCAGGCGGTCTACTTAACGCGTTAGCTCCGAAAGCCAGTGTTCAAGACACCAACCTCCAAGTAGACATCGTTTACGGCGTGGACTACCAGGGTATCTAATCCTGTTTGCTCCCCACGCTTTCGCATCTGAGCGTCAGTCTTTGTCCAGGGGGCCGCCTTCGCCACCGGTATTCCTTCAGATCTCTACGCATTTCACCGCTACACCTGAAATTCTACCCCCCTCTACAAGACTCTAGCCTGCCAGTTCCAAATGCGATTCCGAGGTTGAGCCCCGGGCTTTCACATCTGGCTTAACAAGCCGCCTGCATGCGCTTTACGCCCAGTAATTCCGATTAACGCTCGCACCCTCCGTATTACCGCGGCTGCTGGCACGGAGTTAGCCGGTGCTTCTTCTGTCGCTAACGTCAAACAACTAAGCTATTAACTTAGCTGCCTTCCTCACGACTGAAAGTGCTTTACAACCCGAAGGCCTTCTTCACACACGCGGCATGGCTGCATCAGGGTTTCCCCCATTGTGCAATATTCCCCACTGCTGCCTCCCGTAGGAGTCTGGACCGTGTCTCAGTTCCAGTGTGGCTGATCATCCTCTCAGACCAGCTAGGGATCGTCGCCTAGGTGAGCCGTTACCCCACCTACTAGCTAATCCCACCTGGGCCAATCTTAGCGCGAGAGGCCCGAAGGTCCCCCTCTTTGCTCCGTAGAGATTATGCGGTATTAGCCATCGTTTCCAATGGTTATCCCCCACACTAAGGCATGTTCCCAGGCATTACTCACCCGTCCGCCGCTCGCCGCCCAACAAATCACCCGAAGGGTCAATGTTGTCGCTGCCGCTCGACTTGCATGTGTTAGGCCTGCCGCCAGCGTTCAATCTGAGCCATGATCAAACTCTTCAATTAAAGTTTTGGTGTTTCCGAAGAAACGGCTCAGTGATTACTGATAAATTGACTGTGCTGATACCGAAGTATCAATTTGGTCACTCAGCTCACTGATAAATCTTTTTGACTATCATTTCACGAGTGCCCACACAGATTGCATGGTCAAATTGTTAAAGAACTGT
Organism: Photobacterium sp. TY1-4; assembly: GCF_025398175.1. Lineage (NCBI taxonomy): Bacteria > Pseudomonadati > Pseudomonadota > Gammaproteobacteria > Vibrionales > Vibrionaceae > Photobacterium > Photobacterium sp. TY1-4. The sequence goes on from NZ_CP099734.1 coordinate 3,395,695, forward strand.
GCTTTCAGCGCTTTAGCGCTCAAACGAGGTGCGTATAATACGCTTCCCACTTTGAAAGTCAACATAAAACTCTAAGAAATTTTAAAGCTTTATGGTGACTTGCTTGAATCCCAAGCAAAGTCGGAATGAAAGCCTGGCGATGTCCTACTCTCACATGGGGAGGCCCCACACTACCATCGGCGCTGCTGCGTTTCACTACTGAGTTCGGCATGGGATCAGGTGGGTCCGCAACGCTATGGTCGCCAAGCAAATTCGACGTGAAGGGATTCACCAATATCGCGATGCCATGGATGGCAAGGAGCGATGTGACCCTACACTAAATCTGGAAAAGTTAACTAGTTTCTCAAACACTGCATTCAAGTGCTCGTGGAGTCCGTAAAACCCCTTGGGTGTTGTATGGTTAAGCCGCACGGGCAATTAGTACAGGTTAGCTCAACGCCTCACAGCGCTTACACACCCTGCCTATCAACGTCGTAGTCTACGACAACCCTTCAGAAGGCTTAAAGCCTTAGGGATGACTCATCTTGAGGCTCGCTTCCCGCTTAGATGCTTTCAGCGGTTATCGATTCCGAACTTAGCTACCGGGCAATGCGTCTGGCGACACAACCCGAACACCAGCGGTTCGTCCACTCCGGTCCTCTCGTACTAGGAGCAGCCCCTCTCAATCATCCAACGCCCACGGCAGATAGGGACCGAACTGTCTCACGACGTTCTAAACCCAGCTCGCGTACCACTTTAAATGGCGAACAGCCATACCCTTGGGACCGACTTCAGCCCCAGGATGTGATGAGCCGACATCGAGGTGCCAAACACCGCCGTCGATATGAACTCTTGGGCGGTATCAGCCTGTTATCCCCGGAGTACCTTTTATCCGTTGAGCGATGGCCCTTCCATTCAGAACCACCGGATCACTATGACCTGCTTTCGCACCTGCTCGAACCGTCATTCTCGCAGTCAAGCGGGCTTATGCCATTGCACTAACCTCACGATGTCCGACCGTGATTAGCCCACCTTCGTGCTCCTCCGTTACGCTTTGGGAGGAGACCGCCCCAGTCAAACTACCCACCAGGCACTGTCCGCACCCCCGATAAGGGGGCGACGTTAGAACATCAACACTACAAGGGTGGTATTTCAAGGACGGCTCCACAGATACTGGCGTACCTGCTTCGAAGCCTCCCACCTATCCTACACATGTAGGGTCAATGTTCAGTGCCAAGCTGTAGTAAAGGTTCACGGGGTCTTTCCGTCTAGCCGCGGGTACGCAGCATCTTCACTGCGATTTCAATTTCACTGAGTCTCGGGTGGAGACAGCGTGGCCATCATTACGCCATTCGTGCAGGTCGGAACTTACCCGACAAGGAATTTCGCTACCTTAGGACCGTTATAGTTACGGCCGCCGTTTACCGGGGCTTCGATCAAGAGCTTCTCCGAAGATAACCCCATCAATTAACCTTCCGGCACCGGGCAGGCGTCACACCGTATACGTCATCTTTCGATTTTGCACAGTGCTGTGTTTTTAATAAACAGTTGCAGCCACCTGGTATCTGCGACTGCCAGCAGCTCCAAGAGCGAGTCTCTTCACCGCCGGCAGCGTACCTTCTCCCGAAGTTACGGTACCATTTTGCCTAGTTCCTTCACCCGAGTTCTCTCAAGCGCCTTGGTATTCTCTACCCGACCACCTGTGTCGGTTTGGGGTACGATTCCTTACTATCTGAAGCTTAGAGGCTTTTCCCGGAAGCATGGCATCAATGACTTCACCGCCGTAGCAGCTCGACATCGGGTCTCAGCCTTGAGATGGTCCGGATTTGCCTAAACCATCAGCCTACACCCTTGAACCTGGACAACCGTCGCCAGGCCCACCTAGCCTTCTCCGTCCCCCCATCGCAATAGTAAGAAGTACGGGAATATTAACCCGTTTCCCATCGACTACGCCTTTCGGCCTCGCCTTAGGGGTCGACTCACCCTGCCCCGATTAACGTTGGACAGGAACCCTTGGTCTTCCGGCGAGGAGGTTTTTCACCCCCTTTATCGTTACTCATGTCAGCATTCGCACTTCTGATACCTCCAGCAGCCCTTACAGACCACCTTCAACGGCTTACAGAACGCTCCCCTACCCAATGTAGTAAACTACATTGCCGCAGCTTCGGTGTATCGCTTAGCCCCGTTAAATCTTCCGCGCAGGCCGACTCGACCAGTGAGCTATTACGCTTTCTTTAAATGATGGCTGCTTCTAAGCCAACATCCTGGCTGTCTGAGCCTTCCCACATCGTTTCCCACTTAGCGATAACTTTGGGACCTTAGCTGGCGGTCTGGGTTGTTTCCCTCTCCACGACGGACGTTAGCACCCGCCGTGTGTCTCCCGGATAGTACTTACTGGTATTCGGAGTTTGCAAAGGGTTGGTAAGTCGGGATGACCCCCTAGCCTTAACAGTGCTCTACCCCCAGTAGTATTCGTCCGAGGCGCTACCTAAATAGCTTTCGGGGAGAACCAGCTATCTCCAGGTTTGATTGGCCTTTCACCCCTAGCCACAAGTCATCCGCTAATTTTTCAACATTAGTCGGTTCGGTCCTCCAGTGCGTGTTACCGCACCTTCAACCTGCCCATGGCTAGATCACCTGGTTTCGGGTCTAATCCCAGCAACTGCACGCCCAGTTAAGACTCGGTTTCCCTACGGCTCCCCTAGATGGTTAACCTTGCTACTGAAATTAAGTCGCTGACCCATTATACAAAAAGGTACGCAGTCACACCACGAAGGTGCTCCTACTGCTTGTACGTACACGGTTTCAGGTTCTATTTCACTCCCCTCACAGGGGTTCTTTTCGCCTTTCCCTCACGGTACTGGTTCACTATCGGTCAGTCAGGAGTATTTAGCCTTGGAGGATGGTCCCCCCATCTTCAGACAAGATAACACGTGTCCCGTCCTACTCGTTTTCACTTTAAATGCGTTGTCGGCTACGGGGCTATCACCCTGTATCGCGGCACTTTCCAGAGCCTTCACCTGACGCATAAAAAGCTTAAGGGCTAATCCGGTTTCGCTCGCCGCTACTGCCGGAATCTCGGTTGATTTCTCTTCCTCGGGGTACTTAGATGTTTCAGTTCCCCCGGTTCGCCTCAACACGCTATGGATTCACGTATTGATAACTGCTTCTGCAGCTGGGTTTCCCCCATTCGGAAATCGCAGACTCAAGTGGCTCTTACTGCCTCATCTGCGCTTATCGCAAGTTAGTACGTCCTTCATCGCCTCTGACTGCCCAGGCATCCACCGTGTACGCTTAGTCACTTAACCATACAACCCCAAAGGGTCTGTATCGTAAACAACCAAGGTTTTCCATCAATTACTTGACGGATTAGTTTGTTTTGCCGGACTCTTTGTCTGTCTTCACTTTGAAAAGTGAAAGCAAACTTACACAAGACACTTGAATGTGTATTGCTTGAGAACTCGTTTCACCTTGCGGTGAAACAATAATTCAATCATCGAATCTTCGATAATTGATTTACTAGTCAGCTTTCCAGATTGTTAAAGAGCATGTACTTGCCTTTCGGCATCCACTTTCTAATCACACTCGTAAGTGTATTTAGAAAGTGGCGTCCCATAGGGGAGTCGAACCCCTGTTACCGCCGTGAAAGGGCGGTGTCCTAGGCCTCTAGACGAATGGGACACTGTTGTCTTTTACTATTAACCAGGCAATCTGTGTGGACACTGCATCAAACAATGTGTCATATCGTTAAGGAGGTGATCCAGCCCCAGGTTCCCCTAGGGCTACCTTGTTACGACTTCACCCCAGTCATGAACCACACCGTGGTAAACGCCCTCCCGAAGGTTAAGCTATCTACTTCTGGTGCAGCCCACTCCCATGGTGTGACGGGCGGTGTGTACAAGGCCCGGGAACGTATTCACCGTGGCATTCTGATCCACGATTACTAGCGATTCCGACTTCATGGAGTCGAGTTGCAGACTCCCAATCCGGACTACGACGCACTTTTTGGGATTCGCTCACTATCGCTAGCTTGCAGCCCTCTGTATGCGCCATTGTAGCACGTGTGTAGCCCTACTCGTAAGGGCCATGATGACTTGACGTCGTCCCCACCTTCCTCCGGTTTATCACCGGCAGTCTCCCTGGAGTTCCCACCCGAAGTGCTGGCAAACAAGGATAAGGGTTGCGCTCGTTGCGGGACTTAACCCAACATTTCACAACACGAGCTGACGACAGCCATGCAGCACCTGTCTCAGAGCTCCCGAAGGCACCAATCCATCTCTGGAAAGTTCTCTGGATGTCAAGAGTAGGTAAGGTTCTTCGCGTTGCATCGAATTAAACCACATGCTCCACCGCTTGTGCGGGCCCCCGTCAATTCATTTGAGTTTTAATCTTGCGACCGTACTCCCCCAGGCGGTCTACTTAACGCGTTAGCTCCGAAAGCCAGTGTTCAAGACACCAACCTCCAAGTAGACATCGTTTACGGCGTGGACTACCAGGGTATCTAATCCTGTTTGCTCCCCACGCTTTCGCATCTGAGCGTCAGTCTTTGTCCAGGGGGCCGCCTTCGCCACCGGTATTCCTTCAGATCTCTACGCATTTCACCGCTACACCTGAAATTCTACCCCCCTCTACAAGACTCTAGCCTGCCAGTTCCAAATGCGATTCCGAGGTTGAGCCCCGGCTTTCACATCTGGCTTAACAAGCCGCCTGCATGCGCTTTACGCCCAGTAATTCCGATTAACGCTTGCACCCTCCGTATTACCGCGGCTGCTGGCACGGAGTTAGCCGGTGCTTCTTCTGTCGCTAACGTCAAACAACTAAGCTATTAACTTAGCCGCCTTCCTCACGACTGAAAGTGCTTTACAACCCGAAGGCCTTCTTCACACACGCGGCATGGCTGCATCAGGGTTTCCCCCATTGTGCAATATTCCCCACTGCTGCCTCCCGTAGGAGTCTGGACCGTGTCTCAGTTCCAGTGTGGCTGATCATCCTCTCAGACCAGCTAGGGATCGTCGCCTAGGTGAGCCGTTACCCCACCTACTAGCTAATCCCACCTAGGCTAATCCTGACGCGAGAGGCCCGAAGGTCCCCCTCTTTGCTCCCATCTCGTAAAAGACCGGAGATTATGCGGTATTAGCCATCGTTTCCAATGGTTATCCCCCACATCAGGGCATATTCCCAGGCATTACTCACCCGTCCGCCGCTCGCCGCCCAACAAATCACCCGAAGGCTCAATGTTGTCGCTGCCGCTCGACTTGCATGTGTTAGGCCTGCCGCCAGCGTTCAATCTGAGCCATGATCAAACTCTTCAATTAAAGTTTTGGTGTTTCCGAAGAAACGGCTCAGTGATTACTGATTTCTTGCCGCCGCTTTTAAGAAAAGCAGAAGCAAAAATAAATTGACTGTGCTGATACCGAAGTATCAATTTGGTCACTCAGCTCACTGATAAATCTTTTGACTATCATTTCACGAGTGCCCACACAGATTGCATGGTCAAATTGTTAAAGAACAATTCCTCATTCGCTTTTGCTCTGAGGAGGTGCGCCATTTTAAGGATTCAAAGGGAAGTGTCAAACACTTTTTGAAACTTAATTTTGAAGGCTTTCACCATCTCGACTTGGTGCTTGCTTCCTTACTGAAGAAGCCGCCCTCCGTGTCGGTGAGGCGGCATTATAGAGACTTCCCGATACCTGACAAGCGTTTTTTTGAAAAAAATTACCACTCGGTCATTATTTCAACTAATTTGATCTAGACGCCTCAAATTTCAACATTAGAGGATCATCACACTCACCAACTAGTAATTACAACCTGATGAAAGTAATATCAATGTGACTCTGTTGTTAAAATAACCAATCACAGCCTTCCTTTAATAATCATTATGACGATGTAGTTTTTAATATGAAATTTTCCAAACAAACCATGATGGCCCTCGGGGCTATCGCCATTCTCGGGGCACTCATCATTAGCTTGCTTTCTTTCCCGCCTGCCTTTGCCTTTATCCTCGGTATGATCGCCGCAATCGCTGCGCTGAATTACCTGCCTGAAACACCGGAATCAACCGCAAGTTCTGAGGCAGTACCACCAGTAGGCAGTAAAACAATCTATGTCGGCAACTTGCCTTATCGCGCGAATGAAAGTGAGGTCAAGCAGCTCTTTGCCGAATACGGTGAGGTCTTTGCCGTCCGCCTGATGAAAGATAAGCGAACCGGCAAACGACGCGGATTTGGTTTTGTGGTGATGAATAGCGGTGATGCCGACACAGCTATCAGCCAGCTCAATAATAAAGAGTTTGGGCAACGGACGCTGAAAGTCCGTGAAGCCAACGAACCTAAAAGCCTGGATAGTTAAGCGATTGAACCGCACCGAGATTCATTGCTTTTAAACTAAGATTGAGTGCCGCAGTATGAGGGTCTGCGGCACTATTGTATGTATAGTTGGAAACCAACGCAGATTGCTCTCCCGCCTCCAGCTCCCCCAGCAAAGATTTCACCCGATTCGCAATCGCCAATCCGGAGTCGATAATATTCACCGGGGTACCGAAAGCCTGTGCAATTTCGTGCTTGATCAGCGGAAAATGCGTACAGCCCAACACGATACTATCTACCTTTCCCTGCCATGGCGCTAAGATCCCTGTCAGCTCATCCAGAGAAACACGTTTTCCCCGTAACTTCTCTTCGGCCATTTCCACCAAGCGCGTCGAACCAATTCGGTAGACATCACAATCACTGGCAAACTGCGCAATCAGCTGATGGGTATATTCCCGCTCTACCGTTGCCGGTGTTGCCAATAGGCCTACCGCTTTTTGCTTACTCATTAATGCTGCGGGTTTGATGGCCGGCACAACGCCAACCACAGGAATCATGAGCTCGGCACGCAAAGTCGGCAACACCACTGTGCTGGCAGTATTACAGGCAATTACCACCAGATCGATATGGTGGCGCTCCACTAATAGCGAAACGATATGCCGGGTACGCTTGATGAGTACCGTTTCCGGTAATTCACCATAAGGAAAACCGGCATCATCGAACGCATAGATATATTGAAGGGAAGGAAGCTGGGTATAGATTTCCTGATAAACGGATAATCCCCCGACCCCTGAATCAAAAATTAGCACCCGTTTCACTGTTCACCACAAACCAGATATCATTTCAGGATGCACATCATACTGCGTTCGTTGCCAGATCAGAAATCCCCCGCCGAGGATATCTCTCCATCGGGTTCAATCAACTGGTAACGCTGATAGTGAAAGCGCGCCTGCCGCTCGCAATCCAGCCGTTGGATTTTCAATGCTTCCCGGAAACACGGTGCCTGAACCACCAAAGTGTGAAACTCTCCGTTTTCCCCGCATGGATCGACATGAAGCGGCAACCGAGCCAGTAAGTCTGCGTTATACCATTGGCCGCAATATTCACCATCGAGCTGATGTGTATCGACGGTCGTGATCAGCGTTTGAATACCGCTGTGAATAATTTCCTCGGCCAACTCCCGGCTATCGCGTCCCAGTAACGGAAACAGACATTGCCAACCCGCCGGTTCAATATAACCGCGCCGATACTCAGCAATGCCATTGCAAAACATATCCCCAAATGCCACGGCATCAATCTCCAGGCCACTGTTACGGAGCCCTTCAACAACCCGCGACTGGTATAACGCATTCGGCGGAAAGACTTCCGGTAGGGGGATCAGCACCAACGGCAGCCCTGTTAATGCCGCTTGCTGTTTGAGCACATCAATCGGTGTGGCCTGGAACGGTACTTCATCTTCCAGGCAAGTCGTATACAACCCGACAACCTCGATAGTGGGATCGTCGAGCAGCTTGATTAAGGTCAGCGCCGAGTCTTTCCCGGAAGACCAACTGACCATCACTTTGGTTTTCATAAATACCGTTGCATCCCAAGTAAGAAAAAACCGCCCGAAGGCGGTTTAAACATCGTTAGAAACGATAAGAGACAGTTGCATAGTAACTGCGCTCCGCAGTGTTGTAGCCATAGGCTGTTGCATACTCTTCATCCAGCACATTGGCGACACGTCCCTGCAAGGTCAGCGCCTCTGTTACAAAGTAGCTGGCAGCCAGATCCAGCAAATGATAGTTCTTCAGCTCAACTTCTGAGTTCGTGAAAGTAACCGGATTAAAATACGTATCCCGGCTGTCCCCTTGATACAGATAGCTCATCTCCAGCTGGTAAGAATCCGCTAAGTAGCTGGCATTCCATTTCAGGGCTTCATCAGGCACACGTTTAAGGCGCTTTTTATCACTTTCATTTTCATGATCCATCAGATCCAGCGAGACATCATGGTGAATAGAACCCGTTGCAAAGCTAGCAGCCAACTCAATCCCCTGGACACGTACATCCTGGTTTTCCAATTGCTTACCTTTACCTTGATTGCGGATCTGGTTGCTCACTGTATTGTCGTATACCGCCACTCGCCAATCTAGCAGTGGATGGGTGCCTTCCAGTGCCAGTTCATAGTTTTCAGACTCTTCTGCTTCCAGGCCCGGATTCCCGTAACTAGGCCAATACAAGTCATTAAACGTCGGCGCTTTAAAACCGGTTCCAGCATTCGCAGTCACTCGCATCTGCTCGACAAAACGCCAACCGGCCCCTAACTGCCATGAGGTATAAGAGCCGTAATGCTCATTATCATCGTAACGAACACTCGCCTCTAGCTGGACATCATCGGCATCCCGCCAGAACGTAATATAGCCAGCATCATTACGGCGACTCTCTTGATCATAAGATTCAAATTGACCGGCGAAGTTATTCCAGAGTTCAGAATCACTGACCTTCTCATTCACCAAGTCGACCCCAAACCCGGCATAATAATGCTCTGCCAGTTGATAACTGTTGGTCCAATTCACTTGAGTCCGGTCGGTGACAATCGTACTGCCCGGCTGATTTCCCTTATTCTCACCTTCATCGCGATTAACACCAAGAAGGAGCGAAGATGTCAAACGATCAGCAGCGTAGCTTACCTGGCCGGAAACATTGTAAAACACATAATCAGCCTCATTATTCCCCGGGCTGCCGGTATAATCGTATTCAGTTTGGCCATCATGATAAAAAGCATTCACGACGGCGCGCCATTCATCATTCAGGATAATCCCAAATTCTCCGAGAATATCTTTGCTCTTAAAACCGTCATTATCTTTTTGGTCTTCCAGCCAGGCACCAGAAGAATAATCAGCAACATTGAAGCCATCCGCCTGCTCGAAGTTTCCGGCCACTTTAGCCCAAGTTTGCTCTGTCAAACGGCCGGCAACGCTACCTTTAGTTTGATAATAACCATCGCTCCCCATCCCGGCAGCAACTTGGCCCTGCACATCATCAGGCTGAGCCGTAGTAATAATATTGATCACCCCTGCCGTCGCATCTGCACCATACACCGCAGCACGAGTACCCCGGATGTATTCAATACTTTCAATTCCGGTTAATGGTAGTTGGCTCAGATTAACCCCACCGGCCGTAGCACTCCCGAGACGCACACCATTCATCATAATCAGAACATTCTGGCTCCCGCGAACAAAAACAGTCGTCAGCTGACCGTATCCACCGTTGGCAGCAATGCTCACACCCGGCAGACGCCGTAACACTTCCGCCAGGGATTTGGCCTGAATGGCGTCAATATCTTCTTTGGTGATCACAGAGACAGGGGCAATCACATTTTTAACGGATTGCTCAAATCGGTTGGCTGTTACCACCATGACATCCTCGTCCTGGGCGGCAACAGAAAAAGACGACAGGCACACAGGTGCCAGCGCCACTGCTAAAAGCGTTTTCTTCATTATTTAGATACCTTAAGTCGCGTTAATTACAAAGCAAACTCTTGCTCAGTACCACGGGTCGGTCTTCGGACTTAAGAGCATGGTTGAACAACCACCTAGGCAACAACTTCCCACTTCACTGTCAACGGCTTTGCACCGTCTCTCGAAGCAGTGTTCGGAACTAACGTCCATGTGCTTTCGTTCTCTCTCACCGCTGCGCGTCAGTCACGGATTTTCACCGTGTTCCCTACCTGAATTCAGGTAAACCCGTGCAGGGCGAATGCTAGTTATCCTCATGATGAATGTCTAGTTTTGTTTGTTATGGAATATGACAATACGTTTCGGGCAACACTTTTATCCGTCTCAACACTGGACATCAGTCAACAATGCAATAAAATCTGCGCTCTTATTTTGAGCAGTTTGAGGCACCCAACATGGCATCCACCGACATCAATCCGGCTGAGTACCAGGCACAGCTAGATGAAAAGGCAGCGCGTATTCAAAATATCTTCGCGGATTTTGAAACCCCTGAGCTTGAGGTGTTTGCCTCACCTGCCGAGTATTATCGGATGCGCGCCGAATTTCGGGTGTGGCACGAAGGTGACGATCTCTACTACATCATGTTCAACCAGGAAACCCGTCAGAAATACCGGGTGGATCAGTTTCCGGCCGCCAGCCGCCTGATCAACGATCTGATGCCGCTGCTGGTTGATGCGCTCAAACCAGTCAAAACCCTGCGTCATAAACTGTTCCAGGTTGATTTCCTGTCGACCCTAAGCGGTGAGGTCCTGGTGTCGCTGCTGTATCACCGCCAACTGGACGAAGAGTGGGTTCGCGAGGCCAAAGCACTCAAGCAACGCCTGAACGATGAAGGGTTTAACCTGAACTTCATTGGCCGGGCCCGCAAGCAGAAGATTGTCCTGGATCAGGAACACGTCATTGAAAAGCTCACCGTTCATGATCGCACCCTGACCTACCAGCAGGTTGAAAACAGCTTTACCCAACCGAACGGCGAAGTGGCGCAGAAGATGCTGGAGTGGGCCGTCGACTGTACCGAAGACAGCGCCGGCGATTTGCTGGAACTCTACTGTGGCAACGGCAACTTCTCCCTGGCACTGGCCAAGAATTTTGAGCGGGTACTGGCAACTGAGCTGGCAAAACCCTCGGTGGATTCTGCCCAGTACAACATTGCCGCCAATCACATCGACAATGTGCAGATCATTCGGATGTCGGCAGAAGAATTTACCGAAGCAATGGAAGGCAAGCGCGAATTCCGCCGCCTGAAAAATGCCGGTGTGGATCTGAGCAGCTATAACTGCAATACCATCTTTGTTGATCCGCCACGTGCGGGAATGGACGAAGGTACCTGCCGCATGGTGCAGGCCTACGATCGGATCATGTACATCTCATGTAATCCGGAAACCCTGAAAGAGAACCTGGCGATCCTGGGCGAAACGCACCGCATGACCCGCTTTGCGTTGTTTGATCAGTTCCCGTATACCCACCACATGGAAGCGGGTGTGCTGCTGGAGCGGAAATAACCCAAGTTCCGGCAATCACAGACCATAAAAAAGGCGCCCTCGGCGCCTTTTTTATCATCCAACTGAAGGTGCGAATTACGCTTGCGCTTCAGTGCTTTCGATCTTCTTTGGGCTCATGATCCCCAGCTTGTAAGCAACCCACAGCAGCAGACCCAGGGTGATCATCAGCGGCAGGAAGTTAGACCCCATATCCGGGAACTGCGCGCGCATAAAGCCGGAGTAACCAAACGCACCAGCCAGGAAGCAGGCGAAGGCGATCGCCGGGGTCCCTTCTGTCATCGGCTTGCTCAGGTATTCCTGATACAGGCAGTACGCTGCCAGGCCAAACGCAATGACAGGAAAAATAGAAAACGGTACAGCACTTGATGTGAATACAGCCAACGTCGCATTGCCGCACAGACCTGCCAGAAAAGACAGCAGCAGTGTTTTACGTTCAGCTTTTACTTGTTCCTTGTTCATATCCTTCACCAACACAATAAAGTTAGAGTTTCTGCCTGAGCTCTCGACGCTCACGCTCTTTACGATACCAATAGGCACCTTTCGCAATCATTCGCAATTGCATAATCAATCTTTCCGCATGCTCCGCACGCGCGTGGTTGTCCAGATCCAGCGCCTCCGCCCCCGAACTGAACACCAGCGTGACCGACGCCTCCGCCTGAGTATAGGCTTCATCGTGCGTCACACCAGTTTTCGCTTCCAGATACTCGGTCAGCTCCGCAACGAAGTGCTGAATCTCCCGAGCGACAGCGGCGCGAAACGCCGGCGAGGTGCCGGAGCGCTCGCGCAAAAGCAACCGAAACACATTCGGGCTGCTTTCAATAAATTCCATAAATGTTTCTACAGAGGTACGGATCACACTGCCTTCTTTGGCAATGCGCTGACGCGCCTGGCGCATCAACTGACGAAGGATCAAACCGCCTTCATCGACCATGGTCAGACCCAGCTCATCCATATCCTTGAAATGGCGATAGAACGAGGTGGGCGCAATCCCGGCTTCCCGAGCGACTTCACGCAGACTGAGACTCGAAAAGCTACGCTCGGCACTGAGCTGATTAAATGCAGCATCAATCAGTGAGCGACGGGTTTTTTCTTTTTGCTGAGCCCTGATTCCCATGAACTTGTTGTTTCTCTGTAACCTTTTTTGCAACTATACGCGCTTTTGTTCGCCGGTTCAGCGAAAATTGCCCTTTTCACGGCAATCAGAACATAGTAATTCCCGACCGCAGCTGAATTAAAGCAGTATTTGTCACTTTTAACAGCCAGCTCACAGAGTTACGGCTCCACAACGTGATCGCCACCTATCTATCACAGCCCTCTGATTTTACCGACTTCAGGAAAAAGTTAAACTATCACGTAAGCAATGTTGCAAGGATGATAAGAAAGGCCCGAACAATGACTAAGTCAAAACAACCACATGCCCAGCATTTTGATGCCATTATTATTGGCAGCGGCCCGGGGGGCGAAGGGGCTGCGATGGGGCTCACCAAAGCAGGCTTCAATGTTGCGATTATCGAGCGGGAGAACAGCGTCGGCGGCGGGTGTACCCACTGGGGGACCATTCCGTCCAAAGCCCTGCGCCATGCCGTCAGCCGGATCATCGAATTTAACCAAAACCCGCTCTACTGCAAGAACAACTCCAGCCTCCACAGTACCTTCAGCCAGATCCTCGGCCACGCCCAGGATGTGGTCAGCAAACAGACCCGGATGCGCCAGGGGTTTTACGATCGCAACCACTGCACCATCATCCACGGCGAAGCCAGCTTTGTCGACAGCCACACCGTCGCCGTGAACACCGCGGACGGCAGCGTCGATCGCTATACTGCCGGCCAGTTTGTCATCGCCACCGGCTCACGCCCTTACCACCCGACAGACGTTAACTTTGACCACCGCCGGATTTACGACAGCGACTCGATCCTGCGGCTCAAGCACGACCCTCGTCATATCCTGATTTATGGTGCCGGGGTGATCGGCAGCGAGTATGCTTCGATTTTCCGCGGCCTGGGCGTGAAGGTCGACCTGATCAATACCCGGGAGCGCCTGCTGGAATTTCTCGATAACGAAATTTCCGACTCGCTCTCCTACCATCTGTGGAACAGCGGCGCGATGATCCGCAACGGTGAAACCTACGAGCGGATCGAAGGAACCGACGATGGCGTGATCCTTCACCTGCAATCGGGCAAGAAAATGCGTGCCGACTGCCTGCTGTATGCCAATGGCCGGACCGGGAATACCGATCGCCTGAAGCTCGAGAATGTCGGCCTGTTGCCAGACTCACGCGGCCAGCTCAAGGTCAACAATAACTATCAAACCGATGTCGAACATATCTATGCCGTGGGCGATGTCATTGGCTACCCGAGCCTCGCCAGCGCCGCTTACGACCAGGGCCGGTTCGTGGCCCAGGCTATCAGCAACGGGGAAGCCGAAGGCTGTTTGATCGAACATATCCCGACCGGGATCTACACCATCCCGGAGATCAGCTCCGTCGGCAAAACCGAGCAGGAGCTGACCGCAGAGAAAATCCCGTACGAAGTCGGCCGCTCGCAGTTCAAACACCTGGCCCGCGCCCAGATTGCCGGCACCGAAGTGGGCAGCCTGAAGATCCTGTTCCATCGCGAAACCAAAGAGATCCTCGGGATCCACTGCTTCGGGGAGCGGGCCGCAGAGATCATCCATATCGGGCAGGCGATCATGGAACAAAAAGGCGAAGGCAATACCATCGACTACTTCGCCAATACCACCTTCAACTACCCGACCATGGCCGAAGCCTACCGGGTAGCGGCACTGAACGGCTTAAACCGCCTGTTCTAAGTCGGTCAGAAACGGGGAACTCGTCTTACATGTCGTCCCTCAACAAAAAACGGAGCCGCAGCTCCGTTTTTTTATCCTGCCTGACAGGCAATCCTCACACTTCCATCATCCGGTTATCCGGCGTCAGAATCGTTGACCACGGCAACGACTCATCGCCCAGCGTAATGAAATTCGGGTTCTCCAGCGTATCGCGCTCGTTGTAAGAGAGCGGCGTCAGGTGCGTATTGAGGATCCGGCCACCGGCTTCTTCAACAATACATTGTGTCGCCGCGGTATCCCACTCCCCGGTCGGCCCCAGGCGCAGGTAGCAATCCACCGCGCCTTCGGCGACCAGACACGATTTCAGCGCGGCCGAGCCCAGCGGCACCAAATCATAGTTCAGCGACGGATCCAGGCGATTGGTAATGGCCTGAATATCCTGGCGACGGCTGATCGCCACGGCAATCGACTGGGTCGGCAGCTCATGCTTATGGGTGGAGATCCGGACCGTTTCTCCCTCCGGCGTGATCTTCCAGGCTCCTTTGCCGTGATAGGCGTAATACGCGACCCCGGAGATCGGTGCGTACACCACCCCCATCACCGGTTGGTTGTCCGCCACCAAAGCAATAATCGTCGCAAAATCGCCGCTGCCGGCAATAAACTCCTGGGTCCCGTCAAGCGGATCGACCAGCCAGTAGCGCTGCCACTGGCGGCGCTCCGACAGCGGGATCCCGGCATCTTCCTCTGACAAGACCGGAATATCCGGGGTCAGTTCGGTCAGGCGCTCGACCACCAGCTTATGCGCCGCCAGATCAGCACTGGTCACCGGGGTATTGTCATTTTTCACCTGTTTTTCGAACTGGCCGTGCTGGTAAATATCCAGAATCACCTGACCGGAAGCCCGGGCAATGTCGATGACCGATGGTAATAGGTTCGATAAATCCATCATTCGCTCCTATCGGGAGAGTTGTTGTAAGGCCAGGAACAAGGCCGTAATGCTGCGTGATTCGGCAAAATCGACATGGGTAAGCAGCTCTTCCGCCTGATTCAACGGCCAACGCACGATTTCCAGTGGCTCCGGCTCATCCCCTTCCAGTTGCTCCGGATAGAGATCCTCGGCCAGAAACAGGGTCATCTTGCTGGAGAAATACGACGGCGCCAGTACCACTTCTTTCAGCGGGCGCAGTTGGCGGGCGCCAAACCCAATCTCTTCTTTCAGCTCCCGATCTGCCGCCGCTTCTGCGCTTTCGCCCGGATCCACCAGGCCTTTCGGGAAGCCCAGCTCGTAACGATCGGTTCCGGCCGCATACTCGCGGATCAGCAGCAAATCGCCTTCAGCCGTGACCGGCACCACCAGCACGGCATGTCGGCCGCTGGGCTTCATTCGCTCGTAGGTGCGCTCAACGCCGTTGGAAAACCGCAAATCCAGCGATTCAATCTTGAACAGCCGGGATTGCGCGACCACTTTGGTCGCCAGAATTTCAGGTTTGTTGTTGTCCGCCGCCATGCCGTTATCCTGTATTACCGTCGCATTGACCCGTGGCCGGCCGTGCCTGGTGCGACTTTACCGTGCCACTGAATATGGGCTATTTAAGGTCAATAGCCGAATGAAATAAAGCAAATGATCGCAAAAGCGTTAAGTTGAATCGGTGATTTCCGCTTCCGCTAGAGCCGACCACGGTAGTTGATCGGGTAACGCCCTTGCGAGTCCGGGTTACCCAGCCACTTCAGTTGCTGACCCAGTTGTGCCGGAAACGCCGCGCCCGGTTTGAACCAACCGTTCAGGGCGTATTGACGGTTCGGCGTCAACTCTGCCTGCCATTCACTCGAGACGTCAGGCGACGACTGGTTCGCTACCGCAACCACCTTCCCCTGGGCACACGTCAGATCGGCAATCGCCGAGCCCGGATTCAATCCTCCCATCGGCGTGCTGACAGCGCCCGACGTCCAGGCCAGCGTGCCGTTCAGCTCCGCGCAGAAGGGCGCCTGAAACTGATAATCACGCACCGTCAGCTCCAGATTGCCGGCCAAAGTGATCGGAACCGGAACCTTGGCCTGTGCCATCACCTGTTGCGCCGGCAATGACACCAGCAGATTTTCCGCAAAAGGGCCCTGGGCACGATAACCGACTCGACCTCGTCCAACCAGATTCATGTCACTGCCCTGTCCGAAGCGAACATCGAACGCCGCCTGGGCTGAGAACAGCGCAGCAAGATCCATCTGCCACTGCACGCGCCCCAGATTCTGGCCCTGCCAGGCCAATTGATCGGCGCTGCCCTGCCAGGGTGTGCCACTGAGCCCGGACAACGCCAGCCCCCGAACCGGCGGCACGTGTTGCCACACCCAACTGATCGGCACATGCGCCACCAGACTGGCTACCAATACCACGAGAAATGAAACACTGACGAGTAACTTAAACTTCACGACTATCCTCGGCCCAACTGTAAACGACTGACTTCGACCACACCGGCACGCTCACCTTTCGAGACATCCAGAAACTGCGCCTCAATGCCATACTCGTCTTTCAAAAACGCCAGCCAGTTGACCAGCGTGTTAAACGGCAACGGCTGCACCCAGACCTGAACCGCATCATCGCGGGGCTGCATCCGGATCAGCTCAATCCGGAACCGGCGGGTGGTTTCATTCACCACCTGGTTCAATCCCTGATCGCTGACCATGCCGCTGCTCCCGGAACGGGCACGCAGGGCTGTAATTTCATCCGCTTTGCCACTGACCCAGTTGAGGAGCTGACGCTCCGTCTGCAACTGTTGCGCGGCCAGATCAGCGCGGCTCGACAGCGGCTGCCAGATCCCCCAATACAGCACGGCAATCACCAGGGCGATCCCACCACCCAGTACCAAGCGCTGCTCGCGGCCACTCAGGGATTTCCACCACGCATTCATGATTTTCTCCTTAACACGACTGCGCCGGTTACCTGATTTTCCACTTTATTGAGCTGCCCCTGCTCGACCTCAAACTGCTCGGTCAGCAACAGACGCAATTGTTCGAAATGCTGGAACTCTGCTGAGCTCGCCTGCAACCGCAATTCGGCACGGTTTTGATCATATTTCACATTCAGAATATTGAGTTGCGGCACTTTGTTCAGCGCCGGTTGCAGTTGCGCCAGCCACGGCAGCAATCCTTCATTGCTTCCCGCTCCGCCCAGACGGGCCAGTTCACTGTTCATCTGACGCTTGAGGTAACTCTGCGACGGGATCCGGTTAAACTGCGGAAGCACCTGACGGAAGATCCGCTCGCTTTCGGATTTATAGGCCAGCGCCTGTTGTTCCATCTGCTGGATCGACATCAGGTGCTCGGCCACCAGCGCCACCAGCACCAAACCGGCCGCGATGGCCACCTTGCGCCAGGGCTTGAGATATTTACGCCAGGCCGGTTGCCGTTTATACGGTCCCGACAGCAGATTGGTTCCGCTATCATCGGCCCCCAGCGCCAGCAACTGCATCACCAGCTCCGGGGTTTCGGCTTGCCACTGACCCGGGGCACCTGCCGGTGCCGGGGTATAATGGCGGATCAACACCGCGCCGCTGTCTTCAGTTTCCCCGGCATCAACCGCCTGTGAAGCCGGAGTCTCCACCGATTCACGCGCCGCGTCCTCTTCATCCTCATCATCTACTTCTGCCGTGATCGGCGCTTTCTGCGCCAGTAACCAGGCCGCAAGCCAGGAGGATTCAGCACAAATGCCCTGGGTTTCCGACTGACGGATCAGCCACTGATCTTCCAGCTCCGCCGCGGTATAGCTGTCCCGGAACAAGGGCAGACACAGGCAGTCGGGAACCAGCTTCTTCACATCCATCCCAGCGTCAGCCAATGCCGCCAGCCAGGTCTGGATCTTGCGATGCTCAACCACCGCCACATGGGCGGTCTGTCCTTCCCGCTTGAGCAGGTGTACATGCAGCGCATCCACATCCTGCGCCAACTCTTCTTCCAGCAGGTACGGCAACACGGTCGCCAACTGCCGGCTACTGCCGGACGGGATCACCACTTCCGTCAGCAACACATCACTGGCAGGGATCAGTGCAAACACCGGACGCTGAGCTGCATACTCTTCCAGCTCACTCAGCTGGTCCAGACCGGCCAGCTGACCCGATGCTATTACTTCTTTCTGCTGTCGCGACCAGACCAGCCATTGCACCGGCTGCTCCGGTCGACTACTGAGCCTTATCGTCAGAAACTCGCTCACTGATTCCTCCATAACGGCGACGAACGACTGTCACCTTGTCCTGACCCTCACGTTTCATCAGGGCCACAAGTCTTACTCTGGATCGATCCACCCAGATCTCAGTATCCAGTTGAAAATAATTACTGCTGACCGCCAGGTGCTCCTTGGCGCGCTTCTGGGCATCACTGCTGAGGCGGCTGATCGCCGACTCACCCATAAAGGCATCCACCGTCTGCCAGCCGTCATAGGGACGATTACTGATCAGCGTGGCGGCATCAGACATCGGTAACTCAGGCGCAAACAGTCCCACCAGCAAAGCGGCCTGGGCCTCTTCAAGCGTATTGACGTTAATCACCAGATCCCGGCTGGGCAACGCACACAACAAGGCTTGGGCTTTTTGATAAATCTGGGCGCTGACCCCGTTGACCGCCCGGAATTCACTGACATCGGCCATCCACCCCATCGGCGGCAGGTAAGGCGGCTGAAACCCTTCATAGGTGCTGTCCCCGGCCCCGAACGGCGCATTCACCGGTTCGGCCGGATCCACATATTCCCAACTGGAGTCAGCGACTACTTCGGCTTCGTAGCTGTCAATGCCACTCTCTTCCAGAACACTTTGCAGCGTCCGCACCAGAAACGGCTTCTGGCTGCGATCATCCGGCAGGGGAAGCTCCGACAGGGCATTGAGGTTAAAACAGGCCTGGCGATCAAAGATATTGCCCAGCGCCTCCCCGCCGTCAAGCGGGTAGTGCTGTCCCCGGGTCGCCCACACCTGGCTCAAATTCACGGTGTCGCTGTCTTTCAGGCTCTGATCAACAGCCACTTTCGCCAGCTCTTCCATCCCCAGTGCATACCAGTAGGCCTGCTGGTTCTGGACCTGGTTTTCAACCCGGTAAAAATTCAATTGTAAGCGTTCACTCATCTGGGCAGCCAGGAGCGTCATCAGTGCCAGGAGCATCAGCACGACTATCAGGGCCACCCCACGCTGCTGCTTCATCAGCTTTCCTCCTTGGCTTGCGACGCCAGGGCCGAGACCGGCAGCATATACACCCGTTCAATGTCGCCAAAGTCTTCCAGCGTCAGCCGGATCCGGACCCCTTCCGGCAGGGTGGCATCCTGCCCCCAGCTCTCCAGCCACTTCTTGTCATGGTAGAAGCGCACTTCCAGCTTAGTGACTTTGGGCAGGATCGGGCGGACCAACGGCTCGGCACCGACCACCGTATCCGGGTAGCGGAACCAGACCCGCTCCAGCGTATCGTCGACAATGCGATATCCAACCCGGACATTCTCGCCACGGGGAAACATCTGCTGCGGGTTCTGCCAGCCGGCGCGGGTGAACATGATCCCGTCACTGGACGAATCGAGCAGGTACTCCCCGCTCAGCAACAACTTCCCACTGGGCGCTTCGCCCTGATTCCGGCTCTTGCGGGCGACAATCTGGCGAAAGTCGTTATCCATCATCACCACGACCCGCTGGATCTGCTGCAGCCGCTCGTTGTGCTCACGCGACTGCTGATCGCTGATCTGCACCCCGTTCATCACCTGATAGGCCGACAAGCTCAGCATCGCAAACACCGCGATGGCGACCAGCACTTCCAGCAACGTGAATCCCGTTTGACCCGGGCGCAAGCAGCCCGGGTGCGATGAACCCCTGCGGCAGCGGGCTACAATGATACGATTAGTTTTCAACATAAGTTCTCAGGGTGACCACCGACTGCTTACGGGCTGCATCGGTCGCAACCGTCACATCCAGTGCCCGTAGAAATCCATCGGCGGTCTTGCTGCTTTTAATCGACCAGTACCATTCCCGGCCGGCCAGTTCAGACTTGCCTTTCTTCTCCGAAGCCGGGATCTCCCCTGACAGTCGGACTTTGGCCAACTCGTTATCGGCCACCATGGCCGCGAAGGTTTTCTCTTCCAGGTAGCCCAGCGTATTGAGGTGCTGGCTGACCGCTTTCATCACGCTCAGCGCCGCCGTGGCGAATACCGCCAGGGCGACCAGCACTTCCAGCAAGGTCATGCCACGACCGGTTCTCATCAGCGCCTCCGCTCTGCCAGACTGTCTACGGTTTCTCCCGGCGGCAGCAAATGCAACAGGCCAATTTCATCGGCCTGGACCCGCCAGAACTGATTCTCGCCCGTGACTTCAAATTCCAGGGTAAACGGGGTGTACTCCCCGCTCGCCATCACCACCACCTGCGGTGGTTTTACTTTGTCTTTGTCAGCTTGTTCAGCAAACAGGTCTTCATCAAACAACGAACCCGGCTTGAACAGCCGGTCTTTGTCCTGCCAGGAGTAACTGCCGATCTCCACCCGCAGCCGGATATCATCATCCATCTCGACCCGGGTAAAATAACGGGAGGACTCCATCGGTTTCCATTGCTGACCGGTTAGCTGAAGAAACTGGTAACTGCCCCGCTCGACCCGGATCCCGTAATCGAGCCCGTTGAGCAGGGCATCTTCACCCAGCAGTTGCACCAGATGATGAAAACGTGTGGCTTCTTCCTTCACCCGGTCGTCCTGCTTTTCAGGGAAGGTCGCAATCACTGCCACCGCACTGGTCGCCAGTAACACCAGCACCAGCATCAGTTCGATCAGGGTAAAGCCCGCCGCACGTTTCATCACAATCTCTCTCGGTGCAGCCGGCTTAGAAGTCCAGCATGTTCCAGTTACCAATGTCGGTATTGACCCCTTCACCGCCTTCCTGGCCGTCGGCACCCAGGCTGAAGATATCCACCGGACCATTTTCACCCGGCATCACATACTGGTACTCATTGCCCCAAGGGTCCTGCGGCAAGCGCTTGATGTAACCACCGTTACGGTAGTTGCGCGGCTCCGGACTGGAGGACGGCATTGAGACCAGCGCATCCAGGCCCTGATCGGTACTCGGATAGACGCTGTTATCCAGCTTGTACATATCCAGTGCCTGCTCCAGCGCACTGATGTCCGTGACGACTTTCTGCTGATCGGCTTTCTCTTTGTTCCCGAGCAGGTTCGGCACCACCAGACTGGCCAGCACACCCAGGATCACGATCACGACCATTACTTCGAGCAGCGTAAAGCCGCGTTGTTTGCGTTGCATTGAAAAACCTCCAAAAAATAAAACTTACATGCCAACCATGTTATTGAGCGCAATAATCGGCATCAACGTGGCAACCACGATAAACATCACAATGCCTGCCATTGCCACAATCAGCAACGGTTCAAAAATCCCCAGCGCCATATTCACCAGCGATTCAAAATCCCGATCCTGGTTATCGGCTGCCCGCGTCAGCATCTGCTCCAGCTCACCACTGCGCTCCCCACTGGCAATCATATGCAGCATCATCGGCGGGAACAGCTTGGTCTGCTCGAGCGAGACCCGCAGACTGGCCCCTTCACGCACCTTGTCGGCGGCTTCCAGTACCTGACGGTTCACCCAGGTATTGGTCATCACTTCTGAGGCCACCTTCATTCCCTCCAACAACGGAATCGCACTGGAGGTACAGATCGACAGGGTCCGGGCAAAGCGCGAGGTATTGAGGCCCCGGGCCACCTTGCCGATCACCGGCATCCCCATCACCCAGCGATCCCAGCGCAAACGCACATCCGGTTTTCGCAGGGCCGCCTTGACCAGCAGCAGCGCGCCCAGTACTACAATCAGCACTAAGGCACCCCAGTTCTGGACAAAATTACTGGCCGCCAGCAGTATCTCGGTAATGGTCGGCAGCTCCTGCCCCATCTGGACAAACTGGTCGACAATTTTCGGCACCACGGTGGCCAGCAAAAAGGCCACCACGGCAACCGCCACCAGGGTCAGCATCGTCGGGTAGATCATCGCCTGCTGCAGCTTGCTGCGCATCTGCTGACGATTTTCGGTGTAATCGGCCAGCCGGTTCAAAACCGTATCGAGATGGCCCGACTTTTCGCCGGCCGCGACCATGGCCCGGAACAGCTGATCAAAAATATGCGGATACTCGGCCATGCTGTCGGCCAGGGTATAGCCTTCCACGACGCGCGAGCGTACTGCCAGCAGCATGTTCTTCAGCCGCGGCTTTTCGCTCTGCTCAGCCACCGCCTTGAGGCATTCCTCCAGCGGCATCGACGCCTGAACCAGCGTCGCCAACTGGCGGGTGATCAACGACAGCTCTGTGGTGCTGATCCCGCGGCGCAGGTGAAAGCCACCGCCGGCTTTTTTCTTCTCCTGCGCCAGGCTCTGCACCACTTCGACCGGGATCAGCCCCTGCTCACGCAGCTGCTGGCGGATCTGGCGGGCAGTATCGCCTTCCAGCACGCCTTTTTTCTGCCGGCCCCGGGCATCGAGCGCCTTGTATTGGAACGCCGCCATTTAGCTCCCCTCTCTGGTGACACGCATGACTTCTTCCAGCGTGGTCACACCGGCCCGAACTTTGGTCAAACCATCGTCGCGAATACTCGGGGTGTGGGCGCGAATGGCTTTCTCGATCGCCATCTCCCCGACTTCGGCGTGGATCAGCTCCTGTACGTTGTCATCGACCAGCAGCAGCTCATGGATCCCGGTTCGTCCGCGATAGCCCTTGTGATTACAGGCCTCGCATCCGACCGCCCGGTACAGGGTCAGCGGCTCGTCGTCACGCAGGCCGAACAGTTTCTTCTGCTCGGCATCGGCTTCATACGGCTCCCGGCACGATTTACACAAGGTACGCACCAGGCGCTGGGCCAGCACGCCCAGCAACGAAGAAGAGATCAGGAACGGCTCAATCCCCATATCACGCAGACGGGTGATCGCCCCCACCGCCGTGTTGGTGTGCAGGGTCGACATTACCATGTGACCGGTCAGCGAAGCCTGGACGGCAATCGAGGCCGTTTCCAGATCCCGGATTTCCCCGACCATCACCACATCCGGGTCCTGGCGCAGGATCGCCCGCAGCCCCCGGGCAAAGGTCATGTCCACCTTGGTATTGACCTGCGTCTGGCCGATCCCGTCGATATCAAACTCGATCGGATCTTCCACCGTCAGAATGTTGCGCTCTTTACCGTTGAGCTCCTGCAATCCGGCATACAGCGTCGTCGATTTACCCGAGCCGGTCGGGCCGGTGACCAGAATGATCCCGTGCGGGCGCTGAATGATCCGCTGAAAGTTCTCGTGGTTCCCTGCCGTCATCCCCAGACTATGGAGATCCAACCGGGTCGCGTTCTTATCCAGCAGACGCAGCACCACCCGCTCGCCGTGTGAAGAAGGCATAGTCGAGACCCGCACATCCACCGCCCGGCCCCCGATCCGCAGGGAGATCCGGCCATCCTGCGGCACCCGCTTTTCAGCGATATCCAACCGGGCCATCACCTTGATCCGCGACACCAGCAGCGGGGCCAGTTTCCGGCTCGGCTGCAGCACTTCCCGCAGCACCCCGTCGACCCGGAAACGGATCGACAGCACTTTCTCGAACGTCTCGATATGGATATCAGACGCCGCTTCTTTGATCGCTTCGGCCAGCATGGCGTTGATCAGCTTGATGATCGGCGCATCATCTTCCGACTCGAGCAAGTCTTCCGTCTCCGGCAGCTCCTCGGCCAGCGAGAAGAAATCATCGCTGTCCGAACCCAGATCTTCCATCAACTGACGCGCTTCCGATGAATCACGCTGATACGCTTCCGTCAGCTTCTGCTCGAAAGCCTTCTCATCCAGCGCCAGCGGGGTAAACCCGCCGCCGCTGACCCGGCGGATTTCCGCCAGGACCGGCGCACTCATAACGCCGCAATAAAACAGGGTCCGGCCCTGCTCGCTGGATTCCAGCACCACCCGGTGACGCCGGGCAAAGGAGAAAGGTAACCGGAACAGGGGCTGCAGCGGAGTGAATGCCTGCGCGGTATCCGTATCCATTACTGTGTCTCCAGCTGCGCCACAAAGGCCCGCACTTCCGGCGGCAGCGAAATATCTTCACCGTATTTCGGCAATACCGGGGTCTGAGTGTCCGGCATCAGGCGCAAGCCTTTATCCGCACGGAACAGCTGTTCGGCACGAATGTAGTTATATTTGCGCTGGGTGATGCCATCCGCCGTCACGCCATCACGGATGATGGTCGGCTTGATGAACACCATCAGGTTAGTCTTGGCCTTAGTGGTATTGGTCGATTTGAACAGGTGGCCCAGGATCGGGATGTCCCCCAACAGCGGAATTTTCTGCTCGCTTTCGTCAACCTGCTCCTGGATCAGTCCCCCTAGAGCGATCATCTGGCCATCCTGGACCAGCACCGAGGTGGTCAGCTGGCGTTTGGAGAACCGCACATCCACCGCACCGTCGGCCCCCAGGACGTTCGAGACTTCCTGCTCGATCTTCAGCTGCACCGAATCGCCCTCGTTGATCTGCGGCGTCACGTTGAGCTTGATCCCCACTTCCTTGCGCTCAACGGTCTGGAACGGATTGTCGTTGTTCGAGCTGGACGTTGAGCCCGTCACCACCGGCACTTCTTCACCGACAATGAACGAGGCTTCGCCGTTGTCCATCACGGTAATACTCGGCGAGGACAGAATATTGGAGTTGCGATCGGAAGCCACGGCGTTAACCAGTGCGGTCCAGTCGCCCATCACGATCCCGAGCGCGGCACCGTTGACGCCCCCCAAAACACTGCCCAGAGTACTGTAATCCCCCTGGGTCGGTTCATTCACGGTTCTCGTGCCGTCCGAGTTAATCACGGTCGAGCCCGGCACGTCTTCAGCTTCTTTCAGACCAATCGCGAACTGGCTGATCGGCACCCCGGAATTGCCGAACTGGACCACACCACCATCGAGCGAGCCCCACTGCACCCCGAAATTGATGCCATCGCCTTCGGACAGCTCAACGATCATCGCTTCAATCAGGACCTGGGCCCGGCGAATATCAAGTTGGGCAATAATGTTTTCCAGCGCGCGCATAATATCGGGCGGCGCCGTCAGGATCAGGGCGTTGGTATCGACGTGCGCAGAGATCATCACCTCTGACTTGCCGCCCACGGGATTCTTACTGCCGCCCTGTTTTTCGGCCTGCAGGTTCTCGGAAACCCCCTTCAGCACCTCGACCAAGTCTTCGGCATTGGCGTACTTGAGGTAAATCACCCGGTTATTGCCCGAGGTCGCCATCTCTTTGTCGAGCTGACGAATAAGACGTTTCAGGCGATTACGCACCTGCGGATCTCCGGACAGCAGCACCGCATTGGTCCGCTCATCGGCAACCAGTTTCGGCTGCAGGAACTCCGGTGTCGATTTGGCGTCCGCCGACTTGTTCAGCGCTTCGACAATCCGCACCATTTCGGCCGCTGATGCGTTGTTGAGTTCAACCACATCAATTTCTTTATCGCCTGCGCGATCGACCCGCTCAATGATTTCTGCCAGGCGATTCACCACCGCGGCCCGCCCGGTGATCATAATAATGTTGGCCGGATCGTAGTGCACTACGTTCCCGGCACCGGCATTATCGTTGAGCTGACGCAGCAGCGGCGATAGCTCCCGGACCGAGACATTCCGGACCGCAATCACGCGGGTGACGACTTCGTCGCCCTGCACACGATCAGAGCCGTCAACCACCGGAATGGCCGAGATTTTCGCATCTTTATCGCGGATCACCTTGAGTACGCCGTTTTCCATCTCCACCACGGCAAACCCATACACGGACAGCACATTTAAGAAGAACTGGTAGTACTGCTCATCGTTCAGCAAATCATAACTGCGCACATTAACCTGGCCACGCACCGCCGGATCGACAATGATGGTTTTCTGCAAGTTGCGCCCGACAATATTAATGAATTCCTGAATATCCGTTCCTTTGAAGCTGGCGCTGAATTCATTGGCAAGTACTGAGCTGCACAGCAAACTTCCGGCCAGCCACAGGGCACTTTTCCCCATCCATTTTTTCACAAAAAACTCCTGCTCGTTGTCGCGTGCGTTAGCGCAACTCAATATAAATATCGTGTAACTGGCCGTCCCGCTCGACCGTTAACATAAATTCAGAGGCCTCGGACAACTCCGTCCACAGCCGGGCCATCACGGCCGGATCTGTTAAGTCATTGCCATTGAGGCTCACCGCCAGATCATCGGGCTGTAACCCCACCGCATCAAACAAGGCCCGCTCTTTGCCCGGGTTCACCCGATAGCCAACCAACGCGCCGTCTTTTTTCACCTGCGACAGGCGAATGTAACTGAACAGCGTCTGGGGTTTCTCCAGAATCTCCTGCTTGATCTGGCTTAAATTACTGGCCACAGCAGGCTTCGGCGTCGTGGCCGACGTCGGCTGAGGTTGCGGCTGGGATTTGCTGAACTTCACCCCGTCCAGCATCAGGGTTTCATCCCGGCCGCTATTGCGAATAATCACCCGATCGACATACACCGCCTGCAAGGTCGCCCGGGTACCTTCAATCGCTTCATTCAAGCCATAAGTATTCTGGCGACCGCGATTGGCGATCACCGCCAGACTGGTCCCCGGTTTGGTGCTGGCCACCACACCAACCAACGTCAGGCTCAGCCGGGTTTCCGGCGCATCCTGAGCCACCGGTTTTTTCTCCACCACCGGTGCATTTTGCTGATAGCGACCAAACAGATTCATGCCTAATACATCAGACACCTGAAAACCCTCCCGGTTCGCTTGCGCGACCGCGACGGGTTTCGCCTGCCAGATCGCCGGCGCGGCCGTAGGCTGCATCAACGACCACACCAGACGTCCTAAAATCCATGCCAGCATCACGACCAGCAGCCATGTGGCAATCCGGGTCAGTGTCGCCACTGACATCGGCCGCTTAGCCTGAAGCGTTTCCAACCAATTTGCTGCAACCATTGCTCAACCATCTTCCTGTTGCTGTTAGCCGAACGAGTGCCGTTTGGGCGCCCGAATCAGATAGCATACCGTTTCGAGAAAAATACAGCAGTTTTTTCATCGTAAAAAGACTAAATATATCAAAACAGATCACGTAAAAAACATATCTACTATCAATAGACTAGACAGAGGCTGTCAATTATTCCCTCCCGAGCGTTGAAATTGCACCGACCCGGCACCATTAAGTAAGGCTGACGCTGTCATCGCAATATGGTATTTTTAGTCCCCCTTTGGGAGAAGGAGCACGTTATGGGCCAGCAATCCCCTGATTCCGACACCAGCCAGGTTCGCCTCGACAAATGGCTGTGGGCGGCACGGTTTTACAAAACCCGCTCAATCGCCCGCACGATGATCGACGGTGGCAAGGTGCACTATAACGGCCAACGTTCCAAACCCAGCAAACTGGTGGAAGTCGGCGCCGAAGTGCGCCTGCGACAAGGCAATGATGAAAAAACTGTCACCATCATGAAACTGTCCGGCACCCGCCGGGGGGCCCCGGAAGCGCAAACCCTGTACCAGGAAACAGCGCAGAGCATCGAGCAACGCGAAGCCCAGGCCCAAATGCGCAAACTCAATGCCTATCACAGCCCAAGTCCCGACAAGCGCCCTGATAAAAAACAGCGGCGCGATATAATTAAGTTTAAAAGCAGTAACTGATTTTACCTGCTGGAGTAGAAAGTAAAATGACAAACGATAGTCTGTACCGTTACCTGTTTGACGGTGTATCTGTACGTGGTGAGCTCGTTCAGCTGAGCGACACTTATCAGCAAATCATTTCCAGCAAGGAATACCCGGCACCGATCCAGCACCTGTTGGGTGAACTGCTTGTGGCCACCAGCCTGCTGACGGCAACCCTGAAATTTGAAGGCTCGATCACCGTGCAACTGCAAGGAGACGGTCCGGTGAAACTCGCCGTGATCAATGGCGACCACAACCAGCAAATGCGTGGTGTGGCGCGCTGGGACGGCGACGTTCCTGCCGGAACCATCACCGATCTGATCGGCAAAGGTCACATGGTGATCACCATTACCCCGAACCAGGGTGAGCGCTACCAGGGCGTGGTTGGCCTGGAAGGGGACAACCTGGCAGCCTGCCTGGAAAATTACTTTGCCAGCTCCGAGCAGCTGAAAACCCGCATCTGGCTGCGCACCGGCGAAGTCGAGGGTCAGGCCAAAGCGGCAGGCATGCTGCTGCAAATCCTGCCGGACGGCCAGGGCCACGACACCGACTTCGAGCACCTGGAGCAACTGACCGAAACCGTGAAGGACGACGAGTTGTTCACCCTGCCGGCCCAGGACGTGTTGTACCGCCTGTACCACCAGGAAACCGTGAAGCTGTTTGATCCGCAAGCTGTATCCTTCCACTGCGGTTGCTCCCGCGAGCGCAGCGCCTCGGCCATCTGCTCGATTGAGCGAGACGAAGTGGAGCGGATTGTGGCCGAAGAAGGTCAAATTGCCCTGCACTGTGACTACTGCGGCACCACCTACGCCTTTGACAGCGTTGACGTGGCAGCGCTGTTCAAAAATGCAGCAACCAGTCCATCAAATCAGGTACATTAATTATTCTTTCGTAATAACCCTGAAAGTGAATTACAGGAGCCGGCATTCTGCCGGCTTTTCTTTTAACTGAAGCACAGTTTCTCCCGCCCCCCTGAAATTCAACTACGCCTTAAGTCCCGCTTTTTTCAATAGAAATATTAATCCGAAGCCCTAGCGCAAACGTTTCACAACACGGTAAAATCCCCACTCAAAGACAATAATAACTTTTACTAATCCGTAACTTTAAAGTGGTTATTTTTTGATAAACCTCCCTGAATTACCCCTTTAGGGTTGCTAGCATGGTCAACAGTTAAACAACATCTTACCCAAGGAGCACCTATGACCGTCATGAACGTCGAAAAAAAGGTTGCAAAAAATATGGATCTATCTCAATACGGTATCACCAATGTTACCGAAATTGTTCGCAACCCGTCTTATGAACTGCTGTTCGAAGAAGAGACGAAACCGGGGCTGGAAGGCTACGAGAAAGGGATTGTTACTGAACTGGGCGCCGTGGCTGTGGATACCGGTATTTTCACCGGCCGTTCACCCAAAGATAAGTTCATCGTCAAAGATGACACCACCAAAGAGACCCTCTGGTGGGCCGATCAAGGCCAAAACGACAACAAGGCCATTGATCAAGCCGTCTGGAACGATCTGAAAGGACTAGTGACCGAGCAACTTTCCGGCAAGCGCCTGTTTGTCATTGACGGCTACTGCGGTGCCAACCCGGATACCCGCCTGTGTATCCGCGTGATCACGGAAGTCGCCTGGCAGGCCCATTTCGTGAAAAATATGTTCATCCGTCCGAGTGAAGAAGAGCTGGCCACCTTCGAGCCTGACTTCGTGGTCATGAACGGCGCCAAATGCACCAACGATAAGTGGCAGGAGCAAGGCCTGAACTCGGAAAACTTCACCGTGTTCAACCTGACCGAGAAAATGCAACTGATCGGCGGCACCTGGTACGGCGGCGAAATGAAGAAAGGCATGTTCGCCATGATGAACTACTTCCTGCCACTGCAGGATATCGCCTCTATGCACTGCTCGGCCAACATGGGCAAAGACGGTG
The DNA here is from genome assembly GCF_025398175.1 of Photobacterium sp. TY1-4. Lineage (NCBI taxonomy): Bacteria > Pseudomonadati > Pseudomonadota > Gammaproteobacteria > Vibrionales > Vibrionaceae > Photobacterium > Photobacterium sp. TY1-4. Next base: position 3,425,352 of record NZ_CP099734.1, read on the forward strand.
ACGTCGCGGTGTTCTTCGGCCTGTCCGGCACCGGCAAAACCACCCTGTCGACCGATCCGAAGCGTGCCCTGATTGGTGATGACGAGCACGGCTGGGACGATAACGGGGTCTTCAACTTCGAAGGCGGCTGCTACGCCAAGACCATCAACCTGTCGAAAGAAGCCGAGCCGGACATCTACAACGCGATCCGTCGTGATGCCCTGCTGGAAAACGTCACCGTGCGCAGTGACGGTGCCATCGACTTCAACGACAACTCGAAGACCGAGAACACCCGCGTCTCCTACCCGATCTACCACATCGAAAACATCGTCAAGCCGGTCTCCAAGGGCGGTCATGCCAACAAGGTGATCTTCCTGTCGGCCGATGCCTTCGGCGTGCTGCCACCGGTCTCGAAACTGACGCCAGAGCAAACCAAGTACCACTTCCTGTCCGGCTTTACCGCCAAACTGGCCGGAACCGAGCGTGGGATCACCGAGCCAACGCCAACCTTCTCGGCGTGTTTCGGCAATGCCTTCCTGACGCTGCACCCAACCAAGTACGCGGAAGTGCTGGTGAAACGTATGGAAGCCGCCGGCGCGGAAGCCTATCTGGTCAACACCGGCTGGAACGGCACCGGCAAGCGCATCTCAATTCAGGATACCCGCGGTATCATTGATGCGATCCTGGACGGCTCGATTGAGCAGGCCGAAACCAAGCACATCCCGATCTTCAACCTGGAAGTCCCGGCAGCCCTGCCGGGCGTCGATGCGGGCATTCTGGACCCACGCGATACCTACACCGATCCTCTGCAGTGGGAAAGCAAAGCGAAAGATCTGGCCGAGCGCTTTATCAACAACTTTGACAAGTACACCGACAATGAAGAAGGTGCCGCACTGGTTGCCGCTGGCCCTCAGCTAGACTAACGGACAAACACCTCGAGCGATGTCAGCGCCCCTCATGTGAGGGGCGTTTTTTATGTCTGGTGCAAAAGTCACTGAAATAAAACAAAAACATAAAACAAAAACTAAACCACGTTCTGGCACTATCCGGCTTGCAGCAACCCCAATTTTCGGCCACTCTGATTTCATACTATAGGAGAGTGTCATGCGTCTGGTCGGGAAACTCATCGCCACGGTTATCATCATCAGCCTGCTGGGGCTCACCATTCTGCTGGCCCTGCTGCACACCCGACATGCCACGCCGCTCATCAGCCACCTGATCAACACCCTGACGCCGTATCGCGTCCATGCAACGTCGGTGCGCTACCACATCTTGGATCCCTGGCATCTGCAGATCGACGAACTGACACTCCAGCTCCCCGCCGCCGATGCGCAGATCCCCGAGCCGATCACCGTGCCCCGCCTGGAGCTCTGGCTCAACCCGACCCGCCTGCTGCAGCCGGGCTGGTCGTTCGACACCCTGCTGATAGACGGACTGACCCTGACCGGCACGCCGCCGCTGGCCGCCTTCCCAGCCATGGAAGCCAATCACCTGGCCCTGACCCATTTCAACTGGAACAGCGGCCCCCTGAGCCTGACGGACAGCCGTCTCCAGCTCAACCACTGGCAAAGCGATCCGGCAGCCCCCTATGCCTACCAGGGGGATGTCCAGCTGGCCGCCGCGTCGATTCGCTGGCAGCAACAAGAGTTCAGCAACATCCTGATTGACGGGCAGCGTGACGACCATCAGTGGACTTTGCATGGTTTTTCATTTCACTGGCACGGGGCAACGCTGAGCGGCCAGGCCGAGTATCTGGCCCCGCCCGACGTCCGCCCGCAGTGGCGCATCCACCAGCTGAGCCTGGCCGATCTGACCTTTCAGGATCAAACCCTGGCCAACCACCTCACAGCGCAATGGCAGCACTACCTGAGCGCCACGCGCCCTCAAATCGAGCTCCAGCGTCTGGATATTCTCAACAGCAGTGTCGAGCTGCCGGGCCTCACCCTGAACGGCGCCAATCTGTCCCTGCGGGGATGGCGCCTTGATGACGGATACGCTCCCGAAGAAGCCCTTTGGCAACAGCAGGAAGCCACCCTGTCCTTCGGCGCTGACAGTCTGCAATGGCGGGAGATATTGCTGGACGAGCCCCTGGCGGAGCTTCACTTCCGCCCGCAGCAGATCCAGCTGAGCGCCTTGTCGACCCGGCTGTTAGGCGGTTATCTCACCACAGACGGGACGATCACCCCGGACTTCCTGGCACTCAATCAGTTCACCGCCCGCAATCTTCAGTGGGATTTACCGACAGATTGGGCGAGCACGCTGCACCAACTCGCCGCGCCGTTCGCCGATATCAGCGTGCAGGAACTCAATATCGGCTATTCCGCATTGACCGCCGCCGACCCCACCTGGCCGTTTCATCTCGGCGGACTCAATGCCAGCGGGCATGATTTGCATCTCAAACGCCGCGGACATCCCGGCTTGTGGCAAGGAAACCTGACGGCCAGCGCCAGCAGTGCCGGGCTCAACGGCATTCCCGTGGCGGAGTCGATGCTCGACATGACGGCTCAGGCCGGCCAGTGGCAACTGAACCGGCTGGCCCTGTCATTTGAGCATGGCCTGCTGGAAGCTCAGGGTGAGGTTGCACTGCACCGGGAAGGCCTGCCGTGGCAACTGATCCTGAACGGCGACAGCCTACCGGTCGCCGTCCTGCCCCGCTGGCTGCAACTGCCGGTATCGTTCGATGGCCGGCTCGATGTTGCGCTCGACGCGCAGGGACTGGGCCAGCACCCAACCGGCCTGGCCTACAGCCTGGAAGGCGAACTCACGGCCAACCTGCGCCAGCTCCGGCTCAGCCGACTCACCCAGGACCAGCTCTGGCGCCAGTGGCAACAACCTTCGCTGATACTGGCAGCTGTCCCGCGCCCGGGGCCAGACGCCACCGTGAGCAGCCTGCCATCAGGCGCAGCGCAAGAATCCGAGACGCCAAGATTGGAAGAGCGACCCTCCCAAGGGCGGCTATCCGAAGCACTCTTAGCTGAGAAGGCACCGCCTGAAAAGCGACTGCCCGGGGCGTCGACCGGCGTATTGCAAGCCACGCCGCTCCGGCTCCGAGCCGATCGCGGCCGGATCCGGATCAATCCGTTCGAGATCAAAGGGGAAAATTGGTCAGCCACCCTGAGTGGCCAATGGGATCTGGCCCGGCCCGGCGCCCGACAACTGGAGCTGAAGGCCGAGCAGGGCTGCGAGCGCCTGGAGCGGCGCTGGCAGGGGGATCAGCAGTCGGTGTCGCTGTCTTCCTGTGCAGGCAACAACATATAGGTCCCGGTAAAAGTGGCTGCCTGCTGCTCGCCGCTGTAGATGTCCACATCCACCACTACCCGGCCTTTGCGGCCACCGGCCAGACGGTCGAGATCGCCGCGCAGGCTTTCAACGGCAGCCACCGCCCGGGGCCGCGTCTTCACCGGCGCGGTGTAGCGGATCTTGCTGTCCGCCAGCACGATATCGGCCTGTAGCTTGCGCTCTTTGAGCAGCATCCAGACAAAGCCCCATCCCGCCAGCGTCGCCATGGTAAAAATACTGCCGGCAAACATGCTCTGGCTGGGATTCAAATTGGCATTGAGGCGGGCGCTGACTTCAAACCGGTAACCGGTATACTGCGTGATGACGATCCCCATCTTGTCACTGATCGGGATCTGGTACTGCCACAGCTCCTGCAGCGCCTGGCACCAGTCGGGATTGCGCACGATTTCGCTGAGCGGCTTGAGGTGCTTGATCATCTGCTGATGGCGAACCGGTCCGCGCTCTTCACTCAGTTCGCCCTGATTGATAAACCCGTTACGGGCATAGAAGGAGATGGCATCTTCACGGGCATTACACACCAGACGCTTGGCCCCTTCCTGACGGGCCAACGATTCCAGTGCCATCAGCACCAGCGCCCCCATGCCTTTATGACGATAATCCGGATGCACCGCCATAAACCGGACCTGACCTTCATTGTCCGGTGTCATATACAGGCGACCAATCGCGATCGGCTCGCCGTGATCATCGACAATCATCCGGTGATGGCTGAGCTCGTCATAAGCGTCCCGCTCCGAGCCGACCGGCATATGCCAAGGCTCGCGCAGCATCCGCCAGCGAAAATCGTAATACTGTGTTAACTCCCCGTCCGTCGCCGGGGTGATCAATCGAAACATGCTATCCCTCTCCAACAATTCCCTGTCGGCACTCATCCCTGAGCTGCCGCATCTGGTCTGCGCAAGGCACACCACCGGTCCATCCGAACCAGCTACACCTGTAACCAGAAGGTCACCGGCCCGTCATTGAGCAGCGCAACTTTCATGTCCGCCGCAAAAATGCCGGTTTGGGTGTTGATGTCCTTTGCCTTGCAGCAAGATACAAAATAGTCATACCAACGCTCAGCATCCGCCGGTGCCGCACCGGCAGAAAAGCTCGGCCGCATCCCGCTCTTGGTATCCGCCGCCAGGGTAAACTGCGATACCACCAGCACGCTGCCGCCGGCTTGCTGCACATTGAGGTTCATTTTTCCGGCGTCGTCTTCAAACACCCGGTACCCTAACACTTTATCCCGCAAACGTTGCGCTTTGGCTTCATCATCGCCTTTTTCCACGCCCAGCAGGACCAGTAACCCTTTACCGATCGTGCCTGTGGTCTTACCCTCAACGGTCACACTGGCTTCACTTACCCGTTGGATCAGCGCAATCATGCTGTTGCTCCTTTATATCGTCACGACGGTCATTGCCGGATGCCTGCGCATCCGCCTGTTGTTTGGCCGCGGCTTCTTTGGCTTGTTGCCGCGCTGCCGGATGCCAGTGTACACCTTCTCCTAGACTGGCGGTAATCTCCGCCCCGAGCAAGACAATGCACCAAACCAGGTAGACCCAGACAAACAGGATCGGCACCACGGCCAGGGCGCCGTAAATCAGCTGATACGACGGGAAATTGGTAATATACAAAGCAAAGCCCTTTTTGCTCAGCTCAAACAGGATACTCGCCGTCAGGGCACCGACCAGGGCATGACGAAAACGCACCTTGGTGTTCGGCACCAGCAAGTAAAGGCCAAGAAAGGCACTGGTCGACATCATCACCGGCAGGCCACGCAAGAATTGCTGCAGCGCCCCACTGGCCATCTCACTGCCAAGCAGGTTCAGCGAGCCAAGATACGAGCTGACGGCGATACTGCTGCCGAGCAAAATCGGCCCGAGCGTCAGCACCATCCAATAAATCGAAAACGAAATCACCGGCCGGCGCTTCTCATGCACCCGCCAGATATAATTGAGGGTGGTATCGACGGCGGAAATCAGCATCAGGGCGACCACAAACAGCGCCCCGATCCCCACCGCCGTCATCTTGCCGGCATTGGCGACAAACTCATTGAGGTACTGCTTCACCACCTCTCCGGCCGCCGGGACAAAATTCTCAATCACGAAATTTTGCAGTACCTCGCCCAAGCCGGCAAAGACCGGGAAGGTCGACAGTGCCGACAGCACCACGGTCACCAGCGGGACCAGCGACAGCAAGGTGACATAAGCCATCGAGCCCGCCGCGACCGTCAGCCGATCATGACCGATGCGCCGCAACAGGTACTTAAAGTACGCCAGTACTGCCGGGAACCGCTGCGGCCAATTCCCCTTGCCAGTTAGATGTTTGTCAGCCATAGTCTGTGAATTCTATTTATCTGTTTTTATAGTCAAAATAGTTGGTCAGCCCGCAGATGACAACTACGACTGCCGTCTGCCCAACCGCGCAGGAGCCCATTTATGCCCTATTTGCTCATCGCCTTGCTCAGTTTAACCATCCTGCCGGGCTGCCAGAGTGCCTATTATTCGGCCATGGAACAGGTCGGGGTCCATAAACGGGAGATCATGGTCGACCGCGTCTCCGAGGCCAACGAAGCCCAGCAAGATGCCCAGACCCAGTTTACCCGTGCGCTGGATGCCCTGAAGACCATCCATCAGTTCGATGGCGGGGATCTGGAAGAGGCTTACGACACCATCAACGATCAGTACGAAGCCAGCAGTGACGCCGCCGACAAGGTCCGCAGCCGGATTGCCGCCATTGAGGATGTCGCCGATGCCCTGTTTGACGAGTGGGAAGATGAACTCTCCCTCTACACCAGCACCAACCTGCGCCGCGACAGTGAGCAAAAACTCAAGCAAACCCGTGCATCCTACCAGCGGATGCTGAGTGCCATGCACCGCGCTGAGCAAAAGATGACGCCGGTGCTCAATACCCTGCGCGATAACACCCTGTATCTGAAACACAACCTCAATGCAGCCGCCATCGGCTCCCTGCAGGGCGAGTTCCAATCACTCCAACGCGATATCCAGCGTGCGATTCAGGACATGGAAACGGCAATTGCCGAGTCTGAGCACTTTATTGCCCAGCTCAAGCGCAGCTAAACCAACCGGATCCGGGCCAGCACCCAGCCGGCCCGCTCATCCACACGCCCCCAGGGCACCTCAAGCACCTGATAGCCCAGCGCCTGATACGTCTCGACCAGTTGCCGGTGAATCTGCTCGGCTTCCGCAAAGCTGTGCGGCCGCTCCTCATCCTGAACGTAAATCTCGCGCTTCGGCGCGCAGCAAAACACCGTTGGGTGATAGCCCCGTGCCGCCTGGTGGTAATCCACCGGGATCGGCGCGCCACCAATGGCCAGGTAGGCACAAATATCCCCAATCGCCCGATCGACAAACGCCGGCATGGTGCCTTCTGCCGCTAACCTGCGGTGCTCGCTCATGGCCGACAGGCACAGCGCCGCGAAGGCCGGCAAGTCAGTCCAGGGCAAAATGCCCTGCGCCCGCTGTTGCTGCTCACGGATCAGCTGACGGGAGACTTCCGGAAAAACCAGATAGCCTTTGCGCGCAATGGCCTCCAGCAACGCTGTTTTTCCGGCACCGGGTCCCCCGGTGATAATAATCGGTTGCATCACGTTCACGCTCTGTTGATTGAACCGCGCCGATCAGGGCCCAGATACAACTATCCCCTCATGGTAGCACCAATGAGGGGATAGTTTCATAACGTTCTTTAAAGGGTTACCCTTTCAGCGCGCTTTCTTTACTTGGCAGCACGGCTCGCACGTTTACGATCCGTTTCCGTCAGCAGTTTCTTACGAATACGGATGCTTTCCGGCGTCACTTCCACCAGCTCATCATCATCGATGAATTCCAGTGCCTGCTCCAGCGTGTATTTAATTGGCGTCGTCAGCACCTGCGCATCATCGGTACCTGAGGCACGAACGTTGGTCAGCTGCTTCCCTTTCAGGGCGTTCACGGTCAGGTCGTTGTCACGGCTGTGAATCCCGATCACCATCCCTTCGTAAACTTCCACACCGTGGCCGATGAACAGACGACCACGCTCCTGCAGGTTAAACAGGGCGTTCGTCAGCGCTTTACCCGCGGCGTTTGCAATCAGTACACCGTTGATACGTTGACCAATCTCGCCACCTTTGTGCGGACCGTAGTGATCAAACGTGTGGTACATCAGGCCTGAGCCCGACGTCAAGGTCATGAATTCAGTCTGGAAACCGATCAGACCGCGCGATGGCATCACGAAGTCCATACGGACACGGCCCTTGCCGTCCGGAGACATATCTTTCAGCTCACCTTTACGCAGGCCGATTTTCTCCATGATGCCGCCCTGGTGCTCTTCCTGCACGTCGATGGTCACGGTCTCAAACGGTTCCATCAGCTGGCCGTCTTCTTCTTTGATGATGACTTCAGGGCGTGATACCGCCAGCTCGAAGCCTTCACGGCGCATGTTTTCGATCAGGATCGACAGATGCAGCTCACCACGGCCGGAAACGCGGAATTTGTCCGGGTCATCCGTTTCTTCAACGCGCAGGGCAACGTTGTGAACCAGCTCTTTTTGCAGACGCTCAAGGATGTTGCGTGACGTCACGTACTTGCCTTCTTTACCGGCAAACGGCGAGGTGTTGACCTGGAAGGTCATGGTCACAGTCGGCTCGTCAACCGACAGGGCCGGCAGCGCTTCAACCGTGTTCACGTCACAGATGGTGTCAGAGATTTTCAGCTCGCCCAGACCGGTAATCGCGATGATATCGCCGGCAGTGGCCTGATCCACTTCATGACGCTCAAGGCCCAGGTAACCCAGAACCGTCCCCACTTTACCGTTGCGGGTCTTGCCGTCAGCGCCAACCACGGTCACCTGCTGGTTTGGTTTCACCGAACCACGAGTCACACGGCCCACACCGATCACGCCCACATAAGAGCTGTAGTCCAGCTGAGAGATTTGCATTTGCAGCGCACCCTCAACATCGACGTCCGGCGCAGCAACGTTATCCACGATCGCCTGGAACAATGGTTCCATGTTCTCGCCCGTTTCGCCTTCTTCCAGCGTCGCCCAGCCGTTCAGTGCAGAAGCGTAAACCACTTGGAAGTCCAGCTGCTCGTCGGTCGCACCCAGGTTGTCGAACAGGTCAAACACCTGATCCATCACCCAGTCAGGACGGGCGCCCGGACGGTCAATCTTGTTAATAACCACGATTGGCTTCAGGCCGTGTGCAAACGCTTTCTGGGTCACGAAACGCGTCTGTGGCATCGGGCCGTCAACGGCATCAACGATCAGCAGTACCGAGTCAACCATCGACATAATCCGCTCAACCTCACCACCGAAGTCGGCGTGTCCCGGAGTATCAACGATGTTGATGCGGAAATCGTTCCAGTTGATCGCTGTGTTCTTAGCCAGAATGGTAATACCACGCTCTTTTTCGATGTCGTTGGAATCCATTACGCGTTCTTCAACTTCGCCGCGAGACTCTAACGTGCCAGACTGCTGAAGCAGTTTGTCAACCAGGGTCGTTTTGCCGTGGTCAACGTGCGCAATGATTGCGATATTTCTTAAGTTATCGATCTGTGGATTTGACATGTGTTTTACATTCACTCAGAACATGCAGCGACCGGAAGGTTGCCACGTGGTTAAAAAAACGGCTCATAATCTAACAGATTTTACGTCAAAACCCACCTATTATGTGATTTATATCACCGGCATTTTGATCCGGCCGGATCATCGGCGTGAGTCTCCCCGGCTGACCACCTGATTTTCCGGACAAACCACCGCCATCCCGGTGTCATCTGATTGACAACCCTGCGCCGTAGGCTAATAGTAAAGGCGCGCACCACACAGGTGCCAAACACCCTTCTTGCACCATATTGGTGCTGAATATCACCACATTGGTGCAAGAAATGGATTTTCGAAGCCCGGAATGACGCTAAATGGGCGATTTTGGGGCTTTAAAAAGTTGGCACGGTTCTCGCTATACTAGTTTTAAGTGAACACACTCAGGTTCACCATCTATTATTGCGGCCAGTTGCCCAATCTAACACCGGAGGTTACTTAAGATGTCAGTTGAAAACGTACTCGCGCTGATCCAGGAAAACGAAGTTAAGTTTGTTGACCTACGCTTTACCGATACCAAAGGTAAAGAGCAACACATCTCTATTCCTGCCCACCAAATTGATGCTGACTTCTTCGAAGAAGGCAAGATGTTCGACGGCTCTTCGGTAGCAGGCTGGAAAGGCATTAACGAATCCGACATGGTGATGATGCCGGATGCCTCAAGCGCGGTATTAGACCCATTCACAGAAGATGCGACCCTGAACATCCGCTGTGACATCCTTGAGCCGGCAACTATGCAAGGCTACGACCGTGACCCACGCTCGATCGCCAAGCGTGCCGAAGACTACATGCGCTCAACCGGCATTGCAGACACGGTTCTGGTTGGCCCGGAGCCGGAGTTCTTCCTGTTCGACGATGTGAAGTATGCGACCGACATGTCCGGCTCATTCTTCAAGATTGACGACGTTGAAGCGGCCTGGAATACCGGCAGCGACTTCGAAGGCGGCAACAAAGGCCACCGTCCGGGCGTGAAAGGCGGTTACTTCCCGGTTGCGCCGGTTGACTCTTCTCAGGATATCCGTTCTGCCATGTGTCTGATCATGGAAGAAATGGGCCTGGTCGTCGAAGCGCACCACCACGAAGTGGCCACTGCGGGCCAGAACGAAATCGCGACCCGCTTCAACACCCTGACCACCAAAGCGGACGAAATCCAGGTTTACAAGTACGTTGTCCATAACGTTGCCCACGCCTTCGGCAAAACGGCGACCTTTATGCCGAAACCACTGGTTGGCGACAACGGCTCCGGCATGCACGTGCACCAGTCTCTGGCCAAAGACGGTCAGAACCTGTTTGCCGGCGACAAATACGGCGGCCTGTCTGACATGGCCCTGTACTACATCGGCGGTATCATCAAGCACGCCCGTGCCATCAACGCCTTTGCCAACCCATCGACCAACTCGTACAAGCGTCTGGTTCCTGGATTCGAAGCACCGGTGATGCTGGCTTACTCAGCGCGTAACCGCTCTGCGTCGATCCGTATCCCAGTGGTACCAAGCCCGAAAGCACGCCGCATCGAAGCGCGCTTCCCGGATCCGGCTGCCAACCCATACCTGGCATTTGCCAGCCTGCTGATGGCCGGTCTGGACGGGATCAAGAACAAGATCCATCCGGGCGAAGCGATGGATAAAGATCTGTACGACCTGCCAGCAGAAGAAGCGGCAGAGATTCCAAAAGTGGCTGAATCCCTTGAAGTCGCCCTGAAAGCGCTGGATGAAGACCGTGAGTTCCTGACTGCCGGCGGCGTGTTCTCTGATGATTTCATCGATTCTTACATCGCCCTGAAATCGAAGGACGTTGAGAAAATCAACATGACCACGCACCCACTGGAATTCGAACTGTACTACTCTGTATAAGCAATACGCAGTGTAACCACAGCATGACTTTTAGGCCGGCTTCACAAGCCGGCCTTTTTATCCTTGCCCGGATCGGCCACATCCCCCACCCTGCATCCAAGAGCTCGATCCCAACCCGGAAACCCACCACTCAAACCCATCACGCAGGGAGCCCGTATGAAAGCCATCACGGCCACGATGCTACTCTGTCTGTCTGCCAGCCTGTCCGCCACATCCGTCTATACCTGGCAAGATACACAGGGCGTCACCCATTTCTCCGATCTGCCCCAGCCCGGTGCAACCCCCCTGCTCCTCGACCCACCGGCAACCCTGACCCTGAGCCAACCGGCCCCGACGACGCCCCCGGCACAACCCGAGCCAGCAACACTACCGCCGCTGCTCCTGACGCTGGATTCGCCAGCCGATCAACAGACCCTACGCGACAATCGCGGCATCATCGCCGTCACCCTGTCGGCCAACCGCCCGCTCGCCCAGGACGAACAGGTTCTGGTGCTGCTTGATGGTGCACCTTATGCCGCGCCCCAGGCCACATTGACCTGGCAACTGCACAATATCGATCGCGGCAGTCACCGCCTCCGGGCACAAGTGCTCAAAGACGGCAAGGTTATTGCATCATCTCAAGACATTACTGTCTTTTTGCATCGGGCATCTGTGCGCCAGCAAACCACACCCGGGCCTGAGCCCAAATAAACTCGCCGCCGCACAATTTTCCGTGCACGATTGCAGACAGGCAGGTTACACTTAGTTGCACCAACATGGTGCAATGTCAGTTCATTGCACGCAACAGAACTGGGTCGACAAGGATGAATACAGTGACTGCCTCATTTACACCGCTGATCCTGGATAACATGGTCACGGCGATACTTCTGCTTGATGAAGGGCTGACGATCCGCTACGTTAACCCGGCGGCCGAGCAGCTGCTGTCGTACAGTAAGCGCCGGCTCCATCATGCCCACTTCCCGGCGCTGCTCCAGCACTCCTCGCTGGACCTCGGGTTGATCCAGGCGACGCTGCAAAGCGGGCAGGGCCTGGCAGACAGTGACGTCACCTTTGTGATTGACGGGCGCCATTACACACTGGAGGTCAACGCCAGCCCGCTGTCGTGGCAAAAAGAGCTGCTGATCCTGCTCGAACTCAAGCCCATCGACCAACAGCGCCGGATCAGCCAGGAGCTGAGCCAGCATGCCCAACAACAAGCCGCCCGGGAGCTGGTCCGCGGGCTGGCCCATGAAATCAAGAACCCGCTCGGCGGCCTGCGCGGCGCGGCGCAACTGCTGGAGAAAACCCTGCCCGATCCCAGCTATACCGAATACACCCAGATGATCATCGAGCAGGCCGATCGGCTGCGCAATCTGGTCGACCGCCTGCTGGGCCCCCAACGCCCGGGGGCGCGGAAAATCGACAATATTCACGTGGTGCTGGAAAAAGTCCGCCAACTGGTGGCGCTTGATTCCGCCAGCCAGATCCACTTTCACCGTGACTACGACCCCAGCCTGCCCGACTTCACCATGGATCCGGAGCAGCTGCAGCAGGCAATTCTCAATATCGTCAGCAATGCCGCCCAGGCGTTGCAGCAACACGGCGGCGGCAACATCACCCTGAAAACCCGTACCGATCATCAGACGCTGATCCAGGGCACCCGCTACCGGGTCGCGGCCAAAATCGACATCATTGATGACGGCCCGGGGATCCCGGGCGATATCCAGGACACCCTGTTCTACCCCATGGTCACCGGGCGCGAAGGGGGCACCGGGCTGGGGCTGTCGATTGCCCAGAACCTGGTCGATCAGCACCACGGCAAAATTGAGGTGGTCAGCTGGCCGGGCCATACCGAGTTTTCAATTTACCTGCCGATTAAATGATCCGGCCGCACCAAAACGCAATGCATAACGACAAGACAACTAGAGAGGACGTGATATGAGCAAAGGACTAATTTGGGTCGTCGACGATGACAGCTCAATTCGCTGGGTACTAGAGCGAACCCTCACGGCCGCCGGGCTCAAATGTGACACCTTTGCCGACGCCGACAGCGTCCTGGATGCGCTGGAGCGCAATGTCCCGGACGTCCTGGTCTCCGATATCCGGATGCCGGGCACGGACGGCCTGGCCCTGCTGCGCACCCTGCACCGGGATTACCCGTCACTGCCGGTGATCATCATGACCGCCCACTCCGACCTCGATGCAGCCGTCAATGCCTACCAGGAAGGGGCCTTTGAATACCTGCCCAAGCCGTTCGACATTGACGAGGCGGTGAACCTGGTCGAGCGCGCCGTGACCCACAGCCAGGAGCAAAAACGCCAGCAACAGCCGGACACGGAAACCAAAAGCGCACCGGAAATCATCGGCGAGGCCCCGGCAATGCAGGAAGTCTTCCGCGCCATCGGCCGCCTGTCCCGCTCATCCATTTCCGTGCTGATCAATGGGGAATCCGGCACCGGCAAAGAGCTGGTCGCCCACGCCCTGCACCGTCACAGCCCGCGCAGCCACAAAGAATTCATTGCCCTCAATATGGCCGCGATCCCAAAAGATTTGATCGAGTCCGAGCTGTTCGGCCATGAAAAGGGCGCGTTTACCGGCGCCAACAGCGTCCGCCAGGGCCGCTTCGAGCAGGCGAACGGCGGCACCCTGTTTCTGGATGAAATCGGGGATATGCCGCTCGATATCCAGACCCGGCTGCTGCGGGTGCTGGCCGACGGCCAGTTTTACCGGGTCGGCGGCCATTCGCCGGTCAATGTCGATGTGCGGATCATCGCTGCCACCCACCAGAATCTGGAGCGGCTGGTCGCCCAAGGCGATTTCCGGGAAGATCTGTTCCACCGCCTCAACGTGATCCGGGTCCACCTCCCGGCCCTGAAAGATCGGCGCCAGGATATTGCCCAGCTCACCCGCCACTTTCTCCAGCGCGCCTCGGACGAACTCGGCGTCGAAGTCAAAACCCTCCACCCGTCCGCCGAGGCGGTACTGACCGAGCTCGACTGGCCGGGCAATGTCCGTCAGCTGGAAAATACCTGTCGCTGGCTGACAGTCATGGCCAGCGGCAACGAAATCCTGCCGGCCGATCTGCCGCCGGAGCTGCTCCAGGCCGAGCCCCGCCTCAGCGAAGACAACGCCAACGGGCACTGGGAACAGGCGCTGGAGCGCTGGGCGCGCGAAACCCTGCAACAAGGCAACCAGAACCTGCTGGGCGAAGCCCTGCCTGCGTTTGAGAAAATCCTGCTGGAAACCGCCCTGGCCCATACCCACGGCCACAAACAGGAAGCCGCCCGCTTGCTCGGCTGGGGTCGCAATACCCTCACCCGCAAACTCAAGGAGCTGAATGTGACCGCCGACTAAGGTGCCACACGGCGAGACATACCTATCCGGCATACCCTGATGCACAGCCCGCGCAGGCTGCCCGTCAGGCGTCGGATTATCGGCATAGAAATAACATTCCCGGGAGATAACGTTTGCAAGTTCGCGCTATTTCATCGACTATTTGCTCAATATAACTTGCGTAACTTTTATTCACTTAGGAAATAATGCTGAAACATCGTCTGCTGACATTGCGTTTAGCGGTAATGGCTCCCTTTACCGCGCTGTTGTTGTTAACGGTCGGGATTATTGCCCTGGCCCAGCAGCACAGCTATGAGCGTATGCTCGACGAAGTCAGCGGCAAATTGCTGGGCTCCTACACCCGCAGCATCAGCAATGATTTACGCGTGTTTCTCGGCGATCCCTTTAACACCAATCTGACCATCGCCGACAGTATCCAGCGCCACCGGCTGTACCAGCCGCCGCGCCTGACCGGCCTCGAAGCCTACCTCAAAGATGCCATTGCCAGCCTGTATGGCCACCAGCCGCAGATTACCACCATCGGCTTTGGCAGCCGGGACGGTTATTTCATCGGCTTTCGCAAGCAGGAGCTGCGCCAGTTGTCGCTGATGCTCAAAGATCGGCGCACCGATAACGAGCTGCACATCTACCGGGGCGACAGCCATTACAGCGACCTCCGCTACCGGGTAAGCGATTACGACCCGACGACCCGGCCCTGGTACCTGCCGTTTACCCAGACCCGAACACCGGGTTGGGCCGACGTCTATACCAACCAGGATGATACCCAGTCGCTGACCATCTCTGCCGTCAGCCCGGTGATTGACGATACCGACCAACAACTGCTCGGCATGATGGTCACCGATATCAATCTCAGCCGGATCAACCAATTCCTGCACCGGGAAAGCCGCAACTTTTCCGGCAGTACCTATATTATTGACCAGCATGATCGGCTGATCGCCAGCTCGGCCCAGTCCGGCAATCCGCAGTTAATCACCAATCTGCCGCGCCCCGATGCCCTGATCACCGCCAGCCAGCAGTTTATGGCCAAGTCCAGCCTGACCGGCCGCGACAGCGCCCGCTCGTTTGAGTTTAGCCATGACAATATCCGTTATTTCAGCCGGATCACCCCCTACCATGACGAATACAACCTGAACTGGCATATTGTGGTGATCATGCCCGAAAGCGAGTTGCTCGGTCAGTTGCCGCAACTGCAGGAAACCGGGTTACTGGCCGCCATGCTGCTGGCCGGCTGCGGGCTCATCGCCGGATTGTTCATCCTGAAGAAAATCACTCAGCCGATCACCGACATTGCCCGGGCCTCGCAACAAATCAGCGAAACCCACTGGCAAGTCGACGTACGCCCGACGTTCCGGCTCCAGGAAACCGACCAGCTGACCTCGGCCTTCACCGCGATGTCGGCGCGACTGCAGCACTCTTTCAATACCCTGCGCAAACAGGTCCTCTACGATACCCTGACGGGGCTCCTGAGCCGGGAAGGCCTGCTGGAAGCAACCAAAGCGCCCCACGCCGGACAACAGGCCACCCTGATGATCATCGGCCTCAAGGCGTTTAGTAATATCAATGACGGCATCGGCCATCTCAATGGCGATCGGCTGCTGAGGCTGATCGCCCAGCGCCTGCAGCGCAACCTGCCCGGGGCTGCCCTGCTCAGCCGGATCGATCGCTACGAATTCGCGGTGTTCATTCCCGATCTGGGCCCGGCTCACGACGCCGAATCGATTGCCGACCTGCTGCTGACCTCCTTCTCGATGCCGTACCGGGTCAACGATATCGAAATCATCGTCTCGGCACGCATCGGGGTGATCGACGGCATCTTGCAGCAACACGGAATGGCCGAATGGCTACGCAATGCCAGCCTGGCCCTCAATGCGGCCAAGCGGCAGGACGACCACCCAATCCGGTATTTCACCCCGGCGTTGCTGGAAGCCTCCCAGGAAAAAACCCGGCTGGCGGCCGAGCTCAACCGTGCCCTGGAAAACCAGGAATTCGAGGTGCACTACCAACCGCTGATCGCCCTGGACAGCGGCACCCTGTGCGGCGCCGAAGCCCTGGTCCGCTGGCGCAGCCCGAGCCGGGGGCTGGTTCCGCCGTTTCAGTTTATCCCGCTGGCGGAAGAGAACGGGATGATTAATGAGCTGGGCGATCAGATCCTGCGCCAGGCCTGCCGGGAGACCCAGGGCATGATCGCGCGTGGCGCCTGGCCGGCCGGCTTCATGCTGCATGTCAACCTGTCGGTCCGCCAACTGCAACAGCCCGATTTCGTGCTGCAGCTCAAATCGATCCTGGCCGACACCAGCCTGTGCACGAGCAACCTGACGCTGGAAATCACCGAATCCCGGCTGATCAGCCAGCCGCAGCAAGTCACCCAGACCCTGCGCCAGTTGCGCCGGCTCGGGATCCACATTGCCATTGATGATTTCGGCACCGGCTACTCCTCGCTGGCCTACCTGGCCGATCTGCCGTTTGACAGCCTGAAAATCGATCGGGCCTTTGTCAGCCAGATGAGTGCCAGTACCAACTACACCCCGGTGATCACCGCCATCATCACCCTGGCTCGCCATTTTCAGGCCGAGATCGTCGCCGAAGGCGTCGAAACCCTCGATCAGGCCGAACGGCTGAAATCACTCGGGTGCCATTACGCCCAGGGCTATTATTACGCCAAACCCCTGCCGCTCAGCGATTGGTCAACAGCTCCGGTAAGCGTCGCGGCAAATTCTGCCGACACCGAATCATCCGTGCGCTAACTATAATGATCGAGAATCGTTCTTTGCGTATACTGACGCACCAATTTTCAGCGGGATGACGAGTATCATGATTACCAAGCACCTTCCTTTAACCGATTTGCACCGCCATCTTGATGGCAATATCCGGATCCAGACCATCCTTGAGCTGGGCCAACAATTTGGCATGGCTTTACCCGGTCATGATATCGAGTCCCTGCGCCCGCATGTGCAGATTGTCGAAGCAGAGCCAAGCCTGGTCGCGTTCCTGTCCAAGCTTGACTGGGGCGTTGCCGTTCTGGGCGATCTGGACGCCTGCCGCCGCGTGGCCTACGAGAATGTTGAAGACGCGCTCAATGCCAAAATTGACTATGCCGAGCTGCGCTTTTCACCGTACTACATGGCGATGAAACACCAGCTGCCGGTGGCTGGCGTGGTCGAGGCCGTGGTGGATGGTGTCCGCGCCGGTTGCCGTGACTTCGGTATCCGGGCCAACCTGATCGGGATCATGAGCCGCACCTTCGGCACCCAGGCCTGCCAGCAGGAGCTGGATGCGCTGCTGACCCAGAAGGACCATCTGGTCGCCGTCGATCTGGCCGGGGATGAGTTGGGCCAGCCGGGCGTTCAGTTTGTCTCCCACTTCACGCAAGTGCGCGATGCCGGCCTGCAGGTGACAGTCCACGCAGGTGAAGCGGCCGGTCCGGAGAGCATGTGGCAGGCCATTCGCAAGCTGGGCGCGGTCCGTATTGGCCACGGGGTCAAAGCGATTGAAGATCCGGCCCTGATGGACTATCTGGCAGAGCACAAGATCGGGATTGAGTCATGCCTGACCTCCAACATCCAGACCAGCACCGTCGCCTCGCTGGCAACCCACCCGGTGAAGCAATTCCTGGATCACGGTATCCTGGCCTGTCTGAACACCGATGATCCGGCGGTCGAAGGGATTGAGCTGCCCTACGAGTACGAGGTTGCCGCACCGAAAGCCGGACTGACCGACGCTCAGATCCGCCAGGCGCAGATCAACGGCCTGGAGCTCGCCTTCCTGTCTGCTACCGAAAAACAAGCACTTCGGGACAAAGTGGCACAACGCTAATCCCGCCCCTCAAAAAAACGCAATCAGCCGGGCATTTTTTGCACAAATGCAATTTCATTCCGGCTGATTTTGCGTAAAATACGCCCACTTTCTCCCCACCGCCAACCCACTTTTGATCCGCACTGGCTTCAGCGCTGACCTTTAGGTTGCGGGAGAACTTCACGATCCACCACCCGATTCAGGACACACACATGCTGGACAGTTTTCTCTCTATCAGTATGGCGCTTCCTGCCGTCAGTGAAGTGGCAGCCAATGGCCCGGGCCATTTTGCTGCCAGTGTACTGGCGCTGTTAACCGCCTTCAATTTATTTGGCAACTGATCGCAAAAGCCCTCATGCTGACCATTCAGCATGAGGGCTTTTTTGTCAGGGCCGTTTCCGGCCCGAACCCGTGCGAAGACGGCTAGATCACCCGGGAGAACTGCTGCTGCCGGGCCCGATCGCGCAGGTATTTGTCGAAACACATACAGATATTACGGATCAACAACCGCCCCCTCAGCGTCACCCGGATGGTGCGCTCATCCACGCTCACCAGCCCGTCATTGATAAAGGTCTGTAAAAGTTGCAAATCTTCGGCAAAGTACTGGTCAAAATTCAGGTCAAAGCGGGTGGCAATGTCGGTTTTATCCAGCTGGAAATTACAGATCAGCGCTTTAATCACCTCGCGGCGCAGCAAGTCATCGCCATCCAGCGAGACCCCTTTCCACAGCGCTTCCCGTTTGTCGCCGACACTGGCGTAATACTTCTTCAGCTCTTTCTGGTTCTGGGCGTAACAGTCGCCAATCATCGAAATCGCCGACACCCCCAGCCCCAGCAGATCGCACTCGCCCTGGGTGGTGTATCCCTGGAAGTTACGATGCAGAATGCCGTGGCGCTGCGCCACCGCCAGTTCGTCATCCGGCAGGGCAAAGTGATCCATGCCGATAAACTGATAGCCGGCGCCGGTCAGGGTGGCGATGGTGTCTTGCAAAATCGCCAGCTTCTCGTTGGCGGCCGGGAGGTCGGCTTCCAAAATTTTCCGTTGCGCAGCAAACAGGCTCGGCATATGGGCGTAATTGAACACCGACAGGCGGCCCGGCTTCATGGTCAGCACCTGTTGCAGGGTCTTGGCAAAACTCGCCTGATCCTGTTTCGGCAGCCCGTAGATCAGATCCAGGTTGGTCGAACGGAACCCCAGCTCTTTGGCACGTGCCACCAGCGCAAAAATAAAGGCTTCATCCTGCTCGCGGTTCACCAGCTTTTGCACTTCTTTATTGAAGTCCTGCACCCCGATACTCAGGCGGTTAAACCCTTCGCTGCGCAGGTGATCGAGCATATCGAGTTCAATTTCACGCGGGTCGATCTCAATACTGATTTCGGCATCAGGCGCAAAGTCAAACTGCTCGCGCAGCAGGCCGACCAGGCGGCTGATCTGCGCTTTGGTCAGAAACGTCGGCGTGCCGCCGCCCCAGTGCAGCTGGGTGACGGTCCGATCGCCGAGCAACCCGGCGCGCTGGCGGATCTCCTGCTCCAGGGCGTCGAGGTACTGATCCGCCTTGTGCTGGTGACGGGTAATGATTTTGTTGCAACCACAGTAGTAGCACAGCTTGTGACAGAACGGGATGTGCACATACAGCGACAACGGCCGCTCCGGATACTGTGCACACGCCATATCAAACTCCGCCGACGTGAAGGCTTCATGGAACTCCAGGGCGGTCGGGTAGGAGGTGTAGCGGGGACCTGAATAATTGTACTTTTCTATCAGCGCCTGATCCCAAATTATCTGCTCATTTGACATGACGTATTTCCACTACTGTTCTGGGGTTAATTGCAAAGGCCAAGTGTGCCACAACTTGATAAAGATGTAGATGTTTTACTTATTACAGTGCGCGGAAATGATGACTTGCTCAGAGTTTACGGCCTTATCTTCCTGCGCCGGGTGTCAGCATACAGTATAGATAAGGCCGAGTGCTGCCGGGGAGGCAGCATTGAGGCGGGAGGCTCAGGCTTTCAGGGCCAGGACTAAGTCCAGCTCGCGTTTGATGTCGTCCATCAACCGGGCTTCGGCTTTCATCCGCGTCATATCGAGCTGCATCCGCTCACGCTTTTCCAGCGTTTTGCGCGCTTCGCCCCGCGGCATTTCTTTGACCACCTGATACAACTCATGCATCGCCGGGTACTGATCGGCAAAATCGACCTGATGATCGCCTTGCAGCACCTCCATCAGCTTGTACAAGCGGATGGTCACTTCCGACACATCGCACTCATCCTGCTTCCCGGCCTGGGCAATAATCAGCACGCTTTCCATAATATTGGCATTGCGCTGTTTGATGCCCTCGGCTTCCAGCCGCTGCGCCCGGGCCAAAAAGGCCTTGTGGCGTTGGTTCTGCTGATACAGTTTGAACAGCAGATAACCGGCGTACCCCGCCAGCACGGCAACCACCGCGCTGGCCAATCCAAACCACAACGTCACATTCTGCAAGGCTTACTCCTTGTCGAAATCGTCAAAATCCATGTTTTCAAACTTATCCAGCAGGTCGTCATCGTCATCGTCATCTGACGGTGCCGCAGCAACGACTTCAACCTCGTCGTCTTCCAGCAGGCCCAGCTGATTCATCAACTGCTCAATCCGATCCAGTTTCTGGTCGACCTGTTTTTGCAATCCGGCGCCCAGGTTTTCACCGGCCTCAATCCGATCCAGCAGCACCATCAGCTGGCTGTCATTTTCCAGCATGGCCAGCTCCTGCTCGGCGCTGAGACGACGCTCTTTCTTGGTCATCGGCTTCTTCGCCTCGACGATCAGCGGCACCGGCTTCTTGCTGCCATGGCGCGGATCTTTCGCGCGGGCCTGGGCACGGCTGTCGGCCACCGAGCCGTCGGAGTGACGGCTGCCGGTCTTCAGACCTTTACGCTTACGTGCCTTCTTGCGCAGACGCCCTTCCTGCTCCAGCTGGTTGGTTGATTTCTGGGTATATACTGCCGGGCCTTCTGAGCCCGGCTTACGGCTCTTTTTCTTACGGGTCATTACTGGGTTTTCCTCAGCAAAATTACATCATTTCCAACAAATTCCACACTCAGGCCATCTCGCCGGGCCAGAAAGCGGAACGTTTCGCGGCTGAAAAAGCTCACGTGGGTTGGGTCGTTCTTATAGTGCCAGCGGGCAAATGCCTCGGCATCCGTCGCCAGCTTGGTCATCAGCCCCAGCCATCCGCCGGGCTTGACCATGTTGAGTAACAGCGCCCACTCCCTGGCCGGTGTATAAAAGTGTTCAATCGCTTCGGTACAAGTGACAAAATCATATGTTGCCTCCAGGAGCGCCGGCTCATCGGCAAAATACGGATCATAGATCGCCATCTGATGTCCCATCTCTGCCAGCATGACAGACAAGGTCGGGCCCGGACCGCAGCCAAAATCCAGCCCGTCGAGCGGCGCCGGTCCCAACCGCTCGCTCAGCGGCTCGGCCAGGCGGTTGAGAAAGCGTCGGTAGCCCTGATCGGCCGGGTTGTTCTCATGCTGATCATAGACCGCCTTTTCGTCCGCCGGGGCCAGCAATGCCGCCGGATCTGCAAAGATCAACGCACAGGCCTGACAGCGGAAATAAGCACGAAGGCGATCTTCAACAAACGCATCAGCCGACTGATGTTGACACAGCGGGCAGGTCTGCATGGCTTACTCTCTCCTACGCTTCGGATGACACGGCGCGCCCGTCATCCGACTTAAAATGAAGCCGCGTATCATAGCAGATCCGAATACGAAATGCGCATATTTGCGCCGCCCTCCCGCCAAACCGGGCAGACATGAAAAAAGGCAGCCGAGGCTGCCCTTATTTCACGAATACTGGAAACGGATGAATTAGTGTAGGCCACCAACGTATTGGGACAGAGCGGCAATTTCTTTATCAGTCAATTTCGCTGCCACGGCGCGCATCATGGCATTCATGTCGTTGCTGCGATCGCCGGCACGGAATTTCTCCAGCTGCAGTTTGACATACTCGGCATTCTGACCGGAAATTTTCGGGAAGCCCGACAGGCTGGTGCCGTTTCCGCGCGGACCGTGACAGGCCGTACAAGCCGCAATCCCACGCTCAGCATCACCGGCACGGTACAGGGTCTGACCGATGGCAATCGCAGATTCCGGCGTCGTATTGTCAGAAATAGGTAACGAAGCGTAGTAAGCAGCCAGATCAGCCATATCCTGCTCACTCAATGGCATCGCCATTCCGCCCATAACCGGATCGTTACGGCCTTGCTTTCCACCGGTACTCATCGCCAGCTTAAAATCCTTCAGCTGTTTTTCCAGATAGCCAGCATGCTGACCTGCGATTTTCGGGTATTGCGCCATAATGCTGTTGCCATCTGCTCCATGACAAGCGGCACATGTCGCGGCTTTTGCTTTTCCAGCTTCCACATCTCCCTGGGCCCAGGCTGAGCAACTGGCAAGAAGAGTCAATATCAGTGCTAATTTCTTCATGACATTCCGTTATAATTATTGAGCTTCCAGTACCACAAGTAATGCTCAGTTACATGGTATACAATAAGACCACATAGCGAGCACGGTTTCGCACATTTTACACCATTTCACATAAAAGTAATCAGTCGACTACATGAAGACTTGACGGAGTTAACAGTGAATCAAACTCTCAACTATAGAAATACCGGCTTTATCACAAGTGCACCGACTATTCGTCACTTGCCAAACGACACAGGCGTTGAGATCGCATTTGCTGGCCGCTCCAATGCAGGTAAGTCAAGTGCCCTGAACCGAATTACCGATCAGAAGAGCCTGGCCCGGACCTCAAAAACCCCGGGGCGGACCCAGTTAATCAACATGTTTGAAGTGATCCCGGGTTGTAACCTGATCGACCTGCCGGGGTACGGCTATGCACAGGTTCCGCTGGAAATGAAGATCAAATGGCAGCAGTCGCTGGGTGAATACCTGCAAAAGCGTGAGTGCCTGGAGGGCCTGGTGGTGCTGATGGATATCCGCCATCCGCTCAAAGATCTCGATCAGCAGATGATCATGTGGGCGATTGAGAGCCGCCTGCCGGTGCTGGTGCTGCTGACCAAGGCCGATAAACTGAAAAGCGGTGCCCGCAAGCAACAACTGATGAAAGTACGCGAAACGGTGAAAACCTTTGGCGGTGATGTTCAGGTTGAAGCCTTCTCATCACTCAAAGGCATTGGCGTCGATCAAGTCCGCCGCAAACTCGACGATTGGTTCGCCCCAGAGCTGGAACGCCAGCAGGCACTGCTGGATATGGAAGCGATCGACAGTGAGGAGCACGGGGAATAACCCGTGCCACGACCGGTCTGAAAAATACCCCACCGACCGGTGGGGTAACCGGAGAGAAATAGAAGGTTTTTATTGTTGTCCCACAAGGATTGTTGAGTTCTCCGCCAAGCGCAAGTTTTTCGCCCTGCCCCACCATTCCCCTTTCAATTCGCTTTCAATGCTACCGATTCAGTAACACCGCCCAGCTGCCGTGATGCCCCGTATCCGTCATCCGTCGCCGGTGATGACCCGGTTGTCGGAATGCTTTTGCTCATCCCCCACTCAGGCCATCAAGGCCCTTTCTTTCATCACACAAATTAAGATGAGTGTGCACCACTCCATACTGGAAGTTTATTACATTTTGATGAGCAGAACAGACAAGGCGCGGATAAAAAAAAGCCACCTCAACAGAAGGTGGCCATGTCATGGATGTGCTTGGCAGCCGGCGTTCGAGCCCGCTGGCAAATAACAAATATGAACAAGAAGCAACCTTAATTATACCGAACCGGGTCCATATTTAAAGTAAATACTCTAAACATTTGTTGCACATTGTTTCAGAGAAGCTGCGACAGAGTTGGCAGGGCTTGACAACACGCGGCTGGTCTCTGGCGTAGTCCAATATCTTCCGGCGGATCTGCCCGGGAGCACACAGTGCTTTATTTCGCGACAACTTTCGGATTATGGGTGAGAAAATCGACGCAAACCGGCTGCATCAAGCGGATCGGCATATGACCGTGCGCAACGGAAGCATGGACGGGGAAAATCAAACGGATCATCAAAATAGGTGGGGATGGATTGTGGTGGCGCTGAAATAAAAAACGCCCCGGTCAATCGACCAGGGCTGCTGAATCAGCCAAATCCAATAACGTGAAACAAAAGGTCTGAAAGATAGAACATCTTACCTCTGTACCCTACGCCGATAACTGTATATCAATTGCGCAGATTTGAAAAGCCCTTTTTGTAGTTTTTTTTCACCATGACGTAACTAACTTAAATGTTAGGGAAATTTATCAGCCATTAATTTGCCTAAAAAAATAGCTGGCCTATGGCCAGCTATCAGGATTTTCGCTGCTCATCCGATGCGTGATCCCTTAGTGGGCCTGCTCCCAGTTGTCGCCCTGACCGGCATCCGCGATCAACGGCACCGCCAGTTCCGCCGCGGATTCCATCAACTGACGAATACTGTCGGAGACGCTTTCCAACTCAGATTCCTGTACTTCAAAAACAAGTTCGTCATGTACTTGCATCAGCAGGCGAACCCGGTCGGCCGGCTGCTCACGGATCCACTGATCCACCAGCACCATCGCGCGCTTGATGATATCCGCCGCCGTGCCCTGCATCGGCGCATTGATCGCCGCCCGTTCGGCAGCCTTACGGCGCATGCCGTTTCGCGATTTAATATCCGGCAGGTAGAGGCGACGCCCGAACAGGGTTTCCACGTACCCTTTCTCACTCGCCGTGGTGCGGGTGCTTTCCATATATTCCAGCACGCCCGGATAACGCTCGAAGTACACATTCATATACTCCTGGGCTTCGTTGCGGCCCATATCCAGCTGCTTGGCCAGGCCAAACGCACTCATGCCGTAGATCAAACCGAAGTTAATCGCCTTGGCGCGGCGACGCTGCTCACTGGTAACGGATTCGATCGGCAGACCGAGGATCTCTGCGGCCGTCGCGGCGTGGATATCCTTGCCGTGGCGGAAGGCATCCAGCAGCGCCTGATCGCCAGACAGATGGGCCATGATCCGCAATTCAATCTGCGAGTAGTCGATGGCCAGGATCTTGTAGCCGCTCGGCGCAGTAAAGGCCTGACGGATCCGGCGGCCCTCTTCGTTACGGACCGGAATGTTCTGCAGGTTCGGATCACTCGATGACAAACGCCCGGTGGCCGTCACGGCCTGATGATACGAAGTATGTACCCGCCCGGTGGCCGGGTTAATCATCTTCGGCAACTTGTCAGTGTAAGTCGATTTCAGCTTCGCCAGACTGCGATATTCGAGGATCAGCTTCGGCAGCGGGTAATCCAGCGCCAGCTCCTGCAACACTTCTTCGTTGGTCGACGGCGTGCCGGACGGCGTCTTCTTCACCACCGGCAGGCCCATTTTCTCAAACAAAATCGCCTGCAACTGCTTCGGCGAGCTGAGGTTGAACTCTTCCCCGGCTACCTCGTATGCCTGCTTCTCCAGCGCATCAAGGCGGGCGGCAATTTCAACCGACTGGGTGTTCAGCTTCATGCTGTCAATCAGCACCCCGGTGCGCTCCATCCGCGACAGGACCGGCACCAGCGGCATTTCAATGGTTTCAAACACCGACTTGAGTTTGGCGTCGGCATTGATTTTCTCGATCAGCAGGTTGTGCAGACGCAGGGTAATATCGGCATCTTCTGCGGCATACGGCCCGGCCTGCTCCAGCTCGATCTGGTTAAACGTCAGCTGCTTCTTCCCTTTCCCGGCAATCTCTTCAAAGCTGATCGTCTTGTGCTCAAGATAGCGCAGCGCCAGGCTGTCCATATCGTGGCGGCCGATCACGCTGTTGAACACGTAGGATTCCAGCATGGTATCAAAGGTGATCCCCTGCATCTCAATGTCGTAGCGAGCGAGGATCGAGGCATCGAACTTCAGGTTCTGACCGACCTTGGCCTGGTTCGGATCTTCCAGCAGCGGCTTGAGCTGGGCCAGCACCCAGTCGCGATCGAGCTGGTCCGGCGCATCCAGATAATCATGGGCCACCGGCACATAGGCCGCCTTGCCTTCTTCCACCGCGAACGATACCCCAATTAGGTTGGCCGTCATGTAATCCAGACCATCGGTTTCGGTATCAAAGGCAACGACTTCCGCTGATTTCAGGGTCTCCAGCCAGCCGTTGAATGTGGCTTCATCCAGCACGGTCTCGTAGCCGCTGCGATCAATCACCGGCGCCACCGCCTGAGTTTCAGGGACTGCGGCGGCAACTTTCTCGTCCGCTACAATCCGGCCATCGCTGCCGCTCAGCATCTCTTCCAACCAGCGGCGGAACTGCAACTTGCCGAACAGACGGGTCAGCTCGTCCGCATCCGGCTCGCCCTTGCGCAGCTCATCCGGCGTCACATCCAGCTCGACATCCAGCTTGATGGTCGCCAGCTCATACGAGAGATAAGCGGCGTCTTTATGGTCGGCCAGTTTCTGCGGCATGGTTTTCGAGCCGCGAAAACCCAACGCCGGGATCGCTTCCAGGTTGGCATACAGTGCGTCCAGACCACCAACGCCGGTCAGCAACGCCTTCGCCGTCTTCTCACCCACACCAGGGACGCCAGGAATGTTATCGACTTTATCGCCCATCAGCGCCAGGTAATCGATGATCAGCTCAGGGCCGATACCGAATTTTTCCACCACCCCTTCCGGGTCCATCACCACCCCGGTCATGGTATTGATCAGCGTGACATTCTGATCCACCAGCTGGGCCATATCTTTATCCCCGGTACTGATCAGCACCGGCATATTGGCTTTGGACGCCTGAGTCGCCAGGGTCCCGATCACGTCATCGGCTTCCACCCCGGGGACGGCAATCAACGGCAAGCCCATGGCCCGGATAATCGCATACAACGGCTCAATCTGGCCGCGTAAATCATCCGGCATCGGCGGTCGGTGGGCCTTGTATTCCGGGTAGATTTCATCACGGAAGGTTTTGCCCTTGGCATCAAACACCACGGCAATATGCTCTGTGGAAAACTGGCGCAACAGGCTGCGCAACATGTTCACCACCCCGTACACAGCGCCGGTCGGCTCACCGTCAGAGTTGGTGAGGTTCGGTGCCGCATGATAGGCACGGTAGAGATACGAGGATCCGTCAATCAGGATCAGTGGATTTTCTGGAATAGTTGCCATAAAGAGATTCTTATATCCGGGGGATGAAAGAGTTAGGGCCTTAGAATGCCACGACAGCCGTCAACTGTTAACTATTGTTGGCCACGCGCCTCCGCCACCCTGTGGATAACTTTGTTAGTATTTAAAATGGCCGGGAGGATCAAATTCGACATAAAATCATACGCCTTCAAACAAATCCTTTTAAATCATCACGTTAAACAATTACCTCAAAATAGATCCTCGATCCTAAAATGATCATTAATTGTGGAAAAAGTTAACAGATCGATCTGAAATAAGCATATCTTAGAGCAGACAGCGGCAAAATTGATGATAAAGGAGACCAGCATGAAGAAAATAGCAGTTATTTTGAGCGGCTCAGGCGTCTTTGACGGTGCAGAAATCCACGAATCCGTCCTGGCGCTCCTCGCCATTGAACAAGCCGGTGCCAGCTGGCACTGCTTCGCACCGAATATCTCTCAGCACCATGTGATTAACCATATCAGCGGAGAAGAGATGCCGGAGACCCGCAACGTGCTGGTCGAAGCGGCCCGGATCGCCCGCGGCAACATCGATGATATCGTCAACCTCAGGGCCGTCGACTATGATGCCCTGCTGCTGCCGGGCGGGTTCGGGGTCGCCAAGAACCTGTCTGATTTTGCCCTGGCCGGTGCCAAGTGCCAGGTCAACAGCGAGGTCAAGCGGGTATGCCAGGAGTTTGACCGGGAAGAAAAACCGGCAGCCTATCTCTGCATTGCCCCGACATTGATCCCGACGATCTACGGCGAAGGTGCCCGGGGGACGATCGGCAACGATCCGGACACCGCCAACGCCTTTACCAAGATGGGCGGCGAGCATGTGATCTGCCCTGTGGATGACTATGTGCTGGATCAACAGCGGAAGATCCTCACCACTCCGGCCTATATGCTAGCCGGCAGCATTTCGGAAGCCGCAAGCGGGATCAATAAACTGGTGAAAGAGCTGGTCAAACTGGCGTAAGCAGGCAACGCGGATCCGGATTTAATTTTCCGGGTCCCCAGAAAAGAAAAGGCGGCGCTCCTTGTGGTTGGTCGTCCAACCGGATGCGCCGCTCAGCAGAATTGGTGATTGGTTCTCAGCCCTACACTAAAAACCCAACCGTCGCTGAAGTACACTGGAAGCAATGTGAGCAATGTCGTGCCTTCAAACAAGAGAGCGTTTGTCCTTCCCTCTCGCTGAGTGCAAGTTAATAATAACCATTCTCATTTAAGTTGCAAGCTTTTTATTGAGAATTATTGTCATTTATTTCGATCATTCACCATATCCCGGCTGACACATTGCAACATCAATCGCTAACCATCTGATACAGAAAGATCTTTCACAAAGTGAATGCGGTAATCTTCCAGCCCGTCTTTTTTCTCAAGATGTTCGATTTGATAGCCGTTGCGGAGCAATAGCCGCAGCATGGCCGAAAAACGGTTGCGGGATTTCACCCGTACTTCGACATAGCCCTGCTCACGCATCCAGGTTTCCTGAGCGACCAGCAAGGCCTGCGCCACCCCATAGCCGCGTGCCCCGGCGGTCACCCCGCCCAGCCAGCTGTAAAAACAGGTCTCCGACAGGGCGTAGCCAATTTTGATCCCCACCGGCAGCCCTTCAACCTCCGCGATCAGGATTAACGACGCATGACCCCGGAGCCGGGACTGCAATCCTGCTTCATCGGTCGGATAGGCGAATTCTTCAATTTGGGTCAGCACTGCGGCAGCTTCAGCCACACTGGCCTGGCGGATCTTCATGTCATGCTCCTTTCAGTGATCATCAGACAAAGGGGATAGCCATAAAAAAGCCGACATTCGTCGGCTTGAGTGTAACTTAGACCAGCTCCCGATGGGGAACGGACTGTGGCGTCAGGCTCGTCAGGCGCTTGATCAGATAATTGAGCAACACCCCGTACATCGGCACAAACAGGCCCAGGCTGATGATCAGCTTGAAGCCATAATCCACCAGCGCGATTTCCACCCAATGTTCGGCCATGAACGGATCCGGACTGTGGTAGAAGGCAATGGCAAAAAACGCCACGGTATCGAGCGCGTTACCGAACAAAGTCGAGCAACTCGGAGCCACCCACCACTGTTTGCTCTGGCGCAGGCGGTTAAAGACTGAGACATCGAGGATCTGCCCCAGCAGATAAGCCATGAAGCTGGCAATCGCGATCCGGGCGACAAACAGGTTAAATTCCCCCAGTTGCGCCATGCCCTGATACTCACCCTGATAGAAGAGCACCGACAGCCCGTAGGAAATGGCCAGCGACGGCACCATCACCCGCAGGATGATGTTGCGCGCCATCGCCGCGCCGAAAATCCGCACCGTCAGATCGGTGGCCAGGAAAATAAACGGGAACGAAAAAGCGCCCCAGGTGGTATGGAAACCCAACACGGTAAACGGCAGCTGGACCAGATAATTGCTCGATGCAATGATCAGCAGGTGGAAGGCAACCAGAAACATCAGGGCTTTGCGCTGTTGCGCGAGAGAAAATTGAGACGCAGTCATACTGAGACCTTTTTGTCATTGGGGGAGAGGGAACCCAAAACACCGTCGGCACACTGTGCCGCGGCAACCAGGCGGGCGATTATACCTTAACCATGTCGATTGCCTAGCCCCGGATCCACCCGGCATCCGATGCAATCGATTGAGCCCCGCCGTGGACTATCGGCGCCCCAGCAAGGTGGCGAGAAATTGCAGGGTGTCTGCCGCATCGCCGGCCATGCCTTCGAGCCATAGCGCCCCGCTGTAGTGCTCGCCCTTGAGCATCAACCGACAGCCTTCGAAGTCCACCAGCCAGAGGTGCAGATCGGCATTACACTCACGCTCAATCACAGTGGCATCCAGCTGTTGCAGCAACTGCTCGGCGATGGCCGGAAAATCATCAAAATCAAACTGCGGGCCGTCAATCAGCAGCAGCCCCTGCTCAAGGTCGAGTTCGCGGCAAGTAAAGGCAGGTGTCGAACAGGTCATATGGGCTCCTGGGGTGATGGATGAACTTGCGAGAATCTATCGATTCGCAACTATCGATTCGTTAATACTGATACGTTAATAGGTGCCGTCGCCGACGGTCAGGTGCTCTTCAATCAGGGTCAAAAAGGCCTCACCGTATTTCTCCAGCTTGCGATGGCCGACGCCATTGACGGCCAGCAGCTCGCCGGAGGAGGTCGGCAGTATCTCTGCCATTTCCATCAGGCTGGCATCATTGAACACCACGTACGGCGGTAAATCTTCTTCATCGGCAATCGCCTTGCGCAGTTTGCGCAGCTTGGCAAACAGCTTCTTGTCGTAATGACGGTTGGCCAGCTTATCGTTCTTGGCACTGCGGGCGGCGATATCAAGCCGCGGTACTGCCAGCTCCAGCGCCACTTCCGCGCGCAGGATCGCACGGGCTTTTTCCGTCAGTTGCAGCGTCGAGCTGTGGACAATACTCTGGATCAGGTAGCCACGGTGGATCAGCTGGCGCAGGATGCTGACCCAGAACTCATGGCTGTGCTCGCGACCGATGCCATAGGTCGTCAGCTTGTCGTGGCCGAGCTCACGGATCCGCTGATTCTGCATCCCGCGCAGCACATCCACCACATGGTTGACGCCGAAACGCTGATTAACCCGGTAGACGCAGGACAGCGCTTTCTGGGCCACTTCCAGCGCCGCAAAATGTTTAGGCGGGTCGAGGCAGATATCGCAGTTGCCGCAGGGCTCTTCCCGGGACTCGCCGAAATAATTCAGCAGCACCTGGCGGCGGCAGGTCTGGGCTTCGGCAAACGCGCCCATGGCGTTGAGCTTGTGGCCTTCGACCTGCTTCTGGGCGCCGTCGGCCTTTTCATCCAGACAGCGACGCAGCCAGGCCAGATCAGACGGGTCGTACAGCATCACCGCTTCTGCGGGCAGGCCGTCGCGCCCGGCACGGCCGGTTTCCTGATAATACGATTCGATATTACGCGGAATATCATAATGGACCACAAAGCGGACATTGGGCTTGTTGATCCCCATCCCGAAGGCCACTGTCGCCACCACGATATGAATATCATCGCGCTGAAAACTTTCCTGCACCTGAGCCCGCTCGTCGTGCGCCATCCCGGCATGATAGGCCGCAGCCCGGATCCCGCTCTCGCACAGTTTCTCGGTGATCTGCTCCACCCGCTTGCGGCTGTTGCAATACACAATCCCGCACTGGCCGCGCATCGTCCCCAGATAGCGGATCAGCTGCGACATCGGCTTGTATTTTTCCTGCAGGGTATAGCGGATATTGGGCCGGTCGAAACTGCCGAGGTAGACATGCGGCTCGCTCAGGGCCAGCCGGGAGAGAATATCCTGCCGGGTGGTTTCATCCGCCGTCGCGGTCAGGGCCATGATCGGCAGCTCCGGGACATATTGCTTGAGCGCCCCCAGCGACGCATATTCCGGCCGGAAATCATGCCCCCACTGAGAAATACAGTGCGCTTCATCCACCGCCAGCAGACTGAGCGGCAACTCGGGCAGGCGCTCGAGAAAATCCCGACTCAGGGCCCGCTCCGGCGAGACATACACCAGTTTGATTTCACCGTCCTGCATCTGACGGAAGGTGTCCTGGATGGCCTCGCGCGAGAGGGTGGAATTGATACAGGCAGCTGCCACCCCGTTGGCATTGAGCTGGTCGACCTGATCTTTCATCAGCGAGATCAGCGGCGAGATCACCAGCGTCAGCCCGTCACGGATCAGGGCCGGGATCTGGTAACACAGCGACTTTCCGCCCCCGGTCGGCATGATCACCAGACAGTCCTGCCCCCCGGACGCCGCGTCAATCACGTCCTGCTGGCCGGTACGGAAAGCCTGGTAGCCGAACACATCCCGGAGGATCTGCGCACTGGCGGAAAGTGAAGCCGACTGGCAAACGGCGGCGCTGCTGGATGACATAGGAGGACTCTTTGATGAACGAGCGGGCTATTCTATACCATTCGGATCATGGATGTGAACGTCGCAGCACCGGCACCCCGGCCGACGGCCCGTTTTTCGCCATCCCCCGGCATCATTGCCTCTGCCCAGCCCGGCATTTGCCGAAAAAAGTTCCGGGTGACAGGGTTCTGGATCACGTTTTATACTGCCGGGACATCACAAGTTAGAAAATCGTTTTAACGCGACCACTCCTTTTCCTTAACATTCTGGGTACCGATGAACGAACAACAACAGACGCAGCGTGGCGTCGTCCTGGCCCTGGCAGCCTATACCATGTGGGGCATTGCGCCCATTTATTTCAAAGCCCTGCAACAGGTCAGCCCGCTGGAAATTCTCAGCCACCGGGTGATCTGGTCCTTTTTCTTCCTCGCCGGCCTGATTGCGTTGGGGAAAAACTGGGGCAAAGTCCGGGCCGTATTGCGCCAACGCAAGACCCTGCTGATGCTGAGTGCCTCCTCAGTGCTGATTGGCGGCAACTGGCTGATTTTCATCTGGGCGGTCAATCACAACTACATGCTCGATGCCAGCCTCGGCTATTTCATCAATCCTCTGCTCAATGTACTCCTCGGCATGCTGTTTCTCGGTGAGCGACTGCGACCAATGCAATGGCTGGCCGTGGCTCTCGCGGCCTGCGGCGTGGCGGTGCAGCTGATCCAGTTCGGCTCGCTGCCTTGGATTGCCCTGGCGCTGGCCAGCAGCTTCGGGGTGTACGGCCTGGTGCGCAAGAAAGTTAACTTGGATGCCCAGACCGGGCTCTTCATGGAAACCAGCATCCTGCTGCCGCTGGCCGCCGTCTACGTGCTGGTGTTTGCCGACAGCCCGACCGCGGACTGGACCGCCAATCCGGCCGGTACCAACCTGCTGCTGATGGCGGCCGGGATTGTCACCACCCTGCCGCTACTGTGCTTCACCGGTGCCGCGACCAAACTCAAGCTCTCCACCCTGGGCTTTTTCCAGTATATCGGCCCGAGCCTGATGTTCCTGCTGGCGATTCTGATCTACGGCGAAACCTTCAGCCTCGACAAAGGCTACACCTTCGCCTTTATCTGGGCGGCGCTGATCCTGTTCAGCTTTGACGGCATCAAAGGCCATCGCCAGGCCAGAAAACAGCTGCGCGCCAGCTAAGCTGCAAAGTGTGTTCCTCGCGGGGTGTCAGTTTTTTACAAGCCCGCCCCGCTGCTTTATGCTCTACTGAAAGGCTGTCAGCGTACAATCACCCGGGTGAGGTTCAGGATGAACACAGTCAACCACCGCAAATCCTGCATCGCGGACATCAATCTGATTGATGCCCACTACCAGAGCTTTGCCTTCAAACGCCACTACCACCTCAATTACCACCTCGGGCTGATCACCGAAGGGGAGCAGGAATATCATTTCCACGGCGCCCGCTACCTGGCCGGCGCCGGGCAGATGGTGATGATGCCACCGGATGAAATCCATGACGGCCAGCCGCATGCGCGTGGTTATAAAGTCAAAGTATTCAGCATCACCCCGGACTGGCTCGATCACCAGGCGTATGAATTGGCCGGTCCGCAGCAGATCCATTTTCCGCGCAACCTGATCACCGACCCGCAATTGTTTCGCCAACTGAGCCAGCTGCACGACCAGCTCAGCAATCCGCACTTCCCGCAACTCGCCAAAGAAAGCATGCCGCTGGAATTCTTCTCCCGCCTGCTCAGCCGTTACGGCCAGCTCCGCCCCAATGCGGTCGCCGCCCTGGGCAGTAAAGATCTGCATCAGTTGCGGGATTACCTGATGGCCCACCTGGATCAGAAAATCAGCTTAGAGACGCTGGCCCGGCTGTGCGATCTCAGTCCGTCCCAACTGCTGCGCCAGTTTAAAAAGGCGACCGGCATGACCCCGTATGCCTGGCTGGCCCGGCTGCGGCTGGAACATGCCATGGCCCTGCTCAAGGCCGGCTACAGCAGTACCGATGTCGCCTACCACGTCGGGTTTTACGATCAGGCCCACTTTACCCGCACCTTCAAGCAAACCTTCGGCGTCGCCCCGTCCGGGATCTGAAGCTTTGTGCGGTGGGTGTGAATTTTTTACAAGCGCCCGCTGGTGAGCCCGGGCATGCTATGACGATAGTTATCAGTCGCGGAAACACAGCATGAACGAAGTCCACACCCTCATGACCCTTTTAACCGTCCACTTTATTGCCCTGATGAGCCCGGGGCCGGATTTTGCCCTGGTGGTGCAAAATGCCGGACGCTACGGCCGCCAGGTCGGGGTCAGCATCGCGCTCGGCCTGTCGCTGGGGATCCTGCTGCACTCGATCCTCAGCCTGACCGGCACCAGCCTGCTGATCCGCGAGCAGCCGACCCTGTTTGCCCTGTTGCAAGGTGCCGGTGGGGCCTACCTGTTGTGGCTTGGCCTCGGAGCGGCCCGCAGCGCCTGGTCGACACTGCGCCGGACCAACGCCCCGGACAGTGACGGCGCCCCCGAGCCGGTCGCCGCCATCGGCAACATCAAACAGGCACTGGCCAAAGGCTTTGCCACCAATATCCTCAATCCCAAGGCGCTGGTGTTTTTCCTCAGCCTGCTGTCGACCCTGATCCCGGCCGGGATGTCGACGTCCGGCAAAATCACTGCTATCAGCCTGCTGTGGCTGATCTCCTTCCTGTGGTTTGCCCTGCTCGCCTGGCTGCTGACCGGTCAGCGGGTACAGCAAACCGTGCGCCGATGGACCCCTTACGTCGATGCCCTGTGCGGCCTGATCTTTCTGGTGATTGGCGCCATCATCCTGGTGCGGCTGCTGCCGCTGTAGGCCACTCAGCCGGCCGGAAGGAATGTTTGATAATGAGCACAGAAAAATGCTCATGAATTAGACAGTTACCCATTCTGCTCGTAGTCTGAATGAATATTCAAGGACAAGAGGAACACGCCATGGAATGGAACAAACGCCCCCTGGCTATACTACTGGCTGCCAGCCTGCTGAGCCCGCTCGCCCAGGCCAAAGAGCCACAAAGCAACCCGAGCAGCGGGCAGAGCACGGATCAGGTTGCCCCGGAAACCAGTACCGGCCGGAACCAACAGCAACTGATCACCGGCAGCGAGTGGATGATTGCCACTGCCAATCCCTATGCCAGCCAGGCCGGGGCCGAAATCCTCAAGCAAGGCGGCAATGCCATTGATGCCATGGTCGCCACCCAACTGGTGCTGGGCCTGACCGAACCGCAATCCTCCGGGATCGGCGGCGGGGCATTTCTGGTCTACTGGGATGCCAAGCAGGAAAATCTGACCACCTTTGACGGCCGGGAAACCGCGCCGCTGGCCGTGACGCCACGGCTGTTCCAAGATAAAGACGGCAAGCCGCTGGCCTTCTATGACGCAGTCGTCGGCGGCCGATCCGTCGGCACCCCCGGCACGGTCAAGCTGATGTGGCACACCCACCAGAAGCTCGGCAAGCTGCCGTGGCGGGATCTGTTCCACCCCGCCATCAAGCTGGCGAAAAACGGTTTCACCGTCAGCCCGCGCCTGGCGCAGCTGATTGATCAGGACCGCGAACGCCTGCAACGCTGGCCCAGCACGAAAGCCTATTTCTTCCATGAAAACGGCAAGCCGCTGCAAGCCGGGGAAACCCTGACCAACCCGGCCTATGCCGATACCCTGCGCCGGATTGCCGAGCAGGGCGCCAGCGCGTTTTACAACGGCGACATTGCCAAAGATATTGTCAACACCGTGCGCAATGCCGAGGGCAACCCGGGCGTGCTCAGTGTAATGGATCTGGCCACCTACCGGGTCAAAGAGCGCAAACCGGTCTGCGCCCCGTATCGCCAGTACCAGATCTGCGGCATGGGACCACCCAGCTCCGGTGCCCTGACCTTAGGCCAGATCCTCGGCATGCTCAGCCACTATCCGCTTGAAAACATGGGTCCGGACGATGTCCACAGCTGGCGCCTGCTCGGCGATGCCTCGCGGCTGGCCTTTGCCGACCGCGGCCAGTACATGGCCGACAGCGATTATGTGCCGATGCCGACCCTGGGCTTGCTGGCGCAGGACTACCTAGAGCAGCGCGCCACCCTGCTCAAAGGCGACAAGGCGCTGGCCAGTGTAGCACCGGGCCAACCCGCCTGGACCCACGCCATGCGCTATGCCCCGGATGAATCGATCGAGTTGCCGTCCACCAGCCATTTCGCCATCGTCGATCGCGACCGCAATGTGGTCTCCATCACCACCACCATCGAAAACGGCTTTGGCTCGCGACTGATGGTGCGCGGCTTTTTGCTCAACAACGAGCTGACCGATTTCTCGTTCCGCAGCCACAGTGACGGCCAACCGATCGCCAACCGGATCGAGCCCGGCAAGCGGCCGCGCTCGTCTATGGCCCCGACCATCGTGATGAAAGATAACCAGCCGCTGCTGGCCATCGGCTCACCGGGCGGCAGCCAGATCATCGGCTATGTCGCCAAAACTCTGGTCGGCCATCTGGACTGGAACCTGGATCTGCAACAGGCGATCAACCTGCCGAACATGAACAACCGCTTCGGCGCGTTTGAGCTCGAGCAAGGCACCGACGCCGAGCAGTGGGCACCGAAACTGGAGCAACTGGGCTTCAAAACCCAAATCAAGGATCTCAACTCCGGGGTCCAGGCGATCCGGATTGACGGCAAACGCCTGAGCGGGGCCGCCGATCCCCGCCGAGAAGGAGAGGTGCTGGCCCAGTAAGCCACACGCCTTCCACGTCTCCGGCCCAACAAAAAGCCCGCAGACTTTTCGTCTACGGGCTTTAGTCTGCGGGCTTTTCATTGGCGGAACGCGATGTCAGCACAACGCCGAAGTCACACAACGACGCTGGGGGCTTACATCGGCTCCAGCTTGGCGTACTGGGTCACCAGCCACTTGATCCCTTCACCGTTGAAGGCAACCTGAACCCGGCTCTGGGCACCACTGCCTTCAAAATTGATGATGGTCCCTTCACCGAATTTCGGGTGCATTACCCGCTGACCGAGGTTAAACCCGGTCTGGTTGAAGTTGTCATTCACCTGAGTCTGGCTGAAACGACCGCTGCTGGCCGGACGCGAGACCTGGGCCTTCATCCGCACTTCTTCGACAAACTCAGACGGGATCTCGCGAATAAAGCGCGATGGCTTGTGGAAGTTGTCCTTGCCGTACAGCCGACGCATTTCCGCGTAAGTGATGTAGAGTTTCTGCATCGCCCGGGTCATGCCGACGTAGCACAACCGGCGCTCTTCTTCGAGACGGCCCACTTCCTCGCTGGTGCGGGCGCTCGGGAACATGCCTTCTTCCACCCCGACCATAAACACCACCGGGAACTCCAGCCCCTTGGCACTGTGCATGGTCATCAGCTGGACCGCATCTTCAAATTCATCGGCCTGACCTTCGCCGGCTTCCAGCGCCGCATGGGACAGGAACGCCGCCAGCGGTGACAGATCTTCGGCTTCTTCCGGCACTTCATACTGACGGGTTGCCGTCACCAGCTCTTCTAGGTTTTCGATCCGCGCTTGGGCCTTCTCGCCTTTTTCCTGCTCGTACATGGCGCGCAGACCCGAGTTGCGGATCACCTCATCAGTCTGCTGGAACAGCGGCAGCTCGCAGGTATCATCTTCCAGCGCATTGACCAGTTCGATAAACCGGCGCAGGGCGTTAGCAGCCCGGCCGGCCAGCACCTGCTCATCGAGCAGGGCAACACTGGCCTGCCACAAAGTTGCGCCGCGATCGCGCGCCGCCATCCGGATAGTGTCCAAGGTGCGATCGCCGATCCCACGGGTTGGCGTATTCACCACCCGCTCAAACGAAGCATCATCGTTACGGTTGGACAGCAGGCGCAGATACGCCAGTGCATCTTTGACTTCCTGACGTTCGAAGAAACGCATTCCGCCGTAAATCCGGTACGGCAGACCTTCCTGGATCAGGGCTTCTTCCAGCACCCGCGACTGGGCGTTGCTGCGATACAGCAGCGCGGTGTCGTTCAGGGTGCCGCCCTGATCGCGCCACGCCTTAATCTTGCCGACGGCAAAGCGGGCTTCATCCAGCTCGTTAAATGCCGAGTACAGGGAGATCAGCTCGCCTTCCGCCCCTTCGGTCCACAACCGCTTGCCCATCCGCTCATTGTTATGGGCAATCAGTTCATTGGCCGCGTTCAGAATATTGCCGGTCGAACGGTAGTTCTGCTCGAGGAAGATGGTCGAGGCATTGTGGAAATCACGCAAAAAACGCTGGATATTTTCCACCTGAGCACCCCGCCAGCCGTAAATCGACTGGTCGTCATCGCCAACAATCATCACATGGCAGTCCGGGCCGGCCATCAGCCGCAGCCAGGCAAACTGGATGTTGTTGGTATCCTGGAACTCGTCCACCAGAATTTGCTTGAAGCGGGCCTGGTAATGTTCGCGGATATGTTTGTTGTCCCGCAGCAGCTCAAACGAACGCAACAGCAGCTCGGCAAAATCGACCAACCCGGCCCGATCGCAGGCTTCCTGGTAGGCACGGTAAAGCTGCAACCAGACTTGCTCAACCGGATCGTTGAAGGTTTCGATATGGTTCGGGCGCAGCCCTTCGTCTTTCTTGCCGTTGATATACCAGGCCGCCTGGCGGGCGGGCCACTGTTTCTCATCCAGGTTCTGGGCCTTGATCAGGCGGCGCAGCAGGCGCATCTGATCGTCCGAGTCGAGAATATTGAAATCTTCCGGCAGGCGGGCATCGAGGTAGTGGGCGCGCAGCATGCGATGACACAGGCCGTGGAAAGTGCCGTTCCACATCCCGGCGCAGGAGCCCTGCATCAGGGCATTGATCCGGCCGCGCATTTCAGCCGCCGCCTTGTTGGTAAAGGTCACCGACATAATGCCGTACGGTGATGCCTGTTCAATCTGCAACAACCAAGCGATTCGATGGACCAGCACCCGGGTCTTACCACTACCCGCCCCCGCCAGCACCAGGTGATTCCCCAGCGGCGCAGCCACCGCCTCGCGTTGCTTGTCATTCAGGCCATCTAACAGGAGTGAAGCGTCCATCATTACCTACTGGTTATTTATACACTGGCGACGATTATAACAGCTCCACTTGAGAATGCCTTATCGAACTTCGCCCCGCCCTTGCGAGGAGAAATACCAGACCGCTCACGCGTTGATAGCGCCGTTTCAAGTCACTGTCCCGGCTCCCTTTTGTTCTATGCTTGAAACGACGACATGTTGCGGAAACGATCAGTGAGTTAAAAAAGTGTGAAAGAAATCTCAGCCCGGCCCTTTCTAATCACACGAGAGCATCATCCATGCCATCACCGTGCGTCGCCCACACGCGATGCCACCGCAACCATCCGTATTGAAGAGGATATCTCATGAAAAAATCGACCAACCTCGCCCTCGCCACGGCTGTGACCGGCCTGCTTGCCCTGGCAGGAACCGCGGCCACCACAACCACCGCCGTCGCCGCCGATGCCAAAGAAAAATGCTACGGCGTTGCCAAGGCCGGGAAGAATGACTGCGCCACCAAGACCAGCTCCTGCGCCGGGACCGCCAAAGTCGACGGGGCCACAGACGCCTTCATCATGGTGCCGAAAGGCCTGTGTGATCGGCTGGCCGGCGGCTCAACAACCCCGAAATCGAGCTAATGCGTCCGGCTGACACGCAATTGGTGGGGGTGGGTCTACGGCCCCCCCACCTGACCGAATTCTGCGACCAGCAACCGGCGATCGGCTGGCTGGAGATCCACAGCGAGAATTACTTTCTCCCGACCTCTGCCGCCCGGCAGCAATTGCGGCAAATTGCCGAGCACTACCCGATCAGCTGCCACGGCATCGGCCTGTCCCTCGGCTCCGCCGACCCGCTGGATCGGGCGCACCTGAGCCAGCTCAGGCACCTGGTGGATGAGATCAACCCGATAGCAGTGTCCGAGCACCTCAGCTGGAGTTCCATCAACGGACAATTTTTCAATGACTTGCTGCCCATGCCGTATACCGAATCAGCCCTGCGCCACTTTTGCGACAAAGTCGGACAGGTCCAGGACGCCCTCGGCCGCCAAATCCTGATCGAGAATCCGTCAAGCTACCTGCAGTTTGCCCATGCCGAGATGCCCGAGTGGGAATTTCTCCACCAGGTGCAGCAGCACAGCGGCTGTGGGCTGCTGCTCGATCTCAACAACATCTATGTCAGCGGGTTTAACCACGACTTTGACTGCCAGACCTATCTGGCCGCGCTGGATGCCTCAACGGTGAAAGAAATTCACCTGGCCGGCTTCACTGTCAAACAACTCGAGGCCGGGGAGATCTGGATCGACACCCACAGCAAGCCGGTCAGCGAGCCGGTCTGGCAGCTCTACCGCGACTGGCTCCGCCAGCACGGCCCCGTGCCGACCCTGATCGAATGGGACCAGGACATTCCCGCACTGCCGGTGTTGCTGGCAGAAGCCGACAAAGCCCGAAATATTCTGCGCCAGGAGGCCCCGCATGGCCGCTTCGTCACCCCCTGATCTCCAGCAATTGCAGCAGGAATTTGCCGCCGCCCTGCACTACCAGCCCAGCCCGGTGGCTGCGCAAGTAGAAAACGGTGCCCTGAGCGCCGAGCAGCGACTCCAGATCTACCGCAATCACTTTATTCTCAGCCTGTCCGAGGTGCTGGAAGCTGTTTATCCGGCCGTCCAAGCCGTCATCGGCGAGACCTGTTTTGCCCAGTTGGCCCGCCAGCATGTGCTGCGCCAGCCGTTGCAGCACGGCGATGTCAGTTGCTATGGTGACAGACTCGAAGACATCATTGCCGGATATCCGGAGTTAACCGACGCCGTCCCCTATCTGGCGGCGCTGGCCCGCCTGGAGTGGCAGGTTGACCGCGCCGGGCACGCCCCGGCTTCACATCACACATTTCCGTTTGCCAAGTTACAACAACTCACCACCGGCAATACGGCCGATTTCTCCCGGTTACAACTCACCGTGCCCGAAGCCACCAACTGCCTGGATACCGACTACCCCGTAGCCACCCTGTGGCAGATGATCACCCATAACCAGATCGAGACCATCGACCTGGATCAGGCTCAATCGGTGGTGATCCAGCATCGCCCGGATCACATCGCCGTGATCCCAACCAACCGGGCCGGCACCGCCCTGATCCGCCTCAGCCAGCGCGGCGAGACGCTAGGCCGGGCATCCGAGGCCATGCTGGCCGAACTGGGCGAATTGGTCCGGCAACAAATTTTTTCTGATGTTCAGGTTGTGCCACAGGGAGATGCTTTATGAAAAATATTGTTCAGCAGATTGATCGCCTGGCAGAGCGGACGACCGAGCCGCTCATCCCCTTGCTGTTGCTGTTCACCCGGCTGTGGGTCGCCTGGGTCTTTTTCAACGCCGGGCTGATCAAATATGCCAGCTGGGACAGCACCCTTTACCTGTTTGAATTTGAATATCAGGTTCCGCTGCTGCCGTGGAAATGGGCGGCCTACCTCGGCACCGGGGCCGAGCTGATCCTCCCGGCCTTTCTGGCGTTGGGCCTGCTGACCCGCCCGACCGCGTTGGCACTGTTTGCATTTAACGCCATCGCGGTGGTGTCCTACCCGCTGCTGTGGGAGCGCGGTTTTTTTGATCACCAACTGTGGGGCATGATGCTGCTGGTGAATTTGTTCTGGGGCGCCGGGGAGGTTTCCCTCGACCAGCTGTTTCGCCGGGCCCCGAAACAGAGCCTGCTGGAATAAATGGCCTACCCAAGGCCAGATGGCAAAAAGGCGATCTGCAGATCGCCTTTTTCATTTCTGAATGTTCAGCGGTGATTGAAGCGACCGGCCCAACCGCTCAGACCAACGCCAACAGCTGGGACAGAGAATGGATCTCAACATCCGGCAGCCATTTGGCTTTCGGCTCCCGGCTCAGTTGACGCTGCTGATCATTGAGCCAGCATGCCTGCATCCCGTGCAGTTTCGCCCCGCCGACATCACTGACCAAATGGTCGCCGACATGCAGAATCTCACCGGGCGTGAGTCCCAACAGAGCCACCGCCTGGGCAAACAGATCCGGTTCCGGCTTGGCCAGACCGTCCCGGCCAGCCACCAGAACCCGGTCAAAGTACTGGCTGAGACCGATTTTTTCCACATCCACATTACCATTGGTGATCGCCAGCATCGGCACCCGCTTGCCCAGCTCACGGAGCACCCGGTGGGTTTCCGCCGGCACCTCAACCTGATTGCGGACCACCAGCACATGCCGGACCCCGGCCTGAGCCGCCTGCTCCGCCAGCGTCTGGGCATAGCCCAGCTGCATCAAGCCGATTTTCAGCAACTCATAGCGCCATTGCGTCACGTCGTGGCGCAGCAGCGGGTTGTGCTCGGCCAGCCTGAACTTGAGCCGCAGCCAATCTTTGCGGGTCAGCGCGTCGCTGATCGGGTGAACGTCCGCCAGCCAGTCATACATGGCCTGCTCTGCCCGCCGGATCACCGGCCGGTTGTCGTACAAGGTATCATCGAGATCAAATGTCAGCGCCTTAGGGGGCTGGTAGCGACGATAAAACTGCATGGCTGCCTCTGCAAAAAAGAATCAAACAATGCGACCCACGAACGGCTAGCGTTTGCCCCGCTTGGCTCGCGGATGCGCCTCATCATAGACCTGGGCCAGATGCTGAAAGTCGAGGTGGGTATAGATCTGGGTGGTCGACAGGTTGGCGTGCCCGAGCAGCTCCTGCACCGCCCGCAGATCCCCGCTAGACTCAAGCATATGGGTGGCAAAGCTGTGACGCAGTTTATGCGGATTGATATGGCTCGACACCGCCTGCTTCTGACCCCACTCGGCCATGCGCTTCTGGACATTACGGGTCGAAATCCGCTGCCCCAGCTTGGAGACAAACAGCCCCGGCTCATCTCCGGCAGCCAGCTGGCCGCGCACCTTGAGCCAGTGTCCGACCCAATCCCGGGCCAGTCCGGCAAACGGCACCACCCGCTCTTTGTCGCCTTTACCAATCACCCGGATATCGCCCTTGCTGAGGCTGATGTCCCGCACGTCAAGATTCACCAGCTCCGACAAACGCAGACCAGCACCGTACATCAGCTCCATCATGGCC
This sequence comes from Photobacterium sp. TY1-4, assembly GCF_025398175.1. Classification (NCBI taxonomy): domain Bacteria; kingdom Pseudomonadati; phylum Pseudomonadota; class Gammaproteobacteria; order Vibrionales; family Vibrionaceae; genus Photobacterium; species Photobacterium sp. TY1-4. The sequence goes on from NZ_CP099734.1 coordinate 3,468,245, forward strand.
CGATCACGGATCGACAGCGGATCATCTTCGTTGACATCGAGCAGCTGATCCATCTCGTCGACATCGAGGTTTTTCGGCAGCGGGCGGGCTTTGCGCGGTGCCGACACCCCTTTCGCGGGATTGGCCTTCAGATCGCCCTGATGGACCAGATAATCGAGAAAACTACGCAGCGCCGACAGGCGCATCGACAAGCTGCTGGCCTTGAGACCATCGCGCATCCCCTTGCTGGCCAACTGACGTACCCAGGCCGCATCGACCGTCTGCCAGTCGGTGACGCCCAGATCCACCAGCTGCTCGGCCATCGTGGTGAGCTGGCGCTTGTAATTGTGCTGAGTGTGCAGACTCAGTTCACGCTCGCTGCGCAGGTATTCATAAAAGCGCAGCAGCGGCTTTTCCAGTCCAGCTGGCAGGCTCAATCAATCACCTCACGGGTGTATTCCCAGTGATAGATCAAACGGGTCAGCACCAGCGCCAGCTGCTCGACGAACAAGGTGTCCATCGACGGCTGGAAATGACCGCCGTCCGGGCTGGCAAAACTCAGCACCCCGATCGGCTGCTCCAGCCCCAGCGGCAGGACCACAAAGGATCCCAGGTGCGGCGGCTGATCAAACAGCAACTCACTCTCCGGCTTGCGCAGGCGACCCAGGTACACCGAACGTTGGGACAGATGTGCAATCCGGAACGGTTCGAAAGCTTTGCGCTCTAAAAACAGGGTGTCGTCAAAACTGTCGAACAGCTTGAGGCTGACCTCCAGGTTCAACTTTTCCGCCAGGGATTCCAGGATCACCAGCGCCTGGTAAATATTGTGGGTCTGAAACAATTGATGCTGCGCCCGGGCAAAAATCTCAAACAGCTCGCTGTTTTTGCCGGCAGCAGCCACCAGGCCGCGGATTTCGCTTTCCAGATCCCGGACCTGATGACGCAACCGGGTCAGCTGGATTTCCACCAGAGACACGGCTCCCCGCTCCGGGTGGTTGACTTGCAAGCCGTCCAGCACATCCGGCTGGCGATCAAAAAAATCAGGATGGTCACGCAAATACGCCGCAACTTCCTGATCGGTCAACAGGGCGTCTGCCGCAATCGGCAGCTCGTCCAGTTGGGATACATCGGTCATAATACTATTTGTCCATCAAACACATGGGCAGCAGGGCCAGTCATGTACAACGGTTTGCCCGGACCCGGCCAGCGAATATGCAAATCGCCGCCCGGCAGGCTGACTTTGACTTTTTCATCCAGCAGCCCTTGCTGACGGCCAATGGCCACCGCCGCACAGGCACCGCTGCCGCAGGCCTGGGTTTCCCCTGCCCCGCGCTCATACACCCGCAGTTTCACTTCGTTGCGGTTGACGATCTGCATAAAGCCGGCGTTCACCCGCTCGGGAAAACGCTCGTGGGATTCTAACAAAGGCCCCAAGGAGTCGACGTCCGCAGTCGCCACATCCTCGACCACGGTCACACAATGGGGATTGCCCATGCTGACCGCCCCGCAAAAGACAGTTTGCTCGCCGACCCGCAAAATATAGGTTTTCTCCGCCTGCTTGGCCCGAAACGGGATCTTCGCCGGCTCAAAGTCCGGCACGCCCATATTGACCGTGACCTGATTGTCATTCTCCAGCTTGAGCACCATCTTACCGCCCTTGGTGCTGACGGAAATATGGTATTTGTTGGTCAGCCCTTTCATCCAGACGAAGCGGGCAAAACAGCGCGCGCCGTTGCCGCACTGCTCCACCTCACTGCCGTCGGCATTGAAGATCCGGTAGTGGAAATCCGTTTCCGGATCGTAAGGCGGCTCCACCACCAGCAGCTGGTCAAAGCCGATGCCGCGATGGCGATCGGCCAGGCGGCGAATGGCATCAGGCGAGAAGAACACATTCTGGGTCACACAATCGACCACCATGAAGTCGTTGCCTAAACCATGCATTTTGGAAAAGTTAATCTGCATGAAGTCCTGTCTCGTTATTCCGGTAAGATATGCTCAGACTGCCACAATTGCGCCAGGGTTTCACGTTCGCGCACCAGATGCGCCTGATCACCATCAACCATCACCTCGGCTGCCCGGGTCCGGGTATTGTAGTTCGACGCCATCACAAATCCGTATGCCCCTGCCGAGCGCACCGCCAACACGTCGCCTTCTGCCAGACACAGAGCGCGATCTTTGCCGATGAAATCCCCGGTCTCGCAGATCGGACCGACAAAATCATAGGTCGTCGCCGTCCCTTCGCGCGGGCTGACCGGAATGATGTCCTGCCAGGCTTGGTACAGGGTCGGGCGGATCAGATCATTCATCGCCGCATCGACAATGGCAAAGTTCTTATGCTCGGTGTGCTTGAGGTATTCCACCCGGGTCAGCATCACCCCGGCATTGGCGGCAATCGCCCGGCCCGGTTCAAAAATCAGCTCCAGTTGCGGGTGATCGACCAGGCGCGCCAGCAGGGCCGAAGCATAGGCTGCCGGCTCCGGCGGTTGCTCGCTGCTGTAAGTGACCCCCAGACCACCGCCGACATCCAGATGGTCGATTTCAATCCCTTCGGATTTCAGGGTATCAATCAGTGCCAACAGGCGATCGGTGGCATCGATGAAAGGCTCCAGCGCCGTCAGCTGTGAGCCGATATGGCAGTCCATCCCGGTGACCTTAAGGTGCGGCAGGCTGTGGGCCAGACGGTAGACTTCCGGCGCACGATCGAAGGCAATCCCGAACTTGTTATCCCGCAGGCCGGTGGAGATATACGGGTGCGTCTGCGCATCGACGTCCGGGTTGATCCGCAGCGAAACCGGGGCCACTTGACCCAATTCGCCCGCCACGTCATTGAGGCGGATCAGCTCCGGCTCAGATTCGACATTGAAGCACTTAATGCCCAGTGCCAGCGCCCGCTTCATTTCCGCCGCGGTTTTGCCGACGCCGGAGAACACCACCTTGGCCGGATCGCCGCCGGCGGCAATCACCCGCTCCAGCTCGCCCTGAGAGACGATATCAAACCCGGAGCCCAACCGGGCCAGAACATTCAGCACCCCGATATTCGAGTTCGCCTTCACCGCATAGCAAATCAGGTGCGGGTGATCCGCCACCGCCTGATCAAATGCACGCCAGTGGCGCTCCAGCGTCGCACGCGAATAGACATAAAGGGGCGTGCCAAAGCGCTCAGCCAGTTCACTCAGTGCGACGTCTTCGGCCCATAGCTGGCCGTCTTGCTGGTAATTAAAGTAATCCAATGTTGTCTCTTCCCTGTCTGCTCGCTGTGTTTACGGTTGTTGTTGTTGCTGCTGCTCAGAATCATCCGGCATATATAACGGACCACTCTGGCCGCAGCCGGTCAGTGCCAGGATCCCCAGAACCAAAATTGCCAATAAACCTTTACGCATGTTTCAAAGCCAGTGATTATCATTTCAATGCCCTCTATAATCGCACCAACACTCGGAAAAGCAATAGGACGCAATGGGATGAACGATACAGAATTTCATAAGCTGGCCGATGAAGTGCTGATGCACATCGAAGAAGGCATCGATCAGTCTGGTGCCGACATCGAATATGAAACGACAGGCAACGTACTGACGCTGGAATTTGAAAACCGCAGCCAGATCGTAATCAACCGCCAGGAGCCGCTGCATGAAATCTGGCTGGCCTCCAAATCCGGCGGCTACCACTTCAAATATAAGGATGGCGAGTGGCGCTGTACCCGCAGCGGCAATGAGCTGATTGCGCTGGTGAAGCAGGAATGCTCCCTGCACGCCGAAGAGCCGGTCAACTGGTAAGCCCCGAACTCAGACGCCAGAGATACAAAAAGCGAGAGCCGGGCTCTCGCTTTGTTGTTTTGGGGCCGCTTCAGCCCAGCTGACGGGACGATGCCGGCATCACCATCATCTCCGGTGCCGCGGACTCTGCCGGACGCCGCGGGATCTGCTGACCGCCCTTGAACGGGATCACCTGCGGCTCACCACCGTCGCTATGGACGATGTCGTAGAACTGCGGCAGGTTAAAGTTAATAAAGTTGGCACTGTAGCTGAAGCGATCCTGAGCCGAGGTGTAGAACCGGTTTACCCCGTGCACCATCTCGTTCTTATCGCCGCAGCACTGGCGGTACACTTCCACCCGATTCGCTTCATCGAGAATATAAATGTTATAGCCGCTGTCGCAGTCCTCGAAGAAGAACTGGATCAGCCCTTCACTGGCGTAGGAGTCGACAATTTCCGGCGGATGCGGCTCATCGGTTTTGCCCATCACCAGATTGGCCGAGCCAAACAGCTTGTTAGTCGAGATGCAGCTGTAGAAATCAACCGAGTTCTCCAGCTTCTGGACCGATACCCCGCGGCGTTCGAAAAACAGGCCGTGGGTCTGCTCGCCAATGCGAATGGCTTTAAAGCGGCGGCGTTTCTCCTGCTCGACCGGTTTCAGGCGCAACTCGATACATTCGGCTACCAATTGGTAGACCAGATTGCGGATCAGGCCGCGCATGTGCTTGCTGTAACAGAACACATCCACCGACTCGGGCGGGATCGCATCCTGGTGCATCTTGCCCAGTACCGTTTTGAGCGCATCGAGCATCGCATTCTCGCCGCTGAAGTTGAGGGTTCTCACTTCATTCCAAGAGTTGCGGTATACCAGATCGACACTGCCGACCAGGCACAGTTGCTCCGCGCCGTAACTAAAGATATCTGTGTTCTTGAAATCGAACTTCACCGCGCGGTTTTTCAGCGCTGTGGTCGGGTCATTCTCCAGGTTGATAAACAGACCGAGCTGGCGGATCTCACACGGACTTGACAGCGCCTGCAGGCCCGGCTGCGGCCGGCGGATCGGGAAGGTGTTGCGAATATCGCTGACCAGCTGATACAGCTTGTCGAGATCCATTGCCGCATCCCGCACCACGGTATGCAGGCAGGTCGATTCGGTCAGCAGGCCGTTGAAATAGGCCCACGCCACCAGCTTGCTCAGGTAGCGGTTATGCTCCAGCGACGGCTGGCCGAGGATCGCATAGGGGTCGAGCGAGTGCTTGTACAGATACCAGCCCGCGGCGTTGGTCCGCCCGGCCGGCACCTGGATCAGCGTCAGGTCCGGTTCGTGCAAATCCGGTGAAATCTGCGGATTGAGCAAGGTCACTTTGCCCGGCAGCACCTCAAACGCCGCATACAGTTTGCGGGCCAGGATACTGATATCTTCCGGGCTGATCGCCGAGGTAATATTGTTGCGCCGGGCGAAGCGGATCAGATTCCGGTAGCTCAGCATCAGGGCATCAAGCAGTTCATTATGCGCCCGCTTGACCTGCTCCACCTTCCAGTTCCGGCGGTTGTCCAGCTCCAGCAGCACCGCTTGCGGCCACTGCCAGGCCCCGGTCAGCTCTTCCAGCACGTCACGGCGCCAGGGCACCGAGCCCAGCGACGGCTCGCGGGTCAGTTTTTCGTGGGTCTTGAGATAAAAGCAGCGCCGCACCAGATCCAGCCGGCGATGATCATCAATCCGCTCCAGATAGCGGGTCACCTTCTCCAGCATCAGGAAGTACGCATCCATACAGTATTCGGTGCGATCCTCGGCGAAAAATCGCCGTTTGGCATCCAAACTAAGCAGTTGGGTGTGCGGATATTCCCACGAGTAGGCTTCGAGCAAAATGGCTTTGAGCACCGATTTGTACGGCGAGTCGATACTTTTATACAGCTGCCACAGACTGGAGCCGAAGTATTCCTCGGCCGGGATCCGACTCAGGCCGCCAAAATCGATCCACTTATCACGACGGATATACCCGTTACTTTCGAGGTAATGGAGATAATCGTCGTAACACTCCTCCATCTCCGGCGGCACCATGTACCACAGCAGTCGCTGACCGGCGAGTTGCACCGCCGAGCGGTAAAACTCATCGAGCAGCAGCAAGTGCTGGCTCGAACCACAATTCTCGCCGGTCATGGCTTCGGAGAAGTTGTCGCGGAAACGATTTTGGTCAATCAGGAAGAAGTTGGCTTCAACGCCCTGGGCCATCGCCCATTCGGAGACCAGGCCGCATTTGCTTTCCAGGGCGGCGCGCGCCTCGGCAGACAAGTCGGTGCGGATACAGACCCAGATATCGAGATCACTGGTCAGGCTCTGACCCAGGGAAGCGGTACTACCCATGGCATACAGGCCCAGGATTGGCATCTCGGCCAGGGACAGGATCGGGGAAGAAATCGTGGTGTGATGGGTCAGGCCACAATCATCAATAAACTGCTGCTGCGCGTCAGTCACAGTAAAGTCAGCAATCCCGGCCGGTACTGCCTGCTCCACATAGCCAGGCACCGCCGGATGATTGTAATGCAGCAGCACGGTCAGCAAATTAAAGACCCGCTCGGACGGGGCCGTCATGGCCGCACGAGCTCGTTCCAGCCGGAGCTGGTTCAGCTGATCCAGTCTGCGTTTTAGCGTCTCGATAAAATTGTGCAAATTACTCTTCCAAGAGCTGCCAGCTTGAGAGCGGCCCAAATCTGGTCATTCGACATGCAGCACAGGGGCCACACCGGAGCAAAAACGTGATCAATCTAACAGTTTTTGCTTTGACCGTAAAGATAGTGTCAGATTATGACAGCTTATGAATGGTATGCCGACTGATAAAATGCCTGGCCAGGCCCATCCTTAGTCCTAACTCACCCTCAAGTTAGTACAAACTCACTAAACCGCCAAAGACGGCAGGGTCATGCATTCGACGCCTCGAGGTTATGTGATAAATATCACACTAATCACAGCAAATGGCAAGACAATACTGCGTCACCGCACTGAGCTACAGATACGAATTACCATCACTTTCAAGGAGTGATACGATTACCGGATTACCCAAGTAAGTGATGATATGGATCTGATTCTATGAGCGATAAACCGATCCGGATTGCCACCCGCAAAAGCCCGCTGGCAATGTGGCAAGCTGAATTTGTAAAGGATGCCCTGGTGCAGGCGCACCCGGGCCTGAACGTCGAGCTGGTACCGATGGTCACCAAGGGCGACGTCATTCTGGATACACCACTGGCCAAGGTCGGGGGAAAAGGTTTGTTCGTCAAAGAGCTGGAAGTGGCGATGCTCGAAGGCCGCGCCGATATCGCAGTTCACTCGATGAAAGATGTTCCGGTCGAGTTTCCTGAAGGCCTGGGCCTGGTCACCATTTGCGAACGCGAAGATCCGCGGGACGCCTTCGTCTCCAACCATTACGACAACATTGCCGCGCTGCCGGCTGGTGCCGTGGTCGGCACGTCCAGCCTGCGCCGCCAGTGTCAGCTGCGCGCCCGGCGCCCGGATCTGGTGGTCAAGGATCTGCGCGGCAACGTCAACACCCGCCTGAAAAAGCTCGATGACGGCGAATACGACGCGATCATCCTCGCCTGCGCTGGCCTGATGCGCCTGAACATGCACGACCGCATCCGCGGCGCGATTGCACCGGAAGAGAGCCTGCCGGCCGTTGGTCAGGGCGCGGTCGGGATTGAATGCCGCCTGGACGATACCCGGGTCCGTACGCTGCTCGATGCGCTCAATCACTCGCCAACCGCCACCCGCGTATTGTGTGAGCGGGCGATGAACAACCGTCTGCAAGGCGGCTGCCAGGTGCCAATCGGCAGCTATTCAGAACTGGAAGGCGATCAAATCTGGCTGCGCGCCCTGGTCGGCGAGCCGGACGGCAGCAAAATTGTCCAGGGTGAAATTCGCGGCCCACTCGCCGATGCCGAAGCCCTGGGTACCGAGCTGGCAGATCAGCTGCTCGCCCAAGGTGCCAAAGAAATTCTGGAAAAACTGTACGGCGACGCCTGATGACCATCCTGATCACCCGCCCGGCACCGGAGGGCGACGCGCTGGCCCGACAGCTCAACGCGGCGGGGATCAACGCGATAGCCCAACCCCTGCTCGAGATTGGCCCGGGCGCTGAGCTGCCAACGCTCCAATCCCGGCTCGATCATCTGCAATCTGACGATTTTCTGATTGCCGTCAGTGCGCATGCAGTAGATCTGGCGCACAATTACTTGTGCTCGCAAGGTGCCAGCTGGCCAAAAAACGTGCATTATATGGCGGTTGGAGACAAAACGGCTGCCCGTCTCGCGGCCTGCAGCGGCCAGGAGGCCCACAGCCCCGAGACCCGCAACGACAGCGAAGGATTGCTGGCCCTCCCTGCCCTGACGCAGGTCCACGGCCGCCGCGTCCTGATCTTGCGCGGTAACGGCGGCCGCGAACTGATTGCCCAAACCCTGCAACAGCGCGGGGCTGAAGTGCATTACTGCGAAACCTACCAACGCCGCCTGCTGCCCCTGGATGGCGCAGCCCTGTGCCAGGCCTGGCAGGCGCAACAGGTTTCGTCCATAGTAATCACCAGTAGTGAGCAACTGGCATATCTGTATCGTTTGGTTCCAGAGCACGACAAAGCTTGGTTTCTGCAGCGACACCTTTTCGTACCAAGCCAACGCATTGCTGAGCAAGCCGCAGCGCTTGGTTTCAGCACTGTTTCCACAGTGGGAAGCGCGGCGAACTGCCAGCTTTTTACAACCCTAAGCAAGATAGGCACGATGGGATAAATCGGATGACTGATAAAAAAACCAATAATGAAAACCCTGCGGATCGCAACCAGTCGGCAGCGGGAAAAACAACGGACAAACCAGGTCAAGCAAGTGCCCCGACCCAAGCACCGGACACCGGAGCCACCAAGGACAAGGCAGCCCAGGCGAAGACCCCACCCCCGGCCCAGCCAGCCGAAGCCAAAGGCGGCAACAAAATGGGTGCCATCGCCATTGCGCTGGTGATTGCCCTCGGTGCCGGCCTGTATTACCACGGCCACCAGCAGACCCTGACCCAGAACGCCAAAATGGCCGCTCTGGAGCTCCAGCTCGCCAACATGAAGGGCGAGTTGAAAGACACCATTTCATCCAGCCAGCAAGCGACCCTGAACAAAGTCGAAACCAGCCTGCAACGCACCGACGTCTCGCTGTCGCAGCAGAACAAATCGATCACCAGCCTGCAAATGGCGCTGTCGGAAATGAAAGGCCGCCGTCCGAACGACTGGCTGCTGGCCGAAGCCGACTACCTGGTGAAAATGGCCGGGCGCAAACTCTGGCTGGAGCATGACACCGCCAGTGCGACTATTTTACTCGAATCGGCTGATCACCGGATTGCCGAGCTGAACGACCCGAGCCTGACCCCGATCCGCGAAGCCATGCACAGCGATATCACGTCGCTGAAAGCCGTGGCCCGCATCGACCGTGACGGTCTGGTGCTGCGCCTGACCAGCCTGCAGGAAGCCGTACCGGCGCTGCCGCTGGCCAATGCCGTGCTGGCTGACGTGGTTCCGGAAGAGTCCGCGGCCGTCTCGACCTCAGTCGATGACTGGAAAACCAACCTGATGACCTCGCTGAAGAACTTCAGCGAACACTTCGTGACCTACCGCACCCGGGACGGCAGCGTGATCCCGCTGCTGTCGCCGAAGCAGGACTTCTACCTGCAGGAAAACATCAAGTCCAAGCTGGAAACCGCTATCAAGGCTGTGTACCGCGAGCAGGGCGATCTGTACCGCAAATCGCTGCTAATGGCCAAAGACTGGGCTGAGCAGTTCTACGACATGGAAGATCCGGCAGCGCAGAGCTTCGTCAACACGCTCCAGGCCCTGGCCCAGGAAACGGTGGAAGTCAGCTACCCGAACAAGCTGAAGTCACAGCCGCTGCTGACCCAGGCCATCGGTGAGCGCGTGCGCCAGCAAGTGAAACCCCTGAGCACTGAGGAGAATCCGGCATGATCAAACTGTTACTCCTGGTGGCGGCCCTGATCGCCGGGATTGTCGCCGGACCGATGCTGGCCGGTAACCAAGGCTACGTGCTGATTTCCGTCGCCAACCAGACCCTGGAAATGAGCATCACCACCCTGATCCTGCTGGTGATTGTGCTGTTCGGACTGTTCTTCCTGCTGGAAACCCTGCTCAAGCGCCTGCTGTCGCTGAGCAGCAGCACCCGCGGCTGGCTGAGCGGCCGTAAAACCCGCAACGCCCGCCGCCAGACCGCCGATGGCCTGGTCAAGGTGATCGAAGGGGACTGGAAGCACGCCGAGAAGCTGGTCGTCAAAGCGGCTAAGTACAGTGATGCCCCGCTGCTGAACTATCTGGCAGCGGCCGAAGCCGCCCAGAGCCAGGGCGATACCAGTCAGCGTGACGAATATCTGCGCCTGGCCGCGAAAGTGGACAGCCAGAGCCTGGCCCTGGCGCTGACCCGCGCCAAGCTACTGTGCCGTCAGGAGCAATACGAACAAGCGGTTGCCACCTTACAGGATCTTCGCCATGAGCACAGCCGCAACCCGGTGGTCCTGAACCTGCTGAAAGCCTGCTACCTCAAGCTGGAAGACTGGAAACCCCTGCTGGCCCTGCTACCGCATTTGGAAAAACAGGGGCTGGTCGACGTGGCTGAAGCAGACCAGCTGCGGATCAAAGCCGAGTGCGGCGTGATGAGCCATATCACCCAGCAACACGGCAGCGACGGCCTGATGGGGCACTGGAACAGCCTGAGCCGCAAGGACAAGCAACGTCCGGAGCTGATCGCCTGCTTCGTCAAACTGATGAGCAGCCACAGCGCCGACAGCGAAGCCTATACCGTGCTGCGGGATGCGCTGAAAAAGAGCAATGATGACGATCTGATCGAGCTGGTACCAGCCCTCAATCTGGCCGATTACCACCCGGCGATTGTCCGCCTGCAGGATCTGCTGCGCTATGACAGCAGCAACCCGAGCACCCACAGTGCGCTGGGTCAGTTGCTGATGCGTGAGGGTAAGTGGGAAGAAGCCAAAACCCATTTCGAGAAAGCCATTGAGCTACGCCCGAATGTGGAAGATTACGGCCACCTGGTCGAAGTGCTGGAAAAACTCAATGACAGCCAGGGTGCCGCCGACTTATCCCGCCAAGCCCTGACACTGGCATTACCCGCCAAGAGTTAACAAAATCACAACATAACATTTTGTCTCAAAAAGCACCCGGAAGGGTGCTTTTTTGTACTGATTTGTAAGGGAATATATTCCAAAATCCGATATATTGTATCCAACTGTTAACAGCCATTTCATCTTATAACTGTCCCATTGCTAGCATAATGTAAAAGTTATTCAATACCGACTCTCATTGCTAACAGATGGATAACTAACGATGGATATGCTTCCTTGGTTAATCGTATCTGGCATCATCGTTTCTGTGATCACCTGTCTGATGACTGCGGTACTGATCAAAGAGTCGTAAGTTGCCTGTAAAAAAGGCCTCCATCTGTGGAGGCCTTTTTTTTCAAATCGATCATGTCCGCTGTCCGGACACATATCTCCGGGCGAACTAAGCCAGCTTCACGGCGCGCTTGGCCTTGGCCAGCACCTTCTCGTAACGCTTGACGGCCTTGGCCGCTTTCTTCAGCCGTTTATTTTTCTTTTTCGCCAGTTTCTTCAGTTTCCTGATCTGTTTTTTCCCCAGCGATACGGCCAGCTCTGCCGGTACCATCGACTCCCTGTGCCCGTGAGATGAAGCCAGGGCAAGCGCCGGTGACGCCACAACAGGGGCAGCCGGAACCGGCGCCGGACGTGGCGCCTTCGTAATCGGCTTGGGTAACTGCAGCGAGCTGGGTTTACACAGATATCCTTTCTCGCTGGCCGAGCGGGCGCAACTGCGGCAGACAAACTTCGGCTCGCTGACGATCCGGCTGATCACCGCAAACTGATCGGCAATCTCTGCCCGGCGGTATTTACATAACGACTTTGCCATCCCCGATGACTTCCTCACTCAAATCCAACTGATGCCATGCCCGGATTATCACCGCCGGAACGGCGGTGGCAAAGCATTATTTCATGGCCGCGATCACATAGACATCAAAGCGATTTTTCTTGGTTTCAATCGCCGTGGACGGCGCCTGACCTGCCAGGTATTCGGCATAGTCCGGCCGCTTGACCACCACTCGCTTGGTCGCCAGCGCCAGCGCCGGGGCCAGCAAGACATCCGCGTCATCATCCGCTCCGACCAGGGTCTGAAATACCCGCATCTCTTTTTTCACCAACGCCGATTTTTTCTTATGCGGATACATGGGGTCGAGATACACCACATCCGGCGCAGCAAAATCCGGATCCTGCGCCAGCAGGGCCAGCGCGTCCTGGCTCGAGGCATGCGACAGACTCAGCCGCTCGCACACCCAGGCCCCGATTTCCGGATCCTGCTGGGCCCGGTGTAACCCGTCTTCCAGCAATGCCGCCACCACCGGATTCCGTTCGACCATATGTACCCGGCAGCCCAGCGAAGCCAGCACGAAGGCATCCCGCCCGAGTCCGGCGGTCCCATCCACCACCGACGGCATCACCCCGCCTTTCAGGCCAACCGCCTTGGCAATTGCCTGACCCCGGCCGCCGCCGAATTTGCGCCGGTGGGCAGCCGCGCCCCCGGCAAGATCGACATACACGGCCCCAAGCTTGGGCTCGTCCCGTTTGTGCAGCTCCAGCCGCTCGGCCGTGAGCACCAGCGCAAAGTTGCTGTCCGGATCATGGCGCAATCCCCAGCGTTGGGCGAGGGCGTCCAGCGCAGGCTGGCGATCAGGGGTTTCACAAATTAAAGCTAGTTGCACTGCAATCTCCGGTGTCTGGTTAAGGCTTCTGGTTGGCGCGATCAGTCCCGCGCTGAGGCCGGGAGCGGATTATAGCACTGCCGCCGAGCGTTGGTGCAACTGGCTGACCAGGGCCGCCAACGGCTGCGGCTTGCCAAACAGGTATCCCTGGGCATAGTCGACGCCCAGGGTGTCGAGCCGGGCCAGAATCGCCTCGTTCTCGACAAATTCCGCCACCGTCTGCTTGCCCATTTTCTTGGCCAGGCCGTTAATGGCCTGCACCATCGCGAAGTCCATGTCATCATCGAGGATGTCACGCACGAACATGCCGTCGATCTTGATGATGTCGACCGGCATGCGTTTGAGATAACCGAACGAAGACAGCCCGGAGCCAAAATCATCCAACGAGATCAGGCATCCCAGCGCTTTGAGCTGGGTAAACAGGTGAATCGCTTCGCTGAGGTTGCCGATCGCTGCCGTCTCGGTGATCTCCAGGCAAATCTTGCCGGGCGGCAGCCCAGAGGTGCGGATTTTTTCAATCAGGAACCCGACAAACTCGCGATTGCCCATCGACTGGCCCGACAGGTTAATGGCACAACGCGCCAGCGAGTCGACCGCCGTCGGGTGCGCCACCAGCCAGTCCAGCGTGGCATTGACCACATAACGGTCAATCAGGTGGGCCAGGTGATAGCGCTCAGCCGCCGGCATAAACAACCCGGGCGACACCATCTCCCCCTGGCTGTCGCGGATTCGAACCAGGATTTCATAATGATGGGTATCCTGCGCCCCGCTCAGCGGCACGATTTGCTGCGCATGCAGCTCCAGCCGCTCTTCGGCCAGCGCCTTGCGGATCAGGGTCACACACTCCATCTCCAGCTCCCGGCGCTTGAGCTCCTCATCATCCGGATGATAAAGGTGCAGCCGGTTGCGTCCTTCATCTTTGGCGGCATAACAGGCGGTGTCGGCCTGCGCGTGCACCTGCTGGGTCGAGCCGGCGGTGTCATCAATCAGACGGATCCCGATGGAGCCGCTGAAACTGAAGCGGGTGTTTTGCCAGTAAAACTCGGCTTTATCCAGCAACTGCAGGATCTGCTCGCCCAGTGCCAGCGCTTCGGGCGCATCGCAATGAAAGAGCACAATGGCAAACTCATCGCCGCCGAGGCGCGACAGCACGGATTTCTCCGGCAAGATACCACGCAGCAACAAGGCAACCTGCTTCAGCGCTTCGTCCCCGGCGGCATGGCCGGCAGTGTCGTTAATCACCCGGAACTGATCCAGATCGATATAAAACATCGCATGGCGGGTCCCGTGCTCCCGGGCCTGTTGCAGTACCATCTCCAGCCGCTGCTCAAAATAGTTACGGTTGTAGAGATCGGTCAGGGGGTCGTGATTGGCCCGGTATTCCAGCTCGGCTTCCAATGCCCGGGTCGAGGAAATATCTTCCCCGACCAACAGCAACTGCCGCTTGGACTGGGTCGGACGAATGGTCTCCCGGATCCAGACCGTGCGGCCATCGGCACAGCGATAGCGCAACTGGCGACGCCAGACCTGCTGGGCATCACTCTCACGCGCTCCGGCAATGAACTGCTGCGGCAACGGCACCTCGTCCTGGTAGAAATCGGTCACCTTGTGGCCGAGCAGCTGGCGTTTGTCGTAACCGAGCAGCTCCGCGGCAAACTGATTCACCGACTGGATCCGGGACTGGCTATCGATGGCCAGCAAAATCACCGGCTGCTGCTCATAGAGCAGCCGGTAGCTGACTTCCCGCTCGCGCAACTTCTCTTCCATCTGATGGCGGGATGTGACGTCCCGGGCTTCAAACAGCAGCTGCTCATGCGCGCCGACGGAGGCCGGCATCCGTTTCATCGCCAAATCCAGTACCCGGCGGCCGTCTTCCTGGCTCTGGATTTCCACCTCCATCCGGATCCGCTGATCAGCCCAGGCCGACTGAAAGCCCTGGCTCAACCGGGTGGCCGTGTCCTGATCCCAGCAATGCCAACGCCAGATCGCGCGGTCATATTTCATCGCCGCGCGCCCCACCAGCTGCTGCAGCGCCAGATTACCGGACAGCAGCTTACCGCCGTCATCCAGGATCCCGATAAACTGGAAGCTCTGATCAAACACCCCTTCGAACAGGGCACGGCTTTGCTGCAACTTGGCCTCACTCTTGCGCAGCCGGCGAATAAACAGGCTGAGGAACACAATAATCGCGACCATCACCACCAGCACCACGGCCATGATCCGCAGCTCCCGGTTATAGCGCTCATACCAGCTCAGGGGCTTGTTCAGTACCACCCCGGCTTCCGGCTCAATCAAGCCCCATCTCTGGAGGGCCTGATGGTTGAAGGTCGCCTGGTTGGCACTGGAAATAAAATAGGGATAAGTCTGGATGTCTCCCTGCACGATCCGCAGCAACAGCTCGCCGACCTGGCTGCCCTTGGACAAGGCGCCGCCCAGCATGCCGCCCACCGCGCCATGCTCAATCAGCTGGCTGTACGACGAATACACCGGGGCATTTGCATGTTTCACCAGGGTCTGGATGAAGGGGACATTGTCCATGTAATGTCCTTGGCTATCGATAAAATAGCTGAGGTACAACAGGGCAGAATGCGCCGGCAACTGCGCCGACCGGACGAAAACATCTTCAAATCGGCCCTGGTTGATACGGTGGACGGTCACGTTGGACGGGTGCGTGGCGACATACTCAGCAATCCCCCGCCACATCGCATTGCCGGTATAGGTATTGTCGGCCAGCACATAAATTTGTTGCAGGTCCGGCTGGACCGACAGGGCCAGGGCGATATTATCCGACGGCTCGGTGATATCCAGCACCCCGGCCACCTTGCTCAGCCGCGCATGCCGGTCCGGGGCGTAATCGTCGATGCCGGTCATGATGACCGGCGTGTTGCCCACTTCCTCCGCCAGCTCGTTGACCAGCCACAAGGCGTGGTCATCCGTCACCACAATGGCCTTGTAGGTCTCCCGGCTCAGCTTGGTGCGGTAGATATCCAGCAACTCCTGCAGGTAGCTTTGCGACTGATAGCGTTTGCTGTCCATGTAGCTCACCTGGAGCGACACGCCGTGCGGCCGGACCGCGGCATCAATCCCGTCCTGCAGGGCATCCGTCCAGCCCATCCCCCGGTGGTAGGAATGGATCACCAGCGTCTCTTTCTCATAGGCCAGCGCGGGTGCCGCCAGCAGTACCATCAAAAAAGCAATAAAGCGCATAAGCTGTCAGGGTTCCTGTGGGTCAACGTTCGCACCAGGACGGATTTCAGTCGCGACGAGAAGTCGCACAGTATAAGATATGACCGGTATCGGATAAACAACAGACACAGGAAAACCATGACCCAGCCGCCACGGATTGATGACTTAGACCGCGATATTCTCAATGCGCTGATGAACGATGCCCGGATCCCTTATGCCGAAATGGCGAAGCGCTTTCAGGTCAGCCCGGCAACGGTTCACGTCCGGGTCGAAAAGATGCGGGCCGCCAACATCATCACCGGCACCGAAGTGGTGATCAATCCCAAGTTGCTCGGCTATGACGTGTGCTGCTTTATCGGCATCAACCTCAATGCCGCCCGGGATTACCACTCGGCCCTCGCCAAGCTCAACGAGCTCGATGAAGTCGTGGAGGCCTACTACACCACCGGGGCGTACAATATTTTCGTCAAGCTGATGTGCAAGTCGATTGAAGAGCTGCAATATGTACTGATCGACAAGCTGCAGGCCATTGACGAAGTGCAATCCACGGAAACCCTGATTTCGCTGCAAAACCCGATCAACCGCAACGTCAAACCCTGATCGCCGGGCGCCGCCATCATCCGACCGTGTCGGCGCAGAGACAAAAAAAGGGTTGATGCCGCAACATCAACCCTGAGTCTGATTCTGATCTCGCCCGCCTTACTCGGCGTTATTGCCATTCTCATCGAGCGCAGCCTTGCGCGCGGCACCTTCTTCGGCCAGCCACTCGGCCACCGGCTTGGCAAAGTAAGTCAGAATACCGTCCGCCCCGGCGCGCTTAAAGCACAACAGGGATTCCATCACGGTTTCACGCTCTTTCAGCCAGCCATTCTGGATTGCCGCCATGTGCATCGCGTACTCCCCCGACACCTGGTAGGCAAAGGTCGGCACCTGCAGCTCGCTCTTCACCCGACGCACCACGTCCAGATACGGCATGCCCGGCTTGACCATCACCATGTCGGCCCCTTCATTGATATCCATCGCCACTTCATGCAGCGCTTCATCGCTGTTGGCCGGATCCATTTGATAGGTCTTCTTGTCACCGCCTTTGAGGTTCGCCGCTGAGCCGACCGCATCGCGGAACGGGCCATAGTAGTGCGAGGCATACTTGGCCGAATAGGCCATGATTTGGGTGTGAATGTGGCCCGCTTCTTCCAGCGCAGCACGGATCGCCCCGATGCGGCCGTCCATCATGTCTGACGGGGCCACGACATCCGCCCCGGCTTCGGCATGAGACAATGCCTGCTTGATCAGCACTTCAGTCGTCACGTCGTTCATCACGTACCCGTCGTCATCAATGATGCCGTCCTGGCCGTGGGTGGTGAACGGGTCCAGTGCCACATCGGTGATCACGCCCATTTGCGGCACATGCTCTTTGAGCAGGCGCACGGCACGCTGCACCAGACCTTCCGGGTTATGGGCCTCGGCGGCACACACGCTCTTGAAATCCTGGGACACGACCGGGAACAGGGCAATCGCCGGCACCCCCAGCTTGGCCAGATACTCGGCTTCCAGCAACATCAGATCAATCGACAGACGTTCCACGCCCGGCATGGATTCCACGGCTTCACGGCGGTTTTTGCCCATCAGGATAAACATCGGATAGATCAAATCATCGGCTGAGATCTGGTTTTCAGCGATCAGACGGCGAGTGAACTCATGCTTACGAATACGACGCATACGGCGTGCCGGAAACGCGCCCTGAATAGATACTGACACTGCATACTCCTTCATGGTTGGTTCGCGGGTACGGCGAGGGGATCGCAGCCTGGCTGCGCCAGCATCGTACCCAGCGGAATTTGCTCGATCATACCATCGTCGGCCCGCTTTCGGAGGTCAGATGGCGAAAAATGCCTTGGTTGTCGCACAAGATTGTTTCATCACAGTCGCTGCGTCCTGCCCCCGGCACTCGGCGATCACCCCGGCGATATGCGGCAGATACTTCGGCTCATTGCGGCTGGATTTCGGCTTCGGGCGATAGTCCCGCGGCAACAGATACGGGCAGTCGGTTTCGATCATCAGCCGCGCATCGGGGATCAGCCCGACCAGCGCGCGCAACTCGGTGCCGCGGCGCTCATCACAGACCCAGCCGGTAATGCCGATATGCAGATCCAAATCCAGGCACTCCCGAAGCTCGGCTTCACTGCCGGTGAAGCAATGCAGCACCGCAGCCGGCAGCTGGTCGCGCCAGGGTTTGAGGATCGCAACAAACCGCGGATGGGCATCACGGCAGTGCATGAACACCGGCAGGTTCAGTTCAGCGGCCAGTGCCAGCTGGGCTTCAAACACCGCTTCCTGCTGCGGGCGTGGTGAGAAATCGCGGTTGAAATCCAGCCCGCATTCGCCCACAGCCACCACCGCCGGCTCGCCCGCCAACGCCCGGATTTCCGGCAGGGTCAGGTCAGCTACGGTTTTGGCATCGTGCGGATGCACCCCGGCGGTACTGTAGCAGTACCCCGGCCACTGCCGGGCCAGTGCCAGCGCGTCGCGGCTTTCCGCAATGCTGGTCCCGGTCAGGATCAGCCCCTCGACCCCGGCCGCCTGCGCGCGGGCCACCACGTCGTCCCGATCTTTATCAAACCGGCTGTTGGTCAGGTTCACCCCGATATCAATCATGCTGTGTTATCCGTGTTGTGTTCATCCGGGGCCATTTTGCCATAAAAAAACCGGCCGGAGCCGGTTCTTCTCGAACGTTCGCGATTAATCGCCGTCGCGCCCGGCCGTTTCAGTTTCGTCTTCTTCTGCTACTTCCCGGACATAAAAACGGGCGCAGAACAGGCCTACTTCAAACAGCAGGCACATCGGGACGGCCAGCAATGTCTGGGAAATAATATCCGGCGGGGTCAGCATCATCCCGACCACAAAGGCACCCACAATAATGTACGGCCGCTTCTGGCGCAGGCTTTGCGGATCCGTCGCGCCGGTCCAGCACAGCAGGATAATGGCCACCGGGATCTCAAAGGCAATCCCGAACGCCAGGAACAGGGCCAGCACAAAATCGAGGTAACTGGCGATGTCCGTGGCCACCTGCACCCCTTCCGGGGCAATACTGGTAAAAAAGCCGAACACCAGCGGGAACACGACAAAGTAGGCAAAGGCGACCCCGGCGTAGAACAGCAGTGAGCTGGAAAACAGCAACGGCATGATCAACCGGCGTTCATGCTTATACAAACCCGGCGCGATAAAAGCCCAGACCTGATAGAGGATCATCGGCACCGCGACAAACACGGACGTCACCAGAGTCAGCTTGATCGGCGTAAAGAAGGGGGAAGCCACATCGGTCGCAATCATGCTGGCGCCTTCCGGCAATCGCTCTACCAGCGGTGCCGACAGGAAAGCATAAATATCGTTGGCGAACCACACCAACCCCAGAAAGACCAGGAAGACACTCAGAATAGAGCGCAGCAGCCGATTCCGCAGCTCGATCAAATGGCTGAACAACGGTTGCGTTTCTTCAACGGTAGACATAGCGATGTAATTAATCCTGCTTATGAGAAGTGGTTGCTGAGGCTCGCTCGTTGTTGTCTGCTTTATCGGCATACGGGCGCTGTACATCGGCAGCGGCCTGCTTGAGTTCTTCTACCGAATTACGCAGTTCCGGTGACAGATCTTTCATGCCCATTTGCTCTGCTTTTCTCAGATTTTCCTGCAGCTCCTGGATTTTCATCTCCTGGGACAGTTCATCCTTGACCGCATTCGCCATATTCCGAGCAGCGCCTACCCAGCGCGATACCGAACGGATCGCGACAGGCAGACGTTCCGGCCCCAGTACGACCAATCCCACCACGGAGATCAGTATTAACTCCCAGAACCCGATATCAAACACGTGTTAAACCTGCTCTTTATCTTTCTGGCTCTTCTGAGCCTGCTCGCCCTGACCATCGGCCAGTTTCTTCTGCTCGAAATCCGCATCTGCGTCTTTCTTGGCAGTTGTGTCCTCATCACCGATGGCTTTTTTGAACCCTTTGACTGCCGAACCGAGATCGCCGCCCAGCGAACGCAGCTTCTTGGTGCCGAACAGCAGCACAATGATCAATGCAATGATGAGCAATTGCCAGATACTAATACCACCCATGCTTGTTTTACCTCTGCGAATTATGGTTGATCACAAAATGATATATATTAAAGCCTACTTTAACCGCTATTTGCGGCAAGCACGCCATCCGAGTAACCAAAACGTGACCCCTGTTACGGCTGAAAGCGCCGGATAAGTTTCAATCTGATTACTAAAAAGTATGGCAGAACATACAACCAGGGTCGCACCAATGCCAAAATAGAATCTCGCCTGGCCCTGATAGCGCCGACTGGCCATGAAATTGTCGTACAGGGTATCAATGCGCTGGTTCAATGCATTGCCCTGGCGCAAACTATCGTAAATGAGTTCCGGCAATTCTGGTAATTTCTCGGCCCAGAACGGCGCCCGGGTCTTGACCCCTTCGATCACGGCTTGCGGCCCGACCTGACGCGACATCCAGTCTTCCAGAAACGGCTTGGCGGTCACCCACAGATCCAGCTGCGGATACAGCTGTCGGCCCAACCCTTCAACGTAGAGCAGGGTTTTCTGCAGCAGCACCAGTTGCGGCTGCACTTCCATATGAAAGCGGCGCGCGGTATTAAACAGGTTCAGCAACACATGGCCGAACGAAATTTCCGCCAGCGGCTTTTCAAAAATCGGCTCGCACACCGTGCGGATCGCGAACTCAAAATCATCGATATTGGTGTTTTTCGGCACCCAGCCCGAATCCACATGCAGCTCCGCCACCTTGCGGTAGTCGCGGTGGAAAAACGCCAGCAGGTTCTCGGCCAGGTAGCGCTTGTCTTCGCGGTTCAGCGTCCCAACGATGCCGCAGTCGAGGGCAATCCACTGCGGATTCTGCGGGTTTTTCCGCGAAACGAAAATATTGCCCGGGTGCATGTCGGCATGGAAAAAACTGTCACGGAACACCTGGGTGAAAAAGACCGTCACCGCATTTTCCGACAGCACTTTCAGATCCGTGCCGTTGGCCACCAGCGCCTCGATATCCGACACCTGAATGCCGTAAATCCGCTCCATCACCAGCAGCCGCTCGCTGCTGAGATCCGAGTAGACTTCCGGCACATAGAGCATATCGCTACCTTCAAAATTGCGCCGTAGCTGGATCCCGTTGGCCGCTTCGCGCATCAGGTTCAGCTCATCGAGCAAGGTGCGCTCATATTCGCGGATCACTTCCACCGGACGCAACCGACGCGCTTCAGGCCAGGCTCGAGCCACAATCCGGGCCATCCGGTACATCAGTTTGATGTCCGCCTGGATCACCGGCAGGATGTCCGGGCGGATCACCTTGAGCACTACCTCGCGCCCGTCAGATTTCAGGGTCGCGGTATGAACCTGGGCAATCGACGCCGAGGCCAGCGGGGTTTCATCAAAGTCATCAAACCAGGTTTCCAGCGGCCCGCCCAACGACTGCTCCATCTGCTGCTTGGCCAGCTTACCGTCAAACGGGGCCACCTGATCCTGCAGCATCGCCAGCTGATCGGCGATATGCGGCGGAAACAGATCGCGCCGGGTCGACATCATCTGACCAAACTTGATCCAGACCGGTCCCAGCTCCTGTAAGGCAAGACGCAGGCGCACGCCCAAAGGCTGATCGGCATATTCGTTCTTCATCCAGAACAGCGACTTGCGCATCATCTTCGGCAGCTTGACCCGCGGATCATCGGGCAGGAAATCATCCAGCCCGTAACGCAGCTTCACCGCCGTGATCTGATAGAGGCGCTTAAATTCCGATGAGGTCATCATACAGCAGCACGCTCCAGGATCTGGTTCAGGCGCGACTCGAGCCGGGCCACATCGGTGCGTAGATCATCGACCTGATCGGCAAAATACGCCACTTCCAGCGCCTGCGGCGCCAGTCGCCACTCTTCGGTAATGACTTCGGCCAGATCCCGCTGACGACGCTCGACACCGCGACGGATCGTCTCGACGCCGTTTTTAAGGCCGCTGACGACCGTGTGGGCCACGATATCACCGGTATATTGCGATAATATTTCGGCGACATCCGGCTTTAAGCCACTGAGAAACGAGGAAAATTGCTGAGCCAACTGAATATCGCCGTCAAGCGAAAGCTTATCGGCCTTGATCAGCTGGGTCAGGTTGGCCTGCTGGCGCAACTCCGGCAGCACGCTGAGATTCAACGCCAGACGACAGTCCACGTCCCCTTCATAGGCTGCCAGCACATCAATCTGCTGGCTGAAGATAAAAATCAACTGCTTGTTGAATTCATTCAGGGTCACGCTGATCGCTTTGCCGCGCAGGCGGGCCAGACGGCGCTGGCTGTCAGCATCGTCTTTGAGCAGCGCGTTGAGTGAGGTTTCAATGGCGCCGGTTACAAGAGCATCGATGGGCATAATATCCTCAGAATTTGTAGCCACGGTGCAGCGCGACAATCCCGCCGGTCAGGTTGTAGTAACGGGTCTGCTCAAAACCGGCCTCCTGCATCATCCCTTCCAGGGTGTCCTGATCCGGGTGCATGCGAATGGATTCAGCCAAATAACGGTAACTGTCAGCATCGTTGGCGATCAACTCACCCATTTTCGGCAACAGGTGGAACGAATAGGCGTCGTAGACTTTGGACAACGGCGCGAAGACCGGCTTGGAGAACTCCAGCACCAGCAGGCGGCCGCCCGGCTTGAGCACCCGGTACATCGAGCGCAGGGCTTTGTCTTTATCCGTCACGTTACGCAGGCAGAAACTGATGGTAATACAGTCGAAATAATCATCCGGAAACGGCAGCTCCTCAGCATTGGCCTGCACATAACCGATGTTGCCGACAATGCCGTTGTCGCGCATCTTGCTGCGGCCAACCTTGAGCATCGAGTTATTGATATCGGCCAGGATCACCTGCCCTTCATCGCCGACCATGCGCGAGAACTTGGCCGCCAGGTCGCCGGTACCACCGCCCAGATCCAGAACACGCTGGCCACGACGCACACCACTACAATCAATCGTAAACCGCTTCCACACCCGATGGATGCCCATCGACATCAGGTCATTCATGATGTCGTACTTGGTCGCTACCGAGTGGAAAACTTCTGCAACCAGCTCCGCTTTTTCGTCCTTGGCCACGGTGCGATAGCCAAAATGGGTTTTATCTTGTGTCGTGTCCGTCATGCTATTTCCGTCATGCTAACTCTCTGTATTGATCGGCTTAGTGTACTTGATGGCTGCGATTTGCTCAAAGCACTACGACAAATCATTTCCTGCCGATGTGGCCGCGATCCGGTCCATCGCAGCGTCCGGTGATGCCGGGGCCGCCCGCTCCCGCGCGAGCGTTGCCAAAGACTGCTCGGCCAGCGCCGGATTAATGTCCCGTTTCACTTCGACCCCGAGTGACTTGAAGCTCTCCGCCTGGCGGATCACATTCCCCCGGCCATGCACCAGTTTGTTCATCGCGCCCTGGTAGCTCTGGCTGGCCTTGTCCAGCGAGGCGCCGACCGCTTCCATATCGCAGACAAACAGCCGCAGCTTGTCGTACAACTTCCCGGCCCGCTCGGCGATCTGCTTGGCATTCTGATTCTGACGCTCGTTGCGCCACAGGTTATTGATGGTGCGCAGCGCCACCAGCAGGGTGGTCGGGCTGACCAGCATGATATTGTGCTCCATCGCATCGCGGATCAGCGCCGGGTCGGCTTCCACCGCCGCCTGGAAGGCCGGTTCGACCGGGATGAACATCAATACATAGTCGAGGCTGCGAATGCCGTGCAGCTGATGGTAGTCTTTGCGGCTCAGGCCGCGGATGTGGCTGCGGATCGAGGCGATATGCTCGCTCATCGCCAGCTCCTGCTCCGCCACGGTGTCGGCATTGAAAAAGCGCTCATAGGCGATCAGCGACATCTTGGCATCGATCACCACCTCTTTCTCCTGCGGCAGATGGACCACCACATCCGGCTGATAGCGCTTACCTTCTTCGTTTTCCAGGCTGATCTGGGTCTGGTACTCGTGGCCTTCTCGCAGTCCCGACTCGGTCAGCACCCGCGCCAGCACCACTTCGCCCCAGTTGCCCTGCGCTTTATTATCCCCTTTCAGGGCCTGGGTCAGGTTGACGGCTTCGCGCGCCATCTGCTCATTGAGCTGCTTGAGGTTGTTGATCTCATGCACCAGAGTATGGCGCTCGCGTGCTTCCTGGCTGAAGTTGTCGTTGACTTGTTTCTTGAACCCTTCCAACTGCTCACGC
The DNA here is from genome assembly GCF_025398175.1 of Photobacterium sp. TY1-4. Taxonomy (NCBI): domain Bacteria; kingdom Pseudomonadati; phylum Pseudomonadota; class Gammaproteobacteria; order Vibrionales; family Vibrionaceae; genus Photobacterium; species Photobacterium sp. TY1-4. The sequence continues at coordinate 3,492,231 of NZ_CP099734.1, forward strand.
AGCGGGCCGAGCAGCGTCGCCAGACTGAGCTTATTCTGCTCATCCACACTACGGCTCTTTTGTTCAAACAACCGGTTGGCCAGGCTTTCAAACTGCACCCGCAGCCGCTCTTCGGCATTTTCCAGCAGCGCGATTTTCTCATCGGCGGCTTTTTGCTCTTCAAAATGGCGCGCTTCCTGCTCGCGCAGATCGGCTTCCAGCCCGGCATTGGCCATCCGGGCATTGTCCAGTTGCTCGCTCAGGTACTGTTTCTCGTTTTTCACCGCCTCAAAGTGGCGCATTTTCTCCAGCGCCGCGGCCAGCCGGGCGTGCATCTGGCGCAGCTCAGAAGTCAGGCGATCCCGCTCGACATCCAGCTCGTCGAGATCCTGGTTGCGCTCGGCTAACTGAGCACTGAGGTAGGCTTCCTGGCTCTGTGCCAGGCGCTGATCCGCCTCACTCTGCTGCTGGTACAGTGCCAGTTGCTGCGCCATGCGCCCTCTCATCCACAGCCCCGTGATCACGCTGGCCACCGTTGCCCCCGTCAGAGCAGCGACCACAGCTAGCCCGCTCCCTGTAAGCCACTCAGTTATCATTGATACCCAACCTTTATGACGCCAATTCAGCGCAGCCTGTCAGTACCGCGCCTGTTCTGTTTCAAGGGCTACAGGCTAAGTGGATACTGGATAAATGTCCAGCCATGTTCCGTGTCCAACGCTCTTGTGTGACGTCACCGACGTGCCCGTCACCCGCCCGCAGCAAAGGCTTTCCGCCCGGACGGCTATCGCATACACTGGCGCTTTAGTACGACAAATAACTGGACTGCGGGGAAAACCCCCAGCAGCCGATGGACAAGGAAGTATGAAGAACGAACGCCTCGCGCTGAGCTACGGGCTGACGGCCGTCCTGCTGTGGTCAACCGTCGCCACCGCTTTTAAGATCACCCTGAGCTATTTCACCCCGCTGCAAATGCTGGCGGCCGCCAGTGCCGTTTCCGTGCTGGCACTGACTGCCATCGCCCTGTATCAGGGCAAACTGCACCAGCTCGGGCGCACCTTTCGCTCCCGCCCCGGCTATTATCTGCTGCTGGGGCTGATTAATCCGCTGGCTTATTATCTGATCCTGTTTCAGGCCTATGATCTACTACCCGCCTCGCTGGCCCAGCCGCTCAACTACAGCTGGGCGATCACCCTCACCCTGATGGCGGCGGTGTTCCTCGGCCAGACCATCCGCCGCCAGGACTGGATCGCCTGCGGATTCGGCTACTTTGGGGTGGTGGTGATTGCGACCCAGGGGAACCTGCTGGCGCTGGATTTTGACAGCCCGCTCGGGGTGGGTCTGGCGCTGTTCTCGACCCTGCTCTGGGCACTGTACTGGATCCTCAATACCCGCAACCAGGCCGATCCGGTGATCAGCGTGCTGCTCGGGTTCCTGATCTCACTGCCGATTTCCGTCGGCGCCAGCTTCGCCGTTGACGGTTGGCCCGATGCGCCCTGGCAAGGCTGGGCAGCGGTCAGTTATGTCGGACTGTTTGAAATGGGGATCACCTTCGTGCTGTGGATCAATGCACTGAAACTGACGGAGAATACGGCGCGGATCAGTAACCTGATCTTCATCGCGCCCTTCATTTCTCTGCTATTGCTGGCCACCATCATCGGCGAGTCCATTCATCCCGCCACCCTGATCGGTCTGGTGATGATTATTTGCGGCCTGCTGATCCAGCAGTGGAAAGGCAAGTCGCGCCCGGCGGCAGACTCTTCCTGCTAGCATTGATCCCGTCTGCCTAAGCAAAAAAAAGCCTGCCACATTGTGGCAGGCAAGCGAGATTGGGTTGTCGAGACCCCGCGTCTTTAAAGGGTAAAGGACGTCTTATTATTCAGTAAACTTCAGGAGCGATTGCATTCATTGGTGCGCTGGCGGTATTAGTTGCTGGCCGCAGCTGCATGCCAGCGACGCCCGAATCGCGATCCCAGGATCACCAGACCCGGTGCCAACAGCCACATATGCAGCACCATCAGATCCGGCGGCAGCAAGTCCAGGCGCTGGGTCAGGCTGACCATGGCACCAGCTCCACTCATCTGGAACAGCCCCAGCAGTGCGGCAGCGGTGCCAGCGCGATCACCAAACGGCGCCAGGGCTTTCCCGGCCGCCGAGCCGAGGACAAAGGCAAATCCGAACGAAGACATGAACACCGGTACCATATAGGCCCAGGCTTCGCGCAAGTGACTCAGCATCAACATCGCCACCCCGGAAGCCACCAGCATGACTAACCCGGTCGCCAGCGTCCGGCGCGAGCCAAAGCGATCGATATATTTTGGCGCTACCATGCAGGCTAAGATATTCAGCGCCGCATTGACCCCGAACCACAGCGTAAACTGACCCATATCCTGACCCAGCTCAGTCATCAGCCAGACCGGGGCCGAAGTCACATAAGCCAAAATGACCGCCATCGCCAACATACACATAATGCTGTGGTACAGGAACGTCGGCTCGCGCAGCACCGAGCGGTAACGCGCCCAGCTCAGCATCGCGCCCGACACATCAGTCTCCACCGGACGGGTTTCGCGGAACTGCAGCAAAATGAAGGTCCCGGCAACCACCGCAAACCCAGCCATAAAGCTGAAGTTGCTGCGCCAGCCAAACTCATGGGTCAGCCAGGTACCCAGCAAGGGTGCCAGCGCCGGAATAAAACAGATCGCGCCGTTGAGATAGCTGATCATCCGGCCGCTTTTTTCCGGGCCGAAGCTGTCACGCACTGCAGCAAACGCCGCCACCGAGGTGGCACAGGCACCGAAACCCTGCAGCAGACGCGCCACCAGCAACAGATCCAGGGTATGGGCGACATAGGCCAGCGCGGCACTCAGGCCGTAAATGGCGATCCCGCCCAGGGCAATCGGGCGGCGGCCGAAGCGATCGGCCAACGGACCGGCCAGCAACTGACCCAAGCCCAGGCTGAACATAAACCAGGTCACGGTATCCTGGACCCGCGCCGGTTCGACGGCAAACGTCTCCGCCATGGCCGGGAGTGCCGGCAGATAAATATCAATCGCCAGCGGGCTGAACAGAACCAGAATTACCATCAGGGCGACAAGTCGGGTTCCGGACGGTGAAGAAACAGGGGTCATGGTGCATTTCCTTTATGATGATGGCGGCAGTCTAAGCCCTTCGTGATATGAACAGAAATGGTTTATATTCAAATCAGAATTTCCAATGGGGAATATCATCATCCGAGGTGCCTAGTGTCTTTTGAAAAACTCGCCCGCATCGATCTCAACCTGCTGGTGTGCCTGCATGTCCTGCTGGAAGAGTGTAACGTTACCCACGCCGCCAAACGGCTGCACCTGAGCCAGTCCGCCGTCAGCAAAAGCCTGATGCGGCTGCGCGAGCAGTTCAACGATCCCCTGTTCACCCGCAATGCCCACGGGTTATGTCCGACGCCCCGGGCGAAAGCCTTGCAGCCGTTGCTGGAGCACCTGCTGCATGAAATCGAGCAAATCACCGCGCCGCCGGAATTTACCCCCCGCACCAGTGATCGCCACTTCAAGATGGCGCTGGTCGAGAGCGCCTACCCACTGTTTCTGCCGCAGTTCCTCGGCGATATCTTCTCTGAAGGACCCAACCTGACCATCGACACCCAGGCCTGGGAGCCCAATACATTCGAAAAACTGCAATCGGGGGAAATTGACTTCGGTATCACCGGCAAGGATCTCAACCCCGCCGATGCCATGCTGACCCTGATGCCGCCCAAAGGCATCGTGTTCCAGGAGCTGTGCCGCGACCGCCAGTGTTGCATTGTCCGCCCGGACCATCCGATCCTGAACCAGATTTGGGATGAAGCCAGCTACCTGGCCCAGCGTCATATTCAGGTGCGTTGCATCGGCGACGACCGCTGGTTGCTCGATTACAAGCTGGCCGAACGCGGCCTGGGCCGTGACATCGCCATGTATGTGCCGGATTTCAACAGCGCGGCCTGCCTGTGTCACCAGACCGACTTTGTGTTCACCGCCCCGAGCCACTTTGCCAACTACATTGCCAAGCAGCTCGGCCTGGTGGTGCTGCCGTTGCCGACCGAATTGCCGCCGATGGCCTATACCCTGTTCTGGCATCAGCACCAAGAGAAAGATCCTGGGCACAGCTGGTTACGCGAGATCATTATCGGCCGCTGTCGTGATTTACCAGTCGGTTAATTGCAGCCGACAAGTAAACGCGCTACCGTAAAGCGATCCGGCCTGAATGGCCTGAGCCGTCACGCCAGGACGGCGAACGACTTTAAGGAATGATGAAGCATGCAAACTGTTATTTCACAGCGTGTTGAGCAACTACGTGAATGGTTAACGCAGAACCAGCTCGATGCCTTTCTGATCCCGCACGAGGATGAGTACCTGGGCGAATATATTCCCGCCCACAATGATCGCCTGCACTGGGCCACCGGCTTTACCGGCTCGGCCGGGATGGCGATTGTCACCCGCGACAAAGCCGCCATGTTTGTCGATGGCCGCTACGTGGTCCAGGTACGCAAGCAAGTCCCGGGCGATGTCTTTGAATATCGTCACCTGATTGACGAGCCGCCGATGCAGTGGGCCCAAGCCAACCTGGCCGCCGGCAGCAAGGTGGCAATCGATCCCAAGCTGCACAGCGGTGCCTGGCTGGCACGCACCGAAGCGGCAGTGGCCGGTGATCTGACACTGGTCACCGTCGATGCCAACCCGATCGACGGCCTGTGGCATGACCGTCCGGCACCGACCCTGTCGGATGCCAAGCTGATGAGCCTGGACTTTGTCGGCGTCAGTAGCACCGACAAGCGAGCGCAAATTGCCGCCGTGCTGAAAACTCAAAAAGCCGATGCCGCCCTGCTGACTCAAGTCGACAGCATTGCCTGGCTGCTCAATATCCGCGGCAGCGACATTCCGTGTCTGCCGGTTCTGCTATCCACCGCGATCCTGCACCAGGACGGCAGCGTCGATTTCTATATCGACCCGGCCCGCCTGCCGGCTGCATTTGCAGACCATGTCGGTGAAGGCGTTCGCATCGCGCAACCGGACTCCCTGGAAGCCGGTCTTCAGGCCCTCGGCGGCAAAGCCGTACTGGTCGATCCGGCCACCAGCAATGCCTGGGCATCACAGATCCTGACTGACGCCAAGGCCAAGCTGATTGCTGCCCAGGATCCATGCATGCTGCCGAAAGCGGCCAAGAACCCGACCGAGATTGCCGGCATGAAAGCCAGCCACATCCGTGATGGCGTCGCGATCAGTAAATTCCTGGCCTGGGTCGATCGCCAGGTCGACCAAGGCAACCTGCTCGATGAAGGCACGCTGGCCGATCAACTGTGGGCGTTCCGCTGTGAAGACAGCAGCTGTACCGATGTCAGCTTTGATACCATCTCGGCGGCCGGCGGCAACGCGGCAATGTGTCACTACAACCACAAGAACCAACCGGCACCGAGCGTGCTGGAAATGGACAATGTCTACCTGGTGGACTCCGGCGGCCAGTACCCGGACGGCACCACCGATATCACCCGGACAGTGGCGATCGGCAAGCCGGGCGATGAAGTCAAACAAACCTTCACCCTGGTGCTGAAAGGTCACATTGCGCTGGCAACGGCCCGGTTCCCGAAAGGCACCACCGGCTCTCAGCTTGATGCCCTGGCCCGTCAGCACCTGTGGGCACACGGTTTTGATTATGACCACGGGACCGGCCACGGCGTCGGCCACTTCCTCAATGTCCACGAAGGGCCGCAGCGGATTGCCAAGGTCTACAACCCGACCGCCCTGCAACCGGGCATGGTGTTGTCGAACGAGCCGGGTTACTACCGCGCCGATGCCTTCGGGATCCGAATTGAAAACCTGGAGCTGGTCGTTGAGGTGGCAACCGCCGGGGACATGACGGTGCTGGGCTTCGAGTCCCTGACCCGCGCGCCAATCGACCGCCGTCTGGTTGAGCTTTCGCTGCTGACGGATGTTGAGCTGGCCTGGCTGAACACCTATCACCAAACCGTGTTTGAAGTGATCAGCCCGTCACTGAGTGGCGACGATCTCATCTGGCTTCAGCAAGCCACGGCACCGCTAAGCCGCTAGGCTCGCGCTACTGCCACATAAAAAACGCCCGCAGCCACGGTATCCGTGTTACTGCGGGCGTTGTGATTTCAGGGCCGCGCCTGAACGTCGTCCCACCGAAAAAAGGTCACCTAGCCGGAATAGGCTGCGTGCCAATCCTTCCACACCACCTCGAAACCATGGTGTTTGACGGCTTCCGCCACCGCCGCGACCGAGCGCTCGTCACTGATCGCGAACTGCTCCAACTCCGGCTCATCATCAGCATAACCGCCCGGCTGGGTTTTCGACCCTGCCGACATACTGGTTACCCCCAGCGGCAGCACATTATCGCGAAACTGCGGTGACTCCCGGGTCGACAACGATAGCTCCACTTCCGGGTTCAGCAACCGGTAAGCACAGATCAGCTGCACCAGTTGGCGATCACTCATCACCGACTTCGGTTGCAACCCGCCGGTACACGGCCGCAGGCGCGGAAACGAAATCGAATAGCGGGTTTGCCAGTAAGTCCGCTCCAGATACGCGAGGTGGCTGGCGACAAAGAAGCAGTCGGTGCGCCACTCTTCCAACCCGATCAACGCCCCGATGCCGATTTTGTCGATCCCGGCCCGGGCCAGCCGGTCCGGGGTTTCCAGCCGGTAGACAAAATCGGTCTTGTTGCCGCGCAGGTGGTGCTCGGCATAGGTCGGCGCGCTATAGGTTTCCTGATACACCATCACCGCATCCAGCCCCAGGGTTTTCAGCTCGGCATACTCGTGCTGATCCAGCGGCTGGACCTCCATCGCCAGATAACTGAACTGGGACTTGATGCGCGGCAGCGCTTCGCGGAAATAATCCATCCCGACCTTGCGCTCATGCTCACCCGTCACCAGCAGCACACTGTCAAAGTGCATCGCCTTGATGGCGGCACATTCGCGTTCAATCTCCGCCATATCCAGCGTGCGACGCTTGATGCGGTTTTCCATCGAAAAGCCGCAATAGGTACAGGCGTTGGCGCACAGGTTCGACAAATACAACGGCACGTAGAACGAGATGGTCCGGCCGAACCGCTTACGGGTCAGCGCCGCCGACAGCTGCGCCATCTGCTCCAGATACGGTTCGGCTGCCGGGGAGATCAAGGCCTTGAAGTCTTCCAGATCCCGTTTGGGTTTGCGCAGTGCCCGTTCAACATCGGCGGGCGTTTTGCTGTAGATCGACAGCCGGATATCATCCCAATCCAGCTGCCGCCAGACATCCACATAACTCATGCGGCCCCCTTAGGCGGTGTGATCCAAAAACGCGGTCAGCGGACTGGAAGCCATCGCTTGGTTCACGGTCCCGGCCAGCCCGGCCTCGTAAGCCATCCGGCCGCTTTCCACCGCCAGCTTGAACGCCTTGCCCATCGCCACCGGATCAGCCGCCGCGGCGATCGCGGTGTTGACCAGCACAGCATCGGCTCCCAGCTCCATCGCTTCGGCCGCATGAGACGGCGCACCAATTCCGGCATCGACCACCACCGGCACCCGGGCCTGATCGATGATAATTTCCAGAAAGTCACGCGACGCCAGCCCCTTGTTCGAGCCAATCGGCGCACCGAGCGGCATCACTGCGGCACAACCGACTTCTTCCAGCCGCTTACACAGCACCGGATCGGCATGGCAGTAAGGCAGTACAATGAAACCTTCTTTGACCAGCGCCTCTGCGGCCGCCAGGGTTTCGATCGGGTCCGGCATCAGGTATTTCGGATCGGGGTGGATCTCCAGCTTAAGCCAGTTGGTCCCCAGTGCGGCACGGGCCAATTTGGCAGCAAACACCGCTTCTTTGGCATTTTTGGCGCCGGACGTGTTCGGGAGCAGGTTGACACCGGCAGCGATCAAAGGCGCCAGAATGTCATCATCCCGGCTCTCAATATCGACCCGCTTGAGCGCCATAGTCACCAGCTCAGAGCCACTGGCAATAATAGAGTCACTCATCGCCTGCCGGCTGGCATACTTACCGGTGCCGGTGAACAGGCGGGAAGAAAAGGTTTTATCGGCAATCTTCAGCATTTAACCTCCGGCAATCGCTTGGAACAAGGCGATGCGGTCGCCTTGGCTGAGTCGGGTCGTGTCCCAGTCGCTCCGGGCCACAATGTCATCGTTGAGGGCAACGGCTGTCGCTTGCAACGGCATCTCCAGCGCAATTAGCAGCGCGGCCAGGGTATGTCCGGCCGGGCAATTCACCGGCTTGTCGTTGACGCGGACTTGAATCGCAGTTGTTGTCGTCATTCGTTCTTCTCTCCTGTGCCACAGACCGGGCACGCTGGCTCACGCGCCACGTTGAAGGTTTGCCAGGCAGATGTCAGTCCGTCAAATAGCCGCAGGGTGGCAAACGGTAAGGTGCCGGACCCCGTCAGCAACTTCAGCGCTTCCAGCGCCTGTAACGTGCCGATCGTACCGACGACCGGACCAGCGATCCCGCTGGTACTGCAATTTTGCGGCGCCTGCGGGGCATCCGCCTGCCAGGGAAACAGACAGTGATAGCAGGGCCCGGATCCGCCGCGGAAATCAAACGCCATCAGTTGTCCCTGCCAGCTGATCGCCGCCCCGGCAATCAGCGGTTTACCTGCGGAAACACAGGCCTGATTCACCGCGTGGCGGGTTTCCAGGTTATCCGAGCAATCGAGTACCACATCAGCCAGCGACACTTCCAACGCCAGCTGCTGCGCTGCCAGTCGGGCTTCGACCGGACGAACCCGGATCATCGGATTGAGGCTTCGCAGTTGCTCTGCAGCGGCGTGGGCCTTGCTGTGCCCCTGATCCGCTTCGCGATAGATCACCTGCCGCTGAAGGTTTGAGCTGTCGACGACATCATCGTCCGCGATCACCAGCTGACCGATCCCGGCACCGGCCAGATACAAGGCCGCCGCCGATCCCAAACCACCCGCGCCAACCAGCAGCACCTGCGCCTGCGCGAGCTGGGCCTGTCCGGCTTCACCGATTTCCGGCAACATGATCTGGCGGTTATAGCGGATAAAAGCCTGATCACTGAGCATGGGCGGGCTCCTTGGGCAGGACAGCGTGCTGCGGCTCCGGGCGCACCAGACGACGGTAAAATGCATCGACCGCCGCCTGAGGATCCTCGGCCTGAGTAATGGCCCGGACCACCGCCACACTGCTGACACCGGTTTGCCACACCGCATCTGCGCGAGACAGGTCAATCCCGCCGATCGCGACGGTCGGGAATTCCCGGCCAATCAAGCGCCGGTACAGCGCCAGACGGCTCAGTCCCTGCGGCTTGGACGGCATTTGCTTGGTGGTGGTCGGATAAATATGGCCCAGAGCGATATAGCTGGGATGAAACTCTGCCGCGCGCAGGATTTCGTAATAGCCATGGGTTGACAGACCCAGACGCAGGCCGGCTTGCTGAATGGCAGCCAAATCAGCCGTTTCTAGATCTTCCTGCCCCAGATGCACCCCGTAAGCCCGGTGTTCAATCGCCAGTTGCCAGTAATCATTGATATAGACCTGCGCCTTGGCCTGCGCCCCGGCGGCGATCACCTGACGGACCTGCGCGGCAAGCGTGGGCTCTGTCGGATCTTTGATCCGCAATTGCGTCAGGGTGACGCCCATCTCCAGCAGCCGTCCGACCCAAGCGGCCGAATCGACAACCGGATACAGCGCCATCTGGGCCGGATCCGCCTTGGCAAACGGCGCCACCGCCACTTCCCGGCTGACCCACCCGAGTGCCTCGGCCTGTGGGTGATTTGCGGTCAACGGACGCGGAAACAGCGCCCGCTCAAGCGGCCAGCAGTCGACACACCCTTCGTCTTTATCATGGAGATAACACCGGGCGTAAGCCCGGGCGAGCGTCACCGCATCTTCCAGCGGATAATCCAGGGCTAGGGCCGCCAGCAACATGGCACGCTGCGGCGCTTCAGGCCCAGCTTGCCCGCAAAATACCGCGCGAGCTTCGCCATGGTGATGCCACAAGTCGACATATCCCAGCGCCGTCGGCAAACCGCAAATCACCAGTGACGGATCCTGCGCAACCTGCTGCTGCACCTCACGCAGGGACGGATACGGCGGCAGCCACTGATCCTGCACCCGGTAATCCGCAGCTCCGCTATCTTCAGGATGAAAGGTCAGGCGAATTCGGCGATGGTCGACGTCTATCCCGACATCAGGTGAAGTCGCCCAGACCACCTCAACCGGCGCCCCCAATTGATAGTGCTGTGCTGAAGCCAGCACAGCATTGAAATACCGGCGCAACGGTGCCAGGTATTCCGGTAAGGTGAGTGTTCCCATCAGCCTTCCTCGTGTGCCGGGTGGTACAGCTCACTGCCTCGGGCTCGGAATTCTTCAGCTTTCTGCTGCATCCCCTCCAGCGGGTCTTCCAGAAGTTTGATTTCCACCGCCTGCGCCTCTTGGGGCAGCGTTTTAGCATAATCCCGCACTTCCTGAGAGATCTTCATCGAGCAGAATTTCGGACCGCACATCGAACAGAAGTGCGCTACCTTGCCCGATTCCTGCGGCAGGGTTTCATCGTGGTAGGAGCGGGCCGTTTCTGGATCCAGCGCCAGGTTGAACTGATCTTCCCAACGGAATTCAAAACGGGCTTTCGACAAGGCGTTATCCCTTACCTGCGCGCCCGGGTGTCCTTTGGCCAAATCAGCAGCATGAGCACATAGCTTATACGTGATCAGCCCGACCTTTACATCGTCTTTGTTCGGCAGACCCAGGTGCTCTTTCGGGGTGACGTAGCACAGCATGGCGCAGCCGAACCAGCCAATCATCGCTGCACCAATCCCTGAAGTGATGTGATCGTAGCCCGGAGCAATATCCGTCGTCAGTGGGCCCAGAGTGTAGAACGGCGCTTCATGGCAGTGCTTGAGCTGCTCATCCATGTTCTCTTTGATCATGTGCATCGGCACGTGTCCCGGCCCTTCAATCATTACCTGGACATCATATTCCCAGGCGATTTTAGTCAGCTCTCCCAAGGTGCGTAGCTCACTGAACTGCGCTTCGTCGTTGGCATCAGCCACCGAGCCCGGACGCAGGCCATCCCCCAGAGAAAGCGAAATATCGTACCGGGCACAGATTTCACAGATCTCGCGGAAGTGTTCATACAGGAAGCTTTCTTTGTGATGCGCCAGACACCACTTGGCCATGATTGATCCACCCCGTGAGACAATCCCGGTCACCCGCTTGGCGGTCATCGGCACGTAGCGCAGCAGTACCCCGGCATGGATAGTGAAGTAATCGACCCCCTGCTCGGCCTGCTCCAGCAAAGTGTCGCGGAATACTTCCCAGGTCAGGTTCTCCGCAATACCGTTCACCTTTTCCAGCGCCTGATACATCGGCACCGTACCGATTGGCACCGGGCTATTGCGGATGATCCACTCACGGGTTTCGTGAATATTGCGACCGGTCGACAGATCCATCACGGTATCGCCGCCCCAGCGGGTCGACCACACTAACTTTTCCACTTCTTCTTCAATCGATGAACTGACAGCAGAGTTACCGATGTTGGCGTTCACTTTGACCAGGAAGTTACGACCGATAATCATCGGCTCTGATTCCGGGTGGTTGATATTGGCTGGAATAATCGCTCGGCCTTCCGCCACTTCCTGTCGGACAAATTCCGGCGTAATTTCTTTCGGCAGATTGGCCCCGAAGTTCTGGCCCGGATGCTGTTGAGTCAGCACGGCATCGCGGTACTTGGCGCGGCCCATATTTTCGCGAATTGCGATGTATTCCATTTCCGGGGTAATGATCCCCTGACGGGCGTAATGTAGTTGGGTAACATTCGCCCCCGCTTTGGCACGCCGAATGCGAGCGCGCTCACCAAAACGCAGCTCGTCCAGCGTATCATCGGCCAGACGCTCTTTGGAATACGCCGAACTCAACTCATCCAGCAGCTCGGTATCTCCGCGCTCTGAAATCCAGGTTTCCCGCAGTCGCGGCAGGCCCGTGTAAATATCGATTTCATGGGCAGGATCGGTGTACAGTCCCGATGTATCATAAACGCGGATCGGCTCATTGGGCTCCAAAACCGGGGCATCTTTGGTGCCGCCGACCAGGCTGTCCGACAGGGTAATTTCGCGCATCGGGACACGAATATCGTCGCGGCTGCCCGTCACATAGACTTTGTGTGAGTTCGGATACGGTTGGGTGGTGAGTGAATCAATGAATTGTTTCGCTTCCAGTCTCGCTTGTTTGCGATTCGACATAGCAATTTCCTTGGTTTCAATAAAAGGGAAGTTGCTTATCGGATGGGTGCGTCAACAAGAGGCTACACGTAGGGTGTGTAACATCATCTGGAACAGCAGCTGCAGGTGCAGCAATACAGAAGATTTTCTCTTGTTCCCTTCGCAGGTATTAGCCTGATCAGGTTCTACGGATCCCGCAATGCGGTCTCAGCCAATTGGCACTCCGACAAGTTAAGCTCGAGTATATGGAAGTCTTGAGCGAACAGCAACTATCCTGAGCTGCTTTGTTGTAACATCTGATCAATGACACATTAACACATCGCAGCCGCCTTGCTGTGACAAAGCCTGCCCCAGATCGCCAAACCACTGGATACCGCTTTTGTGTGTACCAAGAACGACCAGATTAGCCCGAACCTGCTTCACCAGATCCAGCAAATGCTTCGCAACGTCCCCATCGGCAATATGCAGGGCCCGGACTTTATAGGGGGATGCCTGAGACAAGGCAGATAGCTGCTGAATGCGGAGCGCCTGGGTGTCTAAGTGCGCCTCTTCCAGCCCCAGCTCCGCATCCAGAAAACTCACATTCCCCAGCCCCGGCTCGACAAACGCGACATGCAACTCGGCATGGTTCTGCCCTGCAATCAGCGCCGCTTTCACCATCAACTGGTGTGCATCCAGGTTATCCGGGTTTACCGCCAGCAGTACCGTCTGATACAACGCCATACTTTTCCCCCGAGAATGATTCATGTCACCCACCGAAACATCGTGCATCAATCATTGATTGCACATTTACAGCCCGGCAAAGGTGATCAACACACAGCTATCGTGGTATTAGTATGGCAACTTTCTCACAACCTAAAGTAGTATCAATGAGCCAATTTTTCTTCTTGGGACTGATTGCGCTGGGCGGTGCCTTTGGCGCCTGTTCACGGTATCTGATTTCTGAACTGTGCGTCAGCCTGTTCGGCCGGGGATTTCCCTACGGTACCCTGGTCGTCAATGTGCTCGGCTCCTTGCTCATGGGGCTATTGATGTCTGCCATCAACCAGGGCATGATTGCGAGTGTCCCCGCCCGTCCCATCATTGGTTTGGGCTTTCTCGGGGCCCTGACGACCTTCTCCACGTTCTCGATGGATAATGTCATTCTGATGCAGCAAGGCGCGTTTTTAAAAGCCGGACTCAATATACTGCTCAATGTCGCTCTCAGCATCGCAGCCTGCTTTGTGGGTTACCAGCTCCTCATGAAAAACTAGCGCCTGCGTAGCCCAAACAACGCTGACATCGCGTCCATCTCCCCACGGCCTTCGAAAGCAGCACTAAAATTGGTAGATCATAAAGAAAGAAATTTGATCAGGCCAACAGAAGCTCGATGGATCATAGGATCGGACAGGGCTGTACTCCGATGCTACGATATCCCAAAGACCATCAGGCGCTGCAGTACATTAATGGAATTCGACAATCAGCATACAAAAAAGCCCCTGCATCTCTGCAGGGGCGTATAGTCTGAGGCTTCAGAAGACGGCAGGGAGCCGCATTCAGGAAATTCAGAGAATCCACTGCACTGACAATGGACGCTTAAAACAAAAAAACCTCAGCATTTCTGCTGAGGTTTCAAATATGGCAGGGGTGGAGAGATTCGAACTCCCAACACGCGGATTTGGAATCCGCTGCTCTGCCAATTGGAGCTACACCCCTGTTGGCTCAGTTTTTAAGAGCTGAAACTCTGAATAAGTGGCGGAGCGGACGGGACTCGAACCCGCGACCCCCGGCGTGACAGGCCGGTATTCTAACCAACTGAACTACCGCTCCACACGGCACCTAATCGAAGTCTTACTGTTGATGCTTCAATCAAGTTAATGTTCAAAGCCTGGCGATGTCCTACTCTCACATGGGGAGGCCCCACACTACCATCGGCGCTGCTGCGTTTCACTGCTGAGTTCGGCATGGGATCAGGTGGGTCCGCAACGCTATGGTCGCCAAGCAAATTCGATGTGAAGGGATTCACTAATATCGCGATGCCATGGATGGCAAGGAGCGATGTGACCCTACACTAAATCTGGAAAAGTTAACTAGTATCTCAAACACATCATTCAAGTGCTCGTGGAGTCCGTAAAACCCCTTGGGTGTTGTATGGTTAAGCCGCACGGGCAATTAGTACAGGTTAGCTCAACGCCTCACAGCGCTTACACACCCTGCCTATCAACGTCGTCGTCTACGACAACCCTTCAGAAGGCTTAAAGCCTTGGGGATGACTCATCTTGAGGCTCGCTTCCCGCTTAGATGCTTTCAGCGGTTATCGATTCCGAACTTAGCTACCGGGCAATGCGTCTGGCGACACAACCCGAACACCAGCGGTTCGTCCACTCCGGTCCTCTCGTACTAGGAGCAGCCCCTCTCAATCATCCAACGCCCACGGCAGATAGGGACCGAACTGTCTCACGACGTTCTAAACCCAGCTCGCGTACCACTTTAAATGGCGAACAGCCATACCCTTGGGACCGACTTCAGCCCCAGGATGTGATGAGCCGACATCGAGGTGCCAAACACCGCCGTCGATATGAACTCTTGGGCGGTATCAGCCTGTTATCCCCGGAGTACCTTTTATCCGTTGAGCGATGGCCCTTCCATTCAGAACCACCGGATCACTATGACCTGCTTTCGCACCTGCTCGAACCGTCATTCTCGCAGTCAAGCGGGCTTATGCCATTGCACTAACCTCACGATGTCCGACCGTGATTAGCCCACCTTCGTGCTCCTCCGTTACGCTTTGGGAGGAGACCGCCCCAGTCAAACTACCCACCAGGCACTGTCCGCACCCCCGATAAGGGGGCGACGTTAGAACATCAACACTACAAGGGTGGTATTTCAAGGACGGCTCCACAGATACTGGCGTACCTGCTTCGAAGCCTCCCACCTATCCTACACATGTAGGGTCAATGTTCAGTGCCAAGCTGTAGTAAAGGTTCACGGGGTCTTTCCGTCTAGCCGCGGGTACGCAGCATCTTCACTGCGATTTCAATTTCACTGAGTCTCGGGTGGAGACAGCGTGGCCATCATTACGCCATTCGTGCAGGTCGGAACTTACCCGACAAGGAATTTCGCTACCTTAGGACCGTTATAGTTACGGCCGCCGTTTACCGGGGCTTCGATCAAGAGCTTCTCCGAAGATAACCCCATCAATTAACCTTCCGGCACCGGGCAGGCGTCACACCGTATACGTCATCTTTCGATTTTGCACAGTGCTGTGTTTTTAATAAACAGTTGCAGCCACCTGGTATCTGCGACTCTCAATAGCTCCATCCGCGAGGGACTTCACCGTCAAGAGCGTACCTTCTCCCGAAGTTACGGTACCATTTTGCCTAGTTCCTTCACCCGAGTTCTCTCAAGCGCCTTGGTATTCTCTACCCGACCACCTGTGTCGGTTTGGGGTACGATTCCTTACTATCTGAAGCTTAGAGGCTTTTCCCGGAAGCATGGCATCAATGACTTCAGTGCCGTAGCACCTCGACATCGGGTCTCAGCCTTGAGATGGTCCGGATTTGCCTAAACCATCAGCCTACACCCTTGAACCTGGACAACCGTCGCCAGGCCCACCTAGCCTTCTCCGTCCCCCCATCGCAATAGTAAGAAGTACGGGAATATTAACCCGTTTCCCATCGACTACGCCTTTCGGCCTCGCCTTAGGGGTCGACTCACCCTGCCCCGATTAACGTTGGACAGGAACCCTTGGTCTTCCGGCGAGGAGGTTTTTCACCCCCTTTATCGTTACTCATGTCAGCATTCGCACTTCTGATACCTCCAGCAGCCCTTACAGACCACCTTCAACAGCTTACAGAACGCTCCCCTACCCAATGTAGTAAACTACATTGCCGCAGCTTCGGTGTATCGCTTAGCCCCGTTAAATCTTCCGCGCAGGCCGACTCGACCAGTGAGCTATTACGCTTTCTTTAAATGATGGCTGCTTCTAAGCCAACATCCTGGCTGTCTGAGCCTTCCCACATCGTTTCCCACTTAGCGATAACTTTGGGACCTTAGCTGGCGGTCTGGGTTGTTTCCCTCTCCACGACGGACGTTAGCACCCGCCGTGTGTCTCCCGGATAGTACTTACTGGTATTCGGAGTTTGCAAAGGGTTGGTAAGTCGGGATGACCCCCTAGCCTTAACAGTGCTCTACCCCCAGTAGTATTCGTCCGAGGCGCTACCTAAATAGCTTTCGGGGAGAACCAGCTATCTCCAGGTTTGATTGGCCTTTCACCCCTAGCCACAAGTCATCCGCTAATTTTTCAACATTAGTCGGTTCGGTCCTCCAGTGCGTGTTACCGCACCTTCAACCTGCCCATGGCTAGATCACCTGGTTTCGGGTCTAATCCCAGCAACTGCACGCCCAGTTAAGACTCGGTTTCCCTACGGCTCCCCTAGATGGTTAACCTTGCTACTGAAATTAAGTCGCTGACCCATTATACAAAAGGTACGCAGTCACACCACGAAGGTGCTCCTACTGCTTGTACGTACACGGTTTCAGGTTCTATTTCACTCCCCTCACAGGGGTTCTTTTCGCCTTTCCCTCACGGTACTGGTTCACTATCGGTCAGTCAGGAGTATTTAGCCTTGGAGGATGGTCCCCCCATCTTCAGACAAGATAACACGTGTCCCGTCCTACTCGTTTTCACTTTAAATGCGTTGTCGGCTACGGGGCTATCACCCTGTATCGCGGCACTTTCCAGAGCCTTCACCTGACGCATAAAAAGCTTAAGGGCTAATCCGGTTTCGCTCGCCGCTACTGCCGGAATCTCGGTTGATTTCTCTTCCTCGGGGTACTTAGATGTTTCAGTTCCCCCGGTTCGCCTCAACACGCTATGGATTCACGTATTGATAACTGCTTCTGCAGCTGGGTTTCCCCATTCGGAAATCGCAGACTCAAGTGGCTCTTACTGCCTCATCTGCGCTTATCGCAAGTTAGTACGTCCTTCATCGCCTCTGACTGCCCAGGCATCCACCGTGTACGCTTAGTCACTTAACCATACAACCCCAAAGGGTCTATATCGTAAACAACCAAGGTTTCCATCTGAGTAAAAGATGGAATAGTTTGTTTTGCCGGACTCTTCTTACACAAGACACTTGAATGTGTATTGCTTGAGAACTCGTTTCACCTTTCGGTGAAACAATAAATCAATCTTTTCGATTGAATTTACTAGTCAGCTTTCCAGATTGTTAAAGAGCATGTGTTGTTATCCCGAAGGGACAGACACTTTCTAACGACACTCGTAAGTGTGTTTAGAAAGTGGTGGAGCTAAGCAGGATCGAACTGCTGACCTCCTGCGTGCAAGGCAGGCGCTCTCCCAGCTGAGCTATAGCCCCATCGATAGTTTGAATTCTTTCGAGGAAAGAATGGTGGGCGATACCGGGCTCGAACCAGTGACCCCCTCCTTGTAAGGGAGGTGCTCTCCCAACTGAGCTAATCGCCCACGGCTGTTTGTCTCCACTTTTGAAAAAGCAGAAGCAAAACGGTTTTACATCCTTCGTGGAAAGATGGTGGGTCGTGCAGGATTCGAACCTGCGACCAATTGATTAAAAGTCAACTGCTCTACCAACTGAGCTAACGACCCGTGGCGTCCCATAGGGGAGTCGAACCCCTGTTACCGCCGTGAAAGGGCGGTGTCCTAGGCCTCTAGACGAATGGGACTTTGGTTTCTAAGTTTGGGCACTTAGAAAAACATGTTCTTTCTATTTCGACCAAGCAATCTGTGTGGACACTGCATCAAACAATGCGTCATATCGTTAAGGAGGTGATCCAGCCCCAGGTTCCCCTAGGGCTACCTTGTTACGACTTCACCCCAGTCATGAACCACACCGTGGTAAACGCCCTCCCGAAGGTTAAGCTATCTACTTCTGGTGCAGCCCACTCCCATGGTGTGACGGGCGGTGTGTACAAGGCCCGGGAACGTATTCACCGTGGCATTCTGATCCACGATTACTAGCGATTCCGACTTCATGGAGTCGAGTTGCAGACTCCAATCCGGACTACGACGCACTTTTTGGGATTCGCTCACTATCGCTAGCTTGCAGCCCTCTGTATGCGCCATTGTAGCACGTGTGTAGCCCTACTCGTAAGGGCCATGATGACTTGACGTCGTCCCCACCTTCCTCCGGTTTATCACCGGCAGTCTCCCTGGAGTTCCCACCCGAAGTGCTGGCAAACAAGGATAAGGGTTGCGCTCGTTGCGGGACTTAACCCAACATTTCACAACACGAGCTGACGACAGCCATGCAGCACCTGTCTCAGAGTTCCCGAAGGCACCAATCCATCTCTGGAAAGTTCTCTGGATGTCAAGAGTAGGTAAGGTTCTTCGCGTTGCATCGAATTAAACCACATGCTCCACCGCTTGTGCGGGCCCCCGTCAATTCATTTGAGTTTTAATCTTGCGACCGTACTCCCCAGGCGGTCTACTTAACGCGTTAGCTCCGAAAGCCAGTGTTCAAGACACCAACCTCCAAGTAGACATCGTTTACGGCGTGGACTACCAGGGTATCTAATCCTGTTTGCTCCCCACGCTTTCGCATCTGAGCGTCAGTCTTTGTCCAGGGGGCCGCCTTCGCCACCGGTATTCCTTCAGATCTCTACGCATTTCACCGCTACACCTGAAATTCTACCCCCCTCTACAAGACTCTAGCCTGCCAGTTCCAAATGCGATTCCGAGGTTGAGCCCCGGGCTTTCACATCTGGCTTAACAAGCCGCCTGCATGCGCTTTACGCCCAGTAATTCCGATTAACGCTCGCACCCTCCGTATTACCGCGGCTGCTGGCACGGAGTTAGCCGGTGCTTCTTCTGTCGCTAACGTCAAACAACTAAGCTATTAACTTAGCCGCCTTCCTCACGACTGAAAGTGCTTTACAACCCGAAGGCCTTCTTCACACACGCGGCATGGCTGCATCAGGGTTTCCCCCATTGTGCAATATTCCCCACTGCTGCCTCCCGTAGGAGTCTGGACCGTGTCTCAGTTCCAGTGTGGCTGATCATCCTCTCAGACCAGCTAGGGATCGTCGCCTAGGTGAGCCGTTACCCCACCTACTAGCTAATCCCACCTGGGCCAATCTTAGCGCGAGAGGCCCGAAGGTCCCCCTCTTTGCTCCGTAGAGATTATGCGGTATTAGCCATCGTTTCCAATGGTTATCCCCCACACTAAGGCATGTTCCCAGGCATTACTCACCCGTCCGCCGCTCGCCGCCCAACAAATCACCCGAAGGGTCAATGTTGTCGCTGCCGCTCGACTTGCATGTGTTAGGCCTGCCGCCAGCGTTCAATCTGAGCCATGATCAAACTCTTCAATTAAAGTTTTGGTGTTTCCGAAGAAACGGCTCAGTGATTACTGATAAATTGACTGTGCTGATACCGAAGTATCAATTTGGTCACTCAGCTCACTGATAAATCTTTTGACTATCATTTCACGAGCGCCCACACAGATTGCATGGTCAAATTGTTAAAGAACGTTGACTTTCAATGCCTTGACGCAATGCGCTTCAGCAAGCCAGGACGCGTATATTACGCTTTCCAGATTTGAAGTCAAGATAAAACTTTCAACTTTTTTGCCAACCGGCGAGAAAGTAAAAACCTTATCTTGACTCCGCTCGTATCACCGTTGATGAGAGCGAAAGAAAAGCCCGTTGTAGCCAACGGGCTTTCGTAATTGGAGCCTGGCGATGTCCTACTCTCACATGGGGAGGCCCCACACTACCATCGGCGCTGCTGCGTTTCACTGCTGAGTTCGGCATGGGATCAGGTGGGTCCGCAACGCTATGGTCGCCAAGCAAATTCGATGTGAAGGGATTCACTAATATCGCGATGCCATGGATGGCAAGGAGCGATGTGACCCTACACTAAATCTGGAAAAGTTAACTAGTATCTCAAACACATCATTCAAGTGCTCGTGGAGTCCGTAAAACCCCTTGGGTGTTGTATGGTTAAGCCGCACGGGCAATTAGTACAGGTTAGCTCAACGCCTCACAGCGCTTACACACCCTGCCTATCAACGTCGTCGTCTACGACAACCCTTCAGAAGGCTTAAAGCCTTGGGGATGACTCATCTTGAGGCTCGCTTCCCGCTTAGATGCTTTCAGCGGTTATCGATTCCGAACTTAGCTACCGGGCAATGCGTCTGGCGACACAACCCGAACACCAGCGGTTCGTCCACTCCGGTCCTCTCGTACTAGGAGCAGCCCCTCTCAATCATCCAACGCCCACGGCAGATAGGGACCGAACTGTCTCACGACGTTCTAAACCCAGCTCGCGTACCACTTTAAATGGCGAACAGCCATACCCTTGGGACCGACTTCAGCCCCAGGATGTGATGAGCCGACATCGAGGTGCCAAACACCGCCGTCGATATGAACTCTTGGGCGGTATCAGCCTGTTATCCCCGGAGTACCTTTTATCCGTTGAGCGATGGCCCTTCCATTCAGAACCACCGGATCACTATGACCTGCTTTCGCACCTGCTCGAACCGTCATTCTCGCAGTCAAGCGGGCTTATGCCATTGCACTAACCTCACGATGTCCGACCGTGATTAGCCCACCTTCGTGCTCCTCCGTTACGCTTTGGGAGGAGACCGCCCCAGTCAAACTACCCACCAGGCACTGTCCGCACCCCCGATAAGGGGGCGACGTTAGAACATCAACACTACAAGGGTGGTATTTCAAGGACGGCTCCACAGATACTGGCGTACCTGCTTCGAAGCCTCCCACCTATCCTACACATGTAGGGTCAATGTTCAGTGCCAAGCTGTAGTAAAGGTTCACGGGGTCTTTCCGTCTAGCCGCGGGTACGCAGCATCTTCACTGCGATTTCAATTTCACTGAGTCTCGGGTGGAGACAGCGTGGCCATCATTACGCCATTCGTGCAGGTCGGAACTTACCCGACAAGGAATTTCGCTACCTTAGGACCGTTATAGTTACGGCCGCCGTTTACCGGGGCTTCGATCAAGAGCTTCTCCGAAGATAACCCCATCAATTAACCTTCCGGCACCGGGCAGGCGTCACACCGTATACGTCATCTTTCGATTTTGCACAGTGCTGTGTTTTTAATAAACAGTTGCAGCCACCTGGTATCTGCGACTCTCAATAGCTCCATCCGCGAGGGACTTCACCGTCAAGAGCGTACCTTCTCCCGAAGTTACGGTACCATTTTGCCTAGTTCCTTCACCCGAGTTCTCTCAAGCGCCTTGGTATTCTCTACCCGACCACCTGTGTCGGTTTGGGGTACGATTCCTTACTATCTGAAGCTTAGAGGCTTTTCCCGGAAGCATGGCATCAATGACTTCAGTGCCGTAGCACCTCGACATCGGGTCTCAGCCTTGAGATGGTCCGGATTTGCCTAAACCATCAGCCTACACCCTTGAACCTGGACAACCGTCGCCAGGCCCACCTAGCCTTCTCCGTCCCCCCATCGCAATAGTAAGAAGTACGGGAATATTAACCCGTTTCCCATCGACTACGCCTTTCGGCCTCGCCTTAGGGGTCGACTCACCCTGCCCCGATTAACGTTGGACAGGAACCCTTGGTCTTCCGGCGAGGAGGTTTTTCACCCCCTTTATCGTTACTCATGTCAGCATTCGCACTTCTGATACCTCCAGCAGCCCTTACAGACCACCTTCAACAGCTTACAGAACGCTCCCCTACCCAATGTAGTAAACTACATTGCCGCAGCTTCGGTGTATCGCTTAGCCCCGTTAAATCTTCCGCGCAGGCCGACTCGACCAGTGAGCTATTACGCTTTCTTTAAATGATGGCTGCTTCTAAGCCAACATCCTGGCTGTCTGAGCCTTCCCACATCGTTTCCCACTTAGCGATAACTTTGGGACCTTAGCTGGCGGTCTGGGTTGTTTCCCTCTCCACGACGGACGTTAGCACCCGCCGTGTGTCTCCCGGATAGTACTTACTGGTATTCGGAGTTTGCAAAGGGTTGGTAAGTCGGGATGACCCCCTAGCCTTAACAGTGCTCTACCCCCAGTAGTATTCGTCCGAGGCGCTACCTAAATAGCTTTCGGGGAGAACCAGCTATCTCCAGGTTTGATTGGCCTTTCACCCCTAGCCACAAGTCATCCGCTAATTTTTCAACATTAGTCGGTTCGGTCCTCCAGTGCGTGTTACCGCACCTTCAACCTGCCCATGGCTAGATCACCTGGTTTCGGGTCTAATCCCAGCAACTGCACGCCCAGTTAAGACTCGGTTTCCCTACGGCTCCCCTAGATGGTTAACCTTGCTACTGAAATTAAGTCGCTGACCCATTATACAAAAGGTACGCAGTCACACCACGAAGGTGCTCCTACTGCTTGTACGTACACGGTTTCAGGTTCTATTTCACTCCCCTCACAGGGGTTCTTTTCGCCTTTCCCTCACGGTACTGGTTCACTATCGGTCAGTCAGGAGTATTTAGCCTTGGAGGATGGTCCCCCCATCTTCAGACAAGATAACACGTGTCCCGTCCTACTCGTTTTCACTGATAAGATGTTACCGGTTACGGGGCTATCACCCTGTATCGCTGAGCTTTCCAGCTCATTCACCTGACATCAAACCAACTTAAGGGCTAATCCGGTTTCGCTCGCCGCTACTGCCGGAATCTCGGTTGATTTCTCTTCCTCGGGGTACTTAGATGTTTCAGTTCCCCCGGTTCGCCTCATTAAGCTATGTATTCACTTAATGATAACTGCTTCTGCAGCTGGGTTTCCCCATTCGGAAATCGCAGACTCAAGTGGCTCTTACTGCCTCATCTGCGCTTATCGCAAGTTAGTACGTCCTTCATCGCCTCTGACTGCCCAGGCATCCACCGTGTACGCTTAGTCACTTAACCATACAACCCCAAAGGGTCTGTATCGTAAACAACCAAGGTTTTCCATCAATTGCTTGATGGAATAGTTTGTTTTGCCGGACTCTTTGTCTGTCTTCACTTTGAAAAGTGAAAGCAAACTTACACAAGACACTTGAATGTGTGTTGCTTGAGAACTCGTTTCACCTTGCGGTGAAACAATAATTTCGATTCCTAAAAATCGAATTACTAGTCAGCTTTCCAGATTGTTAAAGAGCATGTGTTTCGTTTTCTCCAAAGAGAAACAAACCACTGTTTAAAGATTCTCAGGGAAAACCCTTAAAGAGTGGTGGAGCTAAGCAGGATCGAACTGCTGACCTCCTGCGTGCAAGGCAGGCGCTCTCCCAGCTGAGCTATAGCCCCGACGTTTCCGATGCCTCACCAACTTCCCTTGGGCAGGAAGTGGTGGGTCTGAGTGGACTTGAACCACCGACCTCACCCTTATCAGGGGTGCGCTCTAACCACCTGAGCTACAGACCCAGCATCGTTTCGCTCTTCACATTTTAACCAGGCAATCTGTGTGGACACTGCATCAAACAATGTGTCATATCGTTAAGGAGGTGATCCAGCCCCAGGTTCCCCTAGGGCTACCTTGTTACGACTTCACCCCAGTCATGAACCACACCGTGGTAAACGCCCTCCCGAAGGTTAAGCTATCTACTTCTGGTGCAGCCCACTCCCATGGTGTGACGGGCGGTGTGTACAAGGCCCGGGAACGTATTCACCGTGGCATTCTGATCCACGATTACTAGCGATTCCGACTTCATGGAGTCGAGTTGCAGACTCCAATCCGGACTACGACGCACTTTTTGGGATTCGCTCACTATCGCTAGCTTGCAGCCCTCTGTATGCGCCATTGTAGCACGTGTGTAGCCCTACTCGTAAGGGCCATGATGACTTGACGTCGTCCCCACCTTCCTCCGGTTTATCACCGGCAGTCTCCCTGGAGTTCCCACCCGAAGTGCTGGCAAACAAGGATAAGGGTTGCGCTCGTTGCGGGACTTAACCCAACATTTCACAACACGAGCTGACGACAGCCATGCAGCACCTGTCTCAGAGTTCCCGAAGGCACCAATCCATCTCTGGAAAGTTCTCTGGATGTCAAGAGTAGGTAAGGTTCTTCGCGTTGCATCGAATTAAACCACATGCTCCACCGCTTGTGCGGGCCCCCGTCAATTCATTTGAGTTTTAATCTTGCGACCGTACTCCCCAGGCGGTCTACTTAACGCGTTAGCTCCGAAAGCCAGTGTTCAAGACACCAACCTCCAAGTAGACATCGTTTACGGCGTGGACTACCAGGGTATCTAATCCTGTTTGCTCCCCACGCTTTCGCATCTGAGCGTCAGTCTTTGTCCAGGGGGCCGCCTTCGCCACCGGTATTCCTTCAGATCTCTACGCATTTCACCGCTACACCTGAAATTCTACCCCCCTCTACAAGACTCTAGCCTGCCAGTTCCAAATGCGATTCCGAGGTTGAGCCCCGGGCTTTCACATCTGGCTTAACAAGCCGCCTGCATGCGCTTTACGCCCAGTAATTCCGATTAACGCTCGCACCCTCCGTATTACCGCGGCTGCTGGCACGGAGTTAGCCGGTGCTTCTTCTGTCGCTAACGTCAAACAACTAAGCTATTAACTTAGCCGCCTTCCTCACGACTGAAAGTGCTTTACAACCCGAAGGCCTTCTTCACACACGCGGCATGGCTGCATCAGGGTTTCCCCCATTGTGCAATATTCCCCACTGCTGCCTCCCGTAGGAGTCTGGACCGTGTCTCAGTTCCAGTGTGGCTGATCATCCTCTCAGACCAGCTAGGGATCGTCGCCTAGGTGAGCCGTTACCCCACCTACTAGCTAATCCCACCTGGGCCAATCTTAGCGCGAGAGGCCCGAAGGTCCCCCTCTTTGCTCCCATCTCGCAAAAGACAGGAGATTATGCGGTATTAGCCATCGTTTCCAATGGTTATCCCCCACACTAAGGCATGTTCCCAGGCATTACTCACCCGTCCGCCGCTCGCCGCCCAACAAATCACCCGAAGGGTCAATGTTGTCGCTGCCGCTCGACTTGCATGTGTTAGGCCTGCCGCCAGCGTTCAATCTGAGCCATGATCAAACTCTTCAATTAAAGTTTTGGTGTTTCCGAAGAAACGGCTCAGTGATTACTGATAAATTGACTGTGCTGATACCGAAGTATCAATTTGGTCACTCAGTTCACTGATAAATCTTTTTGACTATCATTTCACGAGTGCCCACACAGATTGCATGGTCAAATTGTTAAAGAACTGTGCTTTCAGCGCCTTAGCGCTCAAGCGAGGTGCGTATAATACGCTTCCCACTTTGAAAGTCAACATAAAACTCTAAGAAACTTTAGAACTTTATGGTGACTTGCTTGAATCTCAAGCAAAGTCGGAATGAAAGCCTGGCGATGTCCTACTCTCACATGGGGAGGCCCCACACTACCATCGGCGCTGCTGCGTTTCACTACTGAGTTCGGCATGGGATCAGGTGGGTCCGCAACGCTATGGTCGCCAAGCAAATTCGACGTGAAGGGATTCACTAATATCGCGATGCCATGGATGGCAAGGAGCGATGTGACCCTACACTAAATCTGGAAAAGTTAACTAGTTTCTCAAACACATCATTCAAGTGCTCGTGGAGTCCGTAAAACCCCTTGGGTGTTGTATGGTTAAGCCGCACGGGCAATTAGTACAGGTTAGCTCAACGCCTCACAGCGCTTACACACCCTGCCTATCAACGTCGTCGTCTACGACAACCCTTCAGAAGGCTTAAAGCCTTAGGGATGACTCATCTTGAGGCTCGCTTCCCGCTTAGATGCTTTCAGCGGTTATCGATTCCGAACTTAGCTACCGGGCAATGCGTCTGGCGACACAACCCGAACACCAGCGGTTCGTCCACTCCGGTCCTCTCGTACTAGGAGCAGCCCCTCTCAATCATCCAACGCCCACGGCAGATAGGGACCGAACTGTCTCACGACGTTCTAAACCCAGCTCGCGTACCACTTTAAATGGCGAACAGCCATACCCTTGGGACCGACTTCAGCCCCAGGATGTGATGAGCCGACATCGAGGTGCCAAACACCGCCGTCGATATGAACTCTTGGGCGGTATCAGCCTGTTATCCCCGGAGTACCTTTTATCCGTTGAGCGATGGCCCTTCCATTCAGAACCACCGGATCACTATGACCTGCTTTCGCACCTGCTCGAACCGTCATTCTCGCAGTCAAGCGGGCTTATGCCATTGCACTAACCTCACGATGTCCGACCGTGATTAGCCCACCTTCGTGCTCCTCCGTTACGCTTTGGGAGGAGACCGCCCCAGTCAAACTACCCACCAGGCACTGTCCGCACCCCCGATAAGGGGGCGACGTTAGAACATCAACACTACAAGGGTGGTATTTCAAGGACGGCTCCACAGATACTGGCGTACCTGCTTCGAAGCCTCCCACCTATCCTACACATGTAGGGTCAATGTTCAGTGCCAAGCTGTAGTAAAGGTTCACGGGGTCTTTCCGTCTAGCCGCGGGTACGCAGCATCTTCACTGCGATTTCAATTTCACTGAGTCTCGGGTGGAGACAGCGTGGCCATCATTACGCCATTCGTGCAGGTCGGAACTTACCCGACAAGGAATTTCGCTACCTTAGGACCGTTATAGTTACGGCCGCCGTTTACCGGGGCTTCGATCAAGAGCTTCTCCGAAGATAACCCCATCAATTAACCTTCCGGCACCGGGCAGGCGTCACACCGTATACGTCATCTTTCGATTTTGCACAGTGCTGTGTTTTTAATAAACAGTTGCAGCCACCTGGTATCTGCGACTCTCAATAGCTCCATCCGCGAGGGACTTCACCGTCAAGAGCGTACCTTCTCCCGAAGTTACGGTACCATTTTGCCTAGTTCCTTCACCCGAGTTCTCTCAAGCGCCTTGGTATTCTCTACCCGACCACCTGTGTCGGTTTGGGGTACGATTCCTTACTATCTGAAGCTTAGAGGCTTTTCCCGGAAGCATGGCATCAATGACTTCAGTGCCGTAGCACCTCGACATCGGGTCTCAGCCTTGAGATGGTCCGGATTTGCCTAAACCATCAGCCTACACCCTTGAACCTGGACAACCGTCGCCAGGCCCACCTAGCCTTCTCCGTCCCCCCATCGCAATAGTAAGAAGTACGGGAATATTAACCCGTTTCCCATCGACTACGCCTTTCGGCCTCGCCTTAGGGGTCGACTCACCCTGCCCCGATTAACGTTGGACAGGAACCCTTGGTCTTCCGGCGAGGAGGTTTTTCACCCCCTTTATCGTTACTCATGTCAGCATTCGCACTTCTGATACCTCCAGCAGCCCTTACAGACCACCTTCAACAGCTTACAGAACGCTCCCCTACCCAATGTAGTAAACTACATTGCCGCAGCTTCGGTGTATCGCTTAGCCCCGTTAAATCTTCCGCGCAGGCCGACTCGACCAGTGAGCTATTACGCTTTCTTTAAATGATGGCTGCTTCTAAGCCAACATCCTGGCTGTCTGAGCCTTCCCACATCGTTTCCCACTTAGCGATAACTTTGGGACCTTAGCTGGCGGTCTGGGTTGTTTCCCTCTCCACGACGGACGTTAGCACCCGCCGTGTGTCTCCCGGATAGTACTTACTGGTATTCGGAGTTTGCAAAGGGTTGGTAAGTCGGGATGACCCCCTAGCCTTAACAGTGCTCTACCCCCAGTAGTATTCGTCCGAGGCGCTACCTAAATAGCTTTCGGGGAGAACCAGCTATCTCCAGGTTTGATTGGCCTTTCACCCCTAGCCACAAGTCATCCGCTAAT
The DNA here is from genome assembly GCF_025398175.1 of Photobacterium sp. TY1-4. Taxonomy (NCBI): domain Bacteria; kingdom Pseudomonadati; phylum Pseudomonadota; class Gammaproteobacteria; order Vibrionales; family Vibrionaceae; genus Photobacterium; species Photobacterium sp. TY1-4. The sequence goes on from NZ_CP099734.1 coordinate 3,520,113, forward strand.
TTTTCAACATTAGTCGGTTCGGTCCTCCAGTGCGTGTTACCGCACCTTCAACCTGCCCATGGCTAGATCACCTGGTTTCGGGTCTAATCCCAGCAACTGCACGCCCAGTTAAGACTCGGTTTCCCTACGGCTCCCCTAGATGGTTAACCTTGCTACTGAAATTAAGTCGCTGACCCATTATACAAAAGGTACGCAGTCACACCACGAAGGTGCTCCTACTGCTTGTACGTACACGGTTTCAGGTTCTATTTCACTCCCCTCACAGGGGTTCTTTTCGCCTTTCCCTCACGGTACTGGTTCACTATCGGTCAGTCAGGAGTATTTAGCCTTGGAGGATGGTCCCCCCATCTTCAGACAAGATAACACGTGTCCCGTCCTACTCGTTTTCACTGATAAGATGTTACCGGTTACGGGGCTATCACCCTGTATCGCTGAGCTTTCCAGCTCATTCACCTGACATCAAACCAACTTAAGGGCTAATCCGGTTTCGCTCGCCGCTACTGCCGGAATCTCGGTTGATTTCTCTTCCTCGGGGTACTTAGATGTTTCAGTTCCCCCGGTTCGCCTCAATACGCTATGGATTCACGTATTGATAACTGCTTCTGCAGCTGGGTTTCCCCATTCGGAAATCGCAGACTCAAGTGGCTCTTACTGCCTCATCTGCGCTTATCGCAAGTTAGTACGTCCTTCATCGCCTCTGACTGCCCAGGCATCCACCGTGTACGCTTAGTCACTTAACCATACAACCCCAAAGGGTCTGTATCGTAAACAACCAAGGTTTCCATCTGAGTAAAAGATGGAATTGTTTGTTTTGCCGGACTCTTTGTCTGTCTTCACTTTGAAAAGTGAAAGCAAACTTACACAAGACACTTGAATGTGTATTGCTTGAGAACTCGTTTCACCTTGCGGTGAAACAATAATTTCGATTCCTAAAAATCGAATTACTAGTCAGCTTTCCAGATTGTTAAAGAGCATAACGCACAAAGCGTTAATCAATAACTGACGTTATTGATTAGCGCTTTCGCGAGTTCTAAAACCATTTCACCAAGCAATCTGTGTGGACACTGCATCAAACAATGTGTCATATCGTTAAGGAGGTGATCCAGCCCCAGGTTCCCCTAGGGCTACCTTGTTACGACTTCACCCCAGTCATGAACCACACCGTGGTAAACGCCCTCCCGAAGGTTAAGCTATCTACTTCTGGTGCAGCCCACTCCCATGGTGTGACGGGCGGTGTGTACAAGGCCCGGGAACGTATTCACCGTGGCATTCTGATCCACGATTACTAGCGATTCCGACTTCATGGAGTCGAGTTGCAGACTCCAATCCGGACTACGACGCACTTTTTGGGATTCGCTCACTATCGCTAGCTTGCAGCCCTCTGTATGCGCCATTGTAGCACGTGTGTAGCCCTACTCGTAAGGGCCATGATGACTTGACGTCGTCCCCACCTTCCTCCGGTTTATCACCGGCAGTCTCCCTGGAGTTCCCACCCGAAGTGCTGGCAAACAAGGATAAGGGTTGCGCTCGTTGCGGGACTTAACCCAACATTTCACAACACGAGCTGACGACAGCCATGCAGCACCTGTCTCAGAGTTCCCGAAGGCACCAATCCATCTCTGGAAAGTTCTCTGGATGTCAAGAGTAGGTAAGGTTCTTCGCGTTGCATCGAATTAAACCACATGCTCCACCGCTTGTGCGGGCCCCCGTCAATTCATTTGAGTTTTAATCTTGCGACCGTACTCCCCAGGCGGTCTACTTAACGCGTTAGCTCCGAAAGCCAGTGTTCAAGACACCAACCTCCAAGTAGACATCGTTTACGGCGTGGACTACCAGGGTATCTAATCCTGTTTGCTCCCCACGCTTTCGCATCTGAGCGTCAGTCTTTGTCCAGGGGGCCGCCTTCGCCACCGGTATTCCTTCAGATCTCTACGCATTTCACCGCTACACCTGAAATTCTACCCCCCTCTACAAGACTCTAGCCTGCCAGTTCCAAATGCGATTCCGAGGTTGAGCCCCGGGCTTTCACATCTGGCTTAACAAGCCGCCTGCATGCGCTTTACGCCCAGTAATTCCGATTAACGCTCGCACCCTCCGTATTACCGCGGCTGCTGGCACGGAGTTAGCCGGTGCTTCTTCTGTCGCTAACGTCAAACAACTAAGCTATTAACTTAGCCGCCTTCCTCACGACTGAAAGTGCTTTACAACCCGAAGGCCTTCTTCACACACGCGGCATGGCTGCATCAGGGTTTCCCCCATTGTGCAATATTCCCCACTGCTGCCTCCCGTAGGAGTCTGGACCGTGTCTCAGTTCCAGTGTGGCTGATCATCCTCTCAGACCAGCTAGGGATCGTCGCCTAGGTGAGCCGTTACCCCACCTACTAGCTAATCCCACCTGGGCCAATCTTAGCGCGAGAGGCCCGAAGGTCCCCCTCTTTGCTCCCATCTCGCAAAAGACAGGAGATTATGCGGTATTAGCCATCGTTTCCAATGGTTATCCCCCACACTAAGGCATGTTCCCAGGCATTACTCACCCGTCCGCCGCTCGCCGCCCAACAAATCACCCGAAGGGTCAATGTTGTCGCTGCCGCTCGACTTGCATGTGTTAGGCCTGCCGCCAGCGTTCAATCTGAGCCATGATCAAACTCTTCAATTAAAGTTTTGGTGTTTCCGAAGAAACGGCTCAGTGATTACTGATTTCTTGCCGCCGCTTTTAAGAAAAGCAGAAGCAAAAATAAATTGACTGTGCTGATACCGAAGTATCAATTTGGTCACTCAGCTCACTGATAAATCTTTTGACTATCATTTCACGAGTGCCCACACAGATTGCATGGTCAAATTGTTAAAGAACTTTTCTTTCACGTCGCTGGCTTATCTCGCCGTGCTCCGTGTCAGTGAGGTCGCATTATAGAGCGTTCGATCACATACGCAAGGGCTAAATTGAAATAATTTTGTCATTTGAGCTCAAACGTACAATTATCACCCAAACCTGGCATTTTCCGATGTTAATTACGCCATCAGCAAGCTATTCTGACCGAGTAAACTGTCAATTTCAGGGTTTTCCTTTCATGCAAAACGCACTTCGCCCTTATAAAGGGATTTATCCCTCGCTTTCATCAACGACCTATGTGAATGACACAGCAGTTCTGGTCGGTGACATTCACCTCGCAGAAGATTCGAGTATCTGGCCGCTGGTTGCCGCCCGCGGTGACGTCAATACCATTCGTATCGGCGCCCGAACCAACGTTCAGGATGGCAGCGTTTTGCATGTGACGCGCAAAAGCCCAAGCAACCCTGACGGCCATCCCCTAATTATTGGTCAAGATGTGACAATTGGCCACAAGGCGATGTTGCATGGCTGCCAGATAGGCGATCGGGTCTTGGTTGGGATGGGCGCCATTATTCTGGATGGTGTCGTCGTCGAAGATGACGTCATTATCGGGGCAGGGTGCCTGGTGCCCCCGGGCAAGCGACTGCAAAGCGGTTACCTCTATATCGGCAACCCGGCCAAACAAGCCCGGCCACTGACCGAGCAAGAGCGGGCCTTTCTTCCTGCATCCGCCGACAACTATGTAAGGCTGAAAAACGACTATCTGGCTGAGGGCTAACCCTCAGCCGATCTCAATATCCCCGTCAGCATTAAAGGCTTCATCTTCGATTAAAGCTTCTGCCAGCTCTTCCAGATCGTAGCGGCTAGCAGCAAACGCCGCCAGGATCTCCGCTTCACTGCTGAAGGTTTGCGCTTCCTGTTGTTGCAACCAGGCCAGACTGACCCAGCACGTAATTAACGCGCCGGCCTGCTGCGCCGGAAAGCTCACTGCTTGCTTTTCACGGTCCCAGTGCTGAATATCGGCAAATAAAATATCTTGGTTCATGATTATTCCTGCATTAAACGACGCAGCTCCCGCTGGACTTGCTTCGCGCCCGGACGAAGACCACGCCATACCATAAAACTCTCAGCTGCCTGGCCGACCAGCATCCCCAGCCCGTCAAGCACGACTTTTGCACCCAACTGCTGCGCCCATTGATTAAATGCGGTGGGTTCGCACCCGTAGACCATGTCGTAACACACCGTCATCGGCTGGATCAGGCTTTCCGGGATCCCCGGCAACTGACCGCTCAGGCTGGCCGAGGTGGAATTAATGATCACGTCATATTGCTCGCCGGCCAGTTTATCCAGCGCGATGGCGTCGACCGGGCCATGCGCGGCAAAGGCATCGACCAACGCCTCGGCTTTCGCCAGGGTTCGGTTGGCAATCTTGATCGATGACGGTTGCTGCGCCAGCAGCGGCAAAACCACGCCCCGTGCTGCGCCACCCGCCCCGACCAACAAGACCCGTTTCCCTTTCAATGCGACCTGATGCTGCAGCAAATCCTGTACTAACCCTTCACCGTCGGTGTTGTCTCCGAGTACCAGCCCATCATCTAATTTTTTGAGGGTATTCACAGCACCGGCCAGACGCGCCCGTTCGGTCAGCTGATCGACATAGTCAAAGGCCTGCTCTTTAAACGGCACCGTCACATTACAGCCGCGTCCGCCTTCTGCAAAAAAAGTATCCAATGCCGCGACAAATCCATCCAACGGGGCCAGCCTGGCTTCATAACTCATCTTCTGTGCCGTCTGACGCGCAAACAGGGTATGAATGAGAGGTGATTTACTCTGGGCAATCGGATTGCCGAACACAACGTACTTATCCATTTGCAAGAAATCCATGCGCTGAAAACAAAAAGGGTCAGTGAATCACTGACCCTATCATTGCCTTTCCACTGGAACAAACCGTTTTTAGCGGTTACCAATCGCGGGGTTGAAGGTAGCGCTCATCCAGCACAGCCTCCGGTGAGCCAGGCTCCGGCTCAAATCCATATTCCCAACGCACCAGAGGCGGCATCGACATCAGGATCGACTCAGTCCGACCGCCACTTTGCAGGCCAAACAAGGTGCCACGATCGTAAACAAGGTTGAACTCCACATAGCGGCCACGGCGATAAAGCTGGAACTGACGCTCCCGCTCGCCGTACTCGATGTCTTTGCGGTTCGCCACAATCGGCAGATACGCATCCAGATACCCGTTCCCGACCGCCTGCATGTAGGCAAAGCTCTTCTCGAAGCCCCATTGGTTCAGATCGTCAAAGAACAGCCCGCCCACGCCGCGGGTTTCATTGCGATGCGGCAGGAAGAAATAGCGATCACACCAGGCTTTGTGCTCGGCATACACCTCATCCCCGAAAGGCTGGCATAACGCCTTGGCCGTATCATGCCAATGCTGGCAGTCTTCCTCGAAGGGGTAAAACGGGGTCAGGTCGAAACCACCGCCAAACCACCACACCGGATCTTCGCCTTCTTTCTCGGCGATAAAAAAACGGACATTCGCATGGGAAGTCGGCACATAAGGGTTGTTCGGGTGAATGACCAGCGACACCCCCATGGCTTCAAAACTGCGTCCCGCCAACTCCGGACGATGCGCGGTTGCGGATCCCGGCATTTCGGTGCCATAGACATGAGAGAAGTTCACCCCGGCCTGCTCGAACACCAGCCCCTGGCGCAAAACCCGACTGCGACCACCGCCGCCTTGCTCTCGCTCCCAGGCATCCTGCTCAAAGGTTGCCCCGCCATCTTGCTGCTCAAGCGCCTGACAAATCCGGTCCTGAAGGTCTAACAAAAACGTTTTTACGGCTTGCTTACTCACATCTTGCATCATTGATTATCCTTGGCGAAAAACTTTCCCTGTCCGGGCATCTCGGATCTCAGACGGATTGTCACGTCCGCCGGTTTCCCCTTGTAAAATAGCCGGTAGATACTGACCCAGCTGTTGTTTGACTTCTTCGGCACTCCGTCCCGGCGCCTGACCGGTCAGGTTGGCACTGGTCGAGGTGAGCGGCTTGCCAAACTGGCGGCATAACTGCTGCACCAACGGATGATCCGTCACGCGAACTGCAATGGTGTCAAACTGGCCGGTCAAAAAGGCCGGGACGCCCGGTTTGGTCGGCATTACCCAAGTCACCGGCCCGGGCCAGGTATCGAAAATCCGCTGCTTCTGCGCGTCGCTCAACTGGCTGTCATCCACATAAGGCGCCAGCTGCGCGTAATTAGCGGCGATCAGGATCAGCCCCTTTTCGATCGGACGCTGTTTGAGCGCCAGTAGCTTATTAACCGCTTGCTCATTATCCGGATCACAGCCCACGCCAAACACCGCCTCAGTCGGGTAGGCCACCACATCCCCTTGCTGCAGCGCAGCCAGCACTTGCGTCAAATTATCCACATCACCCTCGTTCCGGCACCGGTTGGATGCCCGTTTCAACTTTGTTGCGGGTATTTTACCCACTCCGGCCTGACAAGGCCATGTTCCGCAATATCCCTTAACAAAACCTGAGACAAACCCTAACGCAAACGTTTTCCTTCACAAAAAATCACCGTATAATGCGCGCCAAGCCTTCGTTGCCTTCAATTAGCTAACCCAAAGGAGATCGGGATGAAAGTCGGGATTATCATGGGCTCAAAGTCAGACTGGCCAACCATGCAGCACGCTGCTGAAATGTTGGAACGCTTCAACGTACCGTATGAGACCAAGGTGGTTTCGGCCCACCGGACTCCGCATTTGCTGGCTGAATATGCAGAAACGGCCCATGAGCGCGGCATTAAAGTGATCATTGCCGGTGCCGGCGGTGCTGCCCACCTGCCCGGCATGACCGCTGCATTTACCAGTGTGCCGGTCCTAGGTGTTCCGGTCCAGTCACGGGCGCTGAAGGGCATAGATTCACTCCTGTCGATCGTCCAGATGCCGAAAGGCGTTGCCGTCGGTACTTTGGCCATTGGGGATGCCGGTGCAGCCAATGCCGGTTTGCTGGCCGCCCAAATCATCGGCACCCAGGACAGCACCGTGATGGCTGCCGTCGATGCATTCCGTCAAGAGCAAACCGATCAGGTGTTAAGCAACCCGAACCCGGCCGAGGACGCATCATGAAGGTCTTAGTGCTGGGCGCCGGCCAACTGGCCAGAATGATGGCGCTGGCCGGAGCCCCCCTGAATATTGAGGTCCTGGCTTACGATGTCGGCACCGGGCATGTGGTGCACCCGCTGACCCAACAGCTGATGATGAAAGGGCTCAATACGGCAATCACCTACGCCCATGTGATCACCGCGGAGTTCGAGCATATCCCGCATGACATTCTGGCGCTCTGTGAAGCCAGCGGCAAATTCCGCCCGACGGCGGAAGCCATTAAAGCCGGGGGCGATCGCCGTCTGGAAAAGCGCCTGCTGGATCGGGCCGGGGTGGCCAACGCAACCTATCACATCATTACCAACCGGGATGACTTTGAACATGCGATTGACACCGTCGGCCTGCCGATGGTGCTGAAAAGTGCCCTGGGCGGCTATGACGGTAAAGGGCAGTGGCGACTCAAGTCTGCCGACGCCAAAGAAGCGATCTGGGCGGAGCTGGAGCTATTCCTGCAAGCCGCGCCAGAGCAGGCGATCGTCGCCGAAGCCTTCATCCCGTTTGATCGGGAAGTATCGATCATCGGCGCACGCGGGCAGGACGGTAGTCTCGCCATTTACCCGCTGACCGAAAATACCCACAGCAACGGCGTCCTCAGCCTGTCGGTCGCCCAATCCGATTCGTCAGCGCTGCAAGCCGATGCGGAAGCGATGTTCAAGGCACTGGCAGAAACGCTCGATTATGTCGGTGTGCTGGCAATTGAATTCTTCGAAGTCAACGGGACGCTGTTAGTGAACGAAATTGCGCCGCGCGTCCACAACTCCGGTCACTGGACCCAACAGGGCGCTGAGACCTGCCAGTTTGAAAACCATCTGCGCGCCGTCTGCGGTCTGCCTCTGGGGAGCACCGCTTTGCTGCGTCCGACAGCCATGGTCAATATTCTCGGCGAGGATACGCTGGATAACGCGATCTTAGGTCTGCCGCACTGCCATGTTCACTGGTACGGCAAAGAAAAACGCGCCGGCCGGAAAATGGGGCACATCAATGTCTGTGCCAGCCCTGCGTGCGATTTAAAAACCGCCCTGGATGAGCTGGCGGCACATTTGGATCCGGATGCATTTCCGGTCGTGCGGATATAGCCTCGGTCCCGCATCCCCCAATTACCAAAAAAGCCAGCGATTGCTGGCTTTTTGTTGCTTCAAAGACGGATGATGACATCAGGGCTCAGAACCCGGGCAGGGCGCGCTTTAGACGTCCTGATAAGCGTGACATTTACGATCGGCGCACTGCAGCTTGCTGCCACCGGCCAGTTTTTTCTCGATCAACAAACCAAACCCGCATTGCTGGCAGTGGCCGGCAACCGGCTTGGCATTCACGGCAAAACGACATCCCGGATACTGATCGCACGCGTAAAACGTTTTGCCATAGCGAGACTTACGCTCGAGCAAATGTCCCTGTCCGCATTCCGGGCAGGTCAGTTGGGTATCCTCGGCTTTGCGCTCCGGTGACTCAATGTGATGACACGCCGGATAGCCGGAACAGCCAATAAACATCCCATAGCGACCCTGGCGAAGCAGTAGCTCCTCGCCACAATCCGGACAGGCTTTGCCCAGGTACTTCACTACATGGCCGTCATTGTGATGCAGCGGTTTAATGAAATCACAGGCGGGATACGCCGCACAACCTAGAAAAGGTCCTCGTTTACTGTTGCGCATCACCAGTTCAGCACCGCACTGCGAACAGTGCTGCTCTAGTGCATGCCCCCGAGCCGAAAACAGTTGCTCGTCAATTTTTCCAGCCATACCTTCTGTTCACATCTGCCCAGGCAATCAGTGAATATACCCGTCTTCCACGCCGTACAGAAGCTCTTCCATCTGACTGTAGGCACTTTCATTACCCGGCGCATTGAACAGCACCATCAAAATAATCCATTTCAAATCGTCGAGGGTAAATTCCGTGGTCTCCAGCTCCATCACCCGGTCGATCACCATTTCACGCGTGTCGGCACTCAGAACGTGGATCTGCTCCAGATAGGTCAGGAAGCCGCGACAGGCGGTATCCAGCCGCGCCATCTCCTGGGCGGTATAGATGCGCATTGAGGTCACCGCACTATTGTTCATGTACGGTGTATGTTCGGTGTCTTGCAATGCAGCCAGTTTCTCTAACCATGTCAGAGCTTTATAGATATCTTCCTGATGGAAGCCGGCACGTTGCAGCTCATCCGATAGCTCGTCCTGATCGACCAGCAATTCCACATCGCTGTGGATATAGGTCTCAAACAGGTACATTAGGATATCCATCATAACTAGCCCCTCCTCGTTCTGATATAGCCACCGGGCACTGTGGCAACAACCCCTCGCAATTCCAGTTCCAGCAATTGCGTCATGACTTCATGCACGGGTTGTTGACAGCGTTCAGCAACTACATCTACGGGTGTTGCTTCATTGCCTACGTTAGCCAACACCGATGAAAATGGCAATTCTTCATTTTCAGGTTGTGGTAACGGCATGTCTAACTGCTTACTTTTTACACACTCGGTTAGACTCCCAATCTCCTCAAAAATATCGACCGGACTTTCTACCAATTTAGCACCGGATTTGATCAATGCATTACATCCACGACTACCGGGTACATGGATCGAACCGGGGAGGGCAAACACTTCGCGTCCTTGTTCAAGGGCATAGCGCGCTGTGATCAGCGATCCGCTTTTTTCTGCCGCTTCGATCACTAATACGCCAACGGACAGGCCACTGATCACTCGGTTGCGGCGGGGAAAGTTTTGCGGCCGGGGCGCTTCATCCGGCCAGAACTCAGAAACCAACGCCCCTTGTTCGACAATTTGCCCCGCCAACTCCCGGTGACGGGCCGGGTAGAGCCGCTCCAGCCCCGAGCCCAACACGGCCACAGTCCCACCACCATGACGCAGCGCGCCGGCATGGGCCTGGCCATCGACGCCTAATGCCAATCCACTGGTCACGACATAGTCCGCGGCCGCCAGCGCGGCTGCGAACGCATAGGCCGATTCGCGCCCGTCAATGCTGGCAGAACGGCTGCCGACCACGGCAATCTGGGGCTGATGCAGCCACCGGGGATCGCCACGCACAAACAAGAGCGGCGGCGCCGAGGCGATTTCCCTGAGCAGCGGCGGATAATCAGGCGAATCAAGGGGGATAATGGTTTGATGCGCTGCCTGCGCCCATTGCAAGCAGCGCTCAAGACGGCGCGCATTCGGCCGAAGCAATGCCTCAACTTGGCGCGGCTTCAAGCCGATGCCATTTAACTCTTCAGCCGACATCCGGCACAGTTGCCGGGGCGAGGCATAGGGCAGTAACTGATGGATCCGGTGCCCCCCTAGATAAGGCACCGCAGCCAAGGTCAGCCACGCGACCAGATCGTCCTCGCTCATGATGCTCCCTTTCCAGGCCCGCTGGACACCTCTGGCGGGCGCGCCGCCAGGCCCGGTTCAAACGGGGCTGCGGCCCGGGTGATCACTGCCAGACTGAAATGCTCATAAGGGCGGATCACCATCACATCCCCGACCACCGGGCCGGCAAGCCCTGTGGCGGATGTGTGCTGCGCCACTGAACCGTAACGATAGTCGCCGCTCTCACCCCGGATCGGCACCGCCGGGCGATGGATCTGAAACACCTGGCCGGCCCGGGTCCCATCCAGATGCCCCCGGTCCAGCACCACCACCATAGCCGTAGCCAGATACTGCTGTTGGTTGGTCAGTCCCCCCAACACTTGGGCGTGTAATCCGTGCGGCGGCGCAGAGGGAACAAAACGCAGGGCTGACTCACGAACAGGAGCAGGCGAGGGGAGCAGAACATCATTCTGGCGAACTTCCTGCAACAAAGTCGTGATCGCAATCTGACTGCGATCGTCCGCCTGACCGACCACCGACACCTCGGCAATCGCTTTCAGGGCCACCACTTCAACCGTCTCGCCGCTGGCCAGGGTGCGGGTAAAGCTCCCATCCGGGCGATAAACGCCCCATTGCCGTTGCGGACTCAGCGGTTCATCCACCCAGATGGCGGCTCCCGGGGTAATAAATTGCTGCCGCTGGCTGTCGCCCATCACCCGGGGCAGACGCGAGACATCTGCAGCCGTCAGCAAGCGATGGTCTTCTACATAAGGGAGCAACAGCTGCGCCGGTAACGTCAGGATCGGCGTGCGCTCCACCCGGACACGCGGCGAGAGTTTCACGGTTCTTTTCAGCTGTAACTGCGGCCGGCCGTCGCGCCAGATCAGGTGCAGCTGATCACCGGGATAAATCAAGTGAGGGTTCTTGATATAATCGTTGGCCTGCCACAATTCCGGCCAACGCCAGGGGCTCTCGAGAAAATGCTCCGAAATATCCCACAAGGTGTCCCCTTTCTGGACGGTATATACCGACGGGCTCTCCGTTTTCACCGTCAAGGGTGCCGCATGCAGGCTGTTGATCGCCATTCCCCACACACAAACGCACCCCGCCACCCATCGCCACATGCTCATTTCTCCCTGAATGCTCCGACCATTAATCACCACAGGTTGGCATCCGGCTCAGGACGTGTCTATGGCGTCAAACCGGCCCGCCCATGTTTTTCGGCTCACATCACTCCCCATTCCGGCCGTTGCATCCTCACCGGCAGATTAATGTTTTGCCGACGGCAAGTTCGCGGCAACCGGGCAGGGATGTCAGCTCAGCTTGCCAGCGCCGCCGCAGACCGGGACGCAATTGGTCTGCGGTGCTGTTATTTGATCTTTAAAATGACTAGAATTAGAGCAAATAAGCGATAATCGTTTTTAGCACTATCCATTTGTACGAGTACCTATGTCTGTATTGCAAGTATTAACATTCCCTGATGAGCGTCTGCGGACGGTGGCCAAACCCGTCGAAGCGGTGACCCCTGAGATCCAAAAAATTGTCGATGACATGCTCGAGACCATGTACGACGAGGAAGGTATTGGCCTTGCCGCCACTCAGGTTGATATCCACCAACGCATCGTGGTGATCGATATCTCTGAAGAGCGCAATCAGCCTATGGTACTGATCAACCCGGAAATCATCGAAAAACACGGTGAAGATGGGATTGAAGAAGGCTGTCTGTCGGTTCCGGGCGCCCGTGCCCTGGTGCCGCGTGCTGCGGCCGTTACCGTCAAAGCCCTGAACCGCGACGGTGAAGCATACACCTTCGAAGCCGATGATCTGCTGGCCATCTGTGTTCAGCACGAGCTGGATCACCTGCAAGGCAAATTGTTCGTCGACTACCTGTCCCCGCTGAAACGCAAGCGTATTCAGGATAAACTGGCGAAAATCAAACGCTTTAACGAAAAGCACACCAACCCAGCCTAACCCCAGATTGTAAGGAAGTTGACCTTGAGCAAGCCGTTACGCATTGTTTTTGCAGGTACGCCTGATTTCGCCGCCCGTCACCTGGCGGCGTTGTTGTCTTCAGACCATGACGTGATTGCCGTCTATACACCGCCCGACAAACCGGCCGGCCGCGGGAAAAAAATCACCGCCAGCCCGGTGAAACAACTGGCGCAGGCACACGACATTCCGGTTTATCAGCCGGAAAACTTTAAATCCGATGAAGCCAAGCAAGAACTGGCCGCGCTTGATGCCGATCTCATGGTCGTGGTGGCCTACAGCCATCTGTTGCCGCAAAAAGTGCTCGATACCCCGCGTCTGGGCTGTATTAATGTACATGGCTCCATTCTGCCGCGCTGGCGGGGCGCAGCACCGATCCAACGCTCCATCTGGGCCGGTGATGCTGAAACCGGCGTCACCATCATGCAGATGGATATCGGTTTAGATACCGGCGATATGCTGAAAATTGCCACCACGCCGATTGAAGCCACCGATACCAGCGCCACCATGTATGACAAACTGGCTGAACTGGGGCCAGTCGCCCTGGTTGAGTGCATCAACGAGATTGCCGACGGCACCGCCGTACCGGTGAAGCAGGATGACGCGCTGGCCAATTACGCCAAGAAACTCAGCAAAGAAGAAGCCCAAATTGACTGGACGATGGACGCCGCAGCCATTGAGCGCTGCATTCGCGCCTTTAATCCATGGCCGATGAGCTACTTCACCGTCGCCGAGCAGAACGTGAAAGTCTGGCGCGCCGCAGTCGAAACCGACAACCAAGGCCAGGCGCCGGGCACCATTTTGGCAGCTGACAAACACGGGATCCTGGTCGCGACCGGCAACGGCGCCCTGCGTCTGCTGGAGCTGCAACCGCCGGGTAAGAAAGCCATGCCCGCGCAGGATCTGCTCAATTCGCGCCGGGACTGGTTTGCCGCCGGCACCGTACTGTAATCATCAAGCCAGTGTCTGCACTGGCTTTTCTTTTCTGCCCCGGAAACGAATAATTCAACTGCCGGTGCCGCAATGCCTGCCGAAGCGCCCGCAGAACTAACTCAGGAATACCAAATGAACGTAAGAGCCGCAGCAGCCGAGGTGATTTATCAGGTTGTCGATCAAGGCCAGTCCCTGTCCTCGGCCCTGCCTGCCGCCCAGCAACACATCAGAGAGCGCGATCAGGCCCTGTTGCAGGAAATCTGCTATGGCGTCCTGCGCTGGCTGCCGAAATTAGAAGCCATCACCCAGCAACTGATGGAAAAGCCGCTCAAAGGCAAGCAACGGGTGTTTCACCACCTGATCCTGGTCGGCCTGTACCAGCTCGGCTACATGCGTATTCCCGCCCATGCCGCCGTGGCCGAAACCGTCAATGCCACCAAGAACCTGAAAAAACCGCAACTCCGCGGTTTGATCAATGCCGTGCTGCGCAATTACCAGCGCCAGCAGGCCAGTCTGGATGAGCAGGCCCAAAGCCATGATGCCGGTCGCTACGGCCATCCGGGCTGGTTACTCAAACTGATCCAGACCAGCTACCCGGAACAATATGAAGGCATCCTGACCGCGAACAATACCAAGGCGCCAATGTGGCTGCGTGTGAACCGCCGTCACCACAGCCGCGACGCCTATCAGGCGCTGCTGAATGACGCCGGCATTGAGAGTGCGATCCACCCGCAAGCGCCGGATGCCCTGCGCCTGCTCAGCCCATGCGATGTCAGCAAGCTGCCTGGCTTTGCCGAAGGCTGGGTGTCGGTTCAGGATGCAGCCGCCCAGTTGGCAGTGGAATACCTCCAGCCACAGGCCGGTGAGCTGATCCTCGACTGCTGCGCCGCACCGGGGGGCAAAACGGCCCATATCCTGGAGCGCGAGCCCGCGTGTGACGTAGTCGCCATTGACTGTGACGACACGCGTTTGGCCCGGGTACACGAGAATCTGCAGCGATTGAACCTTCAGGCCCAGACCCTGTGTGCCGATGCCCGTTACCCGTCGCAGTGGTGGCAGGGAGCACAGTTCGACCGCATTCTGCTGGATGCGCCGTGCTCGGCCACCGGGGTGATCCGTCGCCATCCGGACATCAAATGGCTGCGCCGCGCCGATGACATTGCAGCACTGGCGCAGCTCCAGGCTGAAATCGTCGATGCCATGTGGCAACAGCTCAAACCGGGCGGGACCCTGGTGTACGCCACCTGCTCAATCACGCCGCAGGAAAACTGCGATCAAGTTACGGCTTTTGTAGCCCGCACAGCCGATGCCACGCTAATCGACAGCGACCCGCAACAGCCGGGACGCCAGATCCTGCCAGGGGAAGACGAGATGGACGGGTTTTACTACGCAGTGATCCGAAAATCACCATAGAATGTCCTGAATCTGTCAAAACAAGGATTTACCTCAAGGTCACTTGCGCTGGGCGTAGTAACCTAAAGCAGAACGAACCGTAAACAGAGATGCTATGAAGATTATCATCCTCGGTGCCGGTCAGGTCGGCGGCACACTGGCCGAAAACCTGGTGGGCGAGAATAACGACATCACCATTGTCGATAAAGATCCGGAGCGGCTGCGCGAGCTGCAGGACAAGTATGATTTGCGGGTGGTCCAAGGCTTTGCCAGCCATCCCCGCACGCTGCGCGAAGCCGGTGCCCAGGATGCCGATATGTTGGTGGCCGTCACGAACTCCGACGAAACCAACATGATCGCCTGTCAGATTGCATTTACCCTGTTTAACACCCCGAACCGGGTGGCGCGGATCCGTTCACCGGAATATCTCAAAGAGAAAGAACACCTGTTCCAGTCCGACGCGGTACCGGTCGATCACCTGATCGCGCCGGAAGAGCTGGTGACCGGCTACATTGAGCGACTGATTGAGTACCCGGGGGCGCTGCAGGTGGTCGGGTTCGCCGAAGACAAAGTCGGCCTGGTGGCCGTCAAAGCCTATTACGGCGGTCCGCTGGTCGGCAATGCTCTGTCGGCGCTGCGCGAACACATGCCGCACATTGATACCCGGGTCGCGGCGATTTTCCGTCAGGGACGGCCAATCCGGCCGCAGGGTACCACCATTATTGAAGCCGATGACGAAGTCTTCTTCGTCGCGGCCAGCAACCATATCCGCTCGGTGATGAGTGAGCTGCAACGGCTGGAGAAACCGTACAAGCGGCTGATGATTGTCGGCGGGGGGAACATCGGCGCCGGTCTGGCCCGTCGCCTGGAGCAGAGCTACAGCGTCAAACTGATCGAACGCAACCCGGAGCGGGCTGAGAGCCTGTCCGAAATGCTGGAAAATACCATTGTGTTTTGCGGCGATGCTTCCGATCAGGAACTGCTGAGCGAAGAGCACATCGAGCAAATCGATGTATTTGTCGCCGTCACCAATGATGATGAAGCCAATATCATGTCAGCCATGCTGGCCAAACGGATGGGCGCCAAGAAAGTCATGGTGCTGATCCAACGTGGTGCCTATGTCGACCTGGTTCAGGGCGGCACCATCGATATTGCGATCTCGCCGCAGCAGGCCACCATTTCAGCCCTGCTGACCCACGTGCGCAAGGCCGACATTGTCAACGTTTCCTCGCTGCGCCGTGGCGCGGCCGAGGCGATTGAAGCCATTGCCCATGGTGATGCCAGCACCTCGAAAGTGGTCGGGCGGGCAATCGGGGAGATCAAACTGCCGCCGGGCACCACCATCGGCGCCGTCGTGCGCGGGGATGAAGTGTTGATCGCCCATGACCGCACCGTGATCGAGCAAGACGATCACGTGGTGATGTTCCTGGTCGACAAGAAGTATATCCCTGACGTTGAACGCCTGTTCCAACCAAGCCCGTTCTTCCTGTAACTGCTATGGTGAACTACCGTCCCATTTTATTTGTGATCGGGCTGGTCCTTTCCAAGATCGCCCTGTTCATGTACGTACCCACGCTGCTGGCCTTTTTTACCGGCACCGGGGGTTTTATCGACTTTGCCACTGCGGTGCTGATCACCCACCTGGTGGCATTTCTCTGCCTGACGCTCGGCCGGACTGAGGAGTTCAAACTCGGGGTGCGGGACATGTTCCTGATCACCACCCTGGTGTGGACCATCGCCAGCGCCTTCGCCGCCTTGCCGTTTGTGTTGATTAACCACATCAGCTTTACCGATGCCTACTTCGAGACCATGTCGGGGATCACCACCACCGGCTCTACGGTCCTCAGCGGGTTGGACGAAATGGCCCCGAGCATTCTACTGTGGCGCTCGACCCTGCAATGGCTGGGCGGGATCGGCTTTATCGTGATGGGCGTTGCCATCCTGCCAATGCTGAACGTGGGCGGGATGCGGCTGTTCCAGACCGAGTCTTCCGACTGGTCGGATAAAAGCTCACCGCGGACCAAAAACGTGGCGAAGAATATCGTCAACGTCTACCTGATCCTGACCGGACTGTGCTTTATCGGTTACCTGTTGGCCGGGATGAATTCCTTTGATGCCATCAACCACGCATTTACCACCCTGTCGACCGGCGGCTATTCCACGTCCGACGGCTCGATGAACCACTTCTCCAACCAGGCCCACTGGGTGGCGATCGTGTTCATGTTTGCCGGGGGCCTGCCGTTTTTGCTGTTTGTGCAGGCATTGCGCAAGAAAAAAGTCACCGCGCTACTCAAAGATGCCCAGGTCCGCGGCTTTACCCTGCTGGTGCTGTCAGCCGGGCTGGCTGTCGCCTGCTGGCTGACCTGGCAGCAGGACTATACGTTCAGCGACGCGTTTCGGGTGGCACTGTTTAATATCGTCTCGGTGGTCACCACCACCGGCTTCGGGCTGTCCGATTTCTCAGCCTGGGGACCGTTTCCGACCATCGTGTTTGCCTTTATGATGCTGGCCGGCGGTTGCTCCGGCTCCACCGCCGGCGGGGCCAAAATCTTCCGTTTCCAGGTCGCGCTGGCGCTGCTGCGCAAGCAGATGATGCAGCTGATCCACCCGTCGGGTATTTTCGTCCAGCGCTACAACGGCCGCCCGGTGACCGACAATATCGTGCGCTCGGTAGTGGCCTTTGCCCTGACCTTTATTCTCACCATCATCGTGGTCGCGGCCATCTTAGGCGGCCTGGGATTGGATCCGGTGACCAGTATCACCGGGGCCATGACCGCCGTCGCCAATGTCGGGCCGGGGATGGGCGAGGTGATCGGGCCGACCGGGAACTTTGCTTCCCTGCCGGATCTGGCCAAATGGGTTTTAAGTTTCGGGATGTTGATGGGCCGGCTGGAGATCCTGACCGTCCTGGTGGTCTTCTTCCCGGCCTTCTGGCGGAACTAATTCAGAACGCGAACCCTTGACGGGTGCAACACCTGATCAGCCTCGACGCTGGCTGCCAGTCCCGGGGCTGATCAGGGGATTCACCGATTTCGGCTAAATCGGCTCCACATAGAAATAGATCGAGCAAAAATGGCACACAGTACCGCCGAGCACGAACAGGTGCCAGATGGCATGATTGAACGGCACCCGGTCCCAGACATAGAAAATCACCCCCAGCGAATAGACCAGCCCGCCGGCACCCAGCAAGACCAGTCCCCCGGTCGATAAGGATAAAGCCAGCGGATAAACCGCGACCAGGGCCAGCCACCCCATCACCAGATACGTGATCAGGGACAAGCGCTTAAACCGGTACACAAAGGCAATTTTCAGCACAATGCCAACAAGGGCGATACTCCAGATCACCGCCATCAGCGTGATCGCCAGCGGGGTGCGGAGTGAGATCAGCAAGAAAGGCGTGTAGGTCCCGGCGATCAGCAAATAGATCGCGCAGTGATCGAAGGTTTTCAGGGCCCGCTTGGCGCGCTCAGACGGGATCGCATGATAGAGGGTAGAGGCCAGATACAGCAGGATCATACTGCTGCCGTAAATACTCAGGCTGGTAATACTCAACCCGTCCGCACCGGCATCAATGGCCTGGTTTAACAGTAAAACCAGGCCGACAATCCCGAAAATCATCCCCAGGCCGTGGCTGATGCTGTTCGCCACTTCTTCGGCCACCGAATACCCGGAGGTTGCTGCCAATTGCTTTGCCATCTATACGGCTCCTCATGAGAGTATTAACTCAACTGATTCGCAGTATGGCACACTTTAGCTTACAGGTGTAAGCTGAAATAAATAATTCACTCTCAGGTGTGCTGATCCAGATAAGCCAGCACCCACTTGCCCGCCTGCGACGGTGGGGTATCCGCCGGGATCACACAATGCCGTGCCAGCTCGCCCTGCTGCCCGAGCAATCCGGCCAGCATTCCCCGCAGGCCATGATGACGGCGATCGATTTCAAACCAGAGCGCCAGTTCAGTGTCATGGCGATAGGCCACAATTTCCAGCTCCCGCCACCGGCCATGGAACGGCCCGGCAACCGGCACCAGTTCAAACTCCTGCACGAAGGGCAGGGGAAAGCCTTGCGCAGCCTCGCACTCCACCTGGCGGATCCGCAACCCCGCCTGCTCCAGCGCGGTGAACACACCGTCCATCAGCGGATCCGGACGCACCGTCAGCCGGTCACGATCTTTCGGATCCAGAGCCAGCGGAATATCGAGGTGGGTTTCGAGCCAGACTTTGGCATCGCCGATGGTAATGGGGGTGTTGTACGGCAGCGTCAGCGCCACCTCGAATTGCCGGGTATCCCCGGCGGCCACGGTAAAGGGTTCCGCCAGCGACCAGTGGGCCAGCGTACAGGTCTGGCGGATGGTTTCCGGCTCGGATGACTCATCCTCCGTTTCGACATCTGCCAGATACTGGCAACACAGGTAGAGCTGGATACGCTCTACCTTCTGGGCTGCCTTGCCGCCCTGAACAACCACGGTGATCGGCAGGGTTTCCCCCGGGATCAGCACATCACGCTGTAAGACCGCATCCACTTTGGCCGCACCAATCCCGAGACTGGCCAGGCTTTTCCGTAACAAAGACATCCCCCCTCCTCAATCCGTTGACTCAGATATGCAACGAATATAGTGTGCAAAGAATTGGGGTCAGCCGCAAGCAAGCGCCGCGGGGAAATGAAAAAGAAAAACGGAGCCTGGGCTCCGTCTCGAAATTCTGGGAAATTATTTCAGCAAATCAATGGTGGCCTGGCGGGCAGCGTCCGGATCCCGCGCCAGGATCCCATCCACAATCCGCTGATGAATATCCAGCTTCAGCACCCGATCGCGGGTGATGATCCGGAAATAACTTTCAAACACCGCTTTGAACAGGTTCCCGAACGGACTGATAAAGTGATTCCCCGAAGCAAAATAGATCAGCTGATGGAAACGGGTATCGACATCAATCCATTGCTCCTGATCGAAATTATCGCCCAGTTGATACATCGCCTCCATCAGGGCTTTCAGCTCCGCCCGATCCGCCTCGCTGGCATTGACCGCCGTCAGTGCCGCGGCCTGTGGCTCCAGCGTCATGCGAACCTGCTGGAATTCTTCGACCAGTTCATGATGCTGTTCACAACTGAGCCAGACCAGTAAGTCCTGATCCAGATAGTTCCAGTTACGCTTGGGCAGGACCCGGGTCCCGATACGGGGGCGGGGCAAGACCATGCCTTTGGCGGCAAGCATCTTAATGGCTTCACGCACAGCAGTACGACTAACGCCATACATTTCGCCCAATTCAACTTCGCCCGGCAGAATATCTCCCGGTACGGTTTCTCCACGCAGTATCCGCTGGCCAATCGACTCGGCCAGTTTGTAAGATAGGTTCCGGTTGGTCACTAACCGTTGCTGATCCCGTTCCATTTTCCCTCCCAGGCTATTTTTATAATAGTTGCCAGCTAGAGGCATTAGACCACAAAGCACACAGTGAGAAACGGTTTATCTTCACAGATGCCGATAAGGCTAACAGTTTCTTGCTGTTATTCCCCGCAGACCGCACTAGAAGCCACCACAAATATTCGCTCGACTTCATATTTGGTTGCTGATATATTCGCCGCCGAAAAATACCCGCACTGCCGCACAGGATAGGTTTCGCCAGCGATAACGGCGGCAGTGACTTGATTGATTTGGCCACGGATGCGCCGCCTCACGACAGGTGAACCATGCGCTCAACAACTTTTGCCAGAATGGCCCCCCGCAGCCCGGCACGCTTGCGTGCAACCGCGCACGCCGCACGCTGCAAGGCCAAACCCCAAGCCACCGCGACCCTGCTGACCTTAACACCGGCAACCGGTGAGCCGAACAGCCCGCAGCCAACCCGTCCGGTACACGAAGGACAAGCGGCCTGATGGCCGACGGTGACCGTCTTGCCACGGTCACCGTCTGATCTGACATTTGTAACCCTACTCGGTTTGGGGTAATTTACCCGGATAAAAACCAGGCCTATTCAGGCCGTCTTGTCCGCCGAACCCAGGGAGCCGCCATGAAAACCCACCGCGTCAACGAACTAATCGAACTCTTGCATCCTGCCTGGCAAAAATCGCCGGACCTCAACCTGGTCGAATTTCTCCTTCAGCTGGCCGAAGAAGCCAAATACCAGGGGAAACTGGCCGAGCTGACCGATGATGTACTGATCTATCATCTGAAAATGCGCGAGCATGCGCCCGATGCCATGATCCCGGGGATCGCCAAAGATTGCGAGCCGGACTTCAAAACCGCTATTCTGCGCGCCCGCGGGATCCTCAAATAATCCCGCGGCAATCCGCCGATCCCCCCCTGACGCCGGCACCATCTGCCGGCGTCATCTGTTCTACCCTGTCAACTCCTGATCTGTATCTGTTCGCCAAACTATGACCTTGTTAGAGTTATGGAAAATACGTCTGTAATATAATCAACGCAGTATTTGTGCATATAAAAAGATGAGCGGTCAGGCAACGTACCGAACCGTAAGCCCTTGCTATAGTTATAAATGGGGTCACCCAAGGAAAGTAATGTCATGAGCCATGAAAGAATCAAGATAAAGGATGTAACACCGCAAGAGTTCAATCCCAAAACCCACAAAGGAACCTCTGATCGCTTCAATCCCAGCAACCGCATTTATGTCCGGGCTGTGTATGGGGTTTACCAGAAACTGCGCCGCAACACGGGCTGGTTGCTGATGCTCCTGTTTATGGGCCTGCCCTGGATCCCGTACGGTGATCGCCAGGCCATTCTGCTCGATATCGGTCGTCAGCAGTTCAATTTCTTCGGGACCACCCTCTGGCCCCAGGATCTGACCCTGCTGGCCAGCCTGCTCATGATTGCGGCCTTTGCGCTCTTCTTCATCACCACCTTTTTGGGCCGGGTCTGGTGCGGCTATCTCTGCCCCCAAACGGTCTGGACGTTCATCTATATCTGGTTTGAAGAAAAGCTTGAAGGGCCAGCGAACAAGCGGCGCACGCAAGACAGTATGAAACTGACCGGCAACCTGCTGGCCAGAAAAACTGCCAAGCACATCGCCTGGTTCGCCGTGGCACTGGTCACCGGCCTGACGTTTGTCGGCTACTTCCTGCCGATCAAGGCATTGTTTGTTGACTTCTTCACCTTCAATGCCAGCTTCTTGGCCGGTTTCTGGGTCCTGTTCTTTGCCGGCTGTACCTATGCCAACGCCGGCTGGATGCGCTCAATCATGTGTATTCACATGTGTCCGTACGCCCGCTTCCAGTCTGCCATGTTCGACAAAGATACCTACATTGTCGGCTACGACGTCCAACGTGGTGAGGCCCGCGGGCCGCGTTCGCGCAAGAAAGACCCGAAAGAGCTGGGCCTGGGTGACTGTATCGACTGTAACCTCTGTGTGCAGGTGTGTCCGACCGGGATCGACATCCGCGACGGCCTGCAATATGAGTGTATTAACTGTGGTGCCTGCGTCGATGCCTGTGACCAAACCATGGATCGCATGGGGTATGAGCGCGGGCTGATCAGCTACACCACCGAGCATAAACTGGCAGGCCACAAGACCCATGTCATGCGGCCGAAACTGCTGGGCTACGGTGCAGTGATGGTGGTGATGATCGGCCTGTTCTTCTACCTGATGACCACCATCCAGCCGATGGGGCTGGATGTGATCCGTGACCGCAACCAGTTGTTCAAAGTCAATGCTGAAGGGCTGGTTGAAAACACCTATACCCTGAAGCTGCTCAATAAAACCCAACAGCCGGCGGTATTTAACCTGCGTGTCGAAGGACTGGAAGAAATCGAATGGTACGGTCAGCAACAGGTCACTGTCGCCGCCGGGGAAATTTACACCCTGCCGGTCAGCCTGGGCGTCGACCCGTACTTACTGAAAGAGCCAATTGCCAACATTACTTTCGTAATGGAAAAAGAGGCCGGGGACGAAACGCTGGAGCTGAGCACCGAAAGCCGGTTTATCGGTGACTTGCGCTAACGCTTGAAGCCGTCACACATAAAATCAGGGCCGGAAACGGCCCTTTTTTATGAAAGTGTTATACTGACAAGCCAAACACAGGCTCGGAATGTTCAAATGACACAACAAGATGGTTTTAGTTTTTCTGATCTGACCCCCGACTTGCTGCTCGATGCCCTCGACAGTGTCGGGGTACGTGCCGAATCCGGCCTCCTGCCGCTCAACAGCTACGAAAACCGGGTCTACCAGTTCAGTGCCGAAGACGGGGCCCGCTACGTCACCAAGTTTTACCGTCCGCACCGCTGGAGTGACGCGCAGATCCAGGAAGAGCATGATTTTGCCCATGAGCTGGCTGTGCAGGAAATTCCGGTCGCCGCCCCAATCCTCCATGATGGCCAAAGCCTGCACCACTACCAGGGGCACCGCTTTGCCCTGTTTCCCAGCCTGGGCGGCCGCCAGTTCGAGGTCGATAACTATGACCATTTAGAATGGGTCGGCCGGTTTCTCGGACGCATCCACCAGGTGGGTCAGCGCCAGCCTTTCCGGCACCGTCCGACCATCAGTTTGACGGAATACCTGGAACAGCCCAGAACACTGCTGGAAAACAGCCTGTTCATTCCGGACCACCTGAAAGCCGCTTTCTTTGCCGATCTCGATCGGCTCATCGACGCGCTGTCCCAGCGCTGGCATACCGACTGGCAGCCCCTGCGCCTGCACGGCGACTGTCACCCGGGCAATATTCTCTGGCGCGACGGCCCGCTGTTTGTCGATCTCGATGATGCCCGCAACGGCCCGGCCGTACAGGATTTGTGGATGCTGCTGAGCGGCGAGCGCAACGAGCAGCTGGCCCAACTCGATACCCTGCTCGAAGCCTATAGCGAATTTGCCGACTTCAACCCGAAAGAATTGCAACTTATTGAGCCATTACGCGGTCTTAGAATGGTCTACTACATGGCCTGGCTGGCCAAACGCTGGCAGGACCCGGCTTTTCCACGGGCTTTCCCCTGGTTTGCCGACGGTAAATACTGGGAAGGGCAGGTCCTGGCATTCAAGGAGCAACTGGCCGCACTCAATGAACCGCCCCTGCAATTGATGCCGCAGTGGTGATATTGTCATAACCTCAACCGAATGACCGTGCAGGTTATTCAATTTTCTCAGGGAGAATCTCGTAACATGTTTAAAAAGCTATTTGCACTGGCGACTGCTGCCATGCTGTCATTCTCGGTTCAGGCCGCCAAGTTCACTGAAGGGGATTACTACAAAGTCCTGGATCTGCCAAAATCCAGCACCCCGATCGTGACGGAGTTTTTCTCGTTTTACTGCCCGCACTGTAACCGGTTTGAACCGGTGATCCAGGCGATGAAGAAAACCCTGCCGGACAACGCCAAACTACAAAAAAGCCACGTCTCTTTCATGGGCGGTGCGATGGGTAAATCCATGAGCAAAGCGTACGCGACGTCTGTAGTGCTGGGTGTCGAGGACAAAATGATCCCGGTGCTGTTCGGCCGCATTCACAGCATGAACAAGCCGCCGCGCAACGATCAGGAATTGCGTCAGATCTTCATCGATGAAGGCGTCAAAGCCGAAGCGTTCGACGGCGCCTTCAACAGCTTTGCCGTGAACTCTATGGTCAACCGTTTTGACAAAGGCTTCCAGGACAGCGGCCTGACCGGTGTTCCGGCGCTGATCGTCAACAACAAGTACCTGGTGCAAACCGGCAAAATTGCCTCCACCGAAGAGTACTTCGAGCTGGTCAATTTCCTGCTGAAAAAGTAAACCCGTTGCCATCTCAACGACAAAAGGGCCGTAGGGCCCTTTTTTGTTATCGCAACGCCTACATCGCCTGAGACGTCAGTTGCTTCATCAGCCGATCCATGGCCCGGTAGCCCAGTGCTTCGGCCAGGTGGGCCCGTTCAATCTGGGCACATCCCGCCAGATCGGCGATCGTCCGAGCCACCTTGATGATGCGGTGATACGCGCGGATCGACAGACCGAGCTGGTGCAGCGCGGTTTCGAGAAAATCGGCATCAACCCGCGCCAGGGCGCAGTGATGCTCCAGCTCCCGGGTCGAGAGCAGCGCGTTAACTTTCCCGGCGCGATCCACCATCGCCGCGCGCGCCCGGAACACCCGCTCGCGGATCACCGCCGTCGGATCGCCGCGATCACCGCCTTCCGCTAATGTGCCGCGGGGCAGGGCGGGGATCTCAATCGACATGTCGAACCGGTCCAGTAAAGGCCCGGACAGTTTGCCCAGATAGCGCAAAATCGCCTGCGGGTTGGTCCGCGCCTGATTGCCTTCATAGTAGCCGGTCGGACTGGGGTTCAGCGCACCCACCAGCTGAAAGCGGGCCGGGAAGCGGGTTTTGCTGGTGGCGCGGGAGATCACTATCTCCCCCGACTCCAGCGGCTCGCGCAGCGAGTCGAGCACCTTACGCTCAAACTCCGGCATTTCGTCGAGAAACAATATCCCGTTATGGGCCAGGGAGATCTCCCCCGGTCGCGGCACCGAGCCACCACCGACCAGAGCCGCCATCGAGCTCGAATGGTGCGGGGTGCGAAAAGGGCGACGGCGCCAGTTACCCTCATGCAAGGCCTGCCGGGTGAGCGAGGTCACCGCAGCCGTCTCCAGCGCCTCCTCAATACTCATCGCCGGCAGCAGATCGCACAGCCGCGAGGCCAGCATGGTTTTCCCGGTGCCGGGCGGGCCAAGAAACAGCAGGTTATGCCCGCCTGCTGCGGCAATTTCCAGCGCCCGTTTGCCCTGTTGCTGGCCGATAATATCCTGCATATCCCGCCCGGAAACGGGCGTGTTGTCTTCCGGCGGTGAGGCCTGGCGTACCGACAGACTCAGCTGTTGTTGACCGCATAGCTGACCGCACACCGCCAGCAAATCCGGCGCCGATTTATGGCAGTCGCGACCCACCAGCGCGACCTGATCGCCGTTGCGATCCGGCACCACCAGACAGCGTCCGGCCCGCTTGGCCGCCAGGGCTGCCGGCAGTGCGCCCTTGACCGGCCGGAGTTGGCCGGAGAGCGCCAACTCACCCAAAAATTCATAATCTTGCAGGCTTTGTGTCGGAATTTGCCCGGAAGCGGCCAAAATCCCCAGCGCAATCGGCAGATCAAACCGGCCGCCTTCCTTGGGCAGATCGGCTGGCGCCAGATTCACCGTAATGCGCCGGGAAGGGAACTCAAAGTTGGCATTCACAATGGCACTTCGCACCCGATCCCGTGCTTCTTTCACCGTGGTTTCCGGCAACCCGACCAGGGTCAGCGCCGGCATCCCGTTACTGATATGCACTTCCACCGTCACCGGTGGGGCACCGACACCCACACTGGCGCGGCTGTGAACTATGGCTAACGTCATCCTTACCTACCCTGGAGCCGAGTGGCCATACCGACCTGTCTCTGGCTGAAATTCATGCAAGACTGGGCTCAACGTAGCCTATTTATGCAGGCAGGATGAAAAACAATCTGAAGTTTTTTCTTGTCATGCGAGTCATGTCTGTGTTACCACTAAAGACGCACAACAAATGAACAATAAAACTGGACAGACAGTCAATGCCATTAAACGCCAACATCCTCGTACTCATTCTCAACATTATCGTGGTGATTATTACACCGCGAGAGGGGCTGGCAGGCGTAAAATAGCAACAAACACAACACACGCAAAAAGCCCCCGCACCAACCGGTCCGGGGGCTTTTTTTTAACACTTGGAAGTCAAATCATGCTGAACAGGCCATTGGGAGCCGTTTCAGCAACTCGCAGGATATATGAGGAGCTGAAATGACAGGAGCAGAATTAGTAGTCAGCGCGCTACAGCAACAAGGAATATCGACCGTCTTCGGGTATCCGGGCGGGGCGATTATGCCGATCTATGACGCGCTGTACGGCAGTGCAGTCGAACATGTCCTTTGCCGCCACGAGCAGGGTGCCGCCATGGCCGCCATCGGGATGGCCCGGGCCACCCAGGATGTCGCCGTCTGCATGGCCACTTCCGGTCCCGGCGCCACCAACTTAGTGACCGGTCTGGCCGATGCCTTTCTCGATTCTGTCCCGCTAGTGGCTATCACCGGACAGGTGGCCAGCAGCCATATCGGTACTGACGCCTTTCAGGAAATGGACGTGATCGGGATGTCGCTGTCTTGTACCAAGCACAGCTATTTGATCACCGATATCAACGAACTGGCCCCCACCCTTGCCGAAGCGTTTGAAGTGGCCAAAACCGGTCGTCCCGGCCCGGTCATCGTCGATATCGCCAAAGATGTTCAACTGGCCCAAGCGCCGGTCACCGACCTGCCCGAGTTCACGCCGCCCGCCATGCCGGTGGCCGAGCCGCAAGCCCTGCAACAGGCCCAGGCGCTGCTGGCCGAGAGCCAGCGCCCGGTGCTGTATGTCGGCGGCGGCGTCCAGCTGGCACACGCGACCCACACAGTGCGCACCTTCCTGGCTATGAACCCGATGCCGGCCGTCAGTACCCTCAAAGGGCTGGGGACCATTGATCGCCATCACCCGCATTATCTGGGGATGCTGGGGATGCACGGCACCAAGGCAGCCAACCTGGTGGTCCAGGAAGCCGACCTGCTGATCGTCGTCGGCGCCCGGTTTGATGATCGGGTCACCGGCAAGCTGGAGACCTTCGCCCCCCATGCCAAAGTGATCCACCTGGATATCGATGCTGCCGAGTTCAACAAACTGCGCCATGCCCACGCCGCACTGCGTGGCGATATCAACACCATCCTGCCGCAACTCGAGCTGGCCGGTGATATCGCTCCCTGGCTGGCCCACTGCCAGCAGCTGCGCACGGAGTTCAAATGGTGCTACGACCATCCGGGTGAACTGATCTATGCCCCGCTGCTGCTCAAGCAACTGTCGGACATGATGCCGGACAGCACCATGGTGTCGACCGATGTCGGCCAGCACCAGATGTGGGCCGCCCAGCACATTCAACCGCGGGCGCCGCAGAACTACATCACCTCGGCTGGGCTCGGCACCATGGGCTTCGGCCTGCCGGCGGCGATGGGCGCCAAGCTGGCCCGCCCGGCGGATGAGTCAGTGCTGATCTCGGGCGACGGCTCGTTCATGATGAACGTCCAGGAGCTGGGGACGCTGAAGCGCAAGCAAATCCCGGTCAAGATGGTGCTGATCAACAACCAGCGCCTGGGTATGGTCCGCCAATGGCAATCACTGTTCTTCGACGGCCGCCACAGCGAAACCATCCTCGACGACAACCCGGACTTTGTCATGCTTGCCAACGCATTCGGGATCCCCGGCAAAACCATCACCCGCAAAGCAGAGGTCGAGCAGGCCCTGCGGGAAATGCTGGCCAGTGACACCCCGTACCTGCTGCACGTGCTGATCAGTGAAGAAGAGAACGTCTGGCCCTTAGTTCCGCCCGGCGCTGCCAACCAAGATATGCTGGAGAACACATAATGGACAGATATTTACTCGACATCAAAGCCGATGATAAGCCAGTATTACTAGAGCGCGTGTTACGCGTGATCCGTCACCGCGGTTTTATCATCAAGCAGGTGACGGCGACGCAAAATCAAGAAAGTAAAATTGCCAGTATTGAAATCATCGTCGACAGCGATCGCCCGATCAGCACCCTGATTAACCAAATTGAGAAGTTATGGGATATTCGGACGGTCGAGACCACAAACATTGGATTACAAAATTAAAACATAAGGAAGGTACCCAGAATGGCAAACACAGCAGATTACATTTGGTTCAATGGTGAGCTCGTTCCCTGGCAGGATGCCAAAGTCCATGTCCTGACCCACGCCATGCACTACGGCACCTCCGTCTTTGAAGGGATCCGTTGTTACGATACCCCGCAGGGGCCGGTGGTTTTCCGTCACCGGGAGCACATGCAGCGCCTGAAAGACTCCGCCAAGATTTACCGTTTCCCGATCCCGTATACCGTCGATGAACTGATGGAAGCCTGCCGGGAAACCCTGCGCGAGAACAAGCTGTCGTCCGCCTATATCCGTCCGCTGGGCTATGTGCCGAATGTCGGCCTGGGCGTTTGTCCGCCGGCCGATACCCAAATGGATCTCATCATCGCCGCCTTCTCCTGGGGGGCCTACCTGGGCGAGGAAGCCCTGGCCAGCGGTGTGGATGCCATGATCTCCAGCTGGAACCGCGCCGCACCGAATACCATTCCGACCGCTGCCAAAGCGGGCGGCAACTATCTCTCCTCCCTATTGGTCGGCGGCGAAGCCCGTCGCCACGGTTATGCCGAAGGGATTGCCCTGAGTGTCGACGGCTACCTGTCTGAAGGGGCCGGGGAGAACATCTTTGTGATCCGCAACGGCGTGCTCTCGACCCCACCGGCCACCAGCGCAATTCTGCCGGGGATCACCCGCGACGCCATCATGACCCTGGCGACTGGGCTGGGCTATGAGATCCGGGAAGAGAATATTGCCCGCGAGGCCCTGTACCTGGCCGACGAAATCTTCATGACCGGGACCGCGGCGGAAATCGTGCCGGTGCGCAGCGTCGATCAGATCACCGTCGGCAGCGGCGCCCGCGGCCCGATCACCGAAAAAATTCAGTCCACCTTCTTCGGCCTGTTCAACGGCCAGACCGAAGACAAATGGGGCTGGCTGGATCCGGTCTATCCGTCGCAATCGAACCATCAGTAATAGAATCACCTGTCGCTGCCCGGAAAGCATCCGGGCAGCCGCCCGAAAAGGAATTTGAAGTTATGCCAAAGTACCGCTCAGCCACCACCACCCACGGCCGCAATATGGCCGGTGCCCGCGCCCTGTGGCGTGCCACCGGTGTGAAAGATGAAGATTTCGGTAAACCAATCATCGCCGTCGTCAACTCATTTACCCAGTTCGTCCCGGGCCACGTGCACCTGAAAGATCTGGGCCAGCTGGTTGCCCGAGAGATTGAACAAGCGGGTGGGATCGCTAAAGAATTCAATACCATCGCAGTTGATGATGGGATTGCGATGGGCCATGGCGGTATGCTGTATTCCCTGCCGTCCCGTGAGCTGATTGCCGATTCAGTCGAGTATATGGTCAATGCCCACTGTGCCGATGCCATGGTGTGCATCTCCAACTGCGATAAGATCACCCCGGGGATGCTGATGGCCTCCATGCGTCTGAATATCCCGGTGATCTTTGTCTCCGGCGGCCCGATGGAAGCCGGTAAAACCAAACTTTCCGATCAGATCCTCAAGCTGGATCTGGTCGATGCGATGATCCAGGGCGCAGATCCGACGGTCTCGGACGAGCAAAGCGAGCAGATCGAACGATCCGCCTGTCCGACCTGCGGCTCCTGCTCCGGCATGTTCACCGCCAACTCGATGAACTGCCTGACCGAAGCCCTGGGCCTGAGCCAGCCGGGCAACGGCTCACTACTGGCCACCCATGCCGACCGCAAACAACTGTTTCTCAATGCCGGCAAGCGCATTGTTGAGCTGACCAAACGCTACTACGAGCAGGACGATGCCACGGCCCTGCCACGCAACATCGCCACCAAGCAGGCGTTTGAAAATGCCATGGCGCTGGATATCGCCATGGGCGGCTCAACCAATACCGTGCTCCACCTGCTGGCTGCCGCCCAGGAAGGCGAGGTCGACTTCACCATGACGGACATCGACCGGATGTCCCGCCAGGTCCCGCACCTGTGTAAAGTCGCGCCATCGACCCAGCAATACCATATGGAAGATGTCCACCGCGCCGGGGGCGTCTACGGCATTCTGGCCGAGCTGGACCGCGCCGGGTTGCTGCACAGCGACTGCCACAATGTGCTGGGTCAGACCTTTGCCGAGACCCTCAAGCAATTCGACATCGTGCAGACCGACTCGGAAGCGGTCAAAAGCTTCTACCGCGCCGGCCCGGCCGGGATCCGCACCACCCAGGCTTTCTCCCAGGATTGTCGTTGGGAGACCCTGGATGACGATCGGGAAAACGGCTGTATCCGCCGCAAAGAGCACGCCTTCAGCCAGGATGGCGGGCTGGCCGTCCTGGCCGGCAACATGGCCCTGGACGGTTGCATCGTGAAAACCGCCGGGGTAGACGAGAGCTGCCTCAAGTTTACCGGACCGGCCATTGTGTTCGAGAGCCAGGAAACTGCGGTCGAAGGGATCCTGGGCGGCAAAGTCAAAGCCGGGGATGTGGTGGTGATCCGCTACGAAGGACCGAAAGGCGGGCCGGGCATGCAGGAAATGCTGTACCCGACCACCTACCTCAAGTCGATGGGCCTGGGCAAAGCGTGCGCCCTGATCACCGACGGTCGTTTCTCCGGCGGCACCAGCGGGCTGTCAATCGGCCACGCCTCTCCGGAAGCGGCCAACGGCGGCACCATCGGCCTGGTTGAAAACGGCGACACCATCGCCATTGATATCCCGAACCGGACTATCGAACTCCAGGTTGACGACGCCACCCTGGCCGCCCGTCGTGCCGAGGCCGACCGCCGGGGCTGGAAACCGTTGGCTCGCCAGCGCGAAGTCTCCTTTGCCCTGCGCGCCTACGCCAACCTGGCCACCAGCGCCGATAAAGGGGCCGTTCGCGACAAGTCCAAACTCGAGGAATAAGGCCGATGAACGAAGCCAAACAAACCGCAGACGCCCCCTGCCTGAGTGGGGCAGATTATCTGCGCGATATCCTGCGCGCCCCGGTTTATGAAGTCGCCCAAGTAACGCCGCTCCAGGCCATGCAGCGCCTGGGCGCACGCATTGGCAACCAGGTGCAGCTCAAACGGGAAGATCGCCAGCCGGTGCATTCGTTCAAGCTGCGCGGGGCCTACACCATGATGGCCCAGCTGACCGAGGCCCAGTGCCAGGCCGGGGTGATTGCTGCCTCGGCCGGCAACCATGCCCAGGGGCTGGCCTTGTCCGGCCGCCAGCTCGGCGTCAGCACCGTGATTGTGATGCCGCGGACCACGCCGGATATCAAAGTCGATGCAGTCCGCAGTTTCGGTGGCAACGTCGTGCTGCACGGCAGCAACTTCGATGAAGCCAAGGCCCATGCCGAAGCGCTGGCGACCAAACACGGCTATACCTTTATCCCGCCGTTTGACCACCCGGCCGTGATTGCCGGGCAGGGCACCATCGGGATCGAGCTGCTACAGCAAAACGGCCATCTCGATTATGTCTTTGTCCCGGTCGGCGGCGGCGGCTTAGCCGCCGGGGTCTCGGTGCTGCTCAAACAGCTGATGCCGGAGATCAAGGTGATCGGGGTCGAGGCCGAAGACTCGGCCTGCCTGCGCGCAGCACTGGATGCCGGCGAGCCGGTCACCCTGGATCAGGTCGGCATGTTCGCCGACGGGGTGGCAGTGAAGCGGATCGGCACCGAGACCTTCCGACTTTGCCAGCAATACCTGGATGACGTGATCACCGTCTCCAGCGATGCCATCTGCGCTGCGGTGAAAGATATCTTTGAAGATACCCGGGCGATTGCCGAACCTTCCGGGGCGCTGTCCCTGGCCGGCCTGAAAAAATATGCCGACGAGCACCAGCTGCGCGATCAGCAACTGGCAGCGATCCTTTCCGGCGCCAACCTCAACTTTCACGGCCTGCGCTATGTCTCCGAGCGTTGTGAGCTGGGAGAGAAACGGGAAGGCCTGCTGGCCGTCACGGTCCCGGAGCGCCCCGGCGCCTTCCTAGATTTCTGCCATCTCTTGGGCGGGCGGGCCGTGACCGAGTTTAACTACCGCTACAATGATGACACCCTGGCCAATGTATTTGTCGGCGTACGGTTGATGCAGGGGCAGGAAGAGCTGGACAGCATCATTGCCGACTTGCGTAAAGGCGGATACCCGGTGGTCGATCTATCCGACGATGAAATGGCCAAAGTGCATGTGCGCTATATGATCGGCGGGCGGCCGTCCAAGCCGCTTCAGGAGCGACTCTACAGTTTCGAGTTTCCGGAATACCCGGGAGCGCTGCTCAAGTTCCTCACCACCCTGGGTACCCAGTGGAACATCAGCCTGTTCAACTACCGCAACCATGGTGCCGATTACGGTCGGGTACTCTGTGGCTTTGAGTTGGCCGAGCACGATCTGTTGTCATTCACCAGCCACCTGCGTGAACTGGGTTACCATTGGAAAGATGAAACGGACAACCCGGCCTATAAGTTCTTCCTGGCACAGTAACTTAGCCGGTGTCGTCTTGACATTCGAACAAGCCGCAGCCTTCGGGCTGCGCTTCGTTCTGGATTAGCGGTCTTTGTGAGTCAGGGCGCGGGTATACTCCGCCATGAAACCGGCCAGATTAATGCTCTGTTGCAAGATCACGTTGCGAGCCGAGTGGGGCAGGCGACTGAAGTATTGCAATAAGCGATCAATCTCCTCCTTGTATTCGCTTTCCAGGATCTCAATCCCCTCATCACCATAGACAAACCAGGTCAACGGGCGCTCGGTGATCGTGGCAATTTCCGACAACAACCGGACTTTCGGCTCGGTTTTACCGGTTTCCAGATCCAGGTAGGTCTGGCGGGCCACGCGCAGTTGCTGCGCCATGTGAACCTGAGTCAACCCTTTCCATTCCCGCGCTTCCTTAATACGCGCTGCAATTTTCGCTTTGGGATCTGTCATCTCTAACCTCCTGCACAGATTGAATTGAAGACTGCTTGGTGCTCTAACCATTTAGTTGCACAACACACGCCAACTTTGTGTACATGAGATACAGCCTGAAAAATCAAAAGGTTAAAATGGTATCGACGAGAAGGTTCTTATTTTGAGTCGCAGTTCGTTCACGACAATGCCGGTTTTTTTCATTTCGCAATAAATGCGTCATTCATGTCTAGCGTAGCTTTTTCTGACTGCCACAACGACAAAAGGCGCCGGAGTCGGCGCCTTTTCTCAGTTTTGAGAATCTCAAGATTCGTTATTCAACCGTCACGGCTTTCGCCAGGTTACGAGGCTGATCGACATCCGTCCCTTTGATCAGGGCAACATGATAAGACAGCAGCTGCATCGGGATGGTATAGAAGATCGGTGCAATAATGTCATCGACACACGGCATGGTGATGATCTGCATCCCTTCGCTGGCTTCAAAGCCCGCGTCACTATCGGCAAAGACATACAGCAGGCCGCCCCGGGCACGCACTTCTTCGATATTTGATTTCAGCTTCTCCAGCAGATCATTGGTCGGTGCGACAACAATCACCGGCATATCAGCATCGATCAGCGCCAGTGGACCATGTTTCAGCTCGCCAGCAGCATAAGCTTCAGCATGAATATACGAGATCTCTTTCAGCTTCAGCGAGGCTTCCATGGCAATCGGGTAGAACTCGCCGCGACCCAGGAACAGCGCATGGTGCTTGTCGGCAAAATCTTCCGCCAGTTGCTCAATCGGCTTGTCGAACGCCAGAGCCTTCTCGATTTGCGTCGGCAAGGCATGCAGCGAATCCACGATCTGCTTCTCTTTGGCCGTATCAATCAGGCCTTTCTCTTTCCCCAGTGCAGTCACGAACATCAGCAGGGTCACCAACTGGGTGGTAAAGGCCTTGGTCGATGCCACACCAATTTCGGTCCCGGCGCGGGTCATGAACGCCAGATCGGATTCACGCACCAGCGAGGAGCCAGCCACGTTACAGATCGTCATCGCCGACATGTAGCCTTTCTCTTTGGCCAGACGCAGAGCGGCCAGGGTATCTGCGGTTTCACCCGACTGCGATAAGGTGATCAGCAGGCTGTTCGGGCGGGTCACAAATTTGCGGTAACGGAACTCAGACGCGATTTCGACATCACAGCTCACCCCGGTCAGGGCTTCAAACCAGTAGCGGGCAACCATCCCGGCATTGTAGGAGGTCCCGCAGGCGACAATCTGGATGTGCTCGACTTTTTCCAGGATGGCTTTGGCGCCGTTGCCGATACTCTCAACAATCACCGAATCACTGCTGATACGGCCTTCCATGGTGTTGATCAGCGCGCTTGGCTGCTCGTAAATCTCTTTTTGCATGTAGTGACGGTACTGGCCTTTGTCTGCCGCATCATGCTGCAGGTTCGACTCGTGCACTTCACGGGTCACCGGCTGGCCCTGGTTATCAAAAATGTTCACTTCACGGCGGGTGATCTCCGCCACATCGCCTTCTTCGAGGAAGATAAAGCGGCGGGTAACATTAAGCAGCGCCAGTTGATCCGAAGCCAGGAAGTTTTCCCCGACACCCAGGCCAATCACCAACGGGCTGCCGGAACGCGCCACGACCACACGTTCCGGATCACGACGGTCCATCACCACCGTGCCGTACGCCCCTTCCAGTTGGGAAACAGCCTTTTGCACCGCAGCCAGCAGGGTGTCTGCGCTGCGCAGCTCCCACGCCACCAAGTGAGCAATCACTTCGGTATCCGTTTGCGACAGGAACTCATATCCCCGGGCAACCAGCATGTCACGCAACGCTTCGTGGTTTTCGATGATGCCGTTGTGAACCAGGGCAATGTGATCACCGGACATGTGCGGGTGGGCATTGATTTCAGACGGCTCGCCATGTGTTGCCCAACGCGTATGGGCAATCCCGGTGCCGCCGGCTGGGGCTGCAGTTTCAACCGCATCCGCCAGCTCCTGGACCTTGCCCAGGCGGCGGATACGCTCGAGGTTCCCCGCGCCGTCGACGACCGCCACCCCGGCAGAGTCATAACCGCGGTATTCCAGGCGACGCAGCCCTTCCACCAGAATTTCAGCGACATCACGTTGCGCGACCGCGCCAACAATCCCACACATATCTTTCTCCTCAGATCCTAAATTTGTTCTAAACTTGGTCATCCGGCGCGCAAATCACCTGCACGCCATGGTGTTCAATTTCTTGCTGAGCCTGCGCACTCAAACCACTGTCAGTGATCAGCGTACTGATGCTGCCCCACGGCAACTCCAGATTCGGGATTTTTCGCCCGACCTTACTCGACTCCACCATCACCACCACTTCCCGCGACACTTCTGCCATCACCCGGCTCAGGCCAATCAGTTCGTTAAAGGTGGTGGTGCCCCGCGCCGTATCAATGCCATCGGCGCCAATGAACAACTGGTCGAAGTCATATGAGCGTAGCACCGTCTCGGCCACCTGCCCCTGAAAGGCTTCTGAATGCGGGTCCCAGGTCCCACCGGTCATCAGCAGCGTCGGCTCGCTCTCCAGTTCATTGAGTGCATTGGCGACATTGAGCGAGTTGGTCATCACGATCAGTCCCTGCTTGTCACTCAGCAGGCTGATCAGCCCGGCCGTGGTGCTGCCGCTGTCGATAATGATGCGGTTGTGGTCCCGGATCCGTGCTGCGGCCGCTTTGGCGATTGCTAACTTACGAACCGAAATATGTTCCTCAACCTCCGTGACCATCTCCGACGGCATGGCAATCGCGCCGCCATAACGGCGCAGCAACAGCCCGTTCTTTTCCAGGGCTGCCAAGTCTTTGCGAATGGTCACTTCGGAGGTGGCAAAAAATTTGGCCAGCTCATCGACGCTGACCTCGCTCTTTTCATTCACCATGGTGACAATCGCGTGGCGACGTTGTTGGGTATTTCGTTTCGACATAAATTACGAAGTGACAGCTTTAAGTTTCGATTTGAAAGAAATGGTATCAGATCAAAACTTTTTTGATCAAGATTGTGCAATTAATTTTTGATTAAAAAGAAGCAGGATGGGAGCGTGGTTCCGTCCAGAGCATAAAAAAGGCAAGGGGAGCGCCCTTGCCTTCTGCGTACGACCAGCGAACTTATTTCTGTTTCACCGGACGCTTCCAGCCTTTAATGGTCCGGGCTGGCGCGCGAGTAATGACTAACTCACCCTCGCCGATATCGCGGTTGATGGTTGCACCGGCGCCGACCGTCGCCCCTCTGGCAATCCTCACCGGCGCAATCAGCTGGGTATCCGAGCCGATAAACACATCATCGGCAATTTCAGTTTTGAACTTGTTGGCGCCGTCGTAGTTACAGGTAATAGTGCCGGCACCGATGTTCACCCGGTCGCCAATCTCGGCATCCCCCAGGTAGGTGAGGTGATTGGCCTTCGAGCCTTTGCCCAGGCGGGCTTTCTTCATTTCCACGAAGTTGCCGACGTGCGAGTCGCCCACCAGCTCCGCCCCCGGACGCAGCCGGGTAAATGGCCCCACCGTGCAGTCTTCACCGACCGTCGCACCTTCAATGATGCTGTAAGGACGCACCAGGGTATTGTCATCAATTTCGCAATCTTTCAGCACCGAGCCGGCACCGATCACCACGTTGTTGCCGAGCGAGACACTGCCTTCAATGATCACGTTGACGTCAATTTCGACATCAGTGCCACACTGCAGCTCACCACGCAGGTCAAAACGGGCCGGATCACGCAACATCACGCCTTGCTCGAGCAGACGTTCTGCCTGCATGGCCTGATAAGCACGCTCCAGTTTGGCCAGTTGGACCCGGTTGTTCACCCCTTCGACTTCAATCGCCTTCGCCGGGTGAACCGCTTCCACCGCCCGGCCTTCATCATGGGCAATTTCAATAATATCGGTCAGGTAGTACTCACCCTGGGCATTGTCATTTTTCAGCGCCGCCAGCCAGCGTTTCAGATCGCGGCCATTGGCCACCATCACCCCGGTATTGATTTCTTTGATCAGCTTCTGCTCTTCGGTCGCATCTTTTTGCTCGACAATCGCCACCACCGGGCCGTTGCGGCGCACAATCCGGCCGTACCCCGTCGGGTCGTCCAGCACCACCGTCAGCAGGGCGATCCCGCCATCCGGCTGGGCATCGAGCAGGTTCTCCAGCGTTTCGCTGCTGATCAGCGGCACATCGCCGTAGAGGATCAGAACTTTTTCATCATCAGCCAGATCCGGACACGCCTGGTTCACCGCATGGCCGGTCCCCAGCTGCTCCGCCTGCAGCACCCAGTTCACCGACTCGTCCACCAGCGCCGCTTTCATCTGATCGCCGCCGTGGCCGTAGACCAGGTGAATGTTCTTCGCCCCGACACCGCCACAAGTATCAATGACGTGCTTGACCATCGGCTTGCCGGCCAGCGTATGCAAGACCTTGGGTAAATTCGAGTACATGCGGGTTCCTTTGCCCGCCGCCAGGATCACAGCACTGAAGCTCATGATGATTCTATCCTTCTTGATACATATTTAAGGGTTCACAGCAGGCATTGTATCGACTTCCAGGAAGCGGGTTAAGGAAAAAAGCCTTAATTTGCTACCTGCTCCCAGCGCTTCGATGACTGGGAGGTATAAAAAAAGCGACCCGAGGGTCGCTTTTTGTCAGGTATGTACCTGATTAACGCGCTTTTTTCGTCAGCTCGATCACACGCAGCTGAGCAATCGCTTTTGCCAGGTCACTGGCCGCTTGAGCAAAGTCGATGTCGCCATGCTGATTGTGGATACGCTCCTCAGCTTGACGTTTCGCTTCTTGCGCCTTGGCCGTATCCAAATCTTCACCACGGATCGCGGTGTCAGCTAGAACGGTAACCGTTCCCGGCTGGACTTCCAGCATCCCACCGGAAAGGTAGATCACCTCTTCCTGGCCATGCTGTTTGACGATTCGAACCATGCCAGGCGTAATCGCGGTCAGCAGCGGTGTGTGTCCTGCGTGAATACCCAGTTCACCTTCGCTACCGGTCACCTGGATGTTTTCAGCGCGGCCTGAGAATAGCTTTTTCTCTGCACTTACTACATCCAGATGGAAGGTTATCGCTGCCATGTCGCCTCCTACTTAGCTTAAAGCTTCTTCGCGTTTTCCAATACGTCTTCGATCGCGCCGCAGTACATGAATGCCTGCTCTGGGATGTCGTCGTATTCGCCCGCCAGAAGACCCTTGAAGCTACGCAGCGTATCTTTCAGCGCTACATAGATACCCGGGTCGCCCGTGAAGACTTCGGCTACGTGGTAAGGCTGAGTCAGGAAACGCTCAATCTTACGTGCACGGGATACGATTTGCTTGTCTTCTTCAGACAGCTCATCCATACCCAGAATCGCAATGATGTCTTTCAGCTCTTTATAACGCTGCAGGGTGCTCTGAACGCCACGCGCGATGTCGTAATGCTCTTGGCCAACAACCAGTGGGTCCAGCATACGAGATGTTGAATCCAGTGGGTCGATCGCCGGGTACAGACCCAGAGACGCGATTTGACGAGACAATACAACCGTTGCATCTAAGTGGGCGAATGTGGTCGCCGGAGACGGGTCAGTCAAGTCATCCGCAGGGACGTATACCGCCTGAACAGACGTGATCGAACCGGTCTTGGTTGACGTGATACGCTCCTGCAGCACACCCATCTCTTCAGCCAGCGTTGGCTGGTAACCTACCGCAGATGGCATACGGCCCAGCAGTGCTGATACTTCAGTACCGGCCAGGGTATAACGGTAGATGTTATCGATGAACAGCAGAACGTCACGGCCTTCGTCACGGAACTTCTCAGCCATTGTCAGACCCGTCAGGGCAACACGCAGACGGTTCCCTGGTGGCTCGTTCATCTGGCCGTAAA
Organism: Photobacterium sp. TY1-4; assembly: GCF_025398175.1. Classification (NCBI taxonomy): domain Bacteria; kingdom Pseudomonadati; phylum Pseudomonadota; class Gammaproteobacteria; order Vibrionales; family Vibrionaceae; genus Photobacterium; species Photobacterium sp. TY1-4. Next base: position 3,559,062 of record NZ_CP099734.1, read on the forward strand.
CCATGGCTACTTTCGATTCTTCAGGATTCTCAACGTTAACAACGCCGGCTTCCTGCATCTCGTAGTAGAAGTCGTTACCTTCACGGGTACGCTCACCAACACCGGCAAATACAGACAGACCGGAGTGTTTCAGGGCGATGTTGTTGATAAGTTCCATCATGTTAACGGTCTTACCTACACCCGCACCACCGAACAGGCCGATTTTACCACCCTTAGCGAATGGACAAATCAGGTCGATAACCTTCACACCTGTTTCCAGCAGTTCAGTCGCGTTGGACTGATCTTCGTAGCTTGGCGCTTTACGGTGAATCGCGTAACGCTCTTCTTCACCGATTTCGCCACACTCATCAATTGGTTGACCCAGAACGTTCATGATACGTCCCAGAGTGGCATTACCAACTGGTACTTCAATTGGGCGGCCTGTGTTTGCAACAGACAGACCACGGCGCAGGCCGTCAGAACTACCCATTGCGATACCACGTACTACACCACCACCTAGCTGCTGCTGAACTTCCAGTACCAGCGTACCGTTTTCTTTTGCATCAACGTGCAGGGCGTCGTATACCTGCGGTACAGAGTCCTGTGGGAACTCTACGTCGACTACCGCACCGATGATCTGTACGATCTTACCTGTAGCCATCGTTAATCCTCTAAACTTAAAAATTCTTTGCCTTAAACAGCGGAGGCACCAGATACGATTTCCGACAGCTCTTGTGTGATCGCAGCCTGACGGGCTTTGTTATACACAAGTTGCAGTTCGTCAATCAGGTTACCTGCATTATCTGTTGCTGCTTTCATCGCAACCATTCGAGCGGCCTGTTCACAGGCCAGGTTCTCGACCACACCCTGGTAGACCTGAGATTCGGCATAGCGAACCAGCAGGGTATCCAGCAGGGCTTTCGGCTCAGGCTCATAGATATAGTCCCAAGCATGACTGCGCTGCATTTCTTCGTCTTCCGACTTAGGCAAAGGCAGCAATTGATCAATCACTGGTTGCTGCACCATGGTATTTACAAACTTGTTGTAAACCAGGTACAGGCGATCCAATTGGCCTTCATCATATTTCTTCAGCATCACGCCGACGGTACCAATCAGCTCATCCACTGATGGGTTGTCACCCAGGCCAGAGACCTGCGCTTGGACATTACCGCCATAGCTGTTAAAGAATGCTGTGGCTTTCGCCCCAACCAGGGCCAGATCCACCTCAACACCTTTGTCTGACCAGCCTTTGATGTCCGTCAGGGCTTGCTTGAACAGGTTAATGTTCAGGCCGCCACACAGACCGCGGTCAGTTGAAACAATGATGTAACCAACGCGCTTGGCTTCACGCTCCTCAAGATAAGGGTGCTTATACTCAAGGCTACCAAGGGCGATATGACCGATCACTTTGCGCATAGTTTGTGCGTATGGACGTGATGATTCCATGGCATCTTGCGTTTTACGCATTTTAGATGCAGCAACCATCTCCATCGCTTTGGTGATCTTCTGCGTGTTTTTCACACTACCGATCTTGTTACGAATCTCTTTTGCGCCGGCCATCGTTACTCTCCGTTAGTAGGTGATCGCAAGCGATCACCAACCAATTACCAAGTCTGGGTCGCTTTGAAATCTTCAACCAGTTTTACAAACTGAGCTTCGATTTCGTCGTTCCACGCACCCGTTTCATCAACCTGAGATACCAACTCAGCGTATTGAGCTTTGGCATAAGAAAGCAACGCGGCTTCGAAGTCTGCCAGCTTTTCCAGCTCAACATCGTTCAGGTAGCCTTTTTCCGCAGCAAAGATCACCACCGCCTGCTCAAATACAGACATTGGTGCATACTGCTTCTGCTTCATCAGCTCGGTCACTTTCTGACCGTGATTCAGCTGCTTCTTCGTTGCGTCATCAAGGTCAGACGAGAACTGGGCAAATGCTGCCAGCTCACGGTACTGTGCCAGGGCAGTACGGATACCACCAGACAGTTTCTTGATGATCTTGGTCTGGGCAGCACCACCAACACGCGATACAGAGATACCTGGATCAACGGCTGGACGGATACCGGCGTTGAACAGTTCTGTTTGCAGGAAGATCTGACCATCAGTGATCGAAATCACGTTGGTCGGTACGAATGCCGAGACGTCACCCGCTTGCGTTTCGATGATTGGCAGAGCCGTCAAAGAACCGGTGCGACCTTTCACTTCACCCTTGGTGAATTTTTCTACGTAGTGTTCGTTCACACGCGCAGCACGCTCTAGCAGACGAGAGTGGAGGTAGAAAACGTCACCTGGGAAGGCTTCACGGCCTGGCGGACGGCGTAGCAGCAGAGAGATCTGACGGTAAGCAACAGCCTGCTTAGACAGGTCATCGTAAACAATCAGGGCATCTTCGCCGCGGTCACGGAAGTATTCACCCATGGCACAACCAGAGTATGGCGCCAGGTATTGCAGTGCAGCCGCTTCAGAAGCAGATGCCACAACAACGATGGTGTTTGCCAGTGCACCGTGCTCTTCCAGCTTGCGCACAACGTTGGCAATGGTCGACGCTTTCTGGCCGATCGCAACGTATACAGAGTAGATACCAGAGTTTTTCTGGTTGATGATCGCATCGATTGCCAGCGCCGTTTTACCGATCTGACGGTCACCGATGATCAGCTCACGCTGGCCACGGCCGATTGGGATCATTGAGTCAACCGCTTTGTAGCCGGTCTGAACTGGCTGATCAACCGATTTACGGTCGATTACGCCTGGTGCAATCACTTCAACTGGAGAGAATGTCTCCGTTTCGATTGGACCTTTACCGTCAATTGGCTCACCCAGCGTGTTGACGACACGGCCAAGCAGTGCAGGGCCAACCGGTACCTCAAGGATACGGCCGGTACCTGTAACTTTCATGCCTTCCTGAAGGTCAGCATATGGGCCCATGACAACCGCACCAACCGAGTCGCGCTCAAGGTTCAGTGCCAGTGCATAGCGGCCACCTGGTAATTCAATCATTTCACCTTGCATTACGTCTGCAAGGCCATGGATACGAACAATACCGTCGCTTACCGAGACGATGGTACCTTCGTTACGCGCTTCACTGGCAACGTTGAATTTTTCAATACGCTGCTTGATCAGTGCGCTAATTTCCGTGGAATTAAGTTGCATGCTCCAATTCCCCAAATCAAGACTGCAAAGCATCGCTCAGGCGGGCTAGTTTGCCGCGCACAGAGTTATCGATGACCAAGTCTCCAGCTCTAATAACAACCCCGGCAATCAGGGCCTCGTCTACACTGCAATTCAGCTTAACCTTACGCTCCAGACGCGCTTCTAATTTCTCGCTGATCGCGGCAAGTTGACTCTCGTCCAGGGTAACTGCAGAAGTTACTTCGGCATCGATCGTCTTTTCATGTTCGTTTTTCAGGAACAGGAACTCGTCGCAGACATCAGGGAGCGCTTTCAGGCGTCCGTTTTCAGCCATCACCTTGATCAGGTTCTGACCGAACTCGTTGAGTTGCTCGCCGCAGACTGAAATGAAGATCTCAGTCAGCTTGTCAGCCGCATAGCCACTATCCAGAATATCGCGGATGGTGTCATTGTGGGCGACTTCGGCAGCAAAGGTGAGCATCTCAGCCCATTGGGCCAGCTCACCTTTCTCAACCGCAAAATCAAAGGCTGCTTTAGCGTAGGGGCGTGCGATAGTAGTCAAATCAGACATGTGCTTGCCCCTTTAATTACAGTTGTGCAGTGACTTTGTTAAGAAGATCAGCGTGCGCATCTTTGTCGATGGAACGCTCGATGATTTTCTCAGCACCAATCACAGCCAGAGTCGCAACTTGCTTGCGTAGATCATCACGAGCGCGGTTACGTTCGGCGTCGATCTCAGCAAGACCTTGGGCCAGAATTTTCTCACGCTCGGCTTGGGCTTCCGCCTTGGCCTCTTCGATGATTTGAGCTTTGCGTTTGTTCGCTTGCTCAACAATGTTAGTTGCAGTTTGTTTTGCTTCTTTTAGTTGTTCAGAAGCATTCGCTTGCGCCAGGTTCAGATCTTTGGCAGCCCTATCAGCGGCTGCCAAACCGTCAGCAATTTTTTTCTGACGCTCTTCAATCGCTTCCATGATCGGTGGCCATACATATTTCATGCAGAACACGACGAACAGGAAGAACGCGATAGCCTGACCCAGCAAAGTTGCATTCATATTCACAACGGCATCTCCTTAAAAAGGGTTGCTATGGGTCCGTTCGTTATTAATTAGCCAGCTAGTTGGCCAACGAATGGGTTCGCGAATGTGAATAGTAGAGCAATAACGATACCGATCATTGGAACCGCATCAAGCAGACCTGCAATGATGAACATCTTAACTTGCAGCATTGGAGCCATTTCAGGTTGACGCGCTGCGCCTTCAAGGAATTTACCGCCCAGCAGTGCGAAGCCAATCGCAGTACCCAGTGCAGCAAGACCTACAATGATGCCCACGGCAATTGCAGAAAAGCTTAGTAAAGTTTCCATCACTATCTCCAGTTTATAGTTGTCGGCTAAAGTGCCAGTAAAAAATTGAATAATTTACAAAAAATCGTTAATGATTGTCTTCATGCGCCTGAGACAGGTACACAATAGTCAACATCATAAACACGAATGATTGAATTGTAATGACCAGGATGTGGAAAATAGCCCACGGGAGCGAGCCCAGCCATTGTGCCCACCACGGCATCAGTGCCGCGATAAGGATAAACACCACCTCACCGGCAAACATGTTACCGAACAGACGCATACCCAGTGAAATCGGCTTCGCTAACAGCGATACAACTTCAAGAAGCAGGTTGAACGGGATCATGACCGGATGATTGAACGGGTGAAGTGCCAGTTCTTTGACAAAGCCACCCAGGCCTTTCACTTTGATGCTGTAGTAGATCATCAATGCGAACACACCCAGTGCCATTGCCATGGTGATGTTGACATCAGCAGTTGGTACAACCTTAAGATAAGGAATACCTAACCAATGCTCTGCCGGATACGGGAGGAAATCGATAGGCACAAGGTCCATCGTATTCATCAGGAATATCCAACAGAAGATGGTCAGAGCCAGCGGAGCAATCAGTGGGTTGCGGCCATGGAAAGTATCTTTGACGTTGGTGTCAACGAACTCTACCAAGATTTCCACAAGACACTGCAGCTTGCCTGGAACTCCCGACGTTGCCTTCTTCGCTACTGAACGAAACAGCCATAAAAAGGCCATCCCGGTCAGGACAGAGAATACAAGGCTATCTATGTGAACCGTCCAGAAACTGCCATCACCCACTGCCAGATTGGTCAGGTGGTGGGTAATGTAGCCCGACGGCGTAAGCGCTTCACCTGGCGCAGCCATAACTCATCCTATTTGTTGTTGTTAATGAATAAAACCGGCCCAAAGATATTAATCCCGAGAGCCAGCAAATAGGTCAGTTTGAGGGGAACAAGTTCCACCTCGACATACAGGTAAACAACCGCAAACAAGATAACTGTGATGAGAATTTTGAGCACTTCGCCACCGTAAAAGGACGCCATGATCAGCCGTGCCTTGCGGGCACCGCTAAACAAAAACGCACAGGTCGCGAAGACGGCATTGGCAATCACAAAGATGCCACCACCGATTAGTGCGGAGATTCCCCAGTCAACGCTGACAGCAAACACTGCCATGATTGCCGTTGTCAATACGACGCCAGATTGTAACAACAACAACCGTTTCGCCAGTTGGCGTCCCGGTCTCACCAGCGCCGATACCATGTATTCATTCCTCGAGTCCGTTCCACTGCACATACGTCGTGCTGGGAAAACTGCGAAAATTATACGGCTCATCAAGCTGAATGCAATCTAATCACAGCAAAAAAAAGTGTTAGATTTTACAACACAATAACCTGATCACGCCGTGGTAATTTTTGCAACATTATCACTACGTTTTACGTCACATTTCGTGACCAAACATTGCAATAAATTGCTCTAATTTGTGGGCTTCATCAAAACTGAACGTGATTTTTCCTTTCCCGTTTTTCTGCCGGTTAATGGCGACCTGGGTGCCGAAGTGCTCACTCAGATGATTTTCTGCCGCCTGCAGCTTCGGATCCGCCGCGGACGCTGCCGGGGTTGTTTCCGGCTGTTGCAACCGCTTGACTAACTTTTCCGTTTCACGCACGGTTAACATCTTGGCGACAACCAGTTGCGCCGCTTCCAGTTGCTGCTCCGGTGCCAGCGCCAGCAAGGCACGGCCATGGCCCATTTCCAGCTGATGCTGCTCGACCATGCGCTTCACCGGCTCAGCCAGTTGATTCAGCCGCAGTAGATTGGAGACCGTGGTCCGGGATTTACCGACCGCTTCCGCCACCTGCTGGTGCGTCAGGGAAAACTCATCCAGTAACTGCGCCAGCGCCTGGGCTTCTTCTATGGCATTGAGATCTTCACGCTGAATATTCTCAATCAGCGCCACGGCCACGGTGGCCCGGTCATCAATAGCCTTAATAATACAAGGGACTTTCTGAAGCCCGGCTTGACGGGCAGCCCGCCAACGTCGCTCGCCAGCCACAATTTCAAATTGCTGCGGCGCAATCTCCCGCACCACAATCGGCTGGATCACCCCTTGTGCACGAATCGAATCCGCCAGCTCGGCCAGCGCTTCCTCGGCGATGGCTTTGCGCGGCTGGAACTGTCCCGGCTGCAACTGGCTGACCGTCAGCTCCTGTAACCGGCCATCAGCCGAGAGTGTCTGTGCCTGATCGGCTCGCTGCTGCTTGGCCTGGGCGACTGAGCTGGTTGCCAGCAGTGCGTCCAGACCTTTTCCCAGGCCCCGTCTACTCATATTCATGTGTTTACCCTTTATGCATCCACTGCACCGGCCCGGCGCTCGGTTTCATCACGGCGAATCATCTCGCCGGCCAGGGCCAGATAGGCCTTGGCACCGCTGGAATACTTGTCATAGTACATGGCCGGTCGGCCATGGCTCGGCGCTTCGGCCAGCCGGACATTACGCGGGATCACGGTGCGGTAGACTTTTTCACCAAAGTGTTTCTTGATCTGCTCGGAGACTTCAGTGGCCAGACGGTTACGCGGATCATACATGGTCCGCAGCAACCCTTCGATTTTCAGCTCACTGTTGACCACCGCAGTCAGCTTGCTGATGGTATCCATCAGGGCGGTCAGCCCCTCCAGCGCGAAATACTCACACTGCATCGGGACCAGCACGGAATCGGCAGCTGCCATCGCATTGATTGTAAGAAGGTTCAAAGCGGGGGGACAATCGATAAAGATGAAATCATAGTTACCACGAACTCCCTCTAAAGCGTTACGCAGACGAACTTCGCGGGCAAACACTTCCATCAGTTTGATTTCAGCGGCCGTCACATCACCATTGGCGGCTATCAGGTGATAACCGCCGGTGGTGTCCGTACAGACGACCTGTTCAAATGGGGTTTCTTCGACCAGAAGGTCATAGGCTGTTGCATCGACCTGATACTTATCGACACCGCTGGCCATAGTGGCATTTCCCTGCGGATCGAGATCGATGACCAGTACTTTACGTTGCGTCGCCGCCAGTGATGCCGCGAGATTGACGCAAGTGGTGGTTTTACCCACACCTCCTTTCTGATTGGCTACAGCTATGACTCTTCCCACGAAAAATCCTCATCCTTAGTCCTTTGCCGTCAAGATTACTAGATGGCGTTCGCCTTCCAGCTCCGGAACTTGCAAAGATTTGACTTCAGTCACAGAACACCACGCCGGGAGCTCTGTCACTTCTTGTTGATTAAACTGCCCCTTGAGGGCCATAAAGCAGCCATGCTCGGCCGGCAGGTGGTGACACCAGGACACCATATCGCTCATGGACGCAAATGCCCGGCTCAATACTGCATCAAAGCCCAGCTCAGGCTGGAATTCTTCGACCCGGCTTTGGACCGGCGTCACATTGGCAATCGCCAATTCATGAAGCACTTGGCGGATAAACCGGATCCGCTTCCCCAGGCTGTCGAGCAGAGTAAAGTCCTGCGCCGGGTTCATGATGGCCAGCGGGATCCCGGGGAGGCCCGGGCCGGTGCCGACATCAATAAAGCGCTCACCCACCAGGTGCGGGCTGACCACAATACTATCCATGATATGTTTCACTAACATCTCATCGGGATCGCGGACCGAGGTCAGATTATACGCTTTATTCCATTTATGCAGCAGGGCAACATACCCCACCAGTTGGTCCAGTTGTCGATCTGTGACCTGGAGATCAGTCTGGGCAATCAGTTGTGCCAAACGCTGTTTCACTACGGGCTCCTATTCGCCTTTTTTCAGCATGCCTTGTTTTTTCAGATACACCAGCAGCAGTGAGATCGCCGCCGGGGTGATCCCGGAGATCCGCGAGGCCATACCAATGGTTTCCGGCTTGGCGTCATTGAGTTTGCTGATCACTTCATTAGAAAGCCCTTTGACCAGGCTGTAGTCCAGCGCCAGCGGCAGCTTGGTTTTCTCATGGCGGAGGGATTTTTCCACTTCCTCTTTCTGGCGATCGATATAGCCCTGGTACTTGACCTGAATTTCCACCTGCTCTGCGGCCTGTGCATCTTCATGTGCCGGACCGAACATCTCGATATCCGTCAACTGCTTGTAATCCACTTCCGGACGACGCAGCAGATCTTCACCGCTGGCTTCGCGGGCGATCGGGGTTTTGAGGACCGCGTTGACTTGATCCACCTGATCCGAGTTTGGCGTGATCCAGATCCCTTGCAAGCGCTGACGCTCCTGCGCGATGTTTTCCATTTTCTGGTTAAAGCGCGTCCAGCGCTCATCATCGACCAGACCAAATTCGCGGCCGATTTCGGTCAGACGCAGATCGGCATTGTCTTCGCGCAACAGCAGACGGTATTCGGCACGGGAAGTAAACATCCGGTACGGCTCTTTGGTGCCCATAGTGGACAAGTCATCAATCAACACGCCCATATAAGCCTGGTCGCGGCGCGGACTCCAGCCTTCGCGATCCTGGGCTTGCAACGCCGCGTTCATCCCGGCCAGCAGGCCCTGGGCCGCGGCTTCTTCATATCCGGTGGTACCGTTAATCTGACCGGCAAAGAACAGGCCAGCAATAAATTTGGTTTCAAACGTCTGCTTCAGATCGCGCGGGTCAAAGAAATCGTACTCAATGGCATAACCCGGACGCATGATGGCGGCATTTTCAAAGCCTTTCATCGAACGCACAATTTGCAGCTGCACATCAAACGGCAGGCTGGTGGAGATCCCATTCGGGTATAACTCGTGCGTGGTCAGGCCTTCCGGTTCAATAAAGATCTGGTGGCTGTTTTTATCGGCAAAACGCATCACCTTGTCTTCGATCGACGGGCAGTAGCGTGGGCCGATCCCTTCGATCACCCCGGAATACATCGGGCTGCGATCCAGGTTATTGCGGATCACGTCATGGGTCTGCTCATTGGTATGGGTGATATAGCACGGGATCTGGCGCGGATGATCCGAGGCTTTGCCGATAAAAGAGAAGACCGGCGTCGGATTGTCCCCGTGCTGGGCTTCGAGTTGGCTAAAATCAACAGTGCGTGCGTCAATGCGCGGGGGGGTCCCGGTTTTCAGGCGATCGACGCGAAACGGCAGTTCACGCAGACGACGGGCCAGGGCGATCGACGGTGGATCCCCGGCGCGGCCACCGCTGTAGTTATCCAGACCAATATGGATCTTCCCGCCCAGGAAGGTGCCGACAGTCAATACCACGGTCTTGCCGCGGAACTTCAGCCCCATTTCCGTCACGACACCAACGGCGCGATCATTTTCGACGATCAGATCATCCACGGCCTGCTGGAACAGCATCAGGTTCGGCTGGTTTTCCAGTTTTTCACGGACCGCTGCCTTGTACAGGGCACGATCGGCCTGAGCACGGGTGGCACGAACGGCTGGGCCTTTCGATGAGTTCAGGGTCCGGAACTGGATCCCGCCCTTATCGATCGCCTGGGCCATCAGGCCTCCCAGGGCGTCCACTTCTTTAACCAGGTGTCCTTTCCCGATCCCGCCAATGGCTGGGTTACATGACATTTGTCCCAGCGTATCGATGTTATGCGTTAAAAGTAAGGTTTTTTGTCCCATTCGGGCAGCTGCCAAAGCGGCTTCGGTACCGGCATGGCCGCCACCAACGACGATGACATCAAAGTTATCCTGGTAAAACATGAAACTACCTCAGGTATTCAAAATCGCCAACGCGTATCTGCGAGCAAAGGTGGATCATTCTATCCTTTTTCTGAGGCTGAGAGAATCTTTCGTGATGATCATTTGATCCGGGAAAAAGCGGTTCTTAAATATATATAAGATCTTTTTAAAGATCTTTTATTGGATCTATTATTTAGTTCGCCGGATCGTGTGGATAAGCGTGAAATGATCCTAATGATCATAATGTTAGAGAGGATCATTTGCTGTGGAGTGCCATGGATCTTCCCAAGGATTAGCTGGGATCAAAAAGCCGAGTTATCAACAAGGGGTGGGCCGCCTGGATCTTATTCAATGGATAACTATGGGTTGATCACGGTTTAGATCTATAGTTACCCACAGAAAAAAGTGAATCTCAGGCTCGGTTTGGGTGTTATTTTTGTTGATTATTTAACCGCGCAGGTGGTTTTTCCAGGTTTCCAGCCAGGTTTCTGCCGGATCTTCCGGGACCGGATCCTGGGATACATCAATCTCCAGTCGCTCTCCCAGTCGGTTTGCACCCAGGGATCCCAGCAACTGATCGATATTTTTGGCGGCCGCGCAAAAGGTATCGTAACTGCGATCGCCCAGGCCGATGATCCCGTATTGTAGCGGGCTCAAATCCGGCTGCTCGGTGCTCAGTTGCTCGGTAAAAGGCAGGAAGTTATCCGGATATTCGCCGGCCCCGTGGGTGGAGCACACCACCAGCCAGATATTCTCGGTATTGAGCGTAGCCAGGTCGGCCTGATTGATGATGTCGGTGCTGTGGCCGTCTTGCTCAAGCAGCTCGGCCAGGTGGTCCGCAACGTATTCGGCGCCGCCCAAGGTGCTGCCGGTAATTAGGGTGATATGGCTCATGGTTCCCTCGCTGGATAAATTATTCACAGGCATTGTACTGGCTTTGACGCTGGAGAAAAGCGGGAATCTGTGGGGTTTTTCAGCTTTCAGCCACAGTGTTATACACAAGGTGATCCGGATCGTGGGTGCCGTTGGATCCCTTGGCGAGCCGATAGGCAGGATCTGGTTTGCGATCGACGCGGAGATGCCGGCAGGATCCCGGAGCGGGGATCCTTGGGAATGACTGATACCGGATGCGGGGCTGCCTGTTCGAGAGATCGCTGGCGATGAAGGCCTGATTCCGGGGGGATGATGTGTACGCGCCGCAGGTTGGCGGAGACGGTGGTATTGGGTTTTGTTTGGTTCTGGGGCTGGAAGCGCCCGCGTCGCTCCTGAGGGCGTTTGAAGATCCTCTGTGGCAAGTCTCGGGAATGACTGAGCAGGGATGCGGGAGCGAGGGCTACCAGCCGCCTGTGGGGCAGGCGGCTGGCGGAATTACTTCCCGATACAGAAGGAGGTAAAGATCCGGCCGAGCAGATCGTCGGAGGTGAACTCTCCGGTGATCTCGCTGAGGTGTTGCTGGGCCAGGCGCAGCTCTTCGGCCAGGATCTCGCCGGCCATGAAGCCTTCGAGCTGGTCGCGGCCGGTTTCTAAATGGCTCGCTGCGCGCTCCAGGGCTTCGAGGTGGCGGCGGCGGGCCATAAAGCCGCCCTCGGTGGTGCCCTGAAAGCCCATGCAGGCCTTGAGGTGCTCACGCAGGCTGTCGACGCCGTCGCCGGTACGGGCTGACAGGCGGATCAGCGGTGGGTTGTTGACGTGGCAAATGCCGCTCGACTCTCCGGTCAGCTCTACCTTATTGCGGATCACGGTCAGGCCGAGATTATCCGGCAGACGTTCGACGAAGTCCGGCCAGATGTCGGCCGGATTCGTGGCATCGATGGTGGTACTGTCGACCATAAACAGCACCCGATCGGCCTGGCGGATTTCGTCCCAGGCCCGTTCAATCCCGATCCGCTCGACTTCGTCCGAAGCCTCGCGTAACCCGGCGGTATCGATGATGTGCAGCGGCATGCCATCGATATGGATGTGCTCGCGCAGCACGTCCCGGGTGGTCCCGGCAATATCGGTGACAATTGCGCTGTCCTTGCCGGACAGTGCGTTGAGCAGGCTGGATTTGCCGGCATTCGGACGCCCGGCGATGACCACCTTCATCCCTTCGCGAATAATCGCACCCTGGTTGGCTTCACGGCGCACGTCGCCGAGTCGGGCGATGATGTCGTGCAGATCGCCGCTGACTTTGCCGTCTGAGAGAAAGTCGATTTCCTCTTCCGGAAAGTCGATGGCTGCTTCGACGTAGATACGCAAATGGATCAGGGCTTCCACCAGCGCGTTGACCCGGGTCGAGAAAGCGCCCTGGAGCGACTGGAACGCACTTTTCGCCGCTTCTTCGGAGCTGGCATCAATCAGATCGGCAATGGCTTCAGCCTGGGCCAGATCCAGCTTGTCGTTCATAAAGGCTCGCTCGGAGAACTCCCCAGGTCGCGCGGCGCGAATGCCGTCAATGTGCAGGATACGGCGGATCATCATATCCATCAGTACCGGACCGCCGTGGCCTTGCAGCTCGAGCACATCTTCTCCGGTAAAGGAGTTCGGTCCCTGGAAGAACAGGGCAATGCCCTGATCCAGTGCGCTGCCGTCTTCGTTTTTAAACGGCAGGTATTCCGCGAAGCGGGGTTTAAGCGCCCGGCCGGCGACGGCCAGGGCGACGTCTTTGGCCTTGGGGCCAGAGACGCGAATAATGCCGACGCCGCCACGCCCCGGTGGGGTGGCCTGCGCGACAATGGTGTCCGTATATTCGTTCATCATGTGAGCTTGCTTTGTTATTCGCTGACTAAATCGCGGGGGTCTATGCTGCAATTGTAATCAGACTCGTGGCGAATGCCCAGCGCTAGCAACCGGGCCGGGCGTGGCGAAACAAAAAAGGCGGCCATCGGCCGCCTTTTGAAAGCTTGAGGCTGACATTACTTGGAATGCAGGCCTTGTTTTTCCAGCGAACGGTAGATCAGCGTCTGCTGGATCAGCGTCACCACGTTCGACACCAGCCAGTACAGGACCAGACCGGACGGGAACCACAGGAAGAAGAAGGTGAACATCACCGGCATGAACGTCATGATCTTCTGCTGCATCGGATCGGTGATAGTCGTTGGGCTCATCTTCTGGATCAGGAACATGGTCACACCCATCAGGATCGGCAGGACGTAGTACGGGTCCTGAGCTGACAGGTCATGGATCCAGGCGAAGAACGGCGCGTGACGCAGTTCAACCGACTCCATCAGGGACCAGTACAGGGCGATGAAGATTGGCATCTGCAGCAAGATTGGCAGACAGCCACCCAGTGGGTTGACCTTCTCTTTCTTGTACAGCTCCATCATTTCCTGGCTCATGCGCTGGCGGTCATCGCCCAGGCGCTCACGCATCGCTTGCAGTTTTGGCTGCAGCATGCGCATTTTCGCCATGGAGGTGTACTGTGCTTTGGTCAGCGGGTACATGGCGCCACGGACGATGAAGGTCAGGATAATGATCGCCACACCCCAGTTCACCACCAGGCCCTGAATGAACGACAGCAGGCTGTGCAGCGGGCTGGCGATGAACCACAGCCAACCGTAGTCAACGGTCAGGTTCAGGTGCGGCGCAGTCGCTTCCATCTGATCCTGAAGTTTCGGACCGACCCATAGGGTCGCGGTGAGTGTTTGCTCACTGCCCGGGGCGACGGTGGTCACCGGCAGGCGGACACCGATATAACCCAGGCCGTTGCCGGTGCGGGTGTACAGGTTGGTTGCTTCGTTGGTGCGTGGGATCCAGGCAGACACGAAGTAGTGCTGCATCATTGCGGCCCAGCCTTGCTCAGCGATCGTCAGGTTCAGGTTCTTGTCCTGCATATCGTCGAAGCTGTATTTTTCGTATTTGGTGTCATCCGCCGAGTAGGCACCGCCACGATAAGTTGGCATCGCCAGGTTACCACCGTCATCCAGCAGGTTCTGCTTCAGCTGAGCGTACATCTGCACGGTCGCGGCATTGTCTGTTGGGTTGTTGATGGTGTAGGCCACATCCACCGCGTAGCTGCCGCGTTTCAGGATGTAGGTCTTGGTGTACGCAATGCCGTCTTTGTTGTAGGTCATCGGGACACGCAGCTCGTCCTGGCCGTCTGCCAGCGTGAAACTGTCAGCGCTGACGCTCAGTTGAGCGCGGCCGGCTGTGGTGTCAATCCCGTTGGCGCCAATCAGGCCGGATTGGGCGTTGAAAGTATGGCCTGCTTCGTTTTTCAGCAGGACAAACGGGTCTGCGGAGTCGAGTTCGTTGTCATAAGCCAGCAGTTTGGCTTCAATGACGTCACCGCCAAGCGTATCGACAGTCAGCGCCAGTACATCGGTATTGATGGTGATTAGATTATCGGACGTGTTTTGGTCAGTAATTGGCTGGCCATCACCGGAATGTGAGGGAACATCACCACTGTTGTTGACTTGTTGCGCTACACCCTGTCCTTGTGGTTGAGGGGCATTGTCCATGGTCCACTGCTGGTACAGTAGGAACGAAACAAAGAGTAGGGCAATTAACAGAATATTGCGTTGGGAATCCATCGTTACTTATCTCTGTCGTTATGCTTGGTTGGCGGAACGGGGTCATAACCCCCGTCAGTTAAAGGATGACATCTTAATAGACGTTTCGTCGCGAACCAACACCCTTTTAACGCTCCATGCGCTTTTATTGATTCAAGTGCGTATTGAGAACAGGTCGGGGTAAAGCGGCAGCGCGGTCCGATGAGCGGACTGATAGCCAGTTGGTAAAAGCGGACTAGTCTAATGACTAGCCACGCGAGCGGCGAGACAGGCGATGCCATAGCTTATCTAGCAACTTAAGCAGCTCTTCATTGCTGAGCTCCTGGGCACTTTTCTTGGCAATAACGACAAAATCACAGGCTGGCAGATCGGCTTGCTTGCAGCGAAAGCTTTCGCGAACAAGACGTTTGAACTTGTTTCTGCCGACAGCAGTTTTGATCTGTTTTTTCGGGACAGCTAAACCGAGGCGTGGATGGTCAAGGCCGTTAGGGCGGGCAAGAATGGTTAAGTGTGGAGAGCCAGCGCGGTGAGCTTGCTGGAAGACATTTTTATAATGTTCGGGAGTTAACAGACGTAACTCCCGAGAGAAAGCGTGCTTACTCAAAATAATCAAAGATTATTTAGACAGACGCTTACGGCCTTTGGCGCGACGTGCATTGATTACAGCGCGGCCGTTCTTAGTAGCCATGCGTGCACGGAAGCCGTGAGTACGCTTGCGCTTTAGAACTGAAGGTTGAAAAGTGCGTTTCATGGGTTTTACCTTAAATTAACTGATCAGTTTTTAAGTTTTGTTTCCAAGTTCCGACTGCGAGCAATCGGTACCTCTAAACAAAGAGGCGGAATTGTAATCACTGGCCTGAAAATAGTCAATGATTATGCCCGCAGCAAACTACGGGCGCTGAATTATACTGTTTGTGACGTTGAGTGCAAGGATCCTTCGCGGATCCCGACTTTATTCAGGAACTTTTTCAACCGCGGATCCTGCGGATTGGTAAAGATCTGATCCGGTTTGCCCTGCTCGACAAACTCGCCGTCGGCCATGAAGATCACCCGATCGGCCACTTCGCGGGCAAACTGCATTTCATGGGTCACCACCAGCATGGTCTGATGACGGGTGGCCAGTTTTTGCATCAGGGTCAGGACCTCGCCGACCCACTCCGGATCGAGCGCTGAAGTCGGCTCGTCAAACAGCAGCAGCTCGGCTTCCAGGGCCATCGCCCGGCCGATCCCCACCCGTTGCTGCTGGCCGCCGGAGAGGGCCGCCGGGTAGTGATCGCCTTTATCGCCGAGGCCGATGTCATCGAGGATCTGCTGGGCACGCGCATAGGCATCTGGCTTGGTCCAGCCCTTGACGGTGATCAGCCCTTCGGCAATGTTCTGGCGGGCCGTCAGATGGGCAAACAGGGCGTAGTTCTGAAATACAAAGCCGGTCTTGCGGCGCAGGGCCAGGACGTCGCGCTTGGCGGCCTGCGGGCAGTCGACCGTGACATCGCCGATGGTGATTTGGCCGTCATCGGCGGTTTCCAGGAAATTGAGGCAGCGCAGCAGGGTCGATTTGCCGGTGCCGGACGGCCCGATCACCACCACGATTTCCCCTTTTTCGATGGTGAGATCGAGACCGGAGAAAATGGTGCTGTCGCCAAAGCGCTTGGCCAGGTGGCTCATCTTGATCATCGTGTGTACGCCTTGTTGAGTTTGGTTTCCGCCCAGCTCTGGACGCGGGTCAGGATCAGTACGATCCCCCAGTAAATCAGCGCCACGGCCAGGAAGGCTTCAAAAAACTTAAAGCTGGACGATGCCTCCATCTGGGCCTTGGCCATAATTTCAGCCACCCCGAGGGTAAAGGCCAGCGACGTTGATTTGATCATGTCTATGAAGTAGTTCATCAGCGACGGCAGAGCCACCCGGCTGGCTTGCGGCAGGATGATCCGGCGCATGGCCTGCAGCTCGGTCATTCCGATCGACAGGCTGGCTTCCATCTGGCTGCGGTCAATGCCGATAATCGCCGCCCGGATGGTCTCGGCTTTATAGGCGGCAAAATGCAGGCTCAGGCCGATCACGGCTGCACTGAAGGCATCGAGGCCGACGAACACCGGAAAGACCTGTGGCAGGCCGTAGTAGAGCAGAAACAGCTGTACCAGCAGCGGGGTGCCGCGAAAGAAGCTGATATAGAGCTGGCTGAACTGATCCAGCACCGGGACGCGGTAGATCCGCAGCAGGGCCAGGACCAGGGCCAGGGCCAGGGCAAACACCAGACCCCAGACGGCCATATTCAGGGTGGTCCCCAAATATTTCAGCAGGATCGGCATCAGCGACAGCATGTAGTCAAAGTCAAAACCCATAGTAAATCGGTATTCCGTAGTCAATTGGGTGAATAGAAGCGACAAAAGACCCACCTTGCGGTGAGCCTTTTAGTATAAGGATTTTTATTGGGAAATGTCTTGAGCGATTGCTTAGCGGGTAATGTCGGCATCAAACCACTTGCGAGAAATCTCCGTCAGGGTACCGTCTTCCCGCATGGCCTTCAGCGCCTGATTCACCTCATCGCGCAGTTTCTCGCCTTTCTCCGTCTTCAGGAACGGCCAGGCATTTTCAATGCGCTCGAACGGTTCGCCGGCCAGTTGTAGCGGCAGGTTGGCTTTTTTGATCAGCTCAACCGATGACAGGCGGTCCATCACGAACGCGTCGGTCCGGCCCAGGGCGACATCGTGCTCGATCCCGGTTTCATAGGTCTTGATGTTGATCTTGCCGTCTTTATCGAGCTCGCGCAGCAGCTGCTCGTAGTTTGAACCCAGGTTCACCCCGACGGTTTTGCCGTCCAGGTCTGCGGTGCTTTGAATGCTGTCGTTGCCTTTGCGAACGACCAGCTGGGCACCGTCAATCACATACGGGTCTGCGAACAGGTATTTGGCCAGGCGGGCTTCGGTGATGGTGATCTGGTTCGAAATGGTGTCGATCCGGCCGGTTTCCAGCAGGCCGAACAGGCCGGAGAAGTTGGCGGTGACAAACTCCACCTGGTAGTCATTGCGCTTGCCGATTTCGTTCCACAGGTCGACTTCAAAGCCTTGCAGCTGATCCTGCTTGACGAAGGTAAACGGGAAGTAGCGGCCTGACATGCCGACTTTGACATCGGTCGCCGCCATGGCTGCCTGACTGGCAGTCAGCGTGAGTGCTACGGCGGTCAAGGTTGTTTTAATCCAGCGTTTCATCCAGTTTACTCCTCAAAATACGGTCGTGGACGGCTTGTTTATTGATAATGCTATCTTTTAATGGGATGATCTTTTAATAACTAGGAGTTATTAGACATAACAAATAGTTCGCTTGCGGATCCGCGTTCCCACCGCGATTGTTAATAGTATTGTGGGTAAAGGGCGGTGAATTTGTGTTGATCTTAGGAATTATTGTGCGATCAATGTGTATAAGTCGGATCTTATTCACTGGATCTGCGATCTCTTTGCTGGCGATCCGGCGCCAGCAGGTATAAAATTGCATCCCTTTCGTGTTTTATTTTTCAGTGTGGAGTCGAGC